>NZ_JBIFFP010000003.1:0-373889 GCF_043557225.1 Sulfitobacter sp. 1A13496 | reverse complement strand
CCATCGCAGGGCTGTTCCTGCATTCGTCATGGATGATCATCCGGGATGCGCGGAGTGATCTGTCAGAAACCGAGTGATCTGGCGGAAAAGCTGACGTGCGAACCGGAAACCGACATTCGCCACTGCGCAGCGAGTCCGGAACTTTCGGCCCTTAGCGGTCGTTCGATCAAGTTTCAGCGAATGACCGAAACACCCTCTATCGACCGAAGCCGAGGCTTGGACGACTGGTCGCATTCTCTGGTCATTTAGGTCGCTCATCTAAGCCCCTACTGCCTCGATGTCAGTTTAGGGCCCAGCTCCAGAAAAGCTGCCGGCTCTCAATGTGGTCGATTTCGGCTGGCCTGAGCAGCTTTTGAGCGCGGTGGCCAGGTCGACCTGATATAAGCAAGTATGGTCCAAATATCTTCGTCTGAGATTACCTCACCGAAGGCGGGCATGCCGCTGTTGAAACCCTTCACGCCCCGGGCCGCCAGCGCAACCTCGCCCCCGAGTTTGGTGTAGTCGAACAGCAGCGTATTATCATGGTGCCAAGTATGCCCCGTTGCATCATGCGGCGGCGCGGGCAGCACACCATCTTCGTCTGGGGTGCGCCAGTCGGGCTGTCCTTCGAGGTCTGCGCCATGACAGGCGGCGCAGTGCTCGGCGTAGAGCGAGCGCCCCGCGACGGGATCGCGGCCGTCGAGTTCGTGATCGGCCTGCGCTGCTGATGCGGCCGCACAGAAAAACAAAGCAGCCCGTTTCATGCAACTTCTACCCATGTGCGCATCCCTCCGATCGCGTGGCTCAACATATGACAATGGATCAACCAGCGCCCCGGATTGTCGAAAACGCAGAGAACATCGCGGCTTTCCCCGGCAGCGACCAAGGTTGTATCACGCAGATCGCCGATGCTCCCGTCTGGGGCCACCTCATAGAAGTGGTGCCCATGCAAATGAATGCCATGTGGAAAAGCGGTATCATTAACCAAGGTGATCCGCACCGTTTCGCCGCGTTCGATGATGGCAAAGGGGTCCTGTGGCAGGTCCGAGACATCGTTGAAGGACCAGATATTGGCACCGCCGTGCCGACCGCCCATGGCACCGCCCATCATGGTCAGCGTCAGGTGCTGGGAGGGGGCGCCCGGTGCCGGGAGGTCCGGTGCCGCCAAGGTCGGCAGAGGCCCCGACTGCCGATCCGTATTCTCGCCAGAGATGGACAATTCGGCCAGACGGTAAGGCGCCTGTCGCGTGGGCATGTCAAAGCCGACCGGGCCGGTGACATCGACGATCAGATCGGCCCGCTGGGCCGGCGCCAGAACGAGGTCAGAGAACGCGCGAGGTTGGCGCAGTGCCATGCCGTCCAAGGCGACAACCGAACCAGAGACGCCAGAGATGCTCAGGGGGAAAATACGATTGGTCGCCGCATTGATCAGCCGCAGGCGGATGCGATCACCTTGCTTCACCTCGCTCCGCGATAGGAAACCGCGGGCAAAATTGCCCATATAGCCCGCATGGGCGACGCTATGCATATCGGTGAATTCATCAACAAGGCTGCCATCTTCGTTGATGATCCAATCGGACAGGATCACGGTGATGTCATGATCCAGATCGAGAGGGGCGTCGTCTTCGACGATCAGCGGCCCCATCAAGCCGCGCGCCACCTGCTCTTGCGAGATATAATGCGAATGATACCAATAGGTCCCCGCATCGGGTGGCACGAAGCTGTAAGTTTTGCTGTCATAGGGGTCGATCAGATCTTGCGTCAGCACCGGGACACCGTCCATCCGGTTTTCCAGTCGGATGCCGTGCCAGTGAACGGCGGTGCCCTCTTGCATGGCATTCTTGACCTCAATCGATGCCCGCGCACCCCGTCTAAGCCTGATCTCTGGTCCCGGCATCGAGCCGTTGAACCCCAGCATTGCGGTGGTGCCTTCGCCTTGGGGAAGGATCTGCTGACTTACTGTTTCTGCCTTCAACTTCAGTGGCGTCACGCCAGCAAAGCTTGGAAGGGGCAGAACCGCAGTGGCGGAAACACTGGCGAGGAATTGTCTTCTGTTCATGTCATGCCTTATCGGGGTGATTTGCGATTAATGCTGCCACGGGGCACAGGGCGCGCCGATGTCCGAGGCGTGTAGGTATGTCCTGCAGGGGCCAATTCCAACTGTCGATGACGGGTTGGGGGTGGAGCGCCTATGCGCTCTCTATCGGGAAATAGAATGTGTCGAACCACTTGGGTCATCCCTTCTCTGACAAGGGGGCGCGTCCCCCCATGATCTGCAGCACGAAGCTTCCTGACGCCGTGATCATAAGAAAGCCGTGAAATGCCTCTATCCCGGTAGTGAAGCGCAGGTGCCCCACGGGGGTCAGGTCGCCGCGTCCCAAGGTGGTGAAGTTGACCAGTGAGAAATAGAAATAGTCCATCATCGTGATTGGCTCATCCGTTGTTCCGGAAGCGTTTAGCGCGCCAATCTGCAAACCCTGCACCGCCCAGAGGAAGAACAGCGTATAGATGAAAGCCTCAATCACATGGGCAAAAGTAATGGCGCCGACCGCCAAGCCAAGGTTCTGGCCATGCGCAGTTCTTTTGCGTTGCGCGATGGTATCCGACACCCATTTAAGGACGAAATAATGGATTGTCGTGCAGATGCCGATAACCAGAATTGATAGAAGTATTGCTTGGATCATGACGAGCTACCTGTTTTGTTTGCGGGAGCTTCCCCTCAGGCGGTTATGCCGGGGCGGCTGTTGATTTGTGGGCAGCCACATGCGAACGCTCAGCCGCAGTTTGCGGGGCGTCCGCCGGCACCCATGCGTCATCCATCAAATCCTCAATGAATGTGCTGAGCAACTGCGTGCGCCCGGTGACGGCAGCCTTGCGATAAATCGCGTTTGTCTGCGCCTTGATCGTCCCTTCAGAGGTGCCGCGCAGCTCCGCAATGTCGCGGGTGCTCAGGCCCTTGACCAGAAAAACAGCGACGTCCCGCTCTGCGGGTGTCAGACGCCAGTCGGTGAAGTGCTGCGTCATTACCATCGAGAACTCCGAGGTGCATCGGCGCATCTTCTCTTCGGCGAGCCGGGCCCGTTGCAGACTGGTCCTGAGGGCGATCCAGCCAAGCGCCACGCCGAGGTTCAACCCGATGGCCAAGATCGTTTGCTGATACTCATGGCTCTGCCAGATCAGAAAATCAGGCTCCATTCCCATAGCGTCCAACAAGAAGCAGACGGTAAAGAAGATCGCCACAATGGCCTGCAGTGCTGCGATGGCCCAGAGGGCGATGGTTCCACGCGTTTTCATAGCTCGAAGTGCCTTATTATTATGAAAAGTGCATGGCCGGCTCGTTCAGCCAGCCATGCGATTGGCGCTTACTTCATCTCAGTCACAGTCAATTTGCCTTTGACACGGTCGGCTACGAACTCGATGTTCTGGCCTTCTTTCATTTTAGCAATCAGCGCTTCATCGGCTTTGAACACCATAGTCATCGACGGCATATCGAGGTTTTCGAGCGGGCCGTGGATGATGGTGACCTTATTGCCCTTAGCGTCGACCTTCTTGATCTTCCCGGATGAGTAGACGGCAGGTGCCGCGGGAGCCTCATCAGACTGAGCGACGGTGATCGGCCCATGCATGCCGGATTCGTAGTGGCCGGGGATCAGGCAGGCGAACTCAAAGCTGCCTTCATTGGCGAAGGTCCAGATCACCTCGCCTTCCATGCCAGAGTCGAGACGGACCGAGTTCGGGTCATCATGCTCCATGTCCATCTTGGCCATGGCTTCCTTGTGCTCTGCATTGCCCTCCATCGTGTCGACCACGAACTCATGCTCGATCTCGCCTTTGTTAGTGACGTTGAAGCGGATGGTCTCGCCTTTCTTGATGTCGAATTCTGCGGGCTCAAAAATCATCTCGCCATCGTCGGTTTCGCGCATAGTTACATCAATGGTGCGATCCACATTGGCGGATTTGCCCGGCATGCCGGCCATCATTTCCTTGTGCATGTCACCGTGGCCGTCATCGTCATGGCCGCCCCCATGGGTGCCTGCGGCAAAGGCCGGGGAGGTGATTAGAAGGCTGAGGGCGGTCGAGAGAAGAAGTTTATTCATGGTGTTTCCTGTATGGTTGTAGAGGTGATTATGGTCTGAGGGGCGCTTAGCCCTTGGAGGTTGGTTTCGGCGTGATCTGGGTTTTCGGACTGTGGTTCTGCGCAAAGTCCGGCAGCTCTCCCGTCCATTCATACGCCTCGGTGCCCGGAGGATTTTCATACCAGCCGGGATCTTCGTAGTCGTCCGCGTCGATGCCTTCGCGCACCTTCACGACCGAAAACATGCCGCCCATTTCAAGGGGTCCATGCGGCCCCCAGCCGGCCATCATCGGCACGGTGTTGTCGGGCAGCGGCATCGACATTTCGCCCATATCCGCCATGCCCGCCGTGCCCATGGGCATGAACTCAGGCTGCACGCGGCGGACCTGACGTGTCATGTTGGAACTGTTGGTGCCGATCAGCGTGGGCACGTCGTGGCCCATAGCGTTCATCGTGTGGTGCGACTTGTGACAGTGGATCGCCCAGTCGCCCAGATGCTCGGCCACGAACTCATAGGCGCGCATGGCGCCGACGGGAATGTCGATGGAGACCTCGGGCCACTGCGCCGATTCCGGCACCCAGCCGCCATCCGTGCAGGTGACCTTGAAGTCATAGCCATGCATGTGGATCGGGTGGTTGGTCATCGTGAGATTGCCGACGCGCACGCGAACCTTGTCGCCATGGTTGACGACCAGGGGGTCAATGTCCGGGAAGATGCGGCTGTTCCATGTCCAGAGGTTAAAATCCGTCATCGTCATGATTTTCGGGATGTAGCTGCCCGGATCGATGTCGAAAGCGTTCAGCATAATCAGGAAATCCCGATCAACGCGCATGAAATCGGGGTCTTTGGGATGGACCACGAACATGCCCATCATGCCCATCGCCATCTGCACCATCTCATCCCCATGCGGGTGATACATGAAGGTGCCGGATTTGGTCAGGTCGAACTCGTAGATAAATGTCTTGCCCGGCGGGATGCCCGGATGGCTCAGCCCGCCGACACCGTCCATGCCCGAGGGCAGGATCAGCCCGTGCCAATGCACCGTCGTATGTTCCGGCAGGCGGTTGGTAACATAGATGCGCACCCGGTCGCCCTCGACGGCTTCGATGGTCGGACCGGTGGACTGACCGTTGTAGCCCCAGAGGCGCGCGACCATACCATCAGCAAGTTCACGCTCGACCGGCTCGGCAACGAGGTGAAATTCCTTCACGCCATTGTTCATCCGGTGCGGCAGGGTCCAGCCGTTGAGCGTGACCACGGGGTTATAGTCCGGCCCACTGGTGGGACGGGTCGGCGCTTGGGTGAGGGCCGAATCCATCTCGGCGGCCTCGGGCAGGCCCATATTCATGGTCTGGCCCCATGCTTTGGAGGACACGAGCGTTGCACCCGCAGCGCCGGCCCCCAGGAGTTGACGTCTGTTAATCATCTGGTTGCTTCCTTGTCTCAATGTCCTGCGCCGCCACCGGCGGCGATCTGTGTCTCTCCGCCGGCACCGCCGCCGCCGCTCCCACCGCCGTAGATCGCGGCGGTCAGACCGGCAGAGGCCAGCCAGAACTCACGCTTGGCATTGGCTGCCTCAAGCTGGCTTCCGATCTTTTCGCGGGCGTCGTTCAACAGATCGAAGGTGCTGGTGATCATGCCGTTGTTGCTGAGCAGAGCCTCTTCATCGATGGTGCGGCGCAAAGGCAGCACCACGTCTGAGTAGTGCCGTGCGATCTGGTGGCTTGAGCGGTAGGCCGTGGCCTCCGCCCGGGCTTCGGAGCGGACGTTCACCGCCCGTTCGGCCAGCACATTGGCGGCTTGAAGATAGCTAAGCTCGGCCTTGCGCATTCGCGCCTTGCCGCTGTCGAAAATTGGGATGACGAACTCGAACTCGACCTGAGGTGAGATACTGGTCTCGACTTCCCCGTCCTCTTCCTCACGCTCGATCTCGGCACCAGCGATGACTTCGAGGTCGGTCAGGGTGCGGGTGGCATCGGTCAGACCATAGGCCTTGGCCGTTGCTGCCAACCCCAGCCGGGCGACTTCCAAATCAACACGATTGGCGAGCGCCAGCCGTTCGATGCCCTTGTGGCTGCTGACCGTATTGGGCACGCGGGGCAGAGCATCGGGCACATAATAGGCCACGTCCTGCCCCCAGAGCCCCATGAGCCGGGTCAGCTGTTCCTTGGCCAATTGCGCATCCAGCCGCGCCTGCGCCAGCTGTCCGGCCATCTCGGCATTGAACGCCTGCTCGCGGGCCTGTGCGGCCTTGTTGAGCGCGCCGGTCTTGCCCAGCTGCTGCGCCAGTTCCGCCGCCGCATCGGTGGTGACGGCAGCACGTTTAAGGTAGCCCACCGCCTCAAAGGCGGCGACCGCGTTGATCCATGCCTCGCGCGTTTCATTGGCCAGTGCCAGCGTGTCGCTCACCGCCTGCATCTGCGCGTGCTGGAATTCCGCCTCGGCAGCGGCGATGCGCTGTTTGCGGGTGCGAGCGTCCAGCAGGTTCACGGCGATCATGCTTTCCAAGGCACGGTAAAGCCCGACCTCGGGCGCGCCGATGCCCAGCAAGCCGATGGAGACGACGGGGTTTTCTGGCGTGGACTGCTGCCATGCTTCGGCCGCCGAGAGGCCGATCTGCGCATAGGACGCCTGAAGCCCCTTGTTGTTCAAAAGCGCGACCTGCACAGCGGTTTCGGCACTGATCGTTTTACCCTGCACCATGGCGCGGACCTGTTTGGAGGCCGCGACGGTCTCGGCCTGCGACTGCGCCCAGACGGTGCGCTTGCCGATGGCCTTGGAGGTGCGTGCCTCCACGGTGGCAAAGCCAGCATCACGGGCCGAGAAACTCACCGGCAGGTCCGTTGCCGTGCAGGCGCCCAAGATCAGTGGTGTAATGACGGCGGCGGTTTTCAATTTCCAACGCATCAGTGGTTCATCCCCTGCATATCCATCCCTTGCATAGGTGCCTGTTCAGCGTTCAACCGTCGCCAATCGAGCGGCTCCACCACGCCGCGACGCCGGTAGCCTGCAAAGGGTTGCTCTTCGGCGGTCGTGGCACTGCCGCGCGTGCTGTTGTCGGCGGCGGTCATCGCGGCGACTTCGGGCAGAGGCGTGGGCTGCTGCACATAGGCGGCAGTGACGTCTGGAAATGGGGGGAGCGTCGTGGCGCAAGCCCCAAGGGTCAGGGACATCGCCCCTGCAATCAGTGGTAATTTCATTGGTTTTTTGCCTGAGAATAAGGTGATCTTTCCCGCAGCCAGACGCCGCGGATGCAAAGGCCGTTAGTCGGCCGGGATCAACTCAGGCTCGAGGCGGACGCAATTGACCAGCGGATTGGCCAGAGGCGACAGAATGGGACACGCTGGTGTATTCAACGGATCGCACAGCCGTCATTTTGGCGTCCTGCGAGGAGGTCAGCGCTCCCGTCAGGCAAATTCCACCACAGCAAGGCTCGCCTTCGAAACTGTCAGATATTTCTGTTTGGTCGGGCATGGCCGCTGCGTCCGGATGCAGTTCGGACTCTGTGGTCATCTGATGACCCGCGTGATGCGCCGCCTGCGCGCTGTCATGCATCCCGCTTTCGGCATGAACCGACGAGGGCGGCAGCAGCAACAGACCACAGGCCAAAACCACGCCGAGAAGGACGCGACAGAGGTTGGATATGTCTTCCAGAGCACGCATAGGTGTTAGCAGTGTCGTAAGTCGCAGAGCCTGTCAACGCGTCCAGCGCTGGAAGGATTGCGGTTTTCTGGCGGAAACCGGCCTAAAGTGCGGGGCGGCGGATTGGCGTTCCGACCCAGAGAAGAGGTCAGAGGCGCTGGCTACGGTGCCAGAGCGCGATGGGCATTCGGTCCGAAACGCCTACTTCGACGCCTTTTGCAAAAGACCAATCAACTCGTCAAACTTGGCGCGTTGTTCTTCCGGGTCGCCGCTGGCAATCGCAGCCTCGACGCAATGCTGAGCGTGGTTCTCCAGCACAAGCTTTTCGACCCCCAGAACGGCGGATCGGATTGCCGCAGTCTGTGCTAAGATGTCCATGCAGTAGCGGTCGGCCTCAACCATTTTCGCGATGCCGCGCACTTGTCCTTCGAGCCGCGCCAGGCGATCCAGCGTCTTTTCCTTGTTAGCCTTCATGAGGCGTCGCTCCATTCGGGATTTGTTGCCGATCGGATAATATACCCCATATGGGTATAAGACGATGGCACACATTGGCAATTTAGGAGGACAATACAATGGATTCAAAGAATAAGCACGACGATCGCACAAGCAGCGGCTATGGCCGGTTCTTTGCGATGATCGGCACCTCGACGGTCGTGATGTATGGCCTGATGTATCTCAACACTTATGCGCTTGACCATGTCTTCTTCTCCCAGACGCGGATGTGGATGGCGCTCTATATGGGCGGGGTAATGGCAATCATTATGCTCGCCTTCATGCTCGGCATGTATTCCAATCGAAAGACGAATTTTGCGATCTTCACTGGTGCCGCCATCGCCTTTGCGGCTGGTGTCTACTTGGTCCGGTCGCAAGATACGGTAGGCGACACCGCTTGGATGAAAGCTATGATCCCGCACCATTCAATCGCGATCCTGACCAGCGAACGGGCAAACCTGTCCGATCCGCGCGTGCGCGAACTGGCCGACGCGATCATCGAGGCGCAGCGCAGCGAGATCGAAGAGATGAAGCTCTATATCGAAGACATCGAAGCAAACGGGGATGCAGCGCCTGGCACTTCCCGCACCAAACCCTGAGATCAAGGAGCATATCATGCCCAGAGACACCCGTGATGTTGCAGACGTAACAACTGATCCGGCCTCCTCCGCGACAGGGAAAACCGCCGTGCTTTACCGCATGGCCCTGCCAAACCATCTGTGTCCTGCGGGGCAGAAGGCGCGATGGCTTTTGGAGCGCAAAGGCTACGAGGTCGATGACCGCCTGTTCCGCGCGCGGTCTGAAGTCGACGCGTTCAAGGCGCAATACGATGTTCCCACGACCCCGCAAGTCTGGATCGAAGGGAAGCGCGTTGGCGGCTATGACGCCCTGCGCCAGGAACTTACCGACTATGACCCTACGGCGACCACTTACAAACCGGTGATCTATCTCTTCGCCGTTGCTGCGACCACAGCGCTTGCTCTGTCCATCGGCTTTCTTGGCGCGATCACGTGGCAGACGCTCGGTTGGTTCATTTCGGTCTCGATGATCCTGCTGGGGATGCAGAAGCTGAGCAATATCGAAAGCTTCACGACGATGTTCCTCAACTACGACCTGCTGGCACGTAAATGGGTGCCATATGCCTACGTTTATCCATGGGTTGAAACCGGGGCGGGCGTGTTGATGACCGGTATGTTGCTTACCCCATTTGCCGCTCCGGCTGCGCTCTTCATCGCCACGGTTGGCGCAATTAGCGTGTTCAAAGCCGTCTACATCGACAGGCGCGAGTTAAAATGCGCTTGCGTTGGGGGTAATTCGAACGTGCCGCTCGGATTTGTGAGCCTGTCCGAAAATCTAATGATGATGGGCATGGCCATCGTGATGTTGGCCAAGATGTTTACCTGAAGGTCGGGCGCAGCATCTTGCGCTTAGCACGAGTTCGCAGGGCGGAAATGGTCAACTGAAGCAAACGTGCATGGCACAAGTGTTTGTCTTAGCTTTGTTCGCATAGCTGCCGTTCGTGCGTTTTGCGGCGAACGGCGGCTTTCCGCCCATTCTGTGGAAAAACACCCGTTCGCTGGCGCAGAATACTGACCCCGGAATGGGACGCGAGCGCCTTTGTTGTCAGGCTTTTCGCGGTTGCTGCGGTGCGGGAAGGATCCTGGCCAATTTCCGGAGGTTCTGAGCAGTGGCGGCGAGGAGGAATTCGTCGTTTGCACCGCATGGCCCACGTAATCGGAGCCGATTCAGACCAAGGATCCGTTTGAGATGGGCAAAGAGCATCTCGACCCTCTTCCTCAGCTTCATCGAGATCACGTATTGGTCAGTTTTCGCAATGTCGCGGGCGACCTGCCGCGCATCTTCATGTTCCTCGCGGGTGATCTTGCGGGCATCAGCGTTCGGACAGCACTTTGCCTTGGAGGGGCAAGCCTGGCAGACTTCTTTCAGGGCACGATACCGGGCCGTCCCCTTGCCGGTCGGTCCCCGGTTCGGGTCGGAATAGTTCCGGCGGAACTGCTTCAGCTCGTGCCCCTCGGGGCAGATGTATTGGTCGTTCTCCGCATCCCATTCAAAGTCGGCGCGGGTCCATGTTCCGTCGCTGCGCCCCGACTTGTCGAAGACGGGGATGTGCGGAGAAATTCCGCGGTCAACCAACCATCCTAACATTGGCGCGGTGCCGTAAGCCGTGTCCGCGATCAGGCGCTCTGGATGCAAGTCGAACTTGGCCTTCACCCGCTCCAGCATGGTCTTGGTCGAACCGACTTCAGCCTGTCGGATGGATCTCGTCGCCTCCACGTCCACGATGACGCCATGGTCGGTGTCGATCAGGTAATTGTCGGAATAGCTGAAAAAAGCCGGACCTTTACGGGCGGCCGTCCATTGACTGGCCGGGTCGGAATGCGACGTGAACTTGGGTTGAACCTCGCTGGCGGCACCGAACGCCGCCTCATCCAGGGTGGCGAGATACTCGCGAACCGCGCGGGGCGCATTTGCCGGATCGACCTGCGCCGGGTCCCAATCCTCCTTTGGAGTCGAGTTCTGCTTGTTGGCATCCGCCTCAATGAGGCTGGCATCAACCGCCATGCGCTGGCCGCTGACCAAGCCCTCCTCGATGCACCGTGCGACAGTCGCTTCGAACAGGTGCCGCAGCAATTCGCTGTCGCGGAAACGGCCGTGCCGGTTCTTCGAAAACGTGGAATGGTCAGGAACGCGGTCGCTGAAATCGAGACGGCAAAACCAGCGATACGCCAAGTTCAAATGCACCTCCTCACAAAGCCGCCGCTCTGACCGGATGCCGAAGCAATAACCCACCAGCAGCATCCGGATGAGGAGTTCAGGGTCGACCGACGGCCGCCCCGTATGGCTGTAGAAATCGGCGAGGTAGCTGCGGATGCCGGACAGGTCCACGAACCGATCTATGAAGCGCAACAGGTGGTTCTGTGGGACATGCTCCTCAAGCGAGAACTCATAGAACAGCGCCGGCTGCGCCTCCTGCCTCGGTCCCATCATCGCCGATCCTCCTATCCCCTACAGGAATTGAATCAGCCGACGGACCGTCGATCAAGGGCGAGTTTTTCAACAAAATACGCCCTTGGTGTAGATTAGGAGCCGCCGTTCGCTGCGAAACGAAGGGTCTTTTTGATTTGAAGATTGCTTGCCCCTTCCAAGTTGTCGAAAGGCTTTTCGATCTCAATAATGCAGTGATGGCCAATAGGAATAGTTAGACCGATCCGAGATAATAACCGATGGCCTCTGCCAGTTCAGTTTCCTCGTATCTGAAATGAGATCGCACGACCTCCTCCAACTTTCTGAAGGCGGTGGCGGCATGAAGGAAATTCGCATCGTTCGGATCTTCCGTCAATACATCCGCCGCGCGGTCGAGGCGGAGGATCAACTCATGCACCACCGCGTGCTCCGCCTTCAATTTGGCGACGACCTCACGGAACTTGCCTTTACCCGCCGCCTCGATCCGAGGGAACATGTCGGCGCTCTCGATGTCGTGGTGGAACTTCAGAATTTGGCATTCGCGTCCGCAAAGCGAACCGAAGGCGCGGAAATTCTCTGCCATATCGAGCGAAAGCACGATCCGCTTGAGGTCATCGGGCGGGCTGTCCCCCGCTTCGATCCGCGCCAGAACCGCTCCGATTTGGGCCATCTCCATCAGATAGTGCCGATGAATGGCCGCCAGCTGCCGCCCCTGAGCACGGTGCCTATCCGTCGCCTCCGGCACCGGCGGCGCTGTCGGGCGGGCAGCCTCGTCGAGGCTGAGTTGATCCAGTGGCTGATTAGAAAGTTCGGTCATGATAGACATGTAAGTCCTTGTTCGTGAACGTCGACCGCCGGTGCAGGAGGCAACGTCATGGGTAGAAGACGCCTCCCTGCGCCCGTTTGATCTTGGGCTTGCCCTCCGGCGCCGGGATGAAATCGGCCTCGTCCCCCGGCACCGTCGAGAACTTACCCTGCCGCCATTCCTCGCGCGCCTCTTCGATGCGCTCGCGGCGCGAGGAGACGAAATTCCACCAGATGTAGCGCGGCCCCTCCATCGGCGCGCCGCCGAAGAGCATGAAGCGCGCATGTGCGCCGGTGCCGTCATCGACGCCCGTTACGGTGACCTCGTCCCCGGGGCGGAGGACCAGTAGCTGCCCCGGCGCAAAGGTATCCCCAGCCACGTCGATCCCGCCGTGGATGGTATAGAGGGCGCGTTCCTCGGTATTCGCCACGATCGGTGCCTTCGCCCCCGGCGCAAGGGTCACGTCGACGTAAAGCGTGTCCGACGCCGTCTTGAGCGGTGAGGCGACGCCGAAGGCTGATCCGGCGATCAGCCGGGCGGTCAGTCCCTCGGCCTCAACCGTGGGCAGGTCGGTCTTGCCGTAGTGCAGGAAGGCGGGGTCGCTTTCCTCCTCCGCCTCGGGCAGCGCCATCCATGTTTGGAGGCCGAACAAGCGCTGGCCGGTCTTGCGGCGCTCGGGCGCGGTGCGCTCGGAATGGACGATTCCCCTGCCCGCCTTCATCCAGTTTACCGCGCCGGGTTCGATCGCCAGATCGGTGCCGAGGCTGTCGCGGTGATGGATCTGTCCCTCAAAGAGATAGGTCAGCGTAGCGAGGTTGATATGCGGATGCGGGCGCACGTCGATGCCCTGATCGGTCAGGAATTCCGCCGGCCCCATCTGGTCGAAGAAGATGAACGGGCCGACCATCTGGCGCTTGTCCGAAGGCAGCGCGCGGCGGACTTCCATTTCGCCGATATCGACGGCGCGCGGGACGATCAACGTCTCCACCGCATCGACGCTCTTCGCGTCCCCGGGGATTGGGTCGGGACAGGGGCTCCAGCTCATGACGTGTCTCCTTTCAGCTTTTTCGTTGCAGGACGTCCTGCCATTCGGGATGACGGTCGATCTGTGCCTTGGCGAAGGGGCAAAGCGGCACGATCTTGCGGCCCTCGGCGCGGGCGTCCTCCACGCCGCGGCGTACCATCGCTTCGCCGACGCCGCGACCCCGCAGGGCCTCCGGCACGCCGGTATGGTCGATGATGATCGCGCGGGCGCCGAGGCGGGAGTAGGTCATCTCGGCCTCGTAGCCGTCGACCACCGCCAGGTAGCGGCCCTTGCTGTCGCCCTCTTCGCGGGTAATCTCGATCTCGCTGTCCATGGGCGCTCTCTTTACCTTTCGGTGTTCAGCTGCCTGCGCAGCCAGGCGGCCTCTTCGGCGACGATACCATGTCCGGCGCCGGGCAGGATCAGCGTCTCGACCTTGGCCCCCATGTTCTGCAGCACATCGGCGCTCTTCTGCACCCGCGCCAGCGGAATATGCGGATCGCGTTCGTGACAACCGAGCAGCACCGGCACATCGGCCAGCCGGCCCGCATAGTCGAAGGTCTTGGCCGGACGGTCGTAGAGGTCGGCCCGCGGAACGCCGCCCGCCTCGCCCGTGCCGACCAGCCCGCCGGAGAGCGCGGCCACAGCGCGGAACGGACGGGCCAGCCGCGCCGCCGCCTCCAACGCCAGACAAGCCCCCTGCGAAAAGCCGATCAGCGCCACGCGTGTTGGATCGAAACCCTGCTCAGACAGGTCATCCAGCAGCGAGGAGATGACGCTCAGCCCGCTGCCGAGCCCCGGCTCATTGGCCGTGAGCGGCGCCAGGAAACTGCCCGGCCACCAAGACTGCCCGGCTGCCTGCGGGGCCAGCACGGCGAGATCCGGCAGGGCAAGGTGTTTGGCCAGACCGAACATATCCTCCGGCGCGCCGCCGCGGCCGTGGATCATCACCAGAGCCAGCCGTGCGCGTTCCACCGGAGCACCAGCGCTGACCAGCCATTGTCCCGCGTGCGGACCGGTGCCGCGCGTCACCGCCCCGAGGCCGCTCACGACGGCACCCGGATCTGCGGCAGCACCTGCTCGATCTGAGCGCGGTGAGGCTCAAATTTCTCGGGCAGTTTCAGCGCCTCGCCCAGGTGGGCTGGGTCTTCGTCAACGGCGAATCCCGGTGGATCAGTGGCGATCTCGAAGAGCACCCCGCCGGACGTGCGGAAGTAGATCGCGTCGAAATACTGCCGGTCGATGACCGGGGTGACCTGTTGGCCCGCGGCAGAGAGCCGCGCCCGCCATGCCAGCTGCTCTTCCTCGTTGCGCGCACGGAAGGCGACATGGTGGATAGTGCCTGCGCCTGAGCGCCCGATTGAACGAGCGTCCGAGGTCATTAGGTCCACGGCCGAACCACGCTCGGGTTCGGTCGAGCGGTAGCGAATACGGGTCTCCGTCCCGCCGGTGCCGCCCGTGGCGGCGGCCTCCTCGCCCTCGCGCACGTAGCCCATTGCCTCAAGCACAGCGGCGGTGGCCGCGACCTCTTCAAGCCAAAGGGTCACGCTGTGAAACCCCTCGTCCCGCGCGCCGCCTTCGATCACCTCGACCCGCAGCCCGTCGGGGTCACGCAGCGCGATGGCGCGTTCGCCGAAGCGATCGAAAGGTCCTTCGAAGTCGATGGTGGCCTCCGCCAGTTCCCCCATGCGCCGGTCCAAGTCGGGGATCGCATAGGCCACCGCCGACGTCATGCCGGGCCCCGCGCGGCCTGGGCCTGCATCTACGAATGGAAAGAATGTCATGATCGACCCGGGCGCCGCGTCCTTATCCCCGTAGTAGAGGTGATAGGTGCCGGGATCGTCGAAGTTCACGGTGCGTTTGACCAGCCGCTGCCCGAGGGTGCGCACCCAGAAGTCAAGGTTGTCCTGCGGCGGGCCGGAGATAGCGGTGACGTGGTGCAGGCCGGGGATGGCTCGGGAAGTGCCTTGGGACATGGTGCTCTCCTTTCGATGCCAGCGGCGTGAAACGCTTCCGGCTTATTGTGTCGGTCGGTTGGGAACTTATGTAAGGCGAGAGTTACCAAGTGAAAGTCGTTACCAAATGGAAACCACCCAGAAAAAGGCACCCGGCCCCGGGGACCGGGACGCAGTTGATATCCCCTGCGCGGCGGACACGCTGCTGCGCAAGCTCTGGGGACAATGGAAAACCCATGTGATCTACGTGTTAGGCGATCAGCGTGCCTGCCGCTTCGGTGTGTTGCGACGCCAGATCACCGACATCTCTCCCAAGGTGCTGACCACCCGCCTGCGGGAGTTGGAAGCCGATGGGCTGGTTTGGCGCGAACAGGAGAATACCATTCCGCCCAAGGTGACCTATGGGCTGACTGAAACAGGCCTTGCCGTGCATGCAGTGCTGAAGAATCTTGAAAGGATTAAAGTCTAAGTGCGTAAAAAGACCGGAGTAAATCGGGTCAATCAATCTATCAAAACCCTTAGCAACGGGAATCGCGGAAACTTTTGAGTTGGCACTTATTGGTGCTTTCGGCCCATTGCCGACCTTGAGACAGAGCGGTCTCGCTGCGGCGCAGTTTCACCGAAGCGGTCTTTCATGCGTCGCGCAGCATTTTCCGACGGCCGACGTCGGCTGAGCGGACTTTGCTGCCTTTGGCCTTAGTGCTATCAGGTAGCAATCGGAGGTTTGAATTATGACACCTGAAAAACTAAGAGAAATTTATGGCAGCGCTTCGCCACATGCAGCGGCGAAGGTTATTTCGCAATTCGATAAGCATTGTAGAAAATTCATAGAACACGCGACTTTCCTCGTACTTGCGACCTCGGATGGTACAAATCTTGACGTGTCGCCAAAAGGTGATCCTGCTGGGTTTGTTGAAGTAGAAAGCGAAAAGACGCTTTTGATCCCTGACCGCCCAGGCAACAATCGGATTGATGGTCTCTTGAACATTTTAGCACATCCCAAAGTAGCACTTTTGTTCATGATTCCGGGAGTTACGGAGACCCTTCGGGTGAATGGTACAGCTGAAATAAGCGATGCCCCAGAACTCTGCGACAGGTTCGAAATCAACGGAAGAAGCCCTAAGACGGTCCTGCGTGTTTTTGCTGACGAGGTTTTCACTCATTGCGGCAAAGCACCTATGCGGGGTGGCTTATGGAAACCTACGACCTGGTCGGAAAGCCGCCCCATCGCTCCGCTCTATGAAATGATCAGAGACCACTCCAAAATGGAAGTTGCCTCTACTGAACAGTCTTATTCTGAACAGCGGTACAGAGAAACCTTGTACTGATCGTCGCGGTCGCATTAACCACCATTCTTCAGTCTGGTAGGTTGGGCTCGTTCCTGCCATTCGCTGCGGTCGCCCACCCAAACGGCGCTGAGGTTTGCAGGCCAACGTCGGCTTGGCGGAAAAGCAGACATCTTCTGACTTGCTGTGACCAGCAGGACATTTACCTTCGCAAACACAGGTATGGGAGAATGAAACTGTGCAGAAAATAGCGACATCCAATCCGAATTTCATGATCCAACACGCTTCTCCGGATGATGCGGGGCTTGTTGTCGAATACATGAAAAAACTGGGCGCCTATCAAAAGATGTCGGACAAGATCACGGCAACTGAGGCTCAGATCAAACGGCTTCTGAATGAAAAACTGGGCGAGGCGCTGTTTGGATACTACAAGGGCGAAATTGCGGGCTTTGCCTATTTTTGCCAGAAGTCATCTGCATTTACTGGACGGTCAGGAATCTATATCGATGGATTCTTCGTGGATACGAAAGTCCGCCATCAGGGTCTTGGCAAGATCATTATGGGGTATCTTTGCTCTCTTGCCCTCGAGAGAAACTGCGAGATGATGGAATGGGGGGTTCTGGACTGGAACAAACCCACCATAGAATTCTACAGAAGCCTTGGCGCCTATAGCGTAGACGAGATGACGATTTTCAGGTTTACGCCGGACGATCTGAAATCAAATGCTCTGGCATTCGAGGGCAAGCCATAACCATCTGTGATAGACGGTTTGGGCTCCTTCCGGACGTTCTCCGCAGCGCAGTATGGGCCCAAATCCGTACATTTTTGTCACCGGCGCTTACCACCGTATTTGTCCCGTGTGTTGTGACCATATGTTTTTGTCCAACAGGAGACATTCGTGGAGAGCGCAGCGAAATCCCGGTATGAGCCCAAACTGACTACGCTGGACGTAATATGCTTTGCAGCCGCAGCATGGGCGTGCCTCTCGCTCCCCGGCCCTAAGCCGACCTTCACGCCTTGCGTAGCAAAGGTCAGCTTCGAGCCGTTAGTGACCGTGCCGAGCTCGAAGCTATTCCCAGTGGCAGCATATACTCACTCTTAGCATCTGAGGCTTGCGCCTATTCCTACAGGGTGTGCTAAGCTTAGCCGTGTCTACGAACTGAAGGAGTTCCTATGCCCATCCCGAAATCATTGCTGTTCACATTCGCAATCACCAGCGCTGGTTTAGCCGCCTGCACAGTACCTTCGATGCCCGAAGCACCTGATGGCGCGAGGTTTTTTGCGAAGAACTGTGTTTCCTGCCATGGAATGTCGGGCCGTGGCGACGGTCCTTCCTCGGCAGGGCTCGATCCAAAACCGACGGATCTCACGTTGTTGGCCCGTGAAAACGGAGGCTCTTTTCCCCGCGCCCGTGCATTGAGCTATATTTATGGTGACCCTGAACAAGGGCATCTCGCCCGGGTGATGCCTCAATTCGGAGGTGCTATGGCAAATGATACTGTGCCAATTGCGGTGGATGGTGTGATGACCCCGACGCCAAGAGTCTTGGCAGGACTTCTGGCGTATCTGGAAAGCGTACAGCGCTGATAAAAGAACCACTTTCAGCAAGGTTTTCTCGACCTGCGCGAAAAGCTTGCTGGCGAAATCTGACCTAACCCTGAAGCGACGCATGACCGGCGACATCGGCGGACCTCTCGGGATCCTTAGCAACGCCTGCAGCTGGCGCTGCAAGGCTCGTCACCTTTTATTCCGATCACCCCAGTCCGCCCTTTTTGGCAAACAATACCCTGCGCAATTGAGTTCTCTTTCGGTATGAGGATCGAGGTAGGAAGTACGGCTGCTGACTCCTATTTTAGAGCCATGCCGTTCCGAACAGGAGCAAACTGGTTAGCACGCCCAGGACGGGAATAATGATAGGCACATTGAAATGCTGCGGTACAGTGCCACCCCGCATCTTCAGCCTTATCAATGCAGAATTCACGAGAACGAAGACCAAGAGAACGATCTGCGACGTGCGTTCGGCCAGTGCTTCGATCGGCAATGCTAAGGTCAATAGCATGATGATGCACATCACCACGACCGTTGCAGAAACCGGAGTTTGGGTTCTTGGCCAGACCGTGGCCAAGGCAGCAATCAGGTGCCCGCGATCCGCCAGACCGTAGAGCACCCGCGACGCCATGATCATTTGGATTAAGACACCGTTGACGGTGGCAACAATTGCAACAATGGCAAAGCTCTGCTGGACACCTTTTGGGGCGGCCTCAAAAACGAGAGCAAGCGGGGCGGAAGATGACGCCAACCTGCTGAGCGGCACGGCTGTAAGTACCGCGGTTGTTGTCGCGAGATATAGCAAGGTTGCGATGGTCAGGGTCAGAACAATAGCCTTAGGCATGGTCGAAACGGGGTCTTTAACCTCTTCCGCAACGTTCGCCATATCCTCAAAGCCCACAAAAGCGAAAAACGCCAGTAGAGAGGCTGCGCCGATTCCTATCCAATGTGGTCCAACAAGGGGCGGCAGCATATCAACAAGATCGACCCCGAGAGGTTCAGAGATTCCGAAACCCCAAACAGCCACAAAAATTAGGCCGCCGATTTCGATCAGAGTGATAATCGCAGCGCAATAAGCCCCATCAACACTACGACCACTACCGTCAGCACCCACTGTGGCGCTGCAAACAACCCCTGAAGGTATGACGCAGCCCCAATGGCGACAGCTGCTGCAGAAACCATCCCTGACAACGCAACTGCCAGACCCACCAAAGTCGCCATCGCCCCCGAGCGGAAGCCAGCTTCGACGTAAGCCGCTTCACCTGCACTAACGGGGTATCGGGTTGAGAGCTCTGCGTACGAAAAAGCGGTAAAAGCGACAACTACAGCAGCGATCAAGAAAGAAACTGGGGCGTAGGCACCGGCTTCCGCTGCTGTTGTTCCCACGAGTACATAGATGCCTGCCCCGACTGTGACGCCGAGCCCATAAAGGGTGAGCAAGGGGGTGGTCAGTGCCCGGCGCAACTTTTCTGTTTGGTTCCCGCTGTCGGAAAAGACGTCATGCGTTGTCACCGTAAAGAAATCCTCTCAAAGTTCGTTAAACTGGTCGTAGAATTGCCCACCTGCCCCGGATTAGATCCGGTCATTCGCCGCGCCGTCAACGAACTGGGAAAGTGCGGACGAAGCGGTCATAGGCGCATGAGACGCCCTCTACGCATGGAACAACGTTCCTACAAAAAACGCAATTGCGGCGGCCATCCCCCCAATCACCACAGTCTCGCCCGCAGATTGCCACCAGGGGCTGAGAGACCAGACGCTTTTCAGCGCGCCGATCGCGAAAAAGGTCATCATGGTCAGCGCGGCCGAGACAGAAAATGCGTTGCCCAGTCCGAGAATGAACGGGAATAACGGCACGATTCCGGCCGCCAGGAAGGCCAGAAAGGTGGTTACGGCGGATTTCACAGGATGTGGATCGACACCGCTTAGCCCGTATTCCCCTTCCATCATCAAGTCGATCCAGCTCTCGCGATCTTTCGTGATCGCATCGGTAGCCTGGTTCAGAACATCGCCCCTCAGGCCCTTTTGGGCCAAGATTTCTCGAACCTCAAGACGTTCGCCTTCGGGGTAGTTTTGTATGTGAAGCTCCTCGATTTTGCGGATGCGACGCATGTTGTCGAGTTCGGCTTTGGTGCCTGAATAATTGGCCGCCGCCATGGAAAACCCGTCGGCCAGGACGTTCGCTATTCCCAGCGCAATGATAATGAAAGGCGAGAGCCCGGCTCCAGCAACACCCGCGACGATGGCAAACGTCGTCACCGCTCCGTCAATTGCGCCGTAAACAGCGTCGCGCAGCACACCCCTACCCGGGGGGGCTCCGATTCGCTTTGCGATTTCTTGCTGGCTATGGCCGTGCTCAGACAATTCGAACCTCCTGAGAGATCAGTATAGGACCAAGGGGTCGCCCAGCTTTGATTCAAATCATAAGCCATGTCCGTTTCGGGATCTGGAGACGTCATACAAAGGGGCAGCGATTGTCCCTAAACATGGTTCGCACGCCAGTCATTCCCAAAGCTGCCTTTCGGGGTCTATCTATTGTAGCGGCACTGCACTCGCCAAAGCTGACCTTGGGCCCAGTGCCATTGCTGCTAAACGACGGCGATGTTCGCAATATTTTCCGCGCCTATCAATCGGCATTTTTTTGCTTGGGAGGCTGTGTCTTGCCGGTAAATTAGCGCAAGTATCGTCTCACGAGCCCTCGGATCGCCGAAAGCGTGAGTATCTTTGCTTAGTTACCGGCTTTCTGTGGCTTCTGAGTTGGTTCGGCGGCGTTCTCACTTTCGGTTTCGGTATCAGAACCAGCAGATTCGCCTTCGGTGTTCTGGTTTTCCGCCTCCGCCGACGATGACGTGTCAGACGCGTTGCCCTCGATCAAGGACGTATCACCCGATGCGCCATCGGTCGCTGTGTCAGTCTTCTGATCGCTGCTCGATGTCGGGCTCTGCATCTCATCTTTCGATGATGTGCCGGAGGATCCGGCATTCTGACTACCCGCTTCTGACAGGTCTTCGGGCGGGAGGCCGCCAGATTCCTGCAACGAATCCACCAAGTCGGCGCTGTCGTTAATGTCGCTGTCGATCTCGGTTACGCCCTCATCTTCGGCGTCGGACGACATGTCGCCTCGTTCATTCTCTTCGGCGGGCTGCCCGGAGGAGTTTGAATTTGAAGTTTCCGCTTGGGAAGCGACCGGATCATCGCCGTTGCCAGTATTTTCCTGCGTGCCTTGCATCTCGCGCGTGGCGGTTGATTCGGCCTCCGAATGACTGTCTTCCGACCCGTTGCTGTTGTTGCCGCCCGCAGAAGACCCCTGACCGTTTTCCGCGGCTGAGATCCGCTCCTCAATCTCCAACAGCTTGTTGGAGCGTTCTTCTACATTGCTGGTAAGGTCCGTTACAATTTTCTGGATTTCGTTTCGCTGCTCTTG
Source organism: Sulfitobacter sp. 1A13496 (assembly GCF_043557225.1). NCBI lineage: Bacteria > Pseudomonadati > Pseudomonadota > Alphaproteobacteria > Rhodobacterales > Roseobacteraceae > Sulfitobacter > Sulfitobacter sp. 1A13496. Next base: position 352,676 of record NZ_JBIFFP010000003.1, on the reverse strand, counting down.
GGCGTCAGCGACATCGGTTTCCAGGGCGGTCTTCCGCTCGGTCATGCTGGCGAAGCTATGCTCAAGCTCCGCTTGCCGGGCCTGCATGTCGTTCAGGCTGCTTTCCAGGGTTGCGACCTCGTCTCTCAAATTCGTTTCCTGCGCCCTCAGAGACTGGAGCTCGCTTTCGCCGGTGGAGACTTCTTCGGCGAGCCGCGCGTTGTCCTCACTAAGTGTTGCGAGGCTTTCCTGAACTTCGGCCTCACGCGCCCGAGCTTCTTCGACCCGGGTATTTATGTCGGTCAACTCCTGCGTCTGGGAGACAATTTGACTTTGGATGTCTGCCTTGCGGGTTTCAAAGCTGGTCATTTCTTCACGCATCGACGAGATCTGCTGCTCCAGCTCATTGTTTTGCTGCTGCTTCTGCGCCACCGTTTCGTCAATGGAGGTCTGCTGTACGATCAATTCGTCAAGCTTCGGCTGCAAGGTGTCGATGTCCGACTGGATGCCGTCGCGCTGCTCCTGCAGGGACTGGGTCTCCGTTTCCAGCGATGCGAGCTCCGCCTGCAATTCCTCGACGCTTCCGGCTGCTTCCTGCTGCGTGCTGATAGCGCTTTGCAAGCGCGAGATAGTGCGGTCGGTCTGCTTCTGAAGTTCTGCAGTGTCGGTGAATGCATATAAGGCAGCCCCCCACCCAACGACTGCCGCCGCCGCGATCCCGATTGTCTTTACATCCCAAGTTGAGCTTTTGTTCTCCGCCATGAGAAACTCCCCCTCCGGCCGAGCCGATCTCTGAAAAACTGTATAGGGCTGGAACGCGTCAGGCGGGTGGAAGTTCCGACCCCCGGGGTGCGCCGGTCCCAGCCTCACGGGGGGGCATCGTCGGGGACTGGCATGAAACGCGTGCCCCCTGTCGATCACTCTGAAGCATTACGCGTGGCGGGAGGCTGCGCTCAATCTTTCGCAGAGTGAGTTCATGAATGTATGGCAGGGGTCAAGAAGCCGGCGACATTGCACACGTTGCGACACAGTTTTGCCACCCACCTTTTGGAGGCAAACACCGACGTGCGGGTTATTCAGGTGCTGCTCGGCCACGCCAAGCTGACGACCACTGCGCGATACACTCATGTGGCCACCAAGACGATCCGCGACACTGTCAGCCCCTACGAGATGCTGGCCAAATTGCAGGATCAGACGGTGAAGCGAAGTCTGGAGTGACCGGGCGCCGGGGTGCCCCGGACCGAACTGGAGATTGCTGATATCTTCCGCACCCATGGTCCTGCGTGGCGGCTGGCCAATGCGGGGCATGTCAGCCTCTCCCAGTTGAAGGTGATGTCGTCGATCGAGGCCTGCCGGACTGAGGCTCTTGGCGGGCATGTGGCTGGCTGTGCCACATGCGGCCACCATCACATCGCTTATAACTCCTGCAAGAACCGACACTGCCCGAAGTGCCAGGGACCGGCCGCGCGCGACTGGATGGAGGCACGGGCCGAGGATCTGCTGCCCGTGGAATATTTCCACGTCGTCTTCACCCTGCCAGCTGAGATCGCGCAGATCGCCTATTGGAACAAGAAGGCGATCTATGGCTTGCTGTTCAAGGCGTCGGCCAAGACCATCATGAACATCGCGGCCGACCGCAAGCGCATGGGCGTGCGAGTGGGCATGACCAGCGTGCTGCACACATGGGGATCGGCACTGACCCATCATCCGCATATCCATATGATCGTCCCCGGCGGCGGCCTGTCGCCGGACGGCACCAAATGGGTCGCCAGCAAGCCTGGGTTCTTCTTGCATGTGCGCGTGCTGTCGCGCCTGTTCCGCCGCCTCTTTCTGGACGGGCTCGTGGCGCTGCACCAAGCCGGAGACCTGGCTTTCTATGGGGACTTGGAGCGGCTGGCGCTGACGGACGCCTTCACCACCTGGCTCACCCCTTTCCGCAAATCCGAATGGGTGGTCTATTCCAAGCCGCCCTTTGGCGGCCCAGAGGCCGTGCTTGCCTACCTGAGCCGCTATACTCACCGCGTCGCCATCTCAAACCACCGCTTGGTCAGCGCTGATGCCGACACCGTCGCCTTCCGTTGGAAAGACTACCGCCTCAAAAATGGGGACCGCCAGAAGATAATGCGCTTAGCCACGCCTGAGTTCATCCGACGCTTTTTGATCCACGTCCTTCCTGACGGGTTCCACCGGATCCGCCACTACGGCCTGCTGGCCAGCAGCGCTCGCAAAGCTAATCTCACAAAAATCCGCAAACTGCTCTGCGTCCAACCACCAGATCAGGCAGATGTCCAAGACGCTGAGCCAGACGTCACCCCGCTCACGCTGCGTGAACCATGCCCATGCTGCGGGGGACCCATGCGCATCATCGAGATCTTTCGTCGCGGGCAGAAACCGATGTCACGCGCGCCACCACGGGAGCAGGCCGCATGACCGACCGCCTGTCACAGATCATCAACCCACGCTGGCTGCTCCGTGCAGAACCGGACCAAGCCACCTGCGCCGATCAGGTATCAGCAGGTTCCCAAACCACAAATCCACCCAGCCCGGCGGGCAGCGCTTGGCGACTGGGCTGGGAAGTCCGCATCTGCAGCCTCGTGCAAAAGGCCAAACGGCCCGCTGAAACAGCCGTCGTCTCGATCGTCAGCGAACTTTACCCATAGCATCACCAAGACCCTCGCGGCTTCGACCTTGGGAGGTTTTCCAACGCGGGTCGTCCGCCCAACAAGACGCGAACCTCACGCCGCGACCCGCATCAGAAAACCTTCACCTTAGCCGACCTTGATGATGTCTGCAGCGAATGACGGCTTCGAGCCCCAGCTGACCGCATGAGGGACGGAGTTCTTCGCGGTTGCGCCAAAAGCTTGGCCGGCACGGTCGACCCTTAGCAGATCTTCACCGATTATACCTTATGATACGGTGCGGCACGCCAAACCGGACATTGCCCACACCCATTATTGAGAAGTTATAGAAACCGTAGCGTCTACCGAAATGCATTAAAGGTCGGAAACTGGCCAAGTGAAACGTGCTGCCACGCTGTTCGGCATCTCAAGATGTTTATGCACCAGGTTCTTCGCCGGCGTTGTTTCCACCGTCTTTATGGCCAAACAACGCGGCACCCTGATGGGCATTATCTGAGGTTTCAAACTCAAGGCTCGAGTGGGTGATGCCGAAGTCATCCGCGAGCTTTTTCTTGACCGCCTGCTTTACAGCTTCAAGGTCCGTCCAATCTCGCCCCATCAACACTACATGACAATCAAGCGCCACCTCATGCTCCTGCATCTGCCAGAGATGGACGTGATGCACATCCCGGACCCCATCGACATCAGTCATCGCGTCGACCACTGCGCCTGCATCCATGTCAGGCGGGCTACCCAGCATCAGCATACGGATCGGACCGCCGATTTCAGTGAGTGCCAGATAAAGGATATAAAGCGCGATACCGATGGTGATCGCGGGATCAACCCAACGCAGGTCGTAAAGGATGATGAGCGTGCCGCCGATAATCACCGCGACCGAGGCCAGAGCGTCTGACAGGTTATGCAAGAACAATGCCCTGATGTTCACGCTACCCCTTTGCATCGAATAGGTCAGCAGCGCCGTCATCGTATCAACCACCAGCGCGACCCCGCCCAGAATGACCATCGTCCAGCCCGCCACTTGCGGCGGATCAATCATGCGCATCCCGCCCTCGTAGATCAGATAGACCCCGACAAGAATAAGCGTGGTGTAGTTGATCAGCGCGGCAACGATTTCGATCCGGCCATAGCCAAAGGTCATCCGCGCATCTGCCGGACGCCGTGCGATTTTGCGAGCCACAAAGGCGATCACCAAGGAGGCCATGTCTGAAAAATTGTGAAGCGCGTCCGCGATAAGGGCGAGCGACCCCGCAAAGACACCGCCCACGATCTGCGCCACAGTCAGAAGGGCATTCGCCCAGATGGCCAGTGATACTCTGCGGTCCCCGCTTTCGGGGTCAATATGGGCGTGATCATGTGCCATGCGCGCTTCCTGCTTGTTTGGTCCAAGTCCGCTGCGATTTAGGCAGCCTCGTAGCTTGTGAACACCTCGCTGTTGCCATCGCGAGCAATCAGATAGACATCATAGGCGTCGCGCTCACTCTCCGGCCCCATCCCCGGCGAACCATAGGGCATCCCCGGCACGGCAAGGCCGATGGCATCCGGGCGCTCGGCAAGCAATTTACGGATGTCGGCGGGCGGGACGTGCCCTTCGATCATATAGCCGTCAATCTTTCCGGTGTGACAAGAGGCCATGTCCTGCGGGATGCCGTTGTCTTGCTTGTATTTGATCAAGAGCGTTCCCAAGCTGCGCTCGGTCGTCACGGCAAAACCCTCGTTCTCCAGAATCTCGATCCACGCCGAACAGCAGCCGCAGTTGGGGTCTTTCATCACGTGGATGGCGGGCTTGTCTTCGGCCCATGCCGCAAATGGTGCGGCGGCGGCAAAGCTTGCGGAACAGGCCAGCAGGCTGCGTCGTGTGAGGGTCATGTAAAATCCTTCCAAAGGTTCAGACTGTCGTTTCGTTGGTTGCATGGGTTGTAGGGCGGCAACCGGGCTCGGCCAACCGCTCGGCGGTAGTTGACCGGAAAAACAGCAGCCGCAGGGCGTTGAGCGTTACCAGAACAGTCGCGCCAGTATCCGCCAGGATCGCAATCCAGAGGCCGGTGATGCCAAGCACCGTGGTGACAAGGAACACGGCTTTCAGCCCAAGCGCGATGGCGATGTTCTGCCGGATATTGCCCATCGCGGCGCGGGCGAGACGGATCTGGCCGGGCACATCTGTCACCCGGTCACGCAAGATCGCGGCATCGGCAGTCTCGAGCGCCACATCGGTGCCGGAGCCCATTGCGACGCCCACGTGCGCTGCGGCCAATGCAGGGGCATCATTGATGCCGTCGCCGATCATCATGACCTTCGCCTCAGCCGTGAGGTTTTGAATGGCCGCAACCTTATCCTCCGGCATCAATTCAGCGCGGTGGTCGATGCCCAGCCCCTCTGCAATGGCCGCAGCGGTGCGCCGGTTGTCCCCGGTGAGCATCACCGATGAAATACCCAAAGCGTTCAATTGCGCCACTGCTTCTGCCGCATCGGCGCGGGGTTCATCGCGAAGAGCAATGAGGCCTTGGGCCTCGTTATCGCGCAAGACAATCACCACGGTCTTGCCCTGCGCTTCGAGCGTCTCGACCTGGGCGCGCAAAGTCTCTGACAGCGCCCCGCGTTCTGCCGCCAAACGCGGCGAGCCGACGCAGATGGTTGCCCCCGCGATCACCGCCTCGGCCCCTTTGCCGGGCAAGGCGCGGGACTGTGTCGCTGCGGCGGGGTCGATGTCGCGTGCCTCAGCCGCACCGCAAATCGCTTGGCCGAGCGGGTGGCTCGCACCGTTCTCAACTCCAGCGGCGAGGGCCAGAAGATCGGCTTCATTTCCCACAAGCACCTGAACATCAGTTACGCGGGGCTTGCCGTGGGTCAGCGTTCCAGTCTTGTCAAAAACCACATGGGTGACCCGCGCCGCCGCTTCGATCACTGCGCCGCCCTTCATCAGCAACCCGTTGCGCGCCCCGGTGGACAGGGCCGAGGTGATCGACGCAGGCACCGAGATCACCAGCGCGCAGGGGCAGCCGATCAGCAACAGAGCCAGCGCCCGATAGATCCATTCGCCCCAGGCGCCACCAAAGACAAGCGGCGGCACCACGGCCACTAAAGCGGCCATACCGACCACGGCAGGCATGTAGACGCGGCTGAACCGATCGATGAAGCGCTCGGTCGGCGCGCGGGCGCTCTCGGCCTCTTCCACCAGCCGCACAATACGCGCGATGGTGTTGTCCGCCGCAACCTTTGTGACTCGGATGCGCAGCAACGCTTCTGTGTTGATCGATCCGGCAAAGACATCCGCACCCGGCTCCTTAAGGCGCGGCACGCTTTCGCCGGTAACGGGGCTTTCGTCTACGCCCGAAGTTCCGCTGACCACCTCGCCGTCACAGGGCACCCGGTCCCCGGGGCGCACCTGCACAATCTGGCCGACGCTGAGCGCCTCTGCCGCCACCTCCCGCGTCTTGTTGCCCACCTCAAGCCGCGCCGTTTTCGGCACCAGCTTGGTCAGCGCACGGATGCTGTTGCGGGCCTTCCCGGCAGAGACACCTTCCAACAATTCGCCCACGGCAAAGAGAAAGACCACCAGCGCGGCTTCTTCCGGCTCTCCGATCACAAGCGCGCCACTGGCGGCGATGGTCATGAGCATTTCGATTGTAAAGGGCATGCCCACCCGCGCCATGGCAAAGGCCCGGCGCGCGACGGGAATAAGCCCGATCAACGTGGCGATGACAAAGCCCCAATGCGAAACCTCAGCAGGCAGGACAAGCCGCGAGGCCCATGCCATTGCGAGCAGAGCGCCGCTGCCGAGGACCAAGCGGCCTTTCGCGGTTTGATACCAAGCGGGGTCTGGCATCTCTTCGGGCGCATGCGCTTGAGGTGATGCCGCTGTCCCACCGATCACTGCATCGTCCGGCAGGATGAAACCGCCCTTCGGCCTCTCTGCCTGTGCCCCCTTTGGAGAGATGCCAAAACCGATGCCGCGCACGGCCTTCTCGATCCGCTCGGGCGAGGTCTCATTCTTATCCAGCGTCAGGCACAGCCGTTCTGACATCAGCGCGACATCGACATCCGCGACCCCGGGCAAGCGCTCCACCGCGCCGCGCACCTTGGCCGCGCAGGCGCCGCAGTCCATCCCCGTGACGCGCCATTCCCGTTGTGCTGTGCTCCCGTCCGTCATGTCTGCTTCCAATCCGATTCACCGTCAGACACAGAGATACGACCTACAGCAACTGTAGCTTCAAGTGGTTTGTTTAACTTTTCTCCTCCCGATCATCCTTCTTTGCAATAGGCTGCGAGAATGGCCGCGTGGCGGAACGTGATACAACGATTTGCAGAAATCTCAGCGTTGAGTGTCATCCAGTTCACGAACTGCCGGCTTGTGCGACACCCTTCAAAAAACCTACAGAGACTGTAGAATGAAAGGGGTCAGATATGCTCGCGATCGGCACACTCGCAAAACGGACCGGCACCAAAGTGCAGACGATCCGGTATTACGAACAGATCGGTCTGATGCCCGAGCCCGGCCGGACCGAAGGCGGCCAGCGGCGTTACGGCGATGCTGAGTTGGACCGCCTCTCCTTCATCCGCCATTCCCGCCAGCTCGGCTTTTCGCTCGAGGCGATCCGAGAGTTGTTGGACCTCTCAGACACGCCAGACCGGTCCTGTGCGCAGGTCGATGCCATCGCCCAAAGGCAACTTCGCGACGTCGAGGCGCGGCTGGTGCGGCTCGAGGCCCTCCGCGTTGAATTGCTACGCATGATCGGTGCCTGCAATGCGGATCGGGTGGCTGATTGTCGCATTCTTGAGGTGCTGCGCGACCATGAGGAATGTCTTGCCGATCACGGGCCCACCGCCTGATGCCCGCTGCCCCCCCCCTCTATCCGCTTGCGGCATTGGCAAATACATTAGGGTGTTTCCCGGTCTGAGAGTTGCAAGAGGTTGCCGCTGTAGCTGGTGTCAGGGCTGCTGAGCCTGCTTTCGGCAAAGCTGACCTTTGTGCAATTTGCAGCGAGTGTCTGGTTTCCGCCCTCTCCGCCTCGACTGCTGCCGGCCCTCAACGGACCTTCGCCAGCTTGATCATCTCTGCAATGCAGCTTCTCCGAACCAGTCATCAGTGGCATCGTGCAGCATGGTCTGGCGGCTCAAGGTCAGCAGTGCGGGATATAGGGGCATTGGGCTCGGGACCGAGAATAGGTCTGCTGAGGAATTTCTACGGCGCCAGCTTAATCCACGGACAATTCTTTGCGGATCTTTTCCGTGCTGTTAGACCTCTTCATGCGGAGGTGCAGGATGGCCGATAACGACGAAGACGAGAAGCCGAAGAAGATCAAGCGGCGCCGGGGGAATACCCTTGAACGATGGGAGGTCGCGCTCGTGAAGGCGATGATCGAGCGCGGCCATTACAGCGATCAGGACATCCTGGCCTATTTCACTCGCCCGACGCGGTCGCTGAATGGTCGGACGATCCACGAAATCCACATAGGCAAGAAGCACAAGGCGACGAAAGCGGCCGATCCCGAGGAGCTCGACGCGTTTCTCGCGACGTGGCCGGACGTGGACCTCGAAACCGGCCTAAGCTCACGTGGCGACGAACTCCTGATCAAGAGCAGGGAGGCGATGATCGCAGCGGTCCACATCTTCAATTCGGCTGGGCTCATGTTCCGCGCTGAGCTGTTCATCACGACCGCGGTAATCGCATGGACCTATTTGCTGCACGCCTACTACAAGCGAGAGGGCATCCCCTACGTCTACAAGGACAATAAGACCGCTCACGGCGCCGATAGATATTGGGACCTCACTAAATGCCTAAGCACTGGAAAGTGCCCTATCTCTGAAGGCGCCAAGACTAATCTGAAGTTCTTGATCGACCTTCGACATGAGATTGAGCATCAGTCAACGAGTCGAATCGACGACGCGATCGGTGCTGAACTCCAGTCCTGTGCGATCAACTTCAACGATGCGCTCAACGGCTTGTTCGGCAAGCAGTTCGGCCTTGAAAAGAGGTTGCCGATCGCGCTGCAATTCGTGTCATTCGGGCCGGAGCAGCGGAGTGCCATGAAGAAAGCGTCGTCGCTGCCTGCTCACGTCTCATCTTTCATCAAAGCGTTCGAGCATGGTCTCACTGACGAGCAAGTGAAAGACCCCGCATTCCGGTTGAAAGTCGCTTTCGTGCCGGTCGCTGCGAAGAAAGCAGCCGGCGCCGATGTGGCGGTTGTTACGGTCAAGCCCGGCAGTGAGGAGGCGGAAAAGGTTGGGGACGTGATCTTCAAAGAGGTCAATCGCGCTCGATACATCAGAAAGGATGTCCTGACTTCAGTAACGAAGGCCGGCTACCCGAAGTTTGGCCCGGGGGACCATACTGCACTCATGCAAAAGCTCGAAGCTAAGAACCCGGCAAAGGGATATGGTTGCGAGGGCGACTACAAGGGCACTTGGGTCTGGTATGACCGCTGGATCGAGCGCGTCATCGAGCATTGCAAGCAGGGAGGTGATCGCTATCGGTGATTGAGAAACGGTTGCTGTGATCTGAGCCAAGATCGTGATCAGGCTGGCGAGCGAAGAGGTGTCGAGGTCTGACTTCGGACCTTCTGACTGGCCCATCTGAGGCTTGCGCGCTACCGTTATGACGGGAGATTTTCTGCATTGGCACACAAGCTATTCCATCGCAACATGCGCTTTCTTTAGCACGGACAGGAGTTTGAATGTTTTCCAAACGACATGGGTTTGCGAGCGCTCCACCAATTTTATTTCGGCATGATGCGCCGGAAGGTTTGAGGTTTGGGGTAATTCAGGCCGCATACGATCACCTCAGATACGATCTAATACGGACATGTATCTGCCGGGTTTTGCGTGCGTCACCCGACCGCGGAAATTGGAGCGAAATCCCAAATATCCGCGACGAGGTAATGCGCCTTATTGAGAACGCCGAATGGTATCAGGTCTACGACGTGATCGAAGGGCTGGTGGGGTTCCTTGAAAGCACTCGAGGTTATGACGCCGCAGTGCAGTTCGCGGCGCAGATCAACGACCTTTTCGTCGACACCGGCGCTGGCTGGCAATTGAAGCCCGGCGAAGGGGTAGTTCTCCGAGGCGATGCTGAGTTCGAAGAGGCGGTGGAGAGCGCGCGGACTTCGTTGAGCCAAGCGAATTACGGCGTCGCCGAGGGTGAAATCCGCGAGGCCCTTCATGACATATCGCGCAGGCCCGAACCCGATCTGACAGGTGCCATTCATCATGCACTTGGTGCGCTTGAGTCAACTGCCAGGTATATTAGCGGCAGCGAAAAGCCCTTCAACGAGGCGGTGACTCTGGCTGGCGTTCCGAAGCCACTCGATAGCGCGTTGTCAAAGCTTTGGGGCTACTCTTCAAATTTCGGACGCCATGTCAGCCCCACGAATGTGCCATCGCTTAATGATGCGACACTCGTTGTCCATCTTTCAAGCGCGATTTGCCGTTACCTCGTGGCGGAACGACAGTGAAGGGGCTTCTTGATTTCGCAGATGAGCGCCACAAAGCATGGTGCATCTACTGCGGCGCAGTCTTGGCAAATGTCGAAACCAACCTCGATCATATTCCATCGAAGAGCATTCTTGATCGACCCTTCCCAGAAAATTTGCCGACGATCCGCATCTGCCGATCATGCAACACCTCTTTCTCCAATGACGAGGAGTATTTCACAGCGTTCCTCGGATCTGTTCTTGCAGGGACCGCTGACCTTGATCACCGGGTCGTCGAAAGGGCCGAGAAGACGTTGAGCAAGAACTTTCGCTTGCAAGACGAGATTGAGGCTCAGCTTCGGGTCGAAGAAGATGTCGATGGGAATCACCAAGTGACATTCGTGCCTGACATCGACCGCATCCGCAATGTAGTCATTAAGAACGCTCGAGGGCACGTATTGTTCGAGCACGGTCAGCCGGCTCGAGGCGAACCGGCCCACATCGCCATAGAGCCACTGCAAATCCTGACGCCTGAGGCGGTTAGGTCATTCGAAATGATCGACTATGGCCCGGGATGGCCTGAGGTTGGAGGTCGGCTGATGTCGCGATTGGTCATCGGCGGGGACATGGGTGCTGACGGATGGGTGATCGTCCAACCGAATGTGTATCGGTTCGCTGTCGTGGATAACAGTCAGTTCGTCGTGCGAACAGTGATCCGCGAGTATCTTGCCACAGAGGTCGTCTGGGACCGGTAAGGCAGACAGCATGCAGCCAGCACGGCCCGTTCGTTCTGAACCGCGCCAACTATCTGGGGGCTAATTTCAGGGCGGCAACGCGGCAAGGTTTTCAGTATCCAGGGCGGCATAGAAAATAGTCTCGACTTCCCGGCGGGTATGTATCCGCTTCTGCGAGTGGTGTGCGTTGCAATCGCGTGTGCGGCGAACTACCGCTCTTCACCCTTCCTGTCGATGAGACCGGCATCGATCGGGACGGCCCGGCTGAATGTCTGCTTTTTCGGATCGTCTGGGGTGGATTAGCACGTGCGGCGAACTTCCGGAATCCGCCCAATTCCGAGCGGCGAGGCGCCTTGATGGCGGTTAACTGTCGGCGAAAGTACGTTATGCTCAAGGCCCTTGGCAAATTGAAAGTTAGTCTCGCAGATCACTTCGATTGGCCAGTGCAGCAGCAACTTGTTCTGCGATCCCCACTTCTCGCGAACTGAAAGCCGGATCGCCACGCAAGTAATTGATCGTGCCGAGAACCGAACCATCGAGGACGATGGGCACGTTCAACACAGCATTGAGCCCGAGCCCCAAGATGGTTTCATGGTCCGAAAATGCCCATCTGATATCAGCGGCCCCGAAACCCAGGTTGATCTCCCGGTCGATCAATACCTTCTTGCCCCACTCCGTATCCCGCTTTGGTTTGCGACCGCTGACAGGATAGCTATCGGGCAAGGTAGAGTGTAGGCGTTCCACCTCCATCGTCGCGGCGTGGAAGCGCATCGCGGTGAATAACTCATTTTTGAGAGCTTTATCACAGAGGTCAAGAGCCTCCTCCAGCGGGGTGTTCTGATCAACGATGCGTTTGCAAATGTCCGTTGTCATGATTTCGCTCCAGTCTTGGCCATGCCCGCGCGCCGAGGGTCTGCAACTGCGTCCACGCTGGACTCGTCGCGCAGGGCGATGCAGATCCCGCCTGCCATCCAGGTTCGAGCGGGCCATTCTTCGAGGTCGTGTCCGCGTGCGCGTAGCTCCTTGGCCTGCTCCAGTGGCAGATCGGCTTCGTACAGGACCTTGTTGGGGTGAACGTCATGTGGCGCGAAACTGCCGGGATAGGCATAGGAAGCAACGCGGGGCGCCTCGACCGCCACGCGCGGAGCCTGTCCGTGGTCCAGCAAGCCCAGCAATACCTGCGCCATGGCCTGAACCTGCACATCACCGCCGGGCGTGCCCATGGCGAGCCAGGGTTTGCCATCCTTCAGCCCCAGAATGGGGTTCGGCGTCAGTCGCGGCCGCTTGCCTGGAGCGAGGGCGTTGAGATGGCCGGGGATCGCCCGGCTCTGCGACCCGCGCGAGGAGACCGACAGTCCAGTACCGGGGATTACGACGGTGTCGTAGCTCGGATCGCTCGGGGTGGCGGAGAAGATGTTGCCGGCGCCGTCGATCACGCTGACATGCGAAGTATCGGCGCAGCCCACTTCGAAAATCGGGCGTTCGCCTGACGTCGCGGGAGCCGGGGCCGCGGGGGCCGGCAGCGGATCGGAGGTCTCCTGAATGCTGCGCAGCCGGTCGGCGATGAAAGCAGGTTCCAGCAGCGCCTCGGGGGCGAATTGCATGTAGCGGGGGTCGGTGACATGTGCTTCGCGGTCGGCAAACACGCGTTTCAGCACCTCGAGCAGGAAATGCAGATTGATCTGCTCCCCGTCGCGGGTCGCATCGGGGCCTGCCTGTTCCAGCATGGCAAGCGTCTGCGCCATCGAAATGCCCTGACACCAAGCACCGCAACAGTGAATCTGCGTGCCCCGGAAGTCGACGGCGAAGGTTGGCTCTTCGCGGACCTCGTAGGCGGCAAGGTCTTCGGCCCGCAGTAGCCCACCGTTCTCGGCGTGGAAAGCAACAATCTTTTTCGCGACCGGACCGGTATAGAAAGCCGCTCGGGCGGCGGCCAGACCTGCGCGCCGATCACCTCCCTCGGCACGGGCAGCGCTTTCCGCATCGATCAGTAGCTGCAGGGTGTTTGCAAGGTCGGTCTGGACAAAGCGCTCTCCGACCTTCGGCGGGCGGCCTCCGGGCAGGAAGATCGCCGCCGTTGACGGGAAGCGCGCGTATTTCTCCTCCCGTGAAGCGATGAAATCGGCCAGCAGCGGATAGACCTCGAAACCGTCGCGCGCGGCTTGCACCGCCTCTTGGGCGGCATCGCCGAAACCGAGGGTGCCGTGAGCCGCCAGGACCTTGATCCAGCTTGCCGGTGCGGCGGGAACGACGGTGCGCAGCAAGCCCTCGGGCACGTGGTCGCCGTGATCGCGCTGCATCTGCACCACGTCCGCGGCCTGCGGCCAGACCCCGACACCGTCATAGCTCGTCACATGCTCGCGGCCTGCGTCATAGAGGATCACCGGCGCGACTCCGGCAAAGGACACCAGATCGGGCTGCACGACGGCCAGCGCAATCCCGGCGGCAACCCCGGCATCCACAGCGTTGCCGCCTGCGCGCAAAACCCGCTCCGCGGCCCCAGTGGCAATGGGATGTCCGGTGGCCACTGCCCATTCTTTGCTCATCTCCACCCCCTCAACGCTGTAATATATGCCTCATACAATTATTAACTACGTAGTTGACAAGTGCAATACCCCTCGTTCTATGATAGTTGTATGGAGAGCCCCTCAGATAGACTGTCCCTCGAGACCTTGGTCGCCGCATGGGAAGACACGGCCCCCGATGGAAAGGGCCGGCCCAAGTACCTGCGCCTGAGCGAGGCGTTCACCCGCTGCATTCAGGACGGCACCTTCGCGCCCGGCGGCCAGCTTCCCGGCGAGACCGAGATCGCCGCCGCGCTGCCCATCGGCCTGTCCACGGTGCAAAAGGGCCTGTCGCGGCTGGTCGAACAGGGGCTGATCGTGCGCCACCGCAAGCGCGGCAGTTTCATCGCCGACGCGCGTCATCAGGTCCCCGAGGTCCATGTCTACCGCTTCCGCGATCCCGAGACCGGCGACTGGAAGATGCCCTATACCCGGGTGGTCGAGATCCAGCGCCTTCCCACCGCCGAATCCGGGCCGCTGCTCATCGGCTTCGAGGCCGAGCAGGTGATCCGCATCGACCGGCTTGTGTGGGTCACCGGGTCGCAACCGGCCTTCGGCACCATGTACCTGCGCTGCGACCACGCCGAGGCGCTGCTGTCGCGCCCCTTGGAGGAGCTGCACGGCATTTCCTATCACCGCATGCTCTGGGAGCAGTTCCAGATCCGCACCGCCAAGGTCCGTCACGAGGCGCGCGCCGACCTGCTGTCGCGGCAGGCCTGCCAGCATCTCGACCTCGCCGCGCCGCATGTGGGGATGATCTGGGACGCCCATGAGCATGACAGCCAGGACAGGCTGCAACTGATCCAACGCTTCGAATTGCCCCGCGGCCACCGCCCGATGGAACTGGTGGAGAGCAAACCGGGCTTCTGACGACCGACAAGACCGAAAACCAACCAAGAAACAGTGGAGTGACCATGAAACGTATTCTGATGACCACCGCCGCCACCGCCCTGCTGGCCGCCGGGCCCGCGCTGGCCGAATGGAACCCGGACGGCCCGATCCGCCTGTGGATCGGCTATGGCGCCGGCGGCGGCACCGACGTGCAGGGCCGGACCCTCGCCAAGGAGATCGAGGCCAAGCGTGGCTGGCAGGTGATTCCGGAAAACAAGGCGGGCGACGACGGCACAGTGATGTCGGCGCAGCTCAAGGAGGAAGCGCCAGACGGCCAGACCCTGGGCTTCGCGATCACCACGACCTATGATTTCGCGCCGATGAATAGCGACAACCTGTCGCCGGAGGATTTCACCTATATCACCACAACCGCAGGCTCGCAGATGGCGGTTCTGGCGCGCGCCGAGAGCGGCTGGAAGACGCTTGATGACCTTGAAGCCGCCGCCGCCAATGAGCCGATCGTCTGGGCCAACTGGGGCACGCAGGTCGAGGCCGGCGCCGAGATCGTCGCCCGCGCTCTTGGGATCGACGTGAACCACCTGCGCATGAAGGGTGGCCGTGGCACGCTCAATGCGCTGGTGTCGATGGACGCCAATGTCGCCTGGGGCGGCGGCGTACAGAAGCCGCTGGTCGAGGCGGGCGAACTGGTGATCCTCTCCTCCGCCGAGACCGGCCCGGTGGCGCTGGCCCCGGAGATGCCGACGCTGATGGATCAAGGCATCGACCTGAACCTTGGCTACCAGTACATCATCACCGCCCCCGCGGGCATGTCTGACGAAATCCGCGACGAGATCGGCAGCGTCATCGCCGAGATCCTCGCCGACCCCGAGAGCGAGACACGCCAGTTCATCGAAAAGCAGTATCCACCGGCGCCGATCGTGACGCAGGGCGCGGAGCTGCGCGAGCAGATCCTCTCGACCTATGAGGCCAACGTCTCGATGATGAAAGCACTGGCCGAATGACCCGAGGTCCCGTGGATACCGATGAAAGCGCCCCCTCCGGGGGGCGCTGGAACCTTTGGCTGGGCGGGGGCACGCTAACGCTTGTCGCGCTTTGCCTGCTGGTCTGGTTTCCGCGGGACATCAGCAGCGGATTTCTCAAGAAGAGCCTGACCGGCAATACCATCCCCGGAGACGCCTTCTTTCCCACGCTGCTGGTTCTGCTGATGGTGCCGCTGGCGCTCTTGCTGATCGCGGGAGAGCTGCGCGCCAAAGGGCTTAAGGTGGGAGAGCCCGTTGGGCGTATCGGCCTCGACAACCTCTTGTTTCTGGCCCGTGCTGGTTTTGTCACCGCCGCATCGCTGACGCTGATGACATGGGGCGGGCCGCTGGTGGTCTGGGCCAGCAACGCCGCGGGCCTCACGGATTTCTCTGGCTACCGCGCGGCGTCGGGGCGGTTTCCCTACAACGTGGCCGGGTTCTTTATCGGCGGCACGGCGTTGAGCGCCAGTTACATCTACATCACCCGCCGCGCGCTGCGGACGCGCGATCTCGTGGTCGCCATGCTCACGACCGCCTTTCTGATCCTGCTGTTTGCCGGGTTGCTCGACAACATCCAACTGCCGCCAAACGCCGACCTCTGAAGGACACCCCTTGGACCTCTTGCTGCAATATCTCGCGCTCGGAATCAGTTCCGTCTTCACGGCCGCCGATGGTGGCCTGTGGCTCTTGCCTATGGGCATGGTGCTGACCGGGGTCGTCATCGGCATCCTCGTGGGCGCCACCCCGGGGCTCTCGGGCCCCTTCGCCATGGCCATCGCCCTGCCGGTTCTGGTCTCGATCTTCGGCTACGGGAACGAGGCACTCTATCCGGTGCTGGGCTGTCTTTTGGGCATCATGAAGGGCGCGACCGTGGGCGGCGCGGTGCCAGCGATCCTGTTCAACACCCCCGGCACGCCCGATGCCTTCCTGACCACGGTGGACGGCTATCCGCTGGCGCAAAAGGGACAGGGGCGCCGGGCGATCCAGACAGCGCATTTCGCCTCTGTCGTGGGGGACAACTTTTCCGACCTCGTGCTTTTCATCGCCGCCCCTGTGCTCGCGGTTGCGGTGGAGCGGGTGCTGGACCTGCCCGAGAAATCGGCCCTGATCATCCTGTCGCTCTGCTTCATGGCGGCCGTGGTCGGCAAGGCCCCGTTGAAAGGCCTGATCGGCGGCCTTCTGGGGATGTTCGTCTCGCTTGTCGGCACCACGATGTCGGGCGACGGGCCGCGCATGACGCTTGGCATCCCCGAGCTGGGCGGCGGGCTGCCGTTGACCTCCTGCGTGCTGGGCGTGCTGGTCCTCTCGGAAGTACTGATCGCGGTCGAAGACATGCGCCGCGACCGTGCCGCGGCCAAGGGGCCGGTCTCCGCCCCTGAAATGGGGCCGAGGCTGAGCTGGGGCGAGCGCTGGCGCATGATGCCGGCGATCCTGCGCGGCGCCGGGATCGGCACGATGATCGGCGCGCTGCCGGGGATCGGCACCACCACCGCCGCGACCCTGTCGCATGACACCGCGCGGCGCCGCTCAAAATCGCCCGAGACCTTTGGCAAGGGCGCGATCGAGGGGGTGGTGGCGACGGAATCGGCGAACTCGGCCGTCTCCGGCGCCAATCTGATCCCGGTGATGAGCCTCGGCATCCCCGGCAATTTTGCCGCCGTCTTCATCATTCTGGCGGTGGAGACCATCGGCGATTTTGCCTTCGGGCCGCAGGTTTTCCGCTTCACCCCGATCAAGGAGATCGAGGGGTTCGACACGATCATGAACCGCGATCTGGTTATGGCCTTCGGCCTCTTCACGATGATGGCAATCGCCAACCTCTGCAACTGGAGCGTCGGCAGTTTTCTAATGGGCCAGCTGGGCCGTCTCATCCGTATTCCGAAGGACGTGATGTTGCCGGTGATCCTGACCGTCTCGCTCACCGCGGCCTATGTGCAGGACGGCGGCTATGTCGGCCTGCTGAGCGCCTGCGTTTTTGCCGTAATCGGCTACGTGCTGCGACGGCTGGGGATCTCGATCCTGCCCTTCGTCATCGGTTTCCTGCTGGCCCCGGCATTGGAGGGGCTGATCCGTGGCAGTTTCACCGCCTCGGGCGGCGATCCGTGGTTCCTGCTGAAATCCCCCATCGCGCTTGTGATGCTTGCGCTGTCGGTCTGGCTGCTGGTGCGGATGTTTCGGCAAAGCCGTCCGCAAACCTAAATTCTTCGATGAGAGTATGCGAGCATTCTGTGTCAGTTGAGATGTGAAGGCCTGATCGTTTCTTTGAGGGTTGACCTGATCAATATGCTCAGGAAGCCCAAGTGCTCCATTTAAGTATGTGTAGGCGTTTGCGAAGGCACTTGGACTTGTTCTTCTGGGCAAATTCACCGTTCGATACGGCCGCGGGCACTCCTTGGTTTCGCTCCTTCTGGTCGGTGATGCCCGAGACACGTCCGGCCCACTGCGGTCATTCGTCCGACTGGCCGCGTTGCGTCGCAGCTTCGCCAAACCGGACATCGGTGGCATCCAGCAGCAAGATCTGGCACGCCAAGGGCAGCTCCCCGGGCAGAGCGGTCATTCGCCTTTTCAGTAGGCCAGTAATAAAGCAAAATAGTCTTTTGGCCCGCACGGGGAGTTCCGGAATGAAATTTGGTCTGTCGTTGGCACTGATCCTGGTCGCAGGGCCTTCTCTTGCTCAAACCGTTCCGGGACTTGCCCATCTCCGGGACACATCCGACGACGCACGTCCTCTGTCCATGTCGATCTGGTATCCGTCCGAGGAAAAAGAATCGGGCACTGTCGGCGGAAATCCTGTGTTCGAGGGGGTTGCAGCAGCACCTGATGCGGAGTTCACGCAAAGCCCGCTTCCGCTGGTGGTCATATCACATGGCGGCCTGCGATCCGCGACTGACTCAGGTGCTTGGCTCAGTTCCTCCATCGCACGGGCAGGCTTTGTTGTGGTCGAAGTCAATGCGCCGCGCCCGGACAACGCCGAAGCTGCTGTGAACGAAATCTGGCAAAGACCCCAGTATATAAGCCGCGCGATTGACTTGGTGCTGGCCGACTCGACTTGGGGGCCGCGAATTGATGAAACCACAGTGTCAGTCGCGGGATTTGCACTTGGCGCGACCGCTGCCCTGTCCGTCGTCGGAGCGGAGCTAGATGTCGCCAGCTACCTTCACTCTTGCGCGCCGGACAGAGAGCCGCGCGGACCGGATTGCGGGTGGTTTGCGGCCCAGGGAGTCGACATGTCGGCCACCAACCTGGACGGCCTAACTGGAATGGCGCGAGACCCCCGCGTGACTTCGGTGATAGCCATAAACCCGGAATACTCGGAAGACCTGGGCTCTGCGCCCGCGGATGTTCGGGCGCTATCGATTTCCCTCGGCCAGCTCGCGCGCACATCGGCTGATGGGCAGCAGGCTCCGTCCTTTGCCATGCCCCAAGCGTCGGTATTCGATGCCTTCGCCGTTTGCACGTTCGCCGGACCGAAGATCCTGATGGAGGAAGAAGGTGATGCATCGATCTGTGGTGTATCTTCGGACGCACGCCGGGCGATCCACCAGGACGTCTCTAACGCAGTCATATCCTTCCTGAATGGCAGCCCTGAATAAGCTGGGGCGGACCGTCAGACCGGCCCGAAGGAGACATCCACAAGCCAGCCTTGATGCTGTGGTAGCAGCCCGCATTGCAGTCATGCGTCTACTGCGCGAGGTGTAACCAGGCAGGATACGGAACAAGGCGATATCGCAGTCGACGAACAAGGATCGCGCTTCCGGCCCCTACAATGTCATCAGCGAGTCCGCAGCACCTCTGCAATCGACGAGAGCCCGTCCCTGTCAGTGATGCACTACATCGCATTGGCAACGCTCGCCGCCGCGTGGGGGACCGCACAAGCCTCCTTGATGATCTCAAGCTGCTCTTTGTCCAGATTGTGAACAAGCATGCAATTTTGGGTCCGACTCAATTTCTGTGGCGCCTTTCATGCCGAATGCTGAAGGCGCGCCAGGAGCAGATCGATGCCTGCGGCTCCATACATCTGTCGTTTCAGCAATTTCAGCCGGTTGATCTGACCCTCTGTCTGGCCGTTGGACCAAGGCTCACGAAGCGCTGCGGTAACCGCGTCGAGATCGGCAGAGAGGCCGCGCGAAAATGACGCCAGTCCAGACGCCTTCGCCTGATCTAACCAGTCAGCCAGCCCGTCTTCCTCGCCGCTGCGGACCATGGAGGTAAAGGCATCAAGGAGCCGACGATCTTGCGCCAGTTGCGGCAGAGCGTTTTCAACCTGAGCGACGAATATGCTGTCGGCTTTCGAGAGGTGATGCCGACCAGAGGTCATCATGCGGGCGATCTTGCGACTCGGAGGGCATTTGCCTGTGCCCTGCGGGATGGCGGCCTCGGCTCGGCGCTGGCGTGTGGCCCATTCCCCGACCACGCGGAGACTTCCTTGGAAACCGTCCGCTCGCAGCCGGCGCCAGAGTTCAGCGCCATTGCGACATCCCTGCTGCCAATACTGCTCAAGCTGCGGGAACCAAGGGGTTAGGCTGCTTTGGCGTAGCCTGAAGACGTCTTCCCGTTCGCCGCGCAGGACGCGCGGGACCAGGCCTCGGCTTAGACCAGTGACCCGGACGATCCGCTTGATAGGCACGCCTTCGGCACCCATCCGCTGGATCAGCACGTTGGTTTTCTGGCGCCGTTCAAAGCCTTCGAATTGCAAACGTTCCGCCGACGTCAGAATACCGGAATCCAGCTCGGCGTCGCAGACAGTTCTTCGTATGGCCGGGATTGCGCGACGGACGGCGGCCAGAAATGCATCGCTTGCGTTCTGCAGAAGGTGCCAACGGTCGGCAACCTGGGTCGCATAAGGAAGCGCTTCGGAAATCGCCTGTCTGTATCCGCCGTTCCGGTCTCGCGCGACGATTTCGATCTGCGGATGCTGGCGCAGCCATGCAGCGACTGTCGCAGGCTCGCGATCCGGCAGCAGGTCGATGACGGCACGCCGTTCGAGATCGCAGATCAGCGTTCCATAGCGCTGTCCTTTGCGCCAGGCCCAATCGTCGATCCCGATGACGCGAGGTTCATGGCCCTTGGTCCGAGCACCTGACGCAGCCCCCCGGAGAAAGGTATCCTTGCTCACACCGAACCGGAGACGGCGTCCAAGTGCCTGAGCTGGCCGACCGCCCAACGCGCGACCGAGGTAGGCAACGAGGTCCTGAAATCGACCGGTCCGACGACCATAACGGCACGCAAGGTAATCTGGGACTTTCTCGCTGAAAGTCATGATGGAACATTGCGACGTAACACAGCGGAACCGTCGCACCGACAAGCGCACCTGAACGGAGCGACCATGCGCTGGAAAGTCTTTGAGGTGCCGGACGTAACGTCCATGCTGACGAGTAGACCGCTGTCCGCAACCCGGGCAAATCACTTCTGCGCCCGTAACCTCTGCGTTAATCGCGAGGGTCGCGCCGCCCACGTAATATCCGGTGGCGCGAAGCCCTTCAGGCAACAGCTCGGTATCAAAACGCTTTGTCATGGTGATCATCTCCTCCAGCATGTAAGCCAGATGTAGGAGTGGGGCCGCCAAAAATCACACAATGTGCGACAGAGCCGACGAAAGCTCTGTCGGGTTTGCTGTGGAGGTCCGGATAGAACTGGTGGCAACTAAGCCAGAATAGACCCTGCACCATCGAGACGAAAAAAAGGGCCGCGCGAGGAATCGCGCGACCCTTGTGGTAAAGTATGAGGCTTCGATTATTTAGCGGGCACCATCGCTTCGATCGAGATATCGATCGCAACCTCATCCCCGACAAACGGAGCGAACTGGCCCATGTCGAAATCCGAGCGCAGCAGCGTGGTTGTCGCGTCAAATCCGGCCCAGGGGCGATTTTCCATCGGGTGATCGCCCAACTGGTTCAGTGTGGCGTCCAAAACGACAGACTTCGTAATGCCGTTCATGGTCAGATCGCCGGTGATCTTTCCGGTCTCTTCGCCGGTTATTTCGATCGACGTTGAGGTGAATGTCACCAAGGGATTCGCTTCGGCGCCGAAGAAATCTTCGCTCAGAAAATGCGCTTCGCGGGCGGGCCAGCCGGTGATGAGGCTCTTGGCGGGAAATGAAACAGAGACGCTCGATGCTGCCGGGTCTTCTTGGTCCAGCTTGATACTGCCTTCGAACCCAGAGAACATGCCTGTGGTGGTCGAGAAACCCAGGTGATTATAGCTGAACACGATCTGGCTATGGGATGGATCGAGCACATAGGTCATCGTTTCAGCCTGCGCCGCAGTCGCGAGTGTTGCGCCCATTGCCGTCGTAAGAAGGAAGTTTTTCATCTAAATCTATTTCTCCGTTTGAGATGCATACGTCACGTCAGATGCACCTAATTCAGACGCGAAAATACGCAACTCTCTACCTTCAAACACACTCTGTGCGTTATCGAACAGCGTGCAGAATGTTTACCAGCAGGCACAAAGATATCTGCCCAAAGAAGCCCTGAGTTTCATCTCGAAGACTTCGAATAGCGCCTCAAACCGTAATCTCTCAAGTATCCATTCATTTCTGACCTGTAGTGAGGGTCTGACACGACAAAGGAATGACAACTTTGAAGAACTTTAAGTTCGCCCAATCAAGATGGAGGCGGACTCAGGCGCAGGTGCAGCGAACGGCAGCTTCGTCTACATAGCCAACTCGTGTCTCTCGGATGATGCTGTGAAGGGTCATGAAGGACCGTTTTGAATACCTGCGCCGCAGAGATGACCAGGGGCGAAGGTCCGGTCTAGCCGCAGAGCTGTGGTCAACAGAAAGGCACGAGCTATGGGTCTTTGTTGTGGAGCAACATGAACAGTACCAACGCAGGGCCATGGTTTAAGCGCGACCGATCGCGGTGATCCAGAAGTTGATCTCTCGAAATGGTCTAGTCAATCTGGCAAAGCGCAGAATAGGCCACTTGGATGCGAAGGTTCGGGGGGATATAGTTAGGTCTTTCATCGCTCAGCAATCCTGCGAAAGTTAAGTTCTGGTTTCCGCCTCTCCTCTCTGCGGTCGCGGCCAGGGAACTGGCAAGCCGGGCGCAAAGACGCCCCGCACGAGGGCGAGGCCTGTCGCCTCAATCGTCCCACCGGGGCGCAAGGCTCGATGGCGATACAGTCCGGCCATCAAGCTGGGCAAGCGCAGCGATGCGGCGATCTCGGTCTCGCTCAGCGTAATTTCCGCCGCCGTGAGGTTCTCGGCGAGCCGCTCCGGCTTGGCTGTCTTAGGCAGGGCGATGACATTAGTCTGAGACAGCAACCAGGCCACGGCGATGGAAGCCGGGGTGATGTTGTGTGTCTCAGCAATCTCCGTGCAGCACCGGGTCCGTCATCACCTTTCCCTGCGCCAATGGAGCGTAGGCTGTTGGCGGCAGGGCCACAGCGTCCATATGAGCGCGCAGATTGCGCTGATCGATACAGGGATGCATCTCGACCTGATTGGTCGCCAGCGGGGCTTGCAGGATCGTCGCCGCCTCCTTCAGCATCGGCACCGTGAAATTCGACATGCCGCCATGGCGTACCTTGCCCTCGGCGATAAGCGCGTCGAGGACGGGCAAGGTCTCGCTCAATGGCACCTCACGCGAGGGCCAGTGCAGCAGCAGCAGGTCGATGTAGTCAGTCCCAAGCGCCTTCAAACTCGCCTCTACCGCTTTGCGGAAATTCCCGGCAGCGAAGTCGTGCGGCAGGATCTTGGCTGTCAGGAAGACCCGATCGCGCGGGGTCGCGGCAGCACGCAGGCCTTCACCGACCTCGGCCTCATTTTCGTAGGCCTACGCGGTGTCGACATGGCGGTAGCCTTCGGCGAGAGCCGCCTTGGTGATCTCGCGCGCTTTGCCCGCATTCATCTTGAAGGTGCCAAGGCCAAGCGCTGGAATTCCTGCGGGGCCGATATGGTCAATTGTCATGCGATGTCCTTTCATTCAGCAGCGACTGCGCGCCGCGGAGTTGCGGCGTTGTCCAGCCGACCCGACAGGCGGGTCAGCGCAATGCCGATGGCGACGATCAGCGCGCCGAGATAGGGGGCAGCGGCAAGGCCCATGCCTTCGACGATCAGCCCGCCGATCCATGCACCAAGTGCGATGCCGAGGTTGAAGGCGCCGATGTTCAGGCCCGAAGCCACATCGACTGCTTCCGGCGCCACTTCGCGAGCAATCTGCACCACATAGGCTTGCAGCGGCGGCACATTGGCGAAGGCAAAGCCACCCCAGACCGCGACCACCGCCACCGTGGCCACTGGCGACGTCAGCACCAGACCGAGGCCCAGCAGCACCACAGACAGGCCCGCAAAGATCACCGTGAGCGCCGGCACCGGGCCGATGCGGTCCGACAGCTTGCCGCCAAAGATGTTGCCCGCCGCGACCGAGGCGCCATAGAGCAGGATGATGACGCTCACGCTGGTCGCGCCGAAGCCGGTCACATCGGTGAGCATCGGGGCAAGATAGGTGAAGGCGACGAAGTTGCCGCCATAACCGATGGCCGTAATCAGATAGACCAGCAGCAAGCGCGGCGAGGTCAGTACGCGGGCCTGGGCGCGCAGACCGGGGGCCGCGCCCTGCGGCAGGTTGGCAGGCACCAGCAGCGCCGAAGCCACAAGCCCAATCAGGCCAAGCGCCACGACCCCGAGGAAGGTCGCCTGCCAGCCCCAGGCTTGCCCGATCCAGGTGCCCAGTGGCACACCGGTGACCAACGCTACGGTCAGACCGAGGAACACCAGTGCGATTGCAGAGCTTTCCTTGTCGCGGCTGACCAGACCGGTGGCAATGGTCGAAGCGATGGCGAAGAACACCCCATGCGCCAGCCCGGTGATGAAGCGCGCGGCGATCAGGCTGCTATACCCCGGTGCGAAGGCGGCAAAGGCGTTCCCGGCGATGAATAGCACCAGCAGAGACAAGAGCAGCGTCTTGCGTGGCAGGCGCGCGGTCAGCGCCGTGAGCACCGGCGCGCCGATGGTCACGCCGAGCGCGTAGAGGCTGACGAGCAGGCCCGCGGAGGGCAGGCTCACGCCAAGGTCGGCGGCGATGGTGGGGATCAGGCCGACGATAACGAATTCGGTCGTGCCGACGGCAAAGGCGCTGATCGTCAGCGCCCAGAGGGCAAGGGGCATGGCAAATCTCCTGTTTTGCTTGTCCCGACCCAGATGGACGGGATAGGTTTTTGCGTGAACAGACGGGTTTGCAAAGGGTCTTTGCGCAACATGCACGAATTGCCCCAGACACGGGAGCTCGCGGCTTTTGCGGCTGTGGTCGAGGACGGCAGCTTTGCCGAGGCCGGGCGGCGGCTGGGGGTGGCTCCCTCGACCCTGTCGCGCACGGTCACGCGGCTGGAGACGCTCTTGAACGTCACCCTGCTGCGCCGCTCCACCCGCGCGATCGAACTCACGCCCGAGGGGCGGCAGCTGTTGGCGGCGGCGCAGGAAATCCTCCGCCAGACCGAGGCGCTGTCGGACATCGCCCAAGGCAGCCGCACCCCGCGCGGACCGCTGAGGGTGAACGCGCCGGTGCCCTTCGTGCTGCATGCCATTGCCCCGCGTCTTGAGGAATTTCACGCGCGGTATCCGCAGGTGGCGGTAACGCTGGATATGACCGACCGCCCCGTGGACCTGATCGACAGCCACGCTGATTTGGCAATCCGGTTCGGGCCGCTGAAGGACAGCGATGTGCTGCACCGCAGACTGGGGCGCACGGCGTGGAAGCTCTGCGCCGCGCCCGCCTATCTGGAGCGGACGGGCTGGCCCGCGGGGCCTGCGGATCTCGCGGGGCTGTCACAGGTGGGTTTCACCGCGCCCGCGCATATCAATCGACTGGTGTTCAAGGACATTGGTGAGGTGACGCTGCCCACCTCTGTGCAGGCGGAGAACGGTGAGGCGGTCCGCGCGCTGGTGCTGGGCGGCATGGGGGTGGCGCGGTTTAGCGATTACATGGTGGCTGATGACCTTGCAGCAGGACGGCTGGTAGAGCTGTTCCCCGGCCAGCTGGACACGTTCCCGCTCGACGTCACCGCGCTCTACCTCACGCGCACCGCCGGCCTGCGACGGCTTGCCGTGTTTCTCGATTGGCTACGCGAGGTGCTGCCGGACGGGGGTTGAGGGATCTGGCTGGTCGCGCTGCTGGGGGGGGGCCTGCAGGATACCTGGCAGTCAAGAATATCCATGCAGGCCCTGCCGCGTGGTCCCGCCGAATGGACCAGAGCGCGCGGAAAGTTCGCCAAATAGTTTAGTGCTTATTCCCATTGCTGGGGCAGGCGACATGCCCCTGCTGCTTTTTTCTGCGGCTTGCTGATCCGTTGGGAGCCCGCCGTCAATTGAACGCCAAGCGCTTAATACACTGCGCTTCTAAGCCTCTTGCGCGTTTGGCGCGGCCAGCTCCAGCCGTAGTTATCCACACCCAATACTGCGGCGACCCTTTTTCGGGGCAACGCTCGGAGCGATTTTGGTTTTGCTAGATAAACGATCAGCGTTCGCCGTGGATCAAGAATCCGCGATAGGGCCAACTAGGAAAACTGCAATGATGAAACGTCGAGCTCGGACCGATGAGAAAACGAAGCCGCGGAAGGTGTCCCTGACGGATGCTGAGTGGCACGAAATTAAACGGCAGGCCGATAGGAAGGGCGTATCACGATCAAGGTACATCGCCGAACGAACATTGGTATCCGGTAGGCCCACTAGTGCCAGTGGGGATATTTTTGACTTGCTCTTTGCATATCGCGAAGCGGTTCGCGTATTGGACGCTTTGCTTGAGGCCGTCTTTGCCTCACCAAACGAGATCGACATTTTGTTTGTCATGCAGAGGCTGGATCGGCTTAACGAAATCCTCTGGCGTGGTCTCCAGTTTGGCGCCGGAAACGGCTGGACGGACGGGAGCGATGCGCTGTGAAGCTGCTCTGGTCGCCTCATTCTACCGGGCCTGCGGCTCGCGTGGTCAGCTATCTGATGTCTGACCGCCACGTGGCACAGATCGCGGGGACGCGGGAGGTGGTGCTCAGGAAACCCGTGCCGGAACTCATCGCGGGGGACGGGCATCTGGTCGCTGGATGTATTGAGGCGCTGGAAACGCGCCACCGGTACAGCTGCGCCACATTGTCGTTTGCTCCAGACGAAATTGATATGGTCGCGTGGCGGTCAGGCGACCCCGAACTGAGGCGGAAAACCAATGCCGCTTTGGCTCTCTGGGCGGAAGTGGCCTGGTCCGGCATTGCGCCGGAGGCGCGCCCGCCAATGCTGGCTGGCACACATCTCCATGCCGGTCACCTTGAGATTAATATCTTGGTACCACGGGCGCTTTTCCGAAAAGTTTACGGGAAGGTCGTGCCGCGGGCTTGGAACCCTCATCCACCAACCGGCGAGAGCTGCAGGATCTGGGATGCGTATCAGGATGCGGTCAACCATGCCTATGGATGGCATGACCCTGG
Organism: Sulfitobacter sp. 1A13496; assembly: GCF_043557225.1. Classification (NCBI taxonomy): domain Bacteria; kingdom Pseudomonadati; phylum Pseudomonadota; class Alphaproteobacteria; order Rhodobacterales; family Roseobacteraceae; genus Sulfitobacter; species Sulfitobacter sp. 1A13496. The sequence continues at coordinate 326,068 of NZ_JBIFFP010000003.1, read as the reverse complement.
GGATCCCCATAGGACGGCAGCGATCGGCGGTCCCTCGTGGGTGCTCAAACGGGCTGCAGCCTTGGATCGCTGGGCGGGCTGCCTCTTTACCCCTGATGGCGACATCGCTGGTGGGGACGCTGATCGCGTGGCTGCCGAGGACCCGAAGGTCCAGATCATGCTCGCGGCCCGCATTCTGGCACGCTGCGGTGTCGGCAACCGCGAGGCGCTGTTGGCCGGGATTGAGCCCGTGCTCGCCGATCTCGGGTGGCGCATCGATCATCTCCGCCCCGATTCCATCGCCCTGTGCTCGGAGCGTGAGGAACGTGATCAGCGGTTGATCCTGCATGGGGCACTTTGCCATCCGACCCCGCCTACACCTGACCCAGCCATGGTGCTGGCGCGACAGCGCATCCTTTCGCTGGCTTCAGGGCATCTGGCTGAGGCGATGAGTCGGCGGGCGGATGATGCACGCCGCATCCTCCACCGCGCATTCTGTCGGCCACCTGCTCCAGCGGACCCTATGGGCATCCTGCGCGGCCCGAGTCCGACCTCTCACTCCATCCGGGATCGCCTAGCTAGGCGTGTCAGAGATATTCTCGATCGGATCGCTGCAATGCTTCAGCAGGCCCAGGTCACGGATGCCTTGACCCGTTGGGCTGAACGTCCCGGCGGCGGCTTCGGGGCAGCCCGCGACCAGATTTCGGAACTGGCGAATATGCCGCCCATCAACATTCCCGACTTCCACAATCCACAGCAAACACCGGCACCCTCGGCCGAACACGATATGGAGACCCCGACACCATGACAGATACTGAAATCCTTTACCGCGACCTGCGCCGCCTCTTGGATGCGATTGAGGCGCTGTTGGAGCGCGGTGCGTCACCGATCGCCGCTCCGATTGAACAGATGCTCGCAGACCTTCATGCGATCCAGACCGATCTCGAGGTCTGCGCCACCGCGATGTTCAGGACCGCCGAAGCTGTCCAGGCACTTGCAAACCGCACCGATCCGACGAACGAAATCGCCCGGCTGCATCGTCGGCTGGACAAGATGGGGGTCCCGGAGTGCTGAGGACGGGTGCGACACTCGTGAAGGAGGTAGAGTCTGCACCCAGCCTCTACCCTTCTTTAGGCCCAGACGCGCAGAAAAGACTGAAAATTGTGGATAACCTCTCCGGTGCGTTGTCGCTGCGCATAAGTCTAACCTGCGACAACAACGGATGGGATCGACAATTATGAGCCGGAAGGCCAAGCACACTGACCGGGAGCTGGACGCACTCATCGCCGACTTCTTCGGCACGGCAGGTCGCAAACCGACATATTCGGAAATCAAGGAGATGTGTCCCCTTGGCGTGTCCAATGACAGGATTTCGTCGGCGCTGAGCCGGGCGGAAGATAGGGGCTACGTCACCGGCAAGGCAGATGGAGGCGATAGTAAAGAATTCCCTACGGCCGCGCTGGTGGAATTTCGGGCAACGTTCGAAGAAATCTGTCAGGAGGTCGAAACACTCCGCCAGAAGACTCGGAGGCTTGAGACCGAGAACAGTAACCTTCGCGCCTCACAGGAACGCCTTCTCGCCAGGCAGTCGGCAGAGATCGCCAAGGCTGTGGAAGAAGTGCGGCAGGAAGCGGAAGGGCACCTCAACGCTATGGCGCGTGCATTTCTTAAGGTAGGTCTCGAAGGCTGATCGCGCTCACCTGCGAGGGGATTGGCCTATTCCACCGTAAGGACGCCCTCTACTAAAAAAAACTGCAGAAGCTCCGAAGAGCCAGTCTAGCTCCAGTTCTGACCGCTGGACGCAGCGCGACCGGGAAGCATTTCAGGTAGAGGCATCGTCTGGTCCACTTCACTCGTGGCATTGTCAGCAAACCACCTGAGACGGATCAATACGGCCTGAATGGTAGGCGCCCACGTCACCCGCCCGTTCGAACTCGAAACTGTCGTGGGGGCGGCGCCACAGCCCTAGGATTTGAGCTAATTCAGAACACCCGGGGCAAGAGATCGATTGCCGCTTTCTTAAGGTCGAACGGCATCCCATTCACATCCCCATACACCTCCTCGTTGAGGTCCGCCCCGGCGTGCCCGAGAAGGTCAAGGCGGACGTCTTTCAGGACCTCTGGCCGTACTTTAAGAGCCTGATTGAAACTGTGGCGCAAGCTATGACCATCGAGGCCTTTTGGGTTGCCATCCAGCTGACACTCGCGAAGCTTCCGCCAGTTGTATCTCAGGGCAGACATGAACTTTTTCTTGGCGCTGGTCGGGCGCAGTTCGGGAAACAACAACCTCTCCCCTTCGGACATCGTCCGGTCGCGATGCTCCAGCAAACCAAGCTCGAGCAAATGCTCATGGATCGGGATCAGCCGCGCGCTGTGCGCGTTCTTGATCCGGCGTTCCTCATGAGAGCGAATATCAAACCCGTACTGGCCATCGACCTCAACGATCGCATCCACGGTCAGACCGGCGACTTCTTCCATCCGCCCGCCCGAATAAGCGACCATCAGTGGCACGAAAAACAGTCCATCTTTGATGACTTCATTACCGCGTTCATGCCGCCTGCCGTCACTGCGGCAGCCCTGCCAGACGGGATGCTGAAACAGCGCATTGATCTCGTCAGGCTGGAAAGCAGAGCGCTTGCTGCGGGCGCGCACATCCTCCCGCCGGCGTAGCAGTGAGGGATCAAGGTCGACATCTACGGCAGACCGCTCGTTGGCCCGCGCATGCTTCAGCACAGCACCAATTTGATCAAGATACGAATTATACGTCGAGGGAGCGCGACCCAGTTGTTCATCTTCCAATTCCTGCGCTTCAGTCTCGAGATCCGCCCAGGTCAGGAAGGCATCGTCTCTTCGTTTCAAGAAATTATTCCTGAGGTCCTCAATCCGCTCTTCGAAGATCCGGAAATGATACTGTTCCACCTCCGTGACGGTCTGGATGCCTGTCAGCAAACAAAACGTCTTCACCCGAGAGCGCCGCTGGTCGGCGGTTTTGTCGTCCATTTCGCCCTTTGCCTGCGCGATCTTGATGCTGCGCTCGCAGGCGCCCGCGATGTCTACGCCGTAAGGCTGTTTGGCGGGCGAACGGTGTAGCGGTTCATTGCAGTCTCGCGCTGCCTCGAACTGCTCCGTCAATCTTTGGATGGTCAACGGCTCCTCAGAAAGCTGAACGCCGGGAGTCAGACACACGGGAGTAGGCTCAGCAATCGCATGTTCAGGTTCGATCTGTTTCGCCGCAACGGCAACATTCGTTGGTGGTGCCGTAGTTTGCGGATTAGCGGCCTCCTGCATTGGGATGCCTTCGGTCACGGGCTTCGCGATCTCGCGGAGCATGCTCTGGTACGTTTCACGAACAGACACCTTGTCCGTATCAAGGCAGTCCAGAGAGGCAAGCCGCGCCTGCAGATAGACCTCCATGATCTGAGCGCGATGCTCCATCGACTTCGGAATCATTCCTGTCGCCCTGGTAAACTCCTCTGTCAGTGCATTTATCGTTTCCGGCGCCGAAAGCGCATGGCCCTCTGCTTGGTGACACCGCATAACGTTCGCCAGCATGTCGGGCGACCATTCCGGATTGATTTGGCTAGGCGGAAACGCTTTCCCAATGCCGTTCTGCAAGAGAGAAGCCAATGCAATCCGGAGAGGCTCACGGTTTTCCGGAGCGGCAAAACCGGACCGGCCCAAGATCCATTCAAGCCGCCGCTGACGACGCGATTCCTGAATCGACTGCGTCAACCGCACCTTCATGTAACGGTGCAGCAGATCTTCTGGGATCTCGTCCAAAACAAAGGTAAACGCATCCAGCACGTTTTCGAACTCCATGGTCAGCATCCCAACACATGTAAGCGCAAGATTCGGGTCTTTCGTCCCTAGCGAGACCAAGACGGGCGAACGAGATGTGGATAACTCAGGGATACGCCGACGAAAATAGTATTGTCCGCGTTGCTGGTAGAGGTAACTTGACAGGGACATGCAATCTCCGGGTTTCGGAGAGCCTACTTCGATGGGTGAAAAGGAGCAGAGGCAACCCGATGTGCAACCTCGTGTGCAACCAAATCTGCCAACTCGGGGGAACAACATCGGAGCCAAACACGAAATGCGTTTATTCTCAGATGCTTACCAGAAAATTGGCTCCGGCGGTAGGGATCGAAACAGCTTCGACAAGGGCATACAAGACTGGCAGAAGATGCACATAAGCCATTGCAAATAAATTATAAAAGCAGAGACCAGAGCCGAAAAACTCGAAAGATGGTCTGCCGAAAGCATCACTCCATTTTGAGAAAAGGATGCGATAAGGGTGCGTAAGGTCTCTGCGAATTTGTCGTATCGATACGACAAGCTGAGCTGTTTACTACTTTAACATGCGAATCAACAAAGAGTTGAACAAAATTTCCACGATCCACCTTTGTCTCACATGAACTGATAACCGATTTCAAAAAACGGGTTAAAGATTGTGGGTATTTGGAAAATTTTACTTGGTCTCGCCGTCTGAGCGAATATTCCCCATTCTAATGAACAAGTAGCTCGACCATTTCGCAGCCGCCGCAAAATCAGCCGAGAGAGATCGGCCTCATACCGGACACTCGCAACAATTTTGTTCGCCGCGATGGGGTTTCCGCAAACCAGCCATTCGCGAATTGTGCAGCATCAAACGTTGAGGGTGGCAAGTGTTAGAGTGCCACGATACGTTCTCCCTAAGGTCTAGTCAGTAATCTCAAGCGTGGGGCGATCATTGGAAGACTTCGAAGAAAGTTACAAAGATGCCGTCGAAGCAGGACGGCGCAATCTGCGGGCAACCAAACTACTTAGCAATTGGTGCTATCACGCCGAATTTGTTCGATCCGCAGGTCGAGGAATGATTGAAGCTGCGACCGGGTTGCCAATTGGACAAATGGGTGTTCAATGCAAATTTTCCAAAAAGAACACAATGCACTCTTGGCTTTTGGAAGATTCCGCATACGATTTCTATTTAAACAACTGCAAGGATTGTTCTGAGCGAGTTGCTGTCGGTATCCCTAATATCATGGAGTTCATCACTCCGCGTGAAGAAGCTGCAAGAGTTCGAAAGCAGGCTCGGGAAGCCGAAGACTCGAAGCGCAAAGCAGAGCAACAGTCACGGCGTGAGGCAAGGGCGCTCCTCCGGGATCACCTGAAAATAGAAGAGACATTCGTCCTCGATCTGTTGGACGAATTGGATGAAGACGATGTCGATCGAAATGATCCACGTCTAGAGCAACTGGCAAATCTCGCTCCCGAGTCATTCACGCGGCAAATAATTGACCATCTGTTGCCGCATGTTTTGTATCAGCAGCTCCCGTATTCGACGCCTGGCGCTAAGGCACTTCTGCGCACGTCTCTCGAAAAAACAGAGAAAGTTGCAGTGGCGGTCAAGTTGGTGGGCGGATACGACAAGTCATCCGATGCGACAGCAGTTGTGCTTGAACATGCCGACTTGCTTTCTAGTGACGATCTCAGCAATGTTCTTCGCCGTTTCACGTCCTTAGCACTAGGTCCTCCCCCTGGCATACATATGGGGGGTAACGATCCCGTTCGTTTAGATGCGACACCTGTTAAGACCCTATACTCCAAAAGGCGAGCTGACATTTGCGATGTCGTTGAAAAGCTCATTGGCGACACCAACCCCTCAAAGATTGGAGCCGCGGTAGAGATCATACTCTCCGTACGGGATGATGATCTCCTTCAAAAGCATTCTAGAACGATCTTTGCCAAATTGATGCGGCGACGAAACCTTCTTCCGAGTGAACGTAGAGACAGTAGTGTACTATACTATCTTCGCGAAGCGGCCTCTCGATGCCTTGATCTTTTCCCAGATGAGGCTGACCGCATAATTCAGTCATTTCTCGCCGACGGAGATGACACGGGAAAGAGCGAAGCGTTTCGAATTTACCGGTCCGTCCTTAAGAACAAATACGATCAAGAGATCGAGATCGGTGATGCGCAGCGGATTGCCTTCAAAAGACTGCTGTGGGCGGCAGTGGAAAATCCAGATGCTCAAATGGATGATGCGACCCAATTTTTTCGGCATTCATGGGATGAATTTGCGCCTTTGGCAGTTGAACACTTCGATGATTTGATCGGTGCCGCTGCAACTCTCAGCGAGAAATATGAAGCAGTTGGAACGAAGAAATCCTTGGAGGTTACTAGCGATACGCTCGCGCAGATGGATATCCGCAGCAAGCGCACAGCAATTGATAGTTTGCAGGGTGCGCTGATCGAGTGGGCAGCGGTTGGCGCTCGCACTAAGGGGCGCAATGGAGTTCAAGAGTTTTTGGACCTTTATCGACGCTTACCCGAAGACCAAACTCAAATGCGCGGGAACATGATTTCTCACGTTTCAAAACTACTCTCAGGCGTAGAAAGCCTGAATTGGGTCCTTTCTGAATGGTACAGAGCTCTTATGGATGAGAGTACTCTGGTTCGAGCAAGCGCTGTCCAGGCTTGGGGAAAAGTACCTTATGATCTTGTCGAGCATTTTCCAGATTTGTTCTTTGAAGCGTTGGCCGTTTCTTTCTCTGACCCCTATGTGATTGTTCACCGGAGTGCAGTTCAAGCTTTGCGGCGTAGGTCGATACCCAAAGATAAACGCGAATTGGTTAAGAGCAGTATTTTGAACCTGATTCTTCACTATGCCAACGAGGATAAAACGAACGAATTTACCGTCGATTGCATCGACGCTCTGGCATATTTGTGCTTGTCGCAGGATGAGCGGCAAGGAAGGTTCGGAGAAGTCCTGACCGGCATCCTGCTTACTCTTGAGGGTGCAGCTTTGTACCGAGCAGTTGATCGATTGTTGTATGGTTTTCGGGATGTGCCGGGGTTCGCCAAGGTAGCGCTTAAAGCACTGCAGGATGACTACACTCGCTCAATATCTACAGACGATTGTGTGGCCGCTATCTTACGAGCTCCCCCTGAAGAGCTGCGGGAAAGCACTGCAGAGCTAGAGAAAGCGTTTGAGGCGCTTAAGCCATTCAGAAGAGAAGACTTTCTAGAAACCATCTTCTTGGCTGCTGTGTTTTCGAGAGCGGGCTCATTCAACGTCGGTGCTACAATGTTCAAACAATTGCTAGCCGAAATTCCGAAAGAAGAACGAAACGAGCTTTGGAGGATTGAAACAGCGTTGGTTACGACAGCTCTGGAGATTGAACACGCCATTGGCGATGCCGAAGAAATTTCCGATTTAAGTGAGCGTTGGGCTGGGATCGCAGCTGACCTGGAGAATGAGAATGAAGAACGAGCTAAACTTCGAGATTTTCCGCCGCGCTTTCTCTTCGAGGATTGAAGTAGCTGCTGCCGTCGGCAGCGCCTTGCAGCCGCCTTCGAATAACTTGGATCGCTTGAAGACGGCCGTCTCAGGGTTGGAAGTCGAGGTTTCAAAGCTCGGCCAAGGCGAAGTTGAGAATCAATATCGAGCTTATCTCGCTGGCGTGGGTCTCTTTGTAGTGTTGGCAGAATGGAAACATGCGCTGCGAAGCGCAGAACCCGATGCACAGCGCTTCATATCTTCAGCGAAGATCAAAGCTTCTGAAATGGATGTGGCCGCAGCATATGGTGGAAGTACCCGACTCTCTAGGTTTCTCGATCAGGTTGAAGCACTTGTTGACAGTGAAGATTTGAAGGACCTTGTCTGCCATTTGTCTAGATGGCAGCTTCCTTTACCAATGTTTGTCGAAGTTCCGAACCAGGGCCATACAGGTCTGCGAGTGCCGATCTCCGACAAGGCTGCCCAGAAGCCGGAGAAGCTCGATACGACAGTTGCCTTCTTAAAATTCGACATTGATGGAGAGCCTGCTCAAAAGTGGAATTATATGGTTCCCGGCACTGCCTATGACCTTACAATCGAAGTTCGTGTATCAAACTGGCCCAAAGGAGCACACACACTAGACTTAATACCGGTCACTGTGGAAACTCGGGAGCAAGAATGGCTGCCAAAATTCAGATTTGAGAGGCCTGAAGGAAAAGGACCGTTTTCTCTCACGGGTACCAAACGGGCGATTTTAGAGGTAGCCCATTCTTTTGGATCGCGGCCTTACGAGTTCAAGTATGCTGCGGAATTCGACGATACATCGTCTTGTCGTAAGGTTGCGATAGTCGGGCACCGGCAACTCCGCCTGGAAGGCACCGATGTTGCTTCTAATCCGTTGACGGGCTTCTCAAATGTAGATCAGCATCTATTGGGTTTGAGAGATAGACTGCGCAGCTTCCCTGGCCTGCACCCGAGTGACCTTGCCAACACGATGGTAGTTCTTGGTGGGCTGGGTAACATCGCAGCTCAAGCCCTGAAGCAGGGAACATTTTCAGCTGGTACCTCCGAACGCTTGTTCCAAGAGAAGGCGACCGAATTGCTGCGGAATAGGGCCGAAATTGGCGAAAACCTTCAAGGTCACCAAGAGGCTGCGGGCGGGATCACCGACCTCACATTCATGGATGTTCCCATCGAGCTTAAGGTTGAGAATGACAAAGTTCTCTATCCAAACGACTTCAAAAAGTACTTCGATCAAACAGCGGCTTATGCTCTTGGGCTCGGCAAGAGAATTGGTGTGCTTGTTGTTCTAGAAACGTCGGAGAAAGCTGCCCCAGTGGGAGCGCCGGAGGACGATATTGAGTTTTTTGTTCATCAAGTCGGTCAATCAGCTATTGCAATAGTTGTTGTGGTTGTTAGAGGCGGTTTCCCCAAGCCAAGCGCCTATTCAAAAGGTGTTAGTTCAAAGAAAAGATCATGAATTCGGCGGACGCCCTGTGGGGGAGAAAACAAGGGGGACGAGCTCTGGATGTACTTCCTGAATGTCTGCTTTGTCTGTATCAAGCATAAAATTTCGCGAAAGCAGCGAATGTCGGCAATCCGCCCTTCCTCCCTATGGTCTTCACAATCGCGGCGTAGACTGAGGGTCTGTAACGAACGATAGGATGGTCGCGTAGATGACTCTCGCGCCGTAGCACGTGCAACGGGAACGCCCCATCGGACGGCAAGGTATCTAATGTCAGGTGCAGAACGTTAGTTGGCTCCGCTACCAGTCGCGACCCGCCTGCTATTACCTTCGAACTACTATAACACCACAGGCTATCCTAAGCCGGCCCAGGTCCCGCTAAGCTCAGAATGGAGCCTCCTAAGGGTGCCGAAACGGCTGAAACGACACCGTTGCTATTTACTCGCCAGCTTTCAGCTACAGAACAGTATTCAGGTGCATACCTTTCTTATCTAGCCAAGGGCCCTAAAAACAGACAGCACTGCCCCTTCTATAGACATGAAATCCCGTAGGGATGATCGTCTAACGGGCTGCAATCCAGGATGTTTAGAACTGATTTTTTCTTCTTCTTAGCACTCGTTTCACTCGTACAGAAGGATCAATTGGGCTGATGTAAACCTTCGATCCTTCGAACATGTGAGCATAGCGAACATGAATTTTTATACCCTTATAAGTGTGTTATAAGTACTTCGACTTATAACCATTCGCTACGCTCATGAATATTGTAAATTTTGAATCCTAATAATCATTCAAACTCTCTATTTCTGAAGCCTCACGGCTTCTAAAGGTTTTAATAACCCAACCCCTTTGGGGTTGCTGCGAAGCAGCTTTACGAACGTACAACGTTCTAAGATTTAAAGAATTTATTTTAAGTAGATACGCTTGCGCACTGCACGAGGAATCACTTCTTCGAACAGTGCTTAGAATTATAAAAACTTGTCGGTCTTTCGGTGCTGCTGACGTTACAGTATCCGGTTAGGGGTGAACTACTTCGGGTTTCGAGGCAACGGCCTCTTACCTTAGGGGACGCCCAGCCGGGCCGCCTCCCAAGCTAGCAGGACCTCAACCGTCCATGAACAGTAACCACGAACACGTACGTAGATGGGGCGAACACAAGTCGCTGAAGCTCCCACCAGTACCCGGCGCGTTTGATATTGAACTTTCCGCGCGATCGCTTCCTTCATATTTGCAAGCATTTTCTCAATGCGAGCATTATACAAACCCCTCTTGGCATTGATATACCAAACGCTGCCAACATATCTCATGATGAGGCCCGCGCTAAGCCGCTTCAGGCAACCTTCGATGTCTTCAACCCTGTTCCCCCGGGTCAATGCCATTTCGAAGTATTTACGAGCTGGTGCGCCCCCTGATGCGCAAGCGGCATTGATAGCGAGGGCCAGCTGATGATCACTGCCACGCCACTTCTTATAGCGCTCGCGTTCTGCGCGGATATCCACTGTATTATTTGTGTGGCTTTGATTTGTAGTCATATAAATTCCTTTCCAGTCAACGAGCCCCACAGGACCCAGTAAAAAAACTGACCTATCTGTATTTAGTAAAATGAAAATTTCAGGCTGCAGCACAGTCGAAATTGGGCGACTTACTGCTCCAAAAAGCTAGGATGCAAACATGCGAGCTATACTGAGGAAGAAGCTTAAGCGCGCACGAATCGCTCAAGATTGACTTTTTCAAAGTACCACAATTATCTATTTAATACAATAGCTTATGTAATTTTCTGGATTTTTTTTTGAACTGCAACGAACCGCTAAAATTCAGCGCTAGACCGGGACGACTTCTAGAGCGTGGCTATCATCTCTCCAACGTCCATAAAGGTATACCCCGACGGACAGGGTCATTTGCGCCCCTGCCCTGTCCGAGAGCATTGGTTTACCTCATCGGACATGCTAATATACGGACATGACCCTAACGGACGATTCTGTAGATGCATCAAACAATTCTGTACGCCCGAGTATCAACCAACGACCAAACCGCCGAACATCAACTTTCCCATGCAAAAAACGCGGGGTTTAATATTGACCGCGTCATTACTGACGATGGCGTTAGCGGCGTTTCCATCCCCTTCCGTGACCGGCCTGAAGCCAAGCGACTATTCGACATACTACGTGCCGGTGACGTGCTCGTTGTGCGATGGGTGGATCGACTGGGCCGCAACTATGATGACGTTACTACGACGATACGGGCCTTCATGCGGAAAGGAGTAATCATCCGAACTGTCATCAACAACTTTACGTTTGATGGCTCTACGACAGACCCGGTCCAAAAGGCAGTCAGAGATGCTCTCATTGCATTCATGGCTGCGACCGCACAGGCTCAGGCGGAAGCCACCAAGGAAGCCCAGAAAGCCGGCATACTTCACGCGAAAACTGACAAAACCAAGTACCGGGGGAAGAAGCCAAGTTTTGATCAGGCAACGCTTGAGAAGGTGCATAAGCTACTAGAGTTGGGAAGCTTTTCGATCAGCAGCATTGCACGTGATTGCGACCTCTCACGCCAAACCGTTTTGCGAATTAGGGATCACCCAGAAAAAGCACAGAAAGCACTGAACAGGTGGTCTGCCAACTAAGCCTAAATTCAAGCCTCAAAAGTCCTTTAGGACCGTCTAGAATATCGCGCCCTTCTCAAGCTGGCTGAAGATGCACTCAGGGACTGACACCTACCCATGTTTGACCGACGTGGATAAAGTTAGTCGCGAGAACACCTAGTGACTGACCTACAAACTGCCTGTAAACTTAAAGACACCTTCATACTGAAAGCGATGGTGCAAAGAAACTGGCGCAATGACTGAATCGTGAACAAAGCGGCAATTCGCGGCGGTTGCGCCAAGGTTTTCCAGTCCAAGATCAGATGTTACTGCAAACACTGTCAAGGCTCTGGAAAAGCACCGAATGCGAAAAGCTACAATCTACTCATAATCTTATGCGGCCATTTGCCAATCAAACGTCTCTGGAAAACTTGAACCCTCGGGTGCCGTATCAAGCCTAACATCACTTCGTCTTCCAGCAGGCCTTTTTTCGAAAGGTAGGTTTCTGCGCTTTGTATTGTGGCATTTTTCTTGACTATATTTGCAATGTCACAAATTGCTGACCCAAATCCTATTGGGACTGTTTCATCCTGTTCGTTTGGTTCCCACTTGTGATGCTGATCAATCCTAAACCAATGCTCCGGAATCTTTAAGCAACTTGCTAAAAAGAAGCCATTACCAGCCATGGGCCCGTATCTATTCATGACCATTTCCTCTGTCGGAGCCTCGGGCAGGTGCCCGAGGCAACTCACCAGAAGTGCACCCCTTGCGATATGTGTTGAGCGATTTGAGACACTAAGCAACTCGCCTGAAGCACTTAACTGCTGGAATCTCTGCATCGACTGATCTGATAGGCTTTGCCAGTAAGCACGAACTGGATCGGGAACAGCAAGCTTGTTGCTACGAATTGCATCGATGACTTCAATTAACATGAATCTACGAAGCCCCAAAGCAGAATGCTCAAATGTCACATTGGTGGCTGAACCTCTCTTGGGCAACCTTGGCATCAGCCGTTTCAAACCCATCAGCATCTCTGAGTATTCCAGAATTCCGATGACCATAGTTGCCGCTAGTTCAGGTTCGACTTGGGCGGCAGCAGCATTGTTTGTGAGTGCGAGCAAACCCCAAAAGTCTGAGTGCACCTCCCCGAGTTGCAATCTTCGTATGTGATCAAAGCGTTTAGCAAATTTTGTGCCTAGCAATATGTCGCCCAGAAACTTACCTTGCTGGTCAAACTTCTGAACGCACTCAGGTTTAAGAAACCGCTCATGCTTTACTTCGTTAAATCGGCCTGGTTCCAGCCTGTGTTCATCGTACTTAGCATTTACCCAGTCAATCACTTCTGATTGATGCTCACTTCGGCCTGCTGCGAGATGCCCCAACTCGTGCCCCACCACAAAAGGCAGCACGAGATCAGCCAGAATACCATCAAACAAGCTCTGTTTAGCGGCCATTGGTCTTGGTATGTAAGGCAACTGGCCATTTGCTCGAGCGTAGGAACGCAATCGATCGTTTGCCTTCTTGGCGACAAGTAACGCTGTTCCTGGTTGACCAGAACTGTGAAACGCCTCAGACGCTCTGATCATAAACTCCACATAGGGAAAAATTGGTCGTTCAAGAAGCAGGTTCTTGGCCAAAAGAAAACTGACGGCGTTAGCTTGTTCGACATCCAGTAAGGCAATCCGCTTTTCACCAAACGCAAACGAAGTGCTCGACCATTCAAGTGTGGAAACAGGGACCAAATTTTGGTCTTCCCGATCAAAATTATATTCGGAGGTCAGGAAATCTATAGTCCTCCTGATCGACACTCTGTCACGCAATCTCACCCGTCCAGCAGTTTTTCGACGGTATAGTGACTTAAGCTTCCGACGATCAGCTACCGATAAGCCACTATAGGTGCTCATCTAATGCGGCCAGGAACTCCTTCAATTGTGAAGGCTTCAGGTTTTTCATCCGGATAGTTGTGTCACCCTTTTGAATTTCTAGCTCACCCCGCTTTGCAACCAAGTAAGTGAATACTGCGGAAAGCACAGGTGCCAAGTAAGGTTTGATTTCAAGGACCCACGCTCCGACGGCAGCGCCGTCAAAGTTGTCAGAAATAGTTGGTGCGGTAAGGTCAGCCTCTGGCTCTAGTGCTTCGGCAACTCGAAGCTCCTTCCAAAAGGTCTGGAAGTCAGCCACCAAATCTGACCGAACTCGCAACACAATCTCAGCCAAATTATTGCTCCATAAAGGTATAATTTCGATTCTTACAGCCTTGGGTCAACTAATTCACCCTCTTACGCCACTACCGCCAATGCTTGTGCGGGTTCAAGAATTTTTTTTGAAGTGTGTCGAGTAGCGACCGAAGTGCTCCCCCCCGATAGCGCTTCCGCCCCTAAGTTGGGCGTACAGTGGGCCACATCGGCGAGCTGGCATTGGATAAAGGCAGGCAAAGAACTTTAGAAGACGACTATTCCTGGGGGGATTCATGCGAAAAAGGAGTAATCATCCGAACTGTCATCAACAACTTTACGTTTGATGACGCAACGTCTTCCCTGGTCCAGAAAGCATTCGGGGATGTTCTCATCGCCTTCGTGGCAGCGACCGCACAGGCTCAGGCGGAAGCCACCAAGGAAACTCAGGAAGCCGGCATCCCTCCTGCAAAAGAGGATAAGACCAAGTATCGTGGGAAGAAACCAATTTTTGATTATGCAACGCTCGAGAAGGTGCAAAGGCTCCTAGAGATGGGAAGCAAATCTATCAGCAGCATTTCACGTGCTTGCAGCCTCTCACGCCAGACTGTTCTCCGGATTAGAGATGACCCTGGAAGGGCACAGAAAGCACTGAACAGATGGTCAGCTAACTAGCCACAAATGAAAGCCCAAAAGTCCTTTAGGACCCTCAACGGTATTGCACTCTGGTTTTAAGCTGGCCAAACTTGCTGTCAAAAGTTCAGAAAGCCCAGTATGTTAGATAATCACATATTAGCAGATGCAAGTGACGCGCTTCAAGAAAGAGCCGCGTCTTTGCGGGCTGCGAAGTTCTCAGTTCCTGTCGTCAAAAATTTCACCTTCGATCAACTAAGGGGCGGACTGGAGAAAGATGTTATTAAAGCTTGGTTGCACGACGTGTTCGAAGCCAAAAAACCGCTATCTTCCATATACAGAATCTCCGTAGAGAGCATAGACGCGGCAAGGCTTATCGCAGACGCGTTCGACGCTGAAAAGCGTTCGACCTCTTTCGCCCTACCACGAAAAAATAAGGTGCCAGTAAGCCGGACAATTTACGTCGGAAGTTCAAGAAATATTGCCAACAGACTCTGCCAGCACCTAGTTCATGGCCCCAACGGTACTTACGCCCTACACTTGGCAAGATGGTGTCCAGCTGGATCTCAGCAGCTTAAGGTCGAGATACAAGTTCCTATTGGCGAAATGCCCGCCGAATTGGTTCAAACCGCTGAAGATGCACTCTGGAACCGATACCAACCCATGTTTGGCCGGTGCGGAGCACGATAGTCGCGAGAACACCTAAGCGCAGGAGTTACAAACTGCCTCCACCTTAATGACAGGCACGGTCTTTCAACAAAATTGGTTCAATGACTTAGCTTCGGACTTCACTGCCGTTCAAGTCATCAAGGACAATTACCGCCTTCAATGCGTTGTATCAATTGATCGGGCGAGCGCGCCATAGGTGACCGAGGCCTTGCCCGCCGTATTGGGCCTAACCACCGCAAGCTTCGGCGTCACAAACAAGACGGTGCTATCTTGACCGCTTCTATGTTTTGTCTTTTATGTTGTGAACACGTTTATTTATTGGCGAAGAAAAAGCAGAATATGAAGTATTTTGAACATAGGAGCCTGTTTTCGCGGGCGATATTAATCTTGCTGTCATCCAGCGCTATAGCGGTGTTTTCTAGCTCTTCACATGCGCAAGAGAGCGTGTCGCTAGGAGATGAAAGGACAAAGCAACTCCAACAGTTGGGGCTCTTACTGCCTGATCCGGCTGCAATACGAGCTTCCGCCGAGTTTGAGTTCGCAAAGCCGGCAGCCGACCAAGACGCAGAACGTCTCGAAGACATTGCAAATGAGGCAAACACTTACTCAAATTTGGTTACAAAGATTACAGACGAATACAATGACTACCTTCGGGACAATAGCCGCTATGACTTTGTAATCGAAGAAGTCAAAAAAGCTCCAATCGTAGCAAGTCTGTTAAGTTTGGATTCCGAGTTCAAGGGCATCCGAAATCAAGCCTATTTAAACCTCGGAGTTCTTGCCTTGAATGATGGACGAAAAATGGAGGCATTTCTACTTTTCAATGATGCATTTCGCCTTTCGGTTTTTGATTGTGCTGACGGCGCAGATAGCTGCCTCCGACATCAAGCTGAACAACACATGAAAGAGCTACTTGGTGTGGACGGTGAATCCTACGTTCACTGGAAAAAGTAAAAACCAGCATCTGGCATTCAACTTAAGTGAGTCTCAGAAACGTTCATTATTGGCATCGCTGGTTGAGACCGTTCGCAGAACCGGCGTCGATTTTGTCATCTCGTTTGTAGGACTACCAAGGGGCTGACATCAATGTTGTGCACAGTAATATTCAATATGTGATCGGAACTAAATCTCTATAAATTGCTTTGTGCTGGCTTCGCTGGAGCACTGTCGTATGACGTAAGCATAGCTTTTAGAAAGACGAAGGTAAGATAAACCGATGGTGGACGAACGTGAGTACTTTGAGCGCTTATCCGATATCTTACGGAGGCACGGTTTTGATTGGGTTCTGACACAGGTGCAGGCTGAAATATCCGAAGGGCGCACTGTGTCGAAAGAGGTAAGTGCGCCCAGCATACAGTCCGAAGTTGACCCGATAACTACGGTCCGCCGAACCCCGCAACGGCGTCGTACCAGTCTGGTTACCACAGTATCGCTTTCGCCCAGAGAGCAATTGGAAGTTTTAATCAGGGGCATTGAATCTGCAATTATTACGCGCGCAGAGCTGGAGCATTCAATTTTTGGTATGACTAAGAGAGTAAATCAAATTGTTTTCATACCCGAGGAATCCGTCGAAGAATTCTTTTCAGATGATCGCCCCTCTCACTCATTAGAAAGGCAACAAATAGATGTGGCCGACAGGATTAAGGATAACCTTAGCTCAACGCTTCAAAAACTCAGGGCGATTCTAGATGCCGGTTCATGAAGATTTGATTAGTGAAATTGAAAACTCCATCGCAAGCGCTTCTGGACTTAACTACAACCATCCGACTGCCACGAACGATGTTTACGAGAACTATGTTTGGGCTCTTTGCGTTGAAGCAGCGCGTGAAAAGCACGCAAGTATTTCCTACGAAACCGTCTCTGGCGTAACCCCCTCGATTCTGACCTTTCGTACTTCGCCAGGTAACATTTATAGTACGGCACAGGATTACACACACGCAATTTTGGAGTTTGAAAATTGTCCACAACTTGAAGTGCATGTAGGTATCCGCGTAATAGGGAAATCACGAGTTCTCCATGAGTGTGACGTTGCTATTCTCTACAGAGATGAGGCGCAGTTTTGTCGCAGTGAAAATGTACACCCTCGCGCAGCTCGAGTATTAATTGCAGCAGAGTGTAAATTTTATACTTCAGCGCTTCAGCTTCATTTGGGCCGCGGTTTCTTGGGGCTCACGCGTGACATTCATGCGAAGGAAAGGTACTTTGTTACAAATTCCCAGTCAGCAAGTGTGGCAAAACTTATCCGTCACCATCAAGCGGAATGGGACTTTGGCGTTATACCTTCAGCAACTGAAGCCAGCGAGCTGAAAACTCGATTTGGGCGTGCTTTCCGGAATTTCGTAATTGATCACAGCTAACGATTGATAGCCTACCCTGCCGTCGCGTTGAACAAAACGCTAAGTTGGGGTCGTGTGCAAGCTTGCGCCGCTTCCGGCAAGAGAGATTGCCTTGGGCTGTGGCCGGTCATTCGGTCATTGTGCGCCGGACAACTGCTGTCGGACCTACAGCGATCCACAAAGGAGTACGGCCACAGCATTAATTTCGCCAAGGGGTTTAAAATGACGACTGGTCACTCATACCCGAATGCTTCCATCATCCGTTGCTCAGCGTACACGAAGGCAGCTTCAACCCGGCTACCTGGAGCATCTGGAAATTTCTCTATGATGCGAAGCCTTAGTTCGCTCTTAGTGTTCTCAATTTTATTGAAGACGAGGTACTGGTAGATGCAGACAGCATAGTATTCGATTTCGGTTTGATCTTCGGACCAAGGCGCTGACCTTCCTTCTCGAAACCGCTGGTCTTGCTCGGCATGGCTTCTTGGCATGGGCAAGCAGCGGTTCAGCCATGTCTGAAGCTCTTTCTCATCGACTTCGGCCATGCCCCTAAACCTCGCTCAAACGCTCGCAGACCCGTTTAGCGGCATCAGACTCCAAGAACTCCCATAAGGTGATGGCACCTTTGTCACCGCCCGCGTCGCCCCATCGCTCACTGCGTATGATGTAATGCACAAGTGCTCTGAGTTTTCGAACGGTCAGATGTTCAGCATCACTAGGCACCTCAAGTAAATTACGGAAAATCCTATGGCCTTCCTCTGCATTCAAGTCATTGCAGACAAACCCGCAGACGTAGCCCGCTTGAAGGAAGAGCTTCCACTCCGTCCAATCCACGGGCCTACCGCGACCATTAAAGGCCTGATACTTCTCAATCAGACACTGCAATGCCCAGCGCATAAGCTGAAGTTGATCCGTACTGATCTTGTCTTCAATGCTGAGCGAAGCGTTGTCTATCTTTACTCCGGGATCATCAGAAAGGGATGATAAATGTCGTCTCATGTTACTCCTTACAGTCATTGAGGAAAATTGGTTCCCGGTGCAAATCAGCACCTTCGGGTCAGTTCAAATAAATCGAATTTTGAGATCAGCTACTACGGGTATTTCCAGCAAAAATTTGGGATGGCTGAATGGGAAAATTTTGTAAGGATAGACTTGAGCCCACGTTGTCGTCACCCTGCATTAAAATTTTCGTAGGAAGACACGCTAGCACCATGTCTTTTGCATCCAGTTCGTCAAAATCTCGGCACCGAAGCCAGCGCCATACCGAGAAGCAACTTCAGAAGAGCTATGACCTAGCAAAACTTTGGAAATTTCTTCAGGACACCCCGTGCTTCGCAGTTCGTCCTTCTTTTTATGGCGAAGACTGTGCACTGTCTTCTTAGGTTCAATAATAACTTTCCGAAGGTATTTCATCAGCGCAGCACTACATGCGGTGTTACCCCCAACCCGTCCATACCTTTCGAAAACAGGGTCAGACGCTTTTTTTCCTATCAGGTTTGGCTCAAGAACTTTTAAGACCCGTGGGGATAGAGGTACGCTTCTGTGACTACTTTTGGTCTTGAGAGAACGTATCCCGTTCGTTTGGATCATCAGACATCGTCTTTGTAGGTCGACGTCGCCGGCTTGAAGTCCAGAAATCTCAGCCACCCTTGCACCTGTGTCACACAACAGCGTGTAGATCGCATGTAAATCTGTTTGATGGGGTACCGTAGCCAGAACTGCTTCAGCCTCTTCTTTCGAAAGCGGAAGGCGATCACCTTGGCTATTTCCAGCACCCCTTATTCTGAGGTTATGAAACGGATTTGCGGCATTAATGCCCTTCTCATTAATAGTAAAGTTTATCACCGCTTTTACGATGTTGATGTACCTAACTGCGCTGTTTGCAGACACACGCTGCAGCAGTTCATCTCGATAATGCGTGGCGTCAGCTCTGCTCAGAAACTGTATAGAGTACCGCTTCACCTTATCAGCGCCGAGGGCATCTAGAAGATCACGCTCTGTTCGGCGGAGGGAGTTCGCCAGTTTTATGTTATTCGATGAGCCCTTGAAATCCCCGTAAATTTTGAAAGCTTCAGCCAGCGAAATAGACGCGCCCTGGGTTCTTGTGCTGACCTCAAGTGGTAGGGACTCTAACGCACACTCTATCGAGCCTTTTGGAATGACGTTGAGTTCGTCCTGGTGATGAAAGTTGGCCAGTATTTCTGCAGCCTGATCCCCAAAGTGCTGGCGAACCATCAATAATGTCTTTTCCCGAGGGCATTTGGCACGGCTCTCGCGAAAGAACAGTTCAGCTTCTTGTTCAACTTCGGGTAGCGCCCGGAGCATACCCCTATAGTCGGTCCCGAGATAGCGGTACACATGCGTCTTACGCAATACTTCGACTAAATCTGCTGGAACGTTTCGCCGGAATTCATACGATCCCGAGCTTCTTTGCCGAACATAGCGGGGAAGTTTGGCCATCAAGTATCCTGCTACACAGAGCGCAGTCAAACCACGCCAACAACCCACGAAGGGCGCAAAAAGGATACGATATTTATGACCAAAATCCTAGAAATTTGTTTTTAAACAACAAACTAGGAGAGGTTGGCTCCGGCGGTAGGGATCGAACCTACGACCAATTGATTAACAGTCAACTGCTCTACCGCTGAGCTACGCCGGAATGCCTATGTCTGTCTTTCGGGCAACGCCCTCGGACAGCGGCTCTTTAACGCGGGCGGTCCGGGGTGCGCAAGAGCAATTGACCGATTGAAGTGAATTTTTTTCGATTATCTGCAAACCCCCGTGAAATGCGCCCCACGACACGGTTCCGCACAGGGGGCCGGCATCACAGGTCCGTGACACATCCCCTCCTCCGGCGCTTAGGGCTGGACGGGTTGCGCGGGCTGCGGTTGAAACTGGGCTCGTATGAACAACCCAATGTCCTGAAAGGGAAAACATGACCTTCCTCTCCCCCTACCAGCCGCAGATACTCTCGCTTTTCCGCATCATGTCGGGGCTCTTGGTGCTGCAACATGGCACGACCAAGATCCTTAGCTTTCCAGCCGGACCGATGAACGGCGTGTCGATCGCCTCGATGGGTGGAATCGCGGGCGTGATCGAATTGGTCTTTGGCGTCTTGCTGGTGATCGGCCTGTTCTCGCGTTTGTCAGCCTTTATCCTGAGCGGCTTGACGGCGGTGGCCTATTTCATCGCGCATATGCCGCAGGGGTTCTTTCCGCTGCTGAATGGCGGTGAACTGGCGGCGCTTTACAGCTTTGGCTTTCTCTACCTCGCAGCCGCCGGGCCGGGGCCGTGGTCGGTCGACGCGATGCGCGGGCAAGGCTGAAAACAAAACGGCATGGCCCTGGAACGGGCCATGCCAAACTCACAGGGGTAGCGGCCCTGATTAGAAACCCGCCGCCTGCCCGTCTTTGCGCGGATCGGACCCGGCGGAATATCCGCCCTCGGGCAGACGCTGCACCAGCTGCGCGCCGCCGAAACCGAAAGCGTTGTCGGGCGCTTCGACATGAACGACATGGCCCAGATCGCGCAGCCCTTGCAAAAGCTCGGGCGCCATCGCCGGCTCGCAAGCCACTTCCAGCCCCGACAGAATGCGCCAGCGCGGCGCATCGGCGGCGACCTGAACGTCCTGCCCCCAAAGCTGCGTGCGCAACAGCAGTTGCATATGGCCTTGGGCCTGAATCGGGCCGCCCATCATGCCATAGGCCATCAGGGGCTGGCCGTCCTTCATCGCGAAGCCGGGGATGATCGTATGGAAGGGCCGCTTGCCCCCCGCCACGATATTCTGATGCCCCGGCTCGGTGGTGAAGCCAAAGCCGCGGTTCTGCATCGATACGCCCGTCCCCGGCACCACCACGCCCGAGCCGAAGCCCGCGTAGTTCGACTGGATGAAGCTGACCATCATGCCCGAGGCATCCGCCGTGCTCATCAGAACCGTGCCGCCTTGCTTGGGCGCGCCCGCGCCAAAGTCCTGCGCCTTCTCGGTCGAGATCAGCGCGGCGCGGGACTTGAGGTACGCGGGATCGAGCAGCGCCTTTTCGTTGACCTCCGTCATGGCCGTCCGATCCGCCACATAGGCATGCAGATCGCTATAGGCGAGTTTGCAGGCTTCGATCTGCAAATGCACCGCCATCAGGTCGTCTGCGCCATGCGCGCGGATATCGCTATGTTCCAGAATGCCGAGCGCCATCAGCGCTGCGATCCCCTGCCCGTTTGGCGGGATTTCATGCAGTTCCACATCGTCGAAGCTCTGGCTGATCGTGCCACACCATTCGGGCTTATTGGCCGCCAGATCCGCCATGGTCATCGCGCCGCCATTGGCCTTGGCATGGGCCACGATCTCTTCGGCGATCTCCCCCTCGTAAAAGGCGCGGCCATTGGTCTCGGCGATCAGCCGCAGGGTGCGGGCCGCGCCGGGATTGCGGAACCGCTCCCCCGCTTTCGGGGCGCGCCCTTCGGGGAGGAAGGTCTCGGCAAAGCCCGGCTGTTTGCCCAGAACCTCGGCCCCGCGCGCCCAGAGTGTCGCGATGGTGGGCGAGACGAGGAAGCCCTCTTCGGCATAGCGGATCGCCGGGGCCAGCACCGTCGCCAGATCAAGCTTGCCGAACTTCTCCATCAATTCGACCCAAGCGCTGACCGCGCCCGGCACGGTGACACTGTCCCAGCCATGCTCGACCATGCCCTCGGGGAACCGCTCAGGCGACCAAGCGGCAGGCGCGCGGCCCGAGGCATTGAGCCCGTGCAGCTTCTCCCCGTCCCAGAGGATGCAGAAAGCGTCAGAACCCAGCCCATTGCCCGTAGGCTCCACCACCGTCAGCGCCGCGGCGGTGGCGATCGCCGCATCAACCGCATTGCCCCCCTGCTGCATCATCAAGAGACCGGCCTGCGTGGCCAAAGGCTGAGAGGTCGCGACAACGTTGTCGGCAACCACAGGAGATCGGTGGGACGGGTAGATGGGATCGTGACGAAGCATGGCTGTCCTTTGCTTGGGTAAGGCCAGCGGCGCGGTCAAACCGGCCGCCTGCGGCGTTGCCGGCAAAGTGAACGTGAATGCATCTGCATGCAACTGCCCAGCGGGAGAATTCCGCTGGGATAACGTGCTTGTTGGCGGCTTTGTTACCCGCCGCTGCCCGCGGAGCTGCCTGCCTTGAGGCGCAGCATCTTGCGATGGTGGCGGAAACTCCGCTCGCAATGGCCCGGGGTAAAGATCATGACCCACAGCGCCCAAAGAACGCTCTCCTCCCGGTATTGCCACGCCCTTGCACAGAGCGACTGATCGGCATCAGAGAAGATACAATTATGCAGGATGCGAGACCAGTCTCTTACGTTAACCAACATCTGGAACCTCCCTTTCGCTGAGCGATGGGGCGTCTCGCCGCCATCGCCAAGGATCTGGTCCCCCCGGATGTTTAGAATGCTGGCCGAAAATTCTGCCGAGAATAAGGCGGAGGGCTAGTAAGACCGTGCCGGGCAAATGTAACGAAGTTGCAAAGCGGGGGTACGCTGGGGGCGCATGCGATGACGGCCCGGTCGGGGGCGGTGCTATCGTGCAGGTGTGGGTGGCGGAGACGAAGGGATTCGAACCCTCGAGACCCTTCCGGGCCTACTCCCTTAGCAGGGGAGCGCCTTCGACCACTCGGCCACGTCTCCGTCGACCCGTCTAAAGAGGTCGCGCCCGAGGGGCAAGGTGAAATTCGTGGGAAACTCTGCATTTCTTGCGGTGGGTTTCTTTTTCCGACCGCTGATCCGCCGCGCTGAGACGGAATGCTGCGTGATCAACTGTGCTGCTGTGCAGAAGCAGCCATCCCAGCAGCCCCAACCACTGGCATTTCCCGGCCATTTGGCGCGGCTGTAGCAACTTACACGGCAGCGTGAATAACTTGTGAAACAATGCGAGGGATATAGCAACCAACTGAATATATACAGAAAAACAGACCGCGGCCTTCCTTCGAACAAGCAATACGCCCCGCCATCCCCCCAAACTCGCAACCGCAGCGAAACTTTCAAGGCGGAGCGCCCGTTACTTCACCACAAACGATGACATCGCAATGACGCGATTTAATAGAAACCTGAAGGAACACGCTATGAAACTCATCATGACCACCGCCGCCGCCGCTTTGATCTCCACCGCTGCCGTTGCCGACAACTCCACCCGTCACAACGACATTTTCCTCGACACTTCGGTGAACGCCGACGCGAGCGACGTCTATGGCAACAGCGACCGTATGCGGAACCCGCATGCCTCGACCAAGGCGAACGACATCATGCTGAACACCGCCGACACCGACAAGAACCGCGACACCGTGATGAGCACGCGCAACGCCCTGCGCAGCCCCGGTGAAGGCTATGTCTACGGTGGCTTTGGCCCGGGCAACGACAGCAAGTAAGCTGTTCCCCCAACAAATAAAAAGCCCGGCAGCGCACGCTGCCGGGCTTTTTATGTCGGCGGAGGGCTCGGCCCCTGCCCGCTGATCAGGTGTTGAACAGGAAGTGCAGCACGTCGCCGTCTTTGACGATATAGCCCTTGCCTTCGGCCCGCATCTTGCCTGCTTCTTTTGCAGGGCCCTCACCGCCGAGGCTTACGAAATCATCATAGGCGATGGTCTCGGCACGGATGAAACCCTTTTCGAAATCACCATGGATGACCCCCGCCGCCTTGGGCGCGGAGGTACCGGATTTGATGGTCCAAGCACGCGCTTCTTTGGGGCCGACGGTGAAATAGGTCTCTAGGTGCAAAAGCTCATAGCCCGCGCGGATCAGCCGGTCGAGCCCGGCTTCCTTCAGACCCATTTCTTCGAGGAACATCTCAGCCTCTTCGGCTTCGAGCTGGCTGATCTCTTCTTCGATCTGGGCCGAGATCACCACATGGGAATTACCCTGCGCGGCGGCCATTTCGGCGACCTTGGCGGAATGCTCATTGCCCTCGGCGGCCTCGGATTCGCCCACGTTGCAGACATAGAGCACCGGTTTGGTGGTCAGCAGTTGCAGCATGCGCCAAGCCTTGGCGTCATCTTCATCGACCTCGACCACGCGGGCGGGCTTGCCGTCTTCCAGCGCTTCCAGCGCCATGCGCATCAGACGCTCTTGCTGGACCGCTTCCTTGTCGCCGCCGCGCACTTTGCGCACGATGTTTTGCAGGCGTTTCTCGATGCTTTCAATGTCGGCCAGCATCAGTTCGGTGTCGATGGTTTCGGCATCGGCCACGGGGTCAACGCGGCCTTCGACATGGGTCACGTCGCCGTCTTCAAAACAGCGCAGCACATGGGCGATGGCGTCGACTTCGCGGATGTTGGCGAGGAACTGGTTGCCCAGACCTTCGCCTTTCGACGCGCCTTTCACCAGACCGGCGATGTCGACGAAGGTCATGCGCGTGGGGATGACGCTTTTCGACTTGGCGATTTCGGCCAGCGTGTCGAGCCGCGCGTCGGGCACTGCCACCTCGCCGACATTGGGCTCAATGGTGCAGAACGGAAAATTCGCCGCCTGCGCCGCAGCGGTGCGGGTCAGCGCGTTGAAAAGGGTCGATTTGCCGACGTTCGGCAGACCGACGATGCCCATTTTGAAACCCATGACGATACCCCTATAAAAGCTGCGCGTGTGTTAGGGGTAAGGGCCGCAAAGCGCAAGGCTCAGCGCGCGCGGCGGTCCTGTTGCGCCTGATAGATCAAGATCCACGCCAGCAGGATGAACATCGGATGCGTCAACCCGCCCGAGAAGATGATCGCAGGCAGCCAGATCAGGAAGACCACGATGGACAGGATCGGCCTTCCGATCAGCAGGATCGACAGCGGCGGCAGGAAAAGGGCGAGTACATAATTCATGGCCCAATAGATAGGAGGCTTTGCGCAAAATGGAAGGGCGCGGCGTGCCATAGGCACCCACGGGAGGCGAATTTTGCCGCCCCCTGCCCCGCGGTGGATTGATTTTCACCGCGACATTCGGCATTGCCGAGGAAAGCACCAAATGAGGCAAGCCACATGACCCGTATCGACGCCAAATTCGAAGACCTCCGCGCCCGCGGCAAAAAGGCGTTTGTCTCCTATGTGATGGCGGGCGACCCGGATTTCGACCGTTCGCTGGAAATCGTGCGCGGCCTGCCCGCTGCCGGGGTCGACATCATCGAACTTGGCCTGCCCTTCACCGATCCGATGGCCGATGGCCCAACGATCCAGCTTGCCGGTCAACGCGCCCTCGAAGGGGGCATGACGCTGAACCGCACGCTGGAAATGGTCCGCGCCTTCCGCGAAAATGACGACACGACCCCGATCGTGCTGATGGGCTATTACAACCCGATCTATTCGATGGGCGTCGAGACTTTCCTGAAAGAGGCCAAGGACGCCGGGATCGACGGGTTGATCGTGGTTGACCTGCCACCCGAAGAAGACATCGAGCTTTGCCTGCCCGCGCAGGACGCCGGGTTGAACTTCATCCGCCTTGCCACCCCCACGACAGACGACAAGCGCCTGCCGCGCGTGGTGCAGAACACCTCCGGCTTCGTCTATTATGTCTCGATCACCGGCATCACCGGCTCGGCCGAGGCGAATGCCGCCGATGTCTCGCCCGAGGTGGCGCGCATTCAAAAGGCCAGCGGCCTGCCTGTCATCGTGGGCTTTGGCGTCAACACGCCCGAGAAAGCCCGCGCCATCGCCGAAGTGGCCGACGGTGTGGTGATCGGCTCGGCCATCGTCAGCCGGATCGCCAATGGCGACAGCGCAGAGGATGTGCTGGGCTTTGTGAAGTCACTGGCCGACGGGGCGCATTCGGCGTAACCCCCCTCGCCTTGGGAAACGACCCCAAGCCCGCGCTGCCCCCCTGGCCGCGCGGGCTTTTTCGTCGCCGCAGCCTTCCCAATTGCCAAGCCCCCCACCAGTTGCTACCAAAAGTTAACCCATTCAGCACAGGTGGCCCATGCCCGTCATCACCAGCATCGACGATCTTAAACGTATCTACAAACGCCGCGTCCCGCAGATGTTCTACGACTACGCGGAATCGGGCAGCTGGACCGAACAGACCTTCCGTGAGAATTGCAGCGACTTTGACCAAATCCGCCTGCGCCAGAGGGTTGCCGTGGATATGTCGGGGCGCAGCACCGCAACGCAGATGATCGGCGAGGACGTGGCCATGCCGGTGGCCCTCGCCCCCGTGGGCCTGACGGGGATGCAATGCGCCGATGGGGAAATCAAAGCCGCGCGCGCAGCCGAAGCCTTTGGCGTGCCCTTTACCCTCTCGACCATGTCCATCAACTCCATCGAAGACGTGGCAGAAGCGACGACGAAACCCTTTTGGTTTCAACTCTATACCATGCGCGATCAGGATTATGTCAGCCGCCTGATCCAGCGCGCGAAGGACGCGAACTGCTCGGCCCTCGTCATCACGCTCGATCTGCAAATCCTCGGACAGCGGCACAAAGACCTGAAGAACGGCCTCTCTGCCCCGCCCAAACTGACGGTCAAAACGCTTGCCAACCTCGCCACCAAATGGGGCTGGGGGCGCGAGATGCTGGGTGCCAAACGGCGGCATTTCGGCAATATCGTAGGCCATGTGCATGGGGTCACCGACAACGCCGATCTTGGCGCTTGGACGGCGGAACAGTTCGACCCCTCGCTCGATTGGGACAAGATCGCCAAGATCAAAGAGCAATGGGGCGGCAAGGTCATCCTCAAGGGTATTCTGGATGCCGAGGATGCCCGCATGGCGCTGAAAGTCGGGGCCGATGCGATCATCGTCAGCAACCACGGCGGGCGGCAGCTTGATGGGGCGCTAAGCTCGATCCGCATGCTGCCAGAGATCCTCGATGCGGTGGGCGACCAGATCGAAGTCCATCTCGACGGCGGTATCCGCTCGGGTCAGGACGTGCTCAAAGCCATGGCCATGGGGGCCAAGGGCACCTACATCGGGCGCGCCTTCATCTATGGGCTGGGCGCGATGGGGCGGCCGGGCGTGACCCGCGCGCTGGAGGTGATCCACCGCGAGTTGGATCTGACCATGGCGCTCTGCGGAGAGACGCAGATTGCCAACCTCGGGCGGCACAACCTGCTGATCCCGCGTAACTTTGGCGGTGATTGGCAGGAACGGCCACGCGATCCGGGCACATGCTGATCTTTCTCAGCCGCAACCTTACCTTTCTCGCCACGCCAAAAACCGGGACCACCGCTGTCGAAATGGCGCTGAAGCCCGAGGCCGAGATCATCTTTTCGCGGGGGCGCAAACATCTGACTGCCCTGCGCTATCGGCGGCGCGTTCTGCCCTTTTTGCAGGAAACCTTCTCGGCCTCCCCCGAGGCTTTGGCGGTGATGCGCAACCCTGTCGACCAAATCCGAAGCTGGTATCGCTACCGCAGCCAGCCCCGGCTGGATGGCAAACCGCTCAGCACCAAGGGGCTAAGTTTCGAGGACTTCGCGCTTGAAGTCATTTCCGACACGCCCCCGCCCCGCGCACAGATTGGCAGCCAGTTTTCCTTTCTGACCTCTGACCATGGCGATCTGCTGGTCGAGCACCTCTTCGCCTATGAACGCCAACCGGCCTTTCGCGATTTTCTGGCCGAAAGACTGGGGCGGGAGGTCAAGCTCAAGCCCAAGAACGTCTCCCCCGATCTGCCCGCGCCCCTGTCGCAGGAGGTCGAATCCCGCCTGCGCGCCGCACGCGCCAAGGAGTTCGCCCTCTATGACCGGCTCATGGCGGCGGATGGCTATCTGCGCACGCCGCAGGAATAGCGACGCCCCCGCCCTTTTGCCCTTTCCAGCCGGGCAAAACCGGTCTATACGCGCGGCTTCACGCGGGAATACAGCCTTGGAGGATTCCCGCCCTAACAAATTTGGAGACTAAAATGGCCGGAGAGATTCCTGATCTTGAAGCCCAGGTACGCGCGGGGACAGGCAAGGGCGCCGCTCGCCAAGCACGTCGTGACGGCATGGTTCCTGGTATCGTATTTGGTGGCGACAAAGAGCCGCTGCCGATCAACATCCCCTTCAACAAGCTGCTGACCAAGCTGCGCGCAGGCCGCTTCAAAGCGACCCTGTTCAACCTCAAGGTTGAAGGCCACGACGACGTTCGTGTGATCTGCCGCGACGTTCAGCGCCACGTTGTCAAGGACCTGCCCACGCACATCGACCTGATGCGCCTCAAGCGGACCACCAAGATCAACCTGTTCATCAACGTCGACGTCAAAGGCGAAGAAGAATGCCCCGGCCTGAAAAAGGGTGGCGTGCTCACTCTGGTCCGTCCGGAAGTTGAACTGGTCGTCACCGCCGCGGACATCCCCGAGCATGTGACCGTCGACATCACCGGCCTCGAAATCGGCGACAGCGCGACCATCAGCCGCGTCGACCTGCCCGAAGGTGTGAAACCCACGATCGACCGCGACTTCGTCGTCGCCACGATCTCTGCACCTGCTGGTCTGGCCGCGTCGGATGACGACGATGACGACACGGCAGCGGACGAAGTGCCGACAACCGAAATGGGCCCGCCCGACGGTGAATGATAGCACGCCGCAAGGCTGTGCTGAAACGGGGTCGCATCACGCGGCCCCGTTTTGCATTTGGTGCCCGATTTCTTTCAAAGAAATCGCCCCGGAATTTACAAAAAATTCCGGCGACCTTGGGGACATTCTCCCGCCCCGCTTGTTAAGATAGACGAAACTACAGGAGACCCCGCCCATGAAACTGATCGTCGGCCTTGGCAATCCGGGCGCGAAATATGCCCGCAACCGTCACAACATCGGCTTCATGGCGCTGGACCGCATTGCCGAAGATCACGGGTTTTCCGCATGGAAAGGCAAGTTTCAGGGCAGCGTCAGCGAGGGGCGTTTCGGCTCTGACCGGGCGGTGCTGCTCAAGCCCGAAACCTTTATGAACAACTCCGGCCAATCGGTGCAGGCGGCGATGAAGTTCTACAAGATCGACCCCGCTGATGTGGTTGTTTTTCATGACGAATTGGACCTCGCCCCCGGCAAGGTCAAATGCAAGACCGGCGGCGGCCATGCAGGCCACAACGGGCTGCGTTCGATCCACGCGCATATCGGGGCGGACTATGACCGCGTGCGCATGGGCATCGGCCATCCCGGCCATAAGGACGCGGTGGCGGGCTATGTGCTGCGCGACTTTCCCAAAGCAGACGAAGGTTGGCTCGACGATGTGCTGCGCGGCGTCTCGGACGGGGCGGCGGATCTTGCACGAGGCGACACTGGCCGTTTCATGAATGCCGTGGCGCTGCGCGTGGCCCCGCCCCGCTCGGGCACCGGCAGCAAGGGGTCAAAGAAGCCCACCGAAACCCAGCCAAAGCCCGCCCCCAGCAAACCCGAGCCGGAGGCAGAGCCCCAATCGCCGCTGCAAAAGCTGATGGACCGCTTCCGCTGACGCTTTTGGCCTCACGCCCCTGCTGACGCCCATCCTGACGCAATGTCGGGCTGGCCCCCGCCCCCGCGCCGTGGTTCACTGCGGGCCAACAGGGGGAATATCATGCGTACATTTGGAAAATGGCTGGGCCGGATCTTGCTGGCGCTTTTGCTGGCGGCCATCGTCATCGGTCTTTGGAAGCGGGAAGAGATCGAACGGCTCTTGGCGGTGAACTCTCTCTTCTCCGAAGAGAAGATCGTCCACAACTTCAGCCATATGGACGGCGCTTTCCTCTCCGCCCCCGTTTCGCGCGGAGACGGGCTGACGACCGAGCTTCCCTATGGCCCCGAAACCGAACTGCCAAAGGCGGTGGACGACTGGATCGCGGCGCGTGACGTGACCGCGTTGGTGGTGCTGAAAGACGGCGCCATCGTCTATGAGAACTACTTCAAAGGCACCGGCCCCGAGGATCGCCGCATCAGCTGGTCGGTGGCGAAAAGCTACCTCTCGGCGCTGGTGGGCATCCTGCTAGAGGAAGGCCAGATCGCATCCCTCGACGATCCGGTGACCAAATATGCCCCCAGTCTGAAGGGCAGCGCCTATGACGGGGCCAGCCTGCGCAACGTGCTGCATATGGCCAGCGGCGTCACCTTTGACGAAGATTATCTGGACTACGATTCGGACATCAACCGCATGGGCCGGGTGGTGGCGCTTGGCGGCAGGCTAGACGATTTCACCGCCGAATTGTCCGAGACCTTCACCGCGCCGGGCAGCCAGTGGCAATATGTGTCGATTGACACCCATGTGATCGGCATGGTGGTGCGCGGTGCCACCGGGCGGAGCGTGCCGGAGTTGCTGAGCGAGAAGGTCATCGCGCCGTTGGGGCTGGAACATGCGCCCTATTACATCGTCGATGGTTCCGGCACCGCCTTCGTGCTCGGGGGCCTCAATATGACCACGCGCGACTATGCCCGTTTCGGCCAGATGTTCGCCCAAGGTGGGCAATGGAACGGCCAGCAAATCGTGCCCGAAGACTGGGTAACAGAATCAACCAGCCCCACCGCCCCCACCGCCGAGGGCCACATCGGCTATGGCTACCAATGGTGGATCCCGCAGGGCGCGCCCGAGGGGGAATATATGGCGCGCGGCATCTATGGGCAGTACATCTATGTCGACAGCGCCCGCGATGTGGTCATCGCCACCAATGCCGCCGACCGCAAATTCCGTGAAGCCGGGGTCGCCGCGAAGAATGTAGAGATTTTCCGCGAGATCGCAGCCTCCGTCTCGGGCGGGACCTGAAGCAGAAAGGGAAGATATGACACCCGACGAGAGCATCAACGTCCTGAACCAACCGCTGGTGATCTGCGGGACGGACCCGGTGACAGGGTTCTTCCGCGATGGCCATTGCAACACCTGCGCGCAGGATCAGGGCAGCCATACGGTCTGCGCGGTGATGACGGCGGAGTTTCTGGCCTATTCGAAATATGTCGGCAATGACCTCAGCACCCCGCGCCCCGAGTTCGGCTTTGCCGGGCTGAAGCCGGGAGACGCATGGTGCCTCTGTGCCGCACGGTTCCTGCAAGCCGCGGATGAGGGCTGCGCCCCGCGGGTGCATCTGGCCGCCACGCATCTGCGCGCGCTCGATATCGTGCCGCTGGAGGTGTTGCGCGACCATGCCATCGACCCGAGTGAGGATTAACCATGCGCCTGCGCCTCTTGCCCCTCCTGCTGCTCTTGCCCGTCACCGCTTGGGCGGAAACCACCCTGCGCCCCGTCGATAGCGCCCGGTTAGAGACCTTTGACGCCGCCTTTGGCGATGCCATGATGCAAGCGCTGAACGGGGGCGACGCCGGGGATGTGGCGATTTTAACCCGCGCGCTCTCTGGGCAGCCTCAGGTCGCATTCTCCGCCGATTTGCAGGGCGATTGGTCTTGCCGCACGATCAAGCTGGGCGGGATCAGCCCGCTTGTGGCCTATAGCCCGTTCAAATGCCGCTTTACCGCCAGTGATCGTGGCTTCACCTTTGAAAAACTCACCGGATCACAGCTTACCAAGGGTGAGATCACCCTGCGCGAAGGCCGCGCGATCTATGCCGGGGTGGGCTATGTCCGGGGCGAAACGCCGCCCGATTATGCCGATCTGCCCGAAGATTTCACCTCAGGCGGCAAAGTACAAAGCGACGTCGCCGTGTTTCAGCGGGTTAGCCCCACCCGCGCGCGGCTGCTGTTCCCGTCACCGGCAGTGGAAAGCGATTTCGATATTCTGGAACTGACGCGTTGAGGCGCCACGCCACCCTTAGGCCGCGTGGCAGAGATGCAGTTTCGACTTGGGACGCGGCATCAGGGAATCGTCCATCAAGTCTTCGATAAAGGTGCTCAGAAGCTGGGTCCGCCCGGTCACGCCCGCCTTGCGGTAAATCGCATTGGTCTGCGCCTTCACGGTCCCTTCGGACGTGCCACGCATCTCGGCAATATCGCGTGTATTCAAACCCTTAGTCAGGAAAATCGCCACGTCCCGCTCTGCCGGGGTGAGGTGCCATTCGCGAAAGTGTTCTTCGAGCACATCGGCGAATTCCACCGTACAATGACGCAGCGCCGTCTCTGCCCGCTCGGCCCGCTGGAGGCTCATCCGCAGCGCCATCCAGCCCAGAACGACCCCAAGAATCAAACCCAAAACCTGAATGCCCTTGTTCGGCCCAATGTCAGCCAGCGGGGTGCCGAAAAGCGTCACGCCGCGCCCCTCCAGTGCAAAAACGAGCACGAAATAGACAGTGGCGTTGAACTGTAGAGCGGCGATAACCCACAGTGCGATCTTTTTCTTATTATTCATGGTGAAGCCTTGCCTTGGTGTTCGCCGTATTTAACCGCGGCGCACCGAAGTGCAAGAGATGGCGGACATGCGCCTTGATCAACCCTTAGTGATTTGGCACCCGCCCCGGGGGGCGAGTGCATTCTCTTGAGGCCAGTTCAGGGTTGCTTGGCTGGCCGGAAGACTGTTTTACCGCAATGCCTTAGCAGGCATCAGGCCGATCTCAGCGCGGGAAACGGTTCACTTTCTCGGCGTCTTGCGCGGCGGGGAAGACGGTGACGGTCACGTCAGATGTGTCTTCAGCGCGGAAGGTGCCGTTGTTGAAGATGTCCAGTTTCACATTGTCGACCGCGTCGTTGCGGCTGGCGTAGGAAACGCCTGCATCAGCTTTGTCGTTATAGCCGATTTGCTGGCCTTCCATGCCCTGTGCGAAAGCGGCGGAGCCTGCGGTGGCAAGGATCAGGGCGGTGGTTGCGAGTGTCTTTTTCATGTCGTGTCCTTTCGGGGGAAAGTTAGGGTCGCGCAGTGATCAGCGCGGGAAACGGTTGACCGAAGCGTCGCTCTGCGCGGTCGGGAAGACGGTGATGGTCACGTCGGAGAGGTCTTCGGCGCGCAGGATGCCTTCTTTGAAGACTTCCAGCTTGGTCTCGTCCACGGCTTCGCTGCGGCTGGAGTAGGAAACGCCATTGTCGGTCTTGTCGTTATAGCCGATGCGCTGGCCTTCCATGCCTTGAGCGAAAGCAGCAGTGCTTGCGGTGGCGAGGATCAGTGCGGTTGTTGCGAGTGTCTTTTTCATTGTCTTAGCCTTTCGGGGGAGAAAGTTAGGGGGAGGAGCCGTCGGCCGCGATTAGCGGACGAAACGGCCATCTTTTTGTGCGTCTTGGGTAGTAACGAAGACGGTCGCTGTTGCTTCGGCAGGTGTCTCGGCGCGCAGGTCGTCAAAGCTCAGAGCGTCGGAAGTGACGTTGCGTGTCGAATAGGCGGCATCTGCGTTATCTGCGGTATAGCCGACCTGCTGGCCTTCCATGCCCTGTGCGAAAGCGGCGGTGCCTGCTGTGGCAAGGATCAGTGTGGCGGTTGCGAATGCGTTTTTCATATCGTGTTCCTTTCAGTCCCGGGTTGGGTTGCGAGCCGCTCATCGGTGACGCGGCGTCGTTGGGATGACAGGGAAAAGGGCATTCGAGGGGGGATTGGCTATCTGTCCCGGGTTTAAATCGTCCGATCTAAACCCCTGTAAGAGCGTCATAAACTTTGGTTTACGAAGCCAATCGGGCGCGAAAAACGGGGGTGGATTGCCTTAGCGTCAAGCCTGCAAGGGCGAAACGGGGTTTCGCGAGCAGGCGCGCG
Source organism: Sulfitobacter sp. 1A13496 (assembly GCF_043557225.1). NCBI lineage: Bacteria > Pseudomonadati > Pseudomonadota > Alphaproteobacteria > Rhodobacterales > Roseobacteraceae > Sulfitobacter > Sulfitobacter sp. 1A13496. The sequence goes on along the minus strand of NZ_JBIFFP010000003.1, from coordinate 292,490 downwards.
GGCTGCAAAGAAAGGCTAGCCGGTCTTTTCGCGATGTGAAAGTTTTTTCGTGCTTTTTCGGCAAAGAAGTTCGCCCCCTGCCCAAAGTTTATGCGCAAATCACATACCGCGCGTTATCGCATAAAAAACGGGCCCGCGTTTTCACGCGGGCCCGTTAAACTCGACTCGGATTCGGATAGGAATTTAGGTGAATTCACCCATGTCGAAGTCCAATGCGCGGGCAACGGTGAAGATGTCTTTGTCGCCCCGACCACACATGTTCATCACCAGCAGGTGATCCTTCGGCAGCTCGGGCGCGATCTTCAGCACATGGGCCAGCGCGTGGCTCGGCTCAAGCGCCGGGATGATTCCTTCCAGCGCGCAGCACAGCTGGAACGCCTCCAGCGCCTCACGGTCGGTGATCGAGACATATTTCGCGCGGCCGATGTCATGCAGCCAAGAATGCTCAGGCCCGATGCCCGGATAGTCGAGCCCGGCAGAGATCGAGAAACCTTCGAGGATTTGCCCGTCGTCGTCCTGCAGCAGATAGGTGCGGTTGCCATGCAGCACGCCGGGGCGGCCTCCGGTGAGCGAGGCGCAATGCTCCATCTTCTCATCCACGCCCTTGCCACCAGCCTCGACCCCGATGATGTTCACCGACTTGTCGTCGAGGAAGGGGTAGAACAGGCCCATGGCGTTCGACCCGCCGCCGATGGCGGCGATCACCGTGTCGGGCAGTCGGCCCTCGGCGGCGTCCATCTGCTCGCGCACTTCCTTGCCGATGATGGCCTGAAAGTCGCGGACCATCGCCGGATAGGGGTGCGGCCCGGCCACGGTGCCGATGCAATAGAAGGTGTCGCGCACATTGGTCACCCAGTCGCGCAGCGCGTCGTTCATCGCGTCCTTCAGCGTGCCGCGACCGCTCGTCACCGGCACCACCTCGGCGCCCAAAAGCCGCATGCGGAAGACGTTGGGGGCCTGACGCTCAACGTCATGGGCGCCCATGTAGACCACGCATTTCAGGCCGAACTTGGCGCAGACCGTCGCCGTGGCCACACCGTGCTGGCCCGCCCCGGTCTCGGCGATGATGCGTTTCTTGCCCATGCGGCGGGCGAGGATGATCTGCCCCAGCACGTTGTTGATCTTATGCGCGCCGGTGTGGTTCAACTCGTCGCGCTTCATATAGACCTTGGCACCGCCCAGATGCTCGGTCAGCCGCTCGGCGTGATAGAGCGGGCTGGGGCGGCCAACGTAATGGGTCCAAAGGTCGTGCATCTCGGCCCAGAAACTGTCGTCGGTCTTGGCCTTCTCATATTGTTCTTCCAGCTCAAGAATGAGCGGCATCAGCGTTTCCGAGACAAAGCGCCCGCCGAAATCGCCGAAACGGCCCTGTTCGTCGGGGCCGGTCATGAAGCTGTTGAAAAGATCGTTGGCCATTGCGCCTCTCCTAGAATGTCGCGTCAGCCTTACCGCAGCCCGCCCGCCTACGCCACCATGAGTTTCGCAGGTGCCCCAGAGCGGGGCGGCCTTGGGCTAGTCAAAGAGTTTGAACAATTCGCGCCTGACGGCGTTCTCCAACTCATCCTTGACGATATCTTCGGTCGAGCGGCTGTCATCCGGTGAGATATTCAACTCTTCCTGTATCTTTTCGCGTACTTTATCTTCGGCCTGCTGCTTTTCTTCGGCAAAGTTCAGATCAATCGCGGCACGCAGATCGGCCTTGATCTCAGGGTCCGCCCATGGCCCCCTGATCCGCACCGGCACCGCCAGCCCACCGCGCGACGCATTGACGCGCAGGGCCTTGGGCGTAACCGTATAGTCCAGCCTCTGCGCCCCCAGATCGACCTGCCCTGCCCCCGTCGCGTTGAAGTTCGGCAGCAGCATCAGCAGATCGTGGTTGCGCAAGACGCCCTTGGCGATCTCGAACGTCGCCTCCACGGAATCGAACACCGTGCTGCCGCCTTCGGCATCGACGGAGCCAAGCAGCGCGTCCAAGTCGATCCCTGCAATCGTGCCGCGCCCCATGGTCAGCGCGCCAGAACCGCTGAGCGAGCGCATGATCGCATCAATAGACTGCCCCACCCCGAGGAACGACAGTTCGGCATCGCCCGCCCCGGTAAAGCGCGTCACCCCGGCGGTATCCTCCAGCAGGTCGCGCATCTGCACGTTCTGCGCATGCAGCTTGCCGCCCACGGACAGGCCATCGCGGTTATTCATCACAAATTCCCCCGCAACCTTGCCGCCATAGGCGTTCATATCCTGCAGATCAAAGACCATCCGCGCGCGCTCATTGTGCAGCACGGCGCGGGTGGGGCCGAGGTCGAGCTGCCCCAGATCGACGCTTTCCGCGCTCAGGGCGATGTTCCCGTCAAAGGCGGCGAGCCAATCGGCGTTGATCTCTTGCTGTGACCAGCCCTCTGGACCCGCCGTTGCCGGACTTTCGGAGCCACTGCCCTGGTCGCTTTCCTCGGACAGCGCCGAAAGGTCCAGCGCCCCTGTCCGCAGGTTCGCGGTGATCCGCGGCGTGCCATTCAGCGCCAGATCGGCCTGCCCGGTTAAGCTGTTGCCGCCCAAGTCCAACGCGATATTGCGCAGTGCCAAACGCCGGTCGGGCGTCAGCGTCAGCCCGCTTCGCAGATCAACCGACTGCCCCAAGCCGCGCGGCAGATTGATACCGCCCGCGCCAAAGGACGCCAGAAACCTTGCCGTGTCGGCGCTATCAACCCGCAGATCACCGGCGAGCGCACCGTCGAGCGATCCACGCCCATCAAACGAGGCGTCGCCCCCGCCCGTCGCAACCTCCGCCCGCAGCGGCTGCACGCCGCCCTCCAGAAAATCCGCAAATCCTTCGATCCGCGCAGCAAGCTTAACCGGCTCGCCCGCTGGCGCCATGCTGGCCGTGATCTCCGCCGCCCCGCCCCGCTCGGGCCAGTCCAGCGCCAGATTGACACCGTCATAGCGCAGCAGATCCGCCCCTTCGGCGTCATAGATCAGCGTGGCATCGGTCACCGTCAGTTTCTGAATACTCAGCGGGCGGCGGCTGGCGCTCGGCGCGCTCTCGGTCTCGATCCGCGCACCGCTGGCGCTGTCGGTGAACTGCCAGCTTGCGCGCCCATCAAGACGTTGCTCCAACCGGATCACCGGGCTTTGCGCCGCGATATTGGTGATGCGTATCTCACCGCGCAAAAGCGCGCCCGCGTCCACCCCTATCGCCGCATTGGCCGCCGTCAGCAGCGCGCCCTTGTCGGTCCAATCGGCATTGCCGACCTCAAGCCCGCCCGCGGTCACCCCCAGCACCGGCCAGAGCGTCACGCCTACATCGCCGGTGATCGACACCTCCCGCCCGGTCATCCGGCTGAGTTGCTCACTGGCGATCCGCGCGACCCGCTCTGCGGGCAGCAGGAACAGCGCCCCCAGCATGATCACGACGATCAGCAACAGCGCGCCGATGACCCGTATAATCCATCTCATGGCTCTCTCCTCCTGCCCGGCGGCTCTTTCCCCGCTCATCCGCTTGCCTTATAGCGCAAGCCATGAGCACAAACCCACCCAATCTGCGCCCCGACCTCGCCCCGCAGGCGAAGATCAGCGATCCCGCCCGCCCCGGCCAGCCAACCATCGGCATGGTCAGCCTCGGTTGTCCCAAGGCATTGGTCGATTCCGAACGCATCCTGACCCGGCTTCGCGCCGAGGGCTATGGCGTTTCGCCCGATTACGCGGGCGCCGATGCGGTGATTGTGAACACCTGCGGGTTTCTCGACAGCGCCAAGGCCGAAAGCCTCGACGCCATCGGCGAGGCGCTGACCGAAAACGGCAAGGTGATCGTCACCGGCTGTCTGGGGGCCGAGCCGGATTACATCCGCGAACATCACCCCCGCATCCTCGCCGTCACGGGCCCGCATCAATACGAACAGGTGCTCGATGCGGTGCATGGCGCGGTGCCGCCCAACCCGGACCCGTTCATCGACCTTCTGCCCGCGCAGCAGGTCTCGCTCACCCCGCGGCATTACAGCTATCTGAAAATTTCCGAAGGCTGTAACCACAAGTGCAAGTTCTGCATCATCCCCGACATGCGGGGCCGGTTGCAGTCACGCCCGGCCCAGGCGGTGATGCGAGAGGCAGAACGTCTGGTCGACAATGGCGTGAAGGAACTTCTGGTCATCAGCCAAGACACCTCCGCCTATGGTGTCGACATCAAACACGCCGAAGACCGCGGCCACCGCGCCCATATCACCGATCTGGCGCGGGACCTCGGCTCCCTCGGTGCATGGGTCCGGTTGCACTACGTCTACCCCTACCCGCATGTGCGCAAGCTGATCCCGCTGATGGCCGAGGGGCTGGTGCTGCCCTACCTCGACATCCCATTCCAGCACGCGCATCCGGACGTGCTGAAACGCATGGCCCGCCCCGCCGCCGCCTCGAAAACCCTCGATGAGATCGCCGCATGGCGCGCCACCTGCCCCGACATCACCCTGCGCTCGACCTTCATCGTCGGCTATCCGGGTGAGACGGAAGCGGAGTTCCAGACCCTGCTCGATTGGCTGGACGAGGCGCAGCTCGACCGGGTCGGCTGCTTCCAATACGAAAACGTCGAAGGCGCGCGGTCGAACGCGCTGCCGGATCATGTGGCGCCCGAGATCAAACAAGACCGTTGGGAGCGCTTCATGGAAAAGGCGCAGGCGATTTCCGAGGCCAAGCTCGCCGCCAAGGTCGGCAAACGCCTTGACGTGATCGTGGATGAGATCGACGCAGACGCCGCCACCTGCCGCACCAAATCCGACGCGCCCGAGATCGACGGCAATCTCTTCATCGACGAGGATTTCCAGAACCTCAAGGTCGGTGACATCGTCACCGTCGAAGTCGAAGAGGCGGGCGAATACGATCTTTGGGGACGTCAGATCACCTGACGCCCCCAAAGGCTGCTCTCAGGCGTAAGCGCCTGCCGAATAGGTCAGCTCATAGCTGTGGCTGTAAAGCTCGAAGACGATGCCGAACGGGTCTTCGACATAGACCATGCGGTAGGGTTTCTCGCCCGGGAAATACTCCCGTACCGGCATCCGCTGCTTGCCGCCCGCCGCGATGATCCGCTCCAGCAGACCTTCGACATCGGGGTCTTGGATGGCGAAGTGGAAGGTGCCGTGGCGCTTATGCTCCAGCTTTTCTTCGGGGGCGTAGTTGCCGGGGAACTCGAAGATTTCGATCCCGATGCCATCCGCTGTCGCCAAATGGGCGATGCGCAGCGATCCCCAGCCGGGGCCGAAGACATCGGTGCACATAACGCCGATGGCGGTGTCTTCTTCCACCGCTTCGGTGGGCTGCATCACGACATAGAACCCAAGAACTTCGGAATAGAACTTCACGGCGGCGTCGAGGTCCGGCACGGATAGGCCGATGTGGGAAAAGGTACGGGGGGTGGTCATATGCGGTCTCCTGTTTGCGTTGAGGTTGAGATAGACAGGCGCACCTCACATGTGAAATTATCAAATCTCATCGAAATCATAACGAAACGTTTGATATGCTGAACGCCACTTGGCTTGAGAGCTTCACCACCCTCTGCGAGACCGGCCATTTCACCCGCACGGCGCAGCGGCTCAACATGACCCAGCCGGGGGTGTCGCAGCATCTGCGCAAGCTGGAAGACCAGTTGGGCCTGCCGCTGATCGCGCGCGATGGCAAAAGTTTCACCCTGACCCCGGCGGGCGAAGCGCTGTTTGAAACCGGCCTTGCCCGCCGCCGCGAAGAGCAGCGCCTGCGCGAACGCATCGCGACCGACCTGCCCGACCGGGGCGTGGTGCATATCGCCTGCTCCGGCAGTTTCGCCATGTTGCTCCAGCCGCTCCTGCTGGGGTGGATGACCCAAGCGCCCGACCTCTCCCTCCATCTCGAAGCCGCGCCCCAAGCCACAATCCGCGCCGGGCTGCTCGATGGGCGCTTCGATCTGGGCGTGCTGGCCGATGACCCTGCCCACGCAAGGTTAGAGGCCCGGCATCTGGGGCGCGAGGAACTTTGCCTCGTGCTGCCGGTTAATGCATTGGAACGGATAGAAAGTTTTGCCGATCTCGAAAGCCGGGGCTTCATCGCCCACCCCGATGGCTTCGCCTATGCCGACGATCTGCTCCAGCTCAATTTCCCGGAAAGCTATCCGGGGGCCGACCGGATGCGCCTGCGTGGCTATGTGAACCAGATCGGCCAGATCCCAGCGGCAGTGGCGCGGGGCGTAGGCTATACGCTTTTGCCCCGCAGCGGGGTCGAAACCTTTGCCGCCAAGGACCGGCTCAGGCTGCTGCCTCTGCCCAAGCGGCGTTGGCATGACCTCTGGCTCGCCTCGCGGCGCGGGCGGCCCCTGCCGGCGCGAATGGTCAAGACGGCGGAACTGATCGCAGAAGCGGCGGAACAGCTGCGATAGCGGACGCATCGCAGATATTGCGGAACAAAACACCCCCGATACTAGATATACCATCATGGAAGGGCGAGATTACGGAGAGACTTGAATATGTTCCCTTTCTGTTCTATATGTAGAACGCAGTAGCAGAGGAATGACCACATGTCTTTTCAACCTCAGTTCCCCGGTATCTTCGACCTTGAGCAGCAAGGTCGCCCGCCCCGTGGCGGCGATAGCGCGCAGCCCAAACAGGCCGACCGCCGCATGCCCGCGACCGAAAAACAGATGCAATACGCTCAGTCCCTCGCCAAGCGAACGGGCGAAGAGCTTCCCAAAGGCATCGAAGCGGATCGCGCGGCGGTGTCGGAATGGATCGACGCTCATAAACCGCAAGCGTTGGAGGGGCCCTTTGCCGCCTACCCTTCCGCCAAACAGGTCGCCTTTGCCGAACGCATCGCGCGGTTGAAACGCCGCGATGTCCCGCAGGAGTGTTTTCGCGATAAAACCCTGATGTCGCGCTGGATCGATGGCAACAAACCGCGCTGAACTATAGGGCCCTGCGCTTTACCTTTCGTCACCCATGGCAGAGGTCGGTTTCGCTGGTACCTTTTTGTCATGGGCTATCCGACCTCCATCGCTGAGACTTTGGCCGACGGCGCCGTGCATGTGCTGAGCCTTGGCTTCGCCATTCCCGCCAGCATCCTTTTGATGATCCATGCCGCCGGGCAAGAGGGGCAATTGACCGCCACGGCGATCTACGCAGGCTGCATCCTTGCTTCTTTCACTGCATCTGCCGTCTATCACCTGCTGCCCTTCGACCGCAGCCGCGCCTTTTTGGGCCGAGTCGATCATGCGGCGATCTATTTCAAGATTGCGGGCACTTATACGCCGCTGGTGATGGTGATCGGTTCAGGCTTTGCCTATGGCATCCTCGGCGTGGTCTGGGCGCTGGCGGTGATCGGGGCGGTGGCAAAGCTCTGGTTCTGGCGCACCGATGCGCGCGGGTCACTCGCGCTCTACCTCGGCATGGGCTGGCTCTCGGTCCTGTTGATCTACCCGATGTGGCACAACCTGCCGGGGGCGGCACTGGCGCTGGTGGCCGCGGGCGGGCTGACCTATTCGGCGGGCACCTTGGTCTATGCCCATCCCGGCATGCGCTATCAGAACGCGATCTGGCATGTCTTTGTGCTGGTCGCCACGGCCTGTTTCTTTGCCGCCATCGCGCTCAGCCTTTAGCCCGTGGGCGCATCCAGATAGGCCCGCACGCAGGTCTGTACATGGCGAAACCGGTCGCCGCCCAGATGTTTGCCACCGTACCAGCGGGTGACGACGATCAGATGGTCGGTCAGCCCCTCGCGCTCCAACATCCGCAGGATCACCATGCCCGCGCCGGATTCGCCATCGTCGCCTTTGAGCGGGCCGCCATCCGACAGCAGCACCGCCCAAGTGTTATGGGTGGCCTTGGCGTAGGATTTGTCACGTTTGAGGTCTTTCAGCGCGGCATCGACCTCAGCCCGGTCGCGCGCAGGGCAGCCCGACACCGCATATTTCGACCCACGGTCGTTCAGCACCTGCCCCAGTTTGCGCAAACCGTTACAGCCCCGCCATGGTGCGCCGCACGATATCGATCCGGGCGTTATTGGGCGGATGGGTGCCAAGGAAACGGTCACCGGGATCGGGAATGCGGGTAAAGAATTCAGCCCCCCGCAACGGGTTATAGCCCGCCCGCGCGGTGATGATCGTGCCGAGGGCGTCGGCCTCAAGCTCGAAATCCTTGGAATAGCGCCGCGCGCCGACCTCTGCGCCCAACTCCTGCGCCGTGCGCACGGCAGTCGCATCGCCCCCGCTCAGCGTGGCGATACCGGCAAAGATCACCGCCCCCGCCATGGCGTTTTGCTGCTGGCGTCCGATATGGCCCGCGATGTGATGCGCGGCCTCATGGCCCAGCACGAAGGCAAGCTCGTCTTCGTTGCGGGCATCGGCGATCAGCGCCAATGTGAACGCCACGATGGGGCGGCCATTTTCATCCAGTGTCTGGAATGCATTGGCCGGTTGGCCGGGGCGGTCATCGACCACGATATTGAAATCGCAGTTCATCCCCGTGGTACGGTTGCGGCACTCCCGCTCGGCCACAGGCTCAAGCGTGCGCACCACCTGAACAAAGCTCCGCGCCGCCGCACTCGCGCTCAACCGTGGGCTTGCCTCTCCCGTGGTCTGCGGCCTGTCGACCGGGATCGGGCCTGTCTGGATCGGTGCCACCTCACAGGCAGAAAGCAGGGCGATGACGGCAAATGCGCCAAGGGCATTCAACAATTTCACGGCTGATCCTCGCTCGGTTTTCCTTGCGCCACCTATCTATCATGACGCCCTGCCGCTGCCACCCCCGTTCACAGAGCTTTGACGCTCATACGGCGGCCTTGCGCTCGCGAGCACAAAGCCTAATGTGCCCTCATGTTTACCATCGAGCATGAATTCGACGCCACCGTCATCACTCTGATCGACGAATCCGACGCCCCCCTGCGCGAGGACGTCACCGTCTCTGCTTTCGCGGGGCAGATCACGATCGAGCAATGGGACGCCCGGACCGACCGTGTGGCCACGATCACCCTGTCCCCCGCGCAGCTGAGCGATCTGACAGCGGCACTGAACCTGCCCGAGGGCATCTACCGAAGCAATTCCTGAGGATCGTCACATGGCCACCGGCACAGACATCAAGACCTATTTCAACGGCGCATGGCACGACGGCGATCTGCCCACCATCAAGGCCGCCGATCACGGCGCATGGCTCGGCACCACCGTTTTCGACGGGGCGCGGCTGTTCGACGGGCTGGCCCCGGACCTCGAGGCGCATTGCGCGCGGATCAACCGCTCGGCCCGCGCGCTGATGATCACCCCGACGGTCGAGACCGAGGATATGATTGAGATGTGCCGCGAGGGGCTGAAGAGCTATTCGCGTGATCAAGCGGTCTATATCCGCCCGATGTATTGGGCGCTGGCCGGTGACGAACTGGGCATCGTGCCGCGCGAAGGTGCCACCGGCTTTGCCATCAGCCTTGAGGCCATCCCCATGGCCCCGCCCGAGGCCGCGACCACCCTCACCCGCACCCGCTTCCGCCGCCCGGTGCTGGAGGATAACGTGGTCAACGCCAAAGCAGGCTGCCTTTACCCCAACAACGCCCGCATGATGGTCGAGGCGCGGTCCAAGGGCTTCGGCAATGCGCTGGTGGCCGATGCCATGGGCAATGTCGCCGAAAGCGCCAGCGCCAACGTCTTCATGGTCAAGGATGGTGAGGTTTTCACCCCCATCCACAACGGCACCTTCCTTGCCGGGATCACCCGTGCGCGGCATATGTCGAACATGCGCGAGGCGGGGATGAAGGTGCATGAGACCGTCCTCAGCTTTGACGATTTCCATGCCGCCGATGAGGTCTTTCTGTCGGGCAATATGATGAAAGTCACGCCTGTCAGCGCCTTTGACGAGACGCAATATGGCACCGGGGACAACCAGAACCCGGTCACGCGCCGGGTGCGCGAAATGTATTGGGATTGGGCCGCAAGTCAGCGCGGCTGAAGGTCCGGGCGGCAGCGGCGCGCGAAAGCAATTGCCAGCGCCGCCCGCCCGCGCCATGATCGCACCGCACCGGGAGGAGGTGCGGAGAGAGGGTTTGATGCGGAAATTCCTAGTGGTGTTGGACGATAGCACCGAATGTTTGAATGCCATGCGTTTCGCCGCCCTGCGCGCGGCGCGCACGGGGGGCGGCGTGGCCGTGCTGTCGGTGATCCCGCCCGAAGAGTTCAACCATTGGATCGGCGTCGGCGACCTGATGCGCGAAGAGGCCCGCGAACGGATCGAGGTGCATTTCGAGGTTTTCGCCAAATGGATGCGCGACAAACAGGGCGTCGACCCTGAGTTAATCATCCGCGAGGGCGAACCCACGGATGAGATCATCCAGCAGCTGTCCGACGACCCCGACATCGGCGTTCTGGTTCTCGGCGCCAGCGGTGACCGCAAGAAAGGCCCCGGCCCGCTGGTCACGCAATTGTCGCGCTCTGCCGGCGCCCTGCCCGTGCCGATCACCATCGTGCCCGGCGATCTGAGCAAGGAACGGCTCGAAGCGATCACCTAAGCGCTCTGCCCCCCGCCTAATGCCCGGCGCCACAATTTAGAACGGTTCTAAACCTTGACTTGCCGCCCGCGCAGGCGCATATCAGGAGCCACGCCGAAAGCGAGGTACACCCCATGTTCATCCAGACCGAATCCACTCCGAACCCCGCAACGCTCAAGTTCCTGCCGGGTCAGACCGTGCTGGAGATGGGCACCGCTGATTTCCCCTCCCCCGAAGCCGGGGCGACATCGCCGTTGGCCCAACGGCTCTTTGCTGTTGAGGGCGTGACGGGCGTGTTCTTCGGCACCGATTTCGTTACCGTGACCAAACAGGACGCGGTGGAATGGGACCATGTGAAACCCGCTTTGCTCGGTGCCATCATGGAGCATTTCCAGTCCGGCGAGCCGGTCATGGCCTCGGACCACCAGCCCACATCCGGCCACGCCGCGCATGACGGCGAAGACGGTGAAATCGTCGGCCAAATTAAAGAGTTGCTCGACAGCCGCGTGCGCCCCGCCGTGGCCCAAGATGGCGGTGACATTACCTTTCACGGTTTTGAGCGTGGCGTCGTCTATCTGCATATGCAGGGCGCCTGCGCCGGCTGTCCCTCTTCGACCCTGACGTTGAAAATGGGCATCGAGAACCTGCTGCGCCACTACATCCCCGAGGTCACAGAGGTGCGCCCGGTTGCCTGAGCATGGCGCGAGCGGGCCGCTGATTCTGGCCTTTGACACATCGGCCGCGCAATGCGCGGCCGCTTTGCTGTCGGGCGACCGGATCTTGGCCTCCCGCACCGAGCCGATGACCAAGGGTCAGGCCGAGCGGATCATGGTCCTTTGCGAGGAATTGTTGAGCGAGGCCGGGCTGGCCTATGCTGACCTCACCGCGCTTGGCGTCGGCATCGGGCCGGGCAATTTCACCGGCATCCGCATCGCCGTTTCTGCCGCCCGTGGGCTGGCGCTTGGCCTTGGCATTCCGGCGGTTGGGGTCGATGCCTTCGACGCGCTGCGCGAAGGCCATGATGGCCCCTGTGCCTGTGCGGTGGATGCCCGCCGTGATCAAGTTTTCTTGCAAGGCTTTGACAACCCCGGCATTTCCGAACCCGCACTACACGACGCCGCCGCCCTCCCGGCCTTCACCGGCCCGCTGATCGGCGCCGGCGGAGAGCCGCCAGCGATGCCTGTGGCCGAAGCCATCGCCCTCATCGCCGCGCGCCGCTTTGCCAGCAATCCGCCGCGCCCTGCGCCGCTTTACCTGCGCCCCGCCGATGCCGCCCCCGCCCGCGACGCGGCACCGGTTCTGCTGCCGTGACACCGGCGGCCCTCGCCACGATTCACGCTGCGGCCTTCACCCAAGACAGGCCGTGGCAAGAGGCGGAGTTCGCAAGCCTGCTCGATAGCCCCTTCGTGCAGCTTTTCACCCGCCCCGGCGGCTTTGCCCTGACCCGCACCATCGCGGGCGAATCCGAACTGCTGACGCTTGCCGTGGACCCTGCGCAGCAGCGCCGGGGGCTGGGCCGGGCGCTGCTGCGCGACTGGCTGGCCGCCCTGCCCGCCGACTGCGAAAGTGCCTTTCTCGAAGTCGCAGCTGATAATCTACCCGCCCGCGCACTTTATACCGATCAAGGCTTTGCCCAAATCGCCACCCGCCGTGCCTATTACGCGCGCAGCGGCGTTCCACCTGTGGATGCCTGCATCCTGCAACGCGTCTTGACCCATGGTCACGCTGGCGATCCGGGCGGCTTGCCCTCAAAAAGCGGTTGACCCTACCCCCCGCCTGCGCCCTAGATTATACCTGATCACATGATCCACAAACGCCGTGGCGGCAGCATCTGATTGACCGCCCGACACCACAACCCGGGAGACACCAAATGACCCTCATGACGAAATTCCTCGGCGCTGCTGCGGGCCTCGCGCTTACCGCGGGCGCGGCAGCGGCTGAACCGGCGCTGATCTTCGACCTCGGCGGTAAGTTCGACAAGAGCTTCAACGAAGCGGCCTTCAACGGTGCCTCCCGCTGGGCCGAAGAAACCGGCGGCAAATTCGCCGAGATCGAAATGCAGTCCGAAGCGCAGCGTGAGCAGGCCCTGCGCCGCTTCGCCGAATCCGGTGCCAACCCGATCATCACCATGGGCTTTGCCATGGCCGATCCGCTGGCGACCGTCGCGCCCGACTATCCCGACACCAAGTTCGCCGTGATCGACGTGAACTGGCTTGACCTGCCCAACGTGCGTCAGGTCAGCTTTGCCGAACATGAAGGCTCCTACCTCGTCGGCGTCATGGCCGCGATGGCCTCCGAGAGCAACACCGTGGGCTTCGTCGGTGGCATGGACGTGCCGCTGATCCGTCACTTCGGCTGCGGCTATGCCCAAGGCGTCAAGGCGACCAACCCAGACGCCACCGTCATCGCCAACATGACCGGCACCACCCCCGCCGCGTGGAACGACCCGGTGAAGGGTTCCGAGATCACCAAGGCCCAGATCAACCAAGGCGCTGACGTGGTCTATGCCGCGGCAGGCGGCACCGGCGTGGGCGTGCTGCAAACCGCTGCCGACGAAGGCATCCTGTCGATCGGCGTCGACAGCAACCAGAACCACCTGCACCCGGGCAAGGTGCTGACTTCCATGCTGAAACGCGTCGATGTCGCCGTCTATGACGCGATGATGGCGGGCGAAGACCTCGAAGTCGGCGAAGTCGTGACCCTTGGCCTTGCCGAAGAAGGTGTGGGCGTTGCCATCGACGAGCACAACCAAGATCTCGTGACCGAAGAGATGAAGGCCGCTGTCGACGAAGCGCGCCAGAAGATCATCGACGGCGAGATCAAAGTCGTCTCCTACTACGAGAACGACAGCTGCCCGGCACTGGACTTCTGAGCCCGATTTATCCACAATCGACCCCCGGGGCCGCGCCGATCATCGGCGCGGCCCCTTTTAAAACCCCACAGCGTGACCGGGGCAGCGATGGACCAACGCCAGATCAAGGGCTGCAACGCCCGCAGGACCTTTTGACATGACCGATACCGCCCCCGCGATCGAACTCAAGGGCATATCCAAGGCCTTCGGCCCGGTACAGGCCAACAAAGATATCTCCATCCGCGTCATGCCGGGCACGATCCACGGCATCATCGGCGAGAACGGCGCCGGTAAATCGACGCTGATGTCGATCCTCTACGGCTTCTACAAGGCCGATGCGGGCGAGATCTTCATCGGTGGCCGCAAGACCGAGATCCCCGACAGTCAAGCCGCCATCGCCGCAGGCATCGGCATGGTGTTCCAGCACTTCAAGCTGGTGGAAAACTTCACCGTGCTGGAGAACATCATCCTCGGCGCCGAGGATGGCCGCCTCTTGAAGCCCTCGCTGTCGAAGGCGCGCAAGACGCTGATCGAACTGTCGAAGGACTACGGCCTGAACGTCGACCCCGACGCGCAGATCCAAGACATCGGCGTGGGCATGCAGCAGCGCGTGGAGATCCTGAAAGCGCTCTACCGGCAGGCCGATATTCTCATTCTCGACGAGCCCACGGGCGTGCTGACCCCCGCTGAGGCCGACCAGCTGTTCCGCATTCTCGGCCGCCTGCGCTCCGAGGGCAAAACCATCATCCTGATCACCCACAAGCTGCGCGAGATCATGGAGATCACCGACACCGTGTCGGTCATGCGCCGCGGCCAGATGACCGCCACCGTGAAAACCGCCGAGACCTCGCCGCAGGAACTGGCCGAGCTTATGGTCGGGCGCAAGGTGCTCTTGCGCGTCAACAAAGAGCCCGCCACCCCGGGCGAGGTGATCCTCGACATCAAGGGTCTGCGGGTGGTCGACGACAAGGGTGTCGAGCGGCTGCGCGGGATCGACCTGCAGATTCGCGCCGGCGAAGTGCTGGGCCTCGCGGGCGTCGCGGGCAACGGCCAGTCGGAACTCTTGGAAGTGCTGGGCGGCTATGCCGACGGCACCGGCAGCGTCACGCTCAACGGCACGCCGCTGGACCTCTCGGGCAAGAAGAGCGACGGCCAGTCGCGCCGCGCGCGCGGTGTGGCCCATGTGCCCGAAGACCGCCAGCGCGAAGGCCTGATCATGGATTTTCAGGCTTGGGAGAACAACGTCTTCGGCTACCACCACGACGACCGTTTCAACAGCGGCATGCTGATGGACCACGCCGCGATCCGCGCCGATGCCGAGGACAAGATGGCCCGTTTCGACGTGCGCCCGCCCGACCCGACGCTGGCCGCCAAGAATTTTTCCGGCGGCAACCAGCAGAAGATCGTTCTGGCCCGCGAGATCGAGCGCAACCCCGATCTTTTGCTGATCGGCCAGCCCACCCGCGGCGTCGACATCGGCGCGATCGAGTTCATCCACGAGCAGATCATCGCCCTGCGCGACCAAGGCAAGGCGATCCTGCTGGTCTCGGTCGAGTTGGAAGAAATCCTCGCCCTGTCGGACCGCATCGCGGTGATGTTCGACGGGCAGATCATGGGCGAACGCGCCGCTGATCAGACCGACGAAAAGGAGCTTGGGCTGCTCATGGCAGGCATCACCGACACCGAGAACGAACACAGCGTGGCCGAGGTCGAGGCCAATCTCGCCCGGGCGGGCGGCGACGCGCGCAAGGAGGTCTGAGATGGACGTGATGCCGAAATGGGCCGAGGTGATCCTCGTGCCGCTGATCTCCCTGCTGCTGGCCGCCGTGCTCTCAGCGCTGGTGATCCTGTCGATCGGCGAAGACCCGGTCGCGGCGGTGAATCTCATGGTCAAGGGCGCACTCGGCTCGACCTATGGCTGGGGCTACACGCTGTATTATGCCACCAACTTCATCTTCACCGGCCTTGCCGTCGCCGTGGCGTTCCACGCGCGGCTGTTCAACATCGGTGGCGAGGGTCAGGCGATGCTGGGCGGCCTTGGCGTGGCGCTGGCCGCGCTCTACATCCCGTGGCCGCATTGGACGCTGGCACTGATCGGTTGCGGCGTCATGGCCGGTCTTCTGGGCGCCATCTGGGCCGCGATCCCCGGCTGGCTGCAGGCCAAGCGCGGCTCCCACGTCGTGATCACCACGATCATGTTCAACTTCATCGCCGCGGCGCTGCTGAACTACGTGCTGGTCAACGTCATGCGCCCGCCGGGCAGCATGGACCCGGCCAGCGCCCGCTTCCCCGAGGCCGTGCATCTGCCGACCCTGCACGAGTTGCTTGCCCCCCTTGGCATCGCCTTCTCCAAATCCGCACCCGCCAACGTCTCGCTGCTGGTGGCCGTCGGCGCCTGCGTGGCGATCTGGATGCTGATCTGGCGCACCCGTCTGGGCTATGAAATCCGCGCCTACGGCCATTCGCAGCCGGCGGCGAAATATGCCGGCATCTCGCCCGTGCGCATCACCATGATCACCATGATCATCTCGGGCGCGCTGGCAGGGCTGATGGCGATCAACAACGTCATGGGCGAAAGCGAGCGTCTGGTGCTAAACGCGACCGAGGGCGCGGGCTTCATCGGCATCGCCGTGGCGCTGATGGGCCGCTCGCACCCGGTGGGCGTCTTCTTTGCCGCGCTGCTCTTCGGCTTTCTCTACCAAGGCGGCGCGGAACTGGCGCTCTGGACCTCGATCCCGCGCGAGTTGATCGTCGTCATCCAAGCGCTCGTGATCCTCTTCACCGGGGCGCTCGACAATATGGTGCGGATGCCGCTGGAGCGTCTCTTCTTGATGTTCCGCCGCCCCGGCCCGCCCAAACCCGGCCCCCGCAGCGCCCAGTCGGAGAGCGCGGAATGAGCCCCTATACCCCCCTGAGAAAGCGGGTCTGACCTATGGACTACATCACGCTCATCCAATTGCTCGACAGCACCGTGCGGCTGGCCACGCCGCTGCTTCTGGCCTGTCTTGCCGGTCTTTTCTCCGAACGCGCGGGCGTCTTCGACATCGGGCTTGAGGGCAAGATGCTGGCCGCGGCCTTCTTCTCGGCGGCGCTCGCATCAATCACCGGATCGGTCTGGATCGGACTGGCGGCGGGCATCGCCTCCTCGCTGGCGCTCAGCGCCGTGCATGGCCTCGCCTCGATCACCTTCCGCGGCAACCAGCTCATTTCCGGCGTGGCGATCAACTTCCTCGCCGCCGGCATGACCGTGCTGATCGCGCAGGACTGGTTCGCCCAAGGGGGCCGCACCCCCTCGCTCTTCGGCGGCGCGCGGTTCGAGCCGATCACCCTGCCCTTCGCTGAGGCGATGGAGAGCGTACCCGTCATCGGCCCGCTTTACGAAGAGCTGATCTCCGGCCATTCGATCCTCGTCTACGCCGCCTTCCTCGCCGTGCCGCTGACATGGTGGATCCTGTTCCGCACCCGCTTCGGCCTGCGCCTGCGCGCCGTGGGCGAGAACCCCGCCGCCGTCGACACCGCCGGTGTCTCGGTCGTGGGTCTGCGCTATGCCGCGGTGGCCATCGCGGGGCTGCTCTGCGGCGTGGCGGGGGCCTACCTCAGCACCGCGCTGCAGGCGGGTTTCGTCAAGGACATGTCGGCGGGCCGCGGCTTCATCGCGCTGGCCGCGCTGATCTTCGCCAAGTGGCGGCCGTGGTACGCCCTTTGGGCCACCCTGCTCTTCGGCCTCTTCGGCGCGCTGGAGACCCGACCGGACGTGATCCAGTCGGTCATCGGCATCAAGGTGCAGGGCCAGCTTCTGGGCGCCCTGCCCTACCTGATGACCGTGGTGATCCTCGCCGGTTTCGTCGGAAAAGCGATCCCGCCGCGCGCGGGTGGCGAGCCCTATGTGAAAGAACGCTGACACTTCCTTCCGGCCCTTGCACCCGAGGGCCGGATCGGCGCAACCTGTCAAAGTGGTCGCCTCACCGCGACAAGCTATGTTGAACTGCGCGGCCGTTCGGGGCTAGGAAACGTCATGCAAATCTACCTGCCCATTGCCGAAGTATCGGTTAACGCCTTCCTCCTTTTGGGGTTGGGCGGCATCGTGGGCATCCTGTCGGGCATGTTCGGCGTCGGCGGCGGGTTTCTGATCACACCGCTGCTGTTCTTCGTCGGCATCCCGCCTGCCGTGGCCGTGGCGACCTCCACCAACCAGATCGTCGCATCCTCCTTCTCGGCCCTGCTCGCGCATCTCAAGCGAAAGACGGTCGATTTCCGAATGGGCTGGGTGCTGCTGGCCGGGGGCCTGATCGGCTCCGGCATCGGCATGTTCATCTTTAACTACCTGAAATCGCTGGGCCAAGTCGATCTGCTGGTGACGCTTTGCTATGTCGTTTTCCTTGGCATTATCGGCGGGCTGATGTTCGTGGAATCGCTCCGCGCCATCCGCCGTACGCGCAAGGGGGGCCGGGTCAAACGCAAGAAGCACTATTGGGTGCATGGGTTGCCGTTCAAAATTCGCTTTCGGGTTTCGGGCCTCTATATCTCGGTGATCCCGCCGGTGCTGGTCGGCGCGGCGGTCGGGATGCTTTCCGCGATCATGGGCGTGGGCGGCGGTTTCATCA
The DNA here is from genome assembly GCF_043557225.1 of Sulfitobacter sp. 1A13496. NCBI lineage: Bacteria > Pseudomonadati > Pseudomonadota > Alphaproteobacteria > Rhodobacterales > Roseobacteraceae > Sulfitobacter > Sulfitobacter sp. 1A13496. The sequence continues at coordinate 274,568 of NZ_JBIFFP010000003.1, read as the reverse complement.
TGGTGCCCGCGATGATCTACCTGCTCGGCATGCCGACCAAAGTGGTGATCGGCACTTCGCTGTTGCAGATCATCTTCGTGACCGGCTTTACCACCATGCTGCATGCGACCACCAACCAGACGGTCGACATCGTGCTGGCGGTGCTCCTGCTGGTGGGCGGCGTGCTCGGCGCGCAGGTGGGCACGCGGATCGGCGTGCGGATGCAGGCCGAACAGCTGCGCATCCTGCTCGCGGTGCTGGTCTTGGCGGTCTGCGGCAAGCTGGCGCTCGACCTGTTGCTGGAACCGGCGGAACTCTATTCACTCAGCCCGGTGGCGGCGGAATGATGCGCGCGCTAATCGCCTTCCTTGGCCTGTGTTTCACGGCCCTGACCGCCACGGCGGAAGAGGAAATCGTGCTTGGCCTCAGCCAGGCCGAAGTCTCCATCACCACCAATTTCGACGGGTCCGAGATCCTCGTCTACGGGGCCGTCAAACGCGAAACCCCGATCCCCGATGGCGCGCCGCTCGAAGTCGTCATCACCGTCTCCGGCCCCTCGGCCCCGGTGATGGTGCGCCGGAAAGAGCGGCGCTTTGGCATCTGGGTGAACACCGCCGCGGTTGAGGTCGACCGCGCACCAAGCTTCTACGCCGTGGTCACCTCCGGCCCGCTGGCCGAGGTGCTCAAACGCATCGAAGACCTGCGTCACCGCATCTCCATCCCCCGCGCCATCCGGTCGGTCGGCGCCCCGATGGAGATCGCGGACCCCACCCAATTCACCGACGCGCTGATCCGCGTGCGCAAGGATGCGAACCTGTACCAAGTCATCGAAGACGGGGTGAAGGTGGATGAGCAAACCCTTTTCCGCGCCGCCGTCGCCCTGCCCGCCTCGCTCACCGAAGGGGCCTATGACACGCGGATTTTCCTCACGCGCGGCGGCGATGTGGTAGCGCAATATGAGACGATCATCGACGTGCGCAAAGTCGGGATGGAGCGTTGGTTGTTCAACCTCGCCCACCAACGGGCGTTTCTCTACGGGCTGCTGTCGCTCTTCATCGCGGTCGCGGCGGGCTGGGGCGCTTCGGCCGTATTCGGCCTCATGCGCCGCTAAGCCGCGCCATCCTCGGTCGCCTCAAGCGTCAGCGCCGCCGCTGGCGCGGCCCGCAGATCATCCACCCGCAACGGCCCCGAAGGCTTGCTGAGCCGGTTGCGCACCACCCAGATCAGACGTTCCTGCGCGCGGGTGATGGCGACATAGGCCAGCCGCTTCCACAGCGGCTGCCCCGCCTCGCTCCGCCCCATCCGCGCGGCGGCATAGAGATCGGGGGCGAAGACCTGCACATTCTCCCACTGGCTGCCTTGGGCCTTGTGGATCGTCACCGCCGCCCCGTGCAGAAAGGTCGCCCCCATGCGGGCGGCGAAGGGGATGAAGGGTTCTTCTTCGTCGGGTTTCTCGATCTTTACGATCGAGGCGGCACTCACCTGCGGGTCCTCGGCCCCGATCACATGCAAGCGGCTGAAGCCGGGCTTGCGCCCCTCGCCCAGATAGACCACCTGCGCCCCCTTGATCAGGCCGCGCGCCTCCAGATCCAGCCGTTTCTTCCGGTGTTTCAGCGGCAGTTCGATCCCGTCGCAGATCAGCGGCTCGCCCGTCAGCAACGCATCCTCCGGCGCGCCATGTACGCTGCGGAACGCATTGATGAGCCGGATGCGCGTCGCGTTGCGCCAGACCAGCACCGGGCTGCGCGCCATCAGGTCGACTTCGACACGCTGGCCCCAGACCACGCGGTCATCCTTGCGCGCCGCGTCTTCGATCATCCGCTCGAAGTCATGAAACTCCAACTGCGGATCGGCCAGCGCATGGGCGAGATCAAGGATCGGGTTGTCGGCCTCTTGCCGGTGGATGCGGTTGAGGTTCAACACGCGCTTTTCGGGCAGTTTCTCGAAGACCATCGTGCCCGACTGGCCCACCGGCGCCAGCTGCGCCGGGTCACCGAACAACAGCAGCGTCGGGAAAATCTCTTTCAAATCCTCGAACTGCTTGTCGTCCAGCATCGAGCTTTCGTCGACGAAACCAATGTCCAAGGGCTCTTCCCGCCGCTTCCAGCCGGTGATGAAATCACTGCCGCGCAGCCCCGCCGCCGCCAACGCCCCGGGCACCGACTTGTTGTTCGCGAAAAATGCCGCCGCCCGGTCCAACGCCATTTCGCTGAGGCCCTCGATCTCGGGCTTCTCACCGTTGCCGGTCAGCCATTCGGCGATGCGCTCATACTCAGGGTGATAGACCGGCGTATAGAGAATGCGGTGGATCGTCGTCGCGGGCACCCCGCGCAACCGCAGCACGCTCGCCGCCTTGTTGGTGGGCGCGAGGATCGCCAAGGTGCGCTTCTCGCGCTTCTTGCGCGATTCGTAATCGCCCGAGACGATCTCGACCCCGGCCCCTTCCAGCGCGCGGTAAAGCTCGGCCAGCAGCAGGGTTTTGCCCGATCCGGCCTTGCCGGTCACCGCCATCACCTGATCCGGCCCGCCCGCAGGCGGCATCAAAAGCGAGTCGTCCAGATCGATGCCCGCCGAGCGCAGCATATCGGCCACCTTGTCATGGGCGGCGGCTTGGTCTTCGGAATAGGTGAGCGCGGTAGATGTCATTGGGCGACCCTAAATGAGCCCCGCGCCGGGGGCCAGATGGCTTTGCCCCGCGCGCCTGTGATTCATGTGGATTATCCGCCTTAGACGACAATCAGCCCCCGGCTGAGCGCACGGGCGACGGCATGGGTGGTGTTAGACGCCCCCAGTTTGAAGCGGGCGCTTTCCACATAGGCCCGCAGCGTATGTTCCGAGATCGACAGACGGTCAGCCACCTGCGCGCGGCTGTAGCCCACGGCCAGCAGGGTCATCGCATCCACCTCGCGCGGGGAGAGCGCCTGCACGGCACCCGGCGCCCGCTCTGGGGCCAGCGCCAGCGCCTTTTCGTTGAAGCAATGGGCCGCCCAGATCAAATCGCGCCGGTGCCGCGCGGTGAAAGCGGCCCAAACCCGATCGGTGCAACTGTGGTTCGTGGTGAAAAGCGCGAATTGCCCATGCGGCCCCCTGATCGGGACGGAGAACCCCTGATCGCCGACGCCATGGTCCAAAGCATCCCGGCGAAACTGCCGCGCCGCGCGAGAGGACCAATCGAGGTCTTTCCAATCCACCGGCTCGAACCGGCGATAGCAGCCCGCGACCACGGGATCGATGCGCAGGTAGTTATGCGCCTGATAGCGCTCAGACCAAAGCGCGCCATAGGTGCCGCAGCCATATTGCACCCCCGCCGTGTCGACCCAGTGATAGACGACATGCAAAATGCCATAGTGATCGCGCAGGTCTTTGCAGGCCTGCCCAAGGGCGGGCTGGCCATCAGCCTGCGCCAGCCTTTCCCAAATCCGTTCCAGATGCGGCTCTATCCTCATGCGTGCGGCCCATGGCCCTTTCGCGTTGCAAGGACATCTCGGCAAGAGCGATCAGCGCCGCGTCGTCCAACTGCTCCGCCGTGCGCGGCAGTTGGTTCGCCATGGCAAAAGCCCTGAGATCGGCCAAAACGTCCAATATCCAATCATCTCGCATGAGGGTCGCCCAGCTTTGGTTAATGGCAGATTAATACAACCATAGCATGTACATTATTTTGCACCATCCGCGCTTTCTGCCCCCCCATAAATAGCGGGGCTTCGGGCGCTAAGCCTCTGTTTCGACAGGGCACCACGCAAAACCCCCGCAGCCGAAGCCACGGGGGTCTCATCTTAGCCGATCCGTGTCGCTTAGTCGCGGGCGACCAGCGTGTCTTCCAACGTGCGCAGCCCGGTCGTCGGGGCCTGCACCAGCACCGACATATTGCCCGGCTTATGCTCATTACGCATCATCTTCATATGCGCCTCGGGCAGATCGGCCCAGCTAAAGACTTCTGACATGCAGGGGTCGAGCCGCCGCTCCATCATCAGCTTGTTGGCCGCACTCGCCTGTTTGAGGTGGGCAAAGTGGCTGCCCTGCAAGCGCTTCTGGTGCATCCACATGTAGCGCACGTCGAAGGTCAGGTTGAACCCGCTTGTGCCTGCGCAGATCACCACCATGCCGCCCTTCTTCACCACGAAGGTGGAGACCGGGAAGGTCGCCTCGCCGGGGTGCTCAAAGACCATATCGACATTCACGCCCTTGCCGGTGATGTCCCAGATCGCCTTGCCGAACTTCCGCGCCTCCTTGAACCACTCGGCATATTCCGGCGTGTTCACGGTGGGCAATTGGCCCCAGCAGTTGAAGTCCTTGCGGTTCAGCACGCCTTTCGCACCCAGATCCATCACGAACTGGCGCTTGCTCTCGTCCGAGATCACGCCGATCGCATTGGCGCCCGCAGTGTTGATAAGCTGGATCGCATAGGAGCCGAGGCCACCGGAGGCGCCCCAGACCAACACGTTCTGGCCGGGCTTCAGGTCATGCGGCTCGTGGCCAAAGAGCATCCGGTAGGCGGTCGCCAGCGTCAGCGTGTAGCAGGCGCTTTCCTCCCATGTCAGGTGCTTGGGCCGGGGCATCAGCTGCTGGCTCTGCACCCGGGTGAACTGCGCAAAAGAGCCGTCGGGCGTCTCGTAGCCCCAGATCCGCTGGCTGGGAGAATACATCGGGTCGCCGCCGTTGCATTCCTCGTCGTCGCCGTCGTCTTGGTTGCAGTGGATCACCACCTCATCGCCGACCTTCCAACGGGTCACCTTATCGCCCACCGCCCAGACGATGCCCGAGGCATCGGAGCCCGCGATGTGGTAAGGCTCGCCATGGCCGTCGAAGGGGCTGATCGGCACGCCGCGCGCGGCCCAGACACCGTTGTAGTTGATGCCCGCCGCCATCACGAGGACCAGCACGTCTTGGCTGTCGAGCTTGGGCACGTCGACCACCTCTTGCAGCATCGCGCTGTCCGGGTCGCCGTGCCGTTCGCGGCGGATCGCCCAAGCATACATCTGTTTCGGGACATGCCCCATCGGGGGCATCTCGCCCACTTCATAGAGGTCCTTTTGCGGGGCGTCATATTCGGCGTGTTTCGTATCCAGTGCCATGTGGGCCTCCTGCCGGTGATCGGTGTCTACAAGGTCTGTGCCGCACCGCAGAATCGCGGTGGCTCCCTTTCGGGATATGATCCGCTGCGCAACAATGCAACCCCTAGATGCCGTTGTTTGTAATTTTATGACCCAGCAGTCGCAGCAATTTCTGCCGCAGGTGCAACATTCTCCGAGGGGAAATGTGCAATGGAATTAGCGTAGAAGGCCAAAACAGGCCCCTGCCCTTCGACGATCTCCAGCCCCTCCGGGCCTTCGGAAATGACGCCACGTTTCTTGAGCCGCGCGGTGGCGCGGGCGACCCGTTCGGGCAGGACCTCCGGCTTCGGCACCCGGTTGCGCGGCGGCATTTTCTCCAAAGTGGCAGCCACTTCGGCCAGCAGATCGGACTCCTTCATCGGGCGCGCGGCCTGCAACATCACCCGCGCGATCAGCGGCACGGTCAGCACCGGCATCGCCTGCGCGATCCGGTCCATCAACATCTCCGACAACTCCGAGACCGGCACCCCGGCCCCGGTACGGCGCAGCGACAGCGGATCGCCAAAGGTCACCGCCGCCGTGCCAAAACGGGTGTCGCGCCCGCGCAGCCGCCGCCACATCTTGCGCAGCACGAAGCCCACAACCACCGTGATCCGCGCTCCGAAACGCCGGTCCCCGCGCTGCCCGGCGGCGATCAACACGCGGTCTTCCAGCACCCGGTCATAGTTAATCGCCACGGGCACGAAGATGATGTCTCGCTCGCCCTCGGGGTCGAACCCATCCACGACATAGGACAGAAGCCCGACCTTCGGCGGCTGCAAGGCCCCGGTCAGGCTCAAGCCGCCCTCGGGGTAGAAGGCCTGCGTCACCCCGCCCGTCGTGGCCATCTGCACATAGCGCGCCAAAACCTTGCGATAAAGCGCCCCGCGCGACCGACGGCGGATGAAATACGCCCCCATCGAGCGGATCAACGTGCTTAGCGGCCAAACCCGCGCCCATTCCCCCACCGCATAGCTCAGCGCCGAAGACCGCGCGGCGAGATAGGTCACCAGCATGTAATCCATGTTCGACCGGTGGTTCATGATGAAGACCACCGTGGCATCCCGCGGCAGCGCGGCGAATGTCGTCTCATTGCTGACCGCCGTCTCGACCCGGTAGACGGTATTGGTCAACAACCGCGCCAAGCGGATGCCGAAACTGAAATAGGCAAAGGCCGAAAACCGCGGCACGATCTCACGCGCATATTCCCGCGCCTTTTGAAAGGCCACGTTCTCGGGCACGCCGTTGCTGCGGGCATAGTTGACGATCTCTTGGCTGACCTCCGGATCATAGATCAGCCGTTGGATCATGTCGTGCCGCCGCGCCAGTTTGAAGGGCTCGATGGGCCGCGTCAGCCGCTTGTTCAACCGCGCCACCGCCCGCTCAAGCCGCCGGCGAAAGAACCAACGCACCGAAGGCAGCAGAAAATGGCTCAGCGCCGTGACGGCTGCGAAAACCACGATGAGGATGAACAGCCAAAGGGGCAATTGCACAGTCTGCGTCATGGCTTAACCCTTACAGTGCAGGGGCGAGAGGACAATATTTATCTGTTTCCCGCCCGCCCAAGCGGCCCGAGTGATGCCGCAACGCAGCGAATTGACAGAGGCATATTATTTCCCCTATCAACGCCATGACGCAACTTTATTGCAACCCAGATTCAAGAGGCCACGATGACCCAACCGCAGAAAGACCGCCCCTGGCTCATTCGCACCTATGCGGGCCATTCCACCGCCGCCGCGTCTAACGCGCTCTACCGCTCGAACCTTGAGCGCGGGCAGACCGGGCTTTCCGTGGCCTTCGACCTGCCGACCCAAACCGGATATGACAGCGACCATGTGCTCAGCCGCGGCGAGGTTGGCAAGGTGGGCGTGCCGGTGAACCACCTCGGCGATATGCGCGCGCTGTTTGATGGCATCCCGCTGGAACAGATGAACACCTCGATGACGATCAACGCCACCGCCCCATGGCTGCTGGCGCTCTATATCGCGGTGGCCGAGGAACAGGGCGCGGATGTCTCAAAGCTGCAAGGCACGGTGCAAAACGACCTGATCAAGGAATACCTCAGCCGCGGCACCTATATCTGCCCGCCCGCGCCATCGCTCAAGATGATCGCGGATGTGGCCGAATTCTGCTATACGAATGTGCCGAAATGGAACCCGATGAACGTCTGTTCCTACCACCTGCAAGAGGCGGGCGCGACGCCGGAACAGGAATTGGCCTTCGCGCTGGCCACCGCCACCGCCGTGCTCGACGCGCTGAAACCCCGCGTCCCGGCAGAGGATTTCCCGAAATTGGTGGGCCGCATATCCTTCTTCGTGAACGCAGGCATCCGTTTCGTCACCGAGATGTGCAAAATGCGCGCCTTTGTAGACCTTTGGGACGAGATTTGCCGCGCGCGCTATGGCGTCGAAGACCCCAAATTCCGTCGTTTCCGCTATGGGGTGCAGGTCAATTCACTGGGGCTGACCGAACAACAGCCCGAGAATAACGTCTACCGTATTCTCATCGAAATGCTGGCCGTGACCCTGTCGAAAAAAGCCCGCGCCCGCGCCGTGCAATTGCCCGCATGGAACGAAGCCCTCGGCCTGCCCCGCCCCTGGGATCAACAATGGTCGATGCGGATGCAGCAGATCATGGCCCATGAAACGGATCTTTTGGAATTCGACGATCTATTCGACGGCAACCCGGCGGTCGATGCCAAGGTCGAATTGCTCAAAGAAGGCGCACGGGCCGAATTGGCGAATCTCGACGGTATGGGCGGCGCGATTTCCGCGATCGATTACATGAAAGGACGTTTGGTCGAAAGCAATGCCGACCGGCTGCGGCGTATCGAAAGCGGCGAAACCGTCGTGGTCGGCGTCAATAAATGGCAGCAAGGCGCACCCTCGCCCCTGATGACCGGCGCGGGCGATGTCATGCAATCCGACCCCGGCGCCGAGGCCGACCAGCTCGCCCGGCTCGACGCATGGCGCAGCGCGCGCGACGACGGTGCCGTTAAACAGTCGCTGGCCGATCTGCGCGCCGCGGCGCAGGCGGGCGAGAACATCATGCCCGCCTCTATCGCCGCCGCGAAAGCCGGGGTGACCACCGGCGAATGGGCCGCGCAGATGCGCGCCGTTCACGGGGAATATCGTGGCCCCACAGGGGTTTCCGCAGGCCAGTCCAACAAGACCGAAGGTCTGGACGACCTGCGCGATGCGGTAGACGCGGTCAGCGACAAATTGGGCCGCAGATTAAAATTCCTCGTCGGCAAACCGGGGCTCGACGGCCACTCAAACGGGGCCGAACAGATCGCAGTCCGCGCCCGCGATTGCGGCATGGATATCAGCTATGAAGGCATCCGTCTGACGCCTGCGGAGATCGTCGAAGCAGCACAAACGGAAGCCGCCCATGTGGTCGGCCTGTCAATCCTCTCGGGCTCCCATGTGCCCTTGGTCGAAGACCTAATGAAACGCATGGCCGAGGCCGGGTTGACCCATATTCCCGTCATCGTCGGCGGCATCATTCCCGAGGCCGACGCCACCCGTTTGCGCGCCGTCGGGGTGGCGCAGGTCTATACGCCGAAGGACTTCGAATTGAACGTCATCATGCAGGATATTATTACGCTTGCCGATCCCAAAGCGGTGGCGGCGGAATAGGCTGATACAAAATACATCGTGCAATTAACGTATTGCCTCTATAATTCCCTCTACCAGCACAATCTGGAAAGGAAATATCAGATATGGAAAAAGACCTGAAATCCATGAGCCGCAAGGAACTGGAGAAACTTCTGTCGGATGTCAAAAAGGCATTGCAGGCCGCACAGGCGCGCGAACGCCGCGCCGCACGCAAGGCGGCGCAAAAGGCAGCGGCGGAATACGGCTTTTCCCTGAATGAGTTAGCTGATGAGGCCCCCGCGCCCAAGAAGGCCAAGAAGCCTCGCAAAGCGCCTGCCGGTCCGAAATCGAAACCCCAGTTCGCCAATCCGGAGAACCCGTCCCAGACTTGGACTGGAAAAGGCCGCCAGCCGAATTGGTTCCGCGCCCAAGTAGAGAATGGAGCCGATCCGGAAACGATGCGGGTTTAATACTTCCCGAAATACGGGAATTTCGCGCCGGTTGAATAGCAATTCACCGGCGCTTTTTTATTGCTAACGGAAATGTGAATTCGGCACCCATCCCCTGCACGGCACCGAGCGGGAGTTTACGTCACGCCCCCTGCCCCACCGCAGCCCTTGTGAAGCCCGCCTTGCGCGGGCAAAATGCGCCAAACATCAGGAGACAGAAATGACCGTCCATATTGGCGCGAAACCCGGCGATATCGCCGAAACCGTATTGATGCCCGGCGACCCCTACCGCGCGAAATGGGCGGCGGAGACCTTTCTCGAAGGGGCCGAACTGGTCAACGAAGTGCGCGGCATGCTGGGCTACACCGGTACATGGCGCGGCAACCGGGTGACGATCCAAGGCTCGGGCATGGGCATGCCGTCGCTGTCGATCTACGCCAATGAGTTGATGACCGAATATGGCGCGCAGACCCTGATCCGCATCGGCTCTTGTGGCGGCATGCAATCCCATGTCGGCATCCGCGACGTGATCATCGCCATGACGGCGAGCACGATCACTTCACCCTCCTCCGGCATTTTCCGCGAATTGAACTACGCCCCCTGCGCCGATTACGGCCTATTGAGCGCCGCCGTGGCTGCCGCCGAAAAGCTCGAAGCTAAGACCCATGTGGGCGGGATCTATTCCTCGGATGTTTTCTATGCGGAGCGCCCCGACCTTGACGAGCAGATGGTGCGCCATGGCATCCTCGGTGTCGAGATGGAAGCGGCGGAGCTTTACACGCTGGCCGCGCGGCACAAGCGGCGTGCCTTGGCGGTGCTGACGGTGAGCGATCATTTGCAGACCGGCGAGGCGCTGCCTTCGGAGGATCGCGAAAAGAGTTTTGGCGATATGGTTGAGATTGCGCTGGAGGCGGCCTTTGCTTGAGTGCGGCGCCTGCTGAGAGGGCGGGATTGGTATTTGAAAAAGGATGAAGGGGCGCGGCGGGGGTCGCGCCTTTTTTCCGTGGCTTGGCGGGTGGTTTGAGCGAGGGGGTGCTTCGTTGGTTGGCGCTCGCGTGTGGGGAGAGTGCGGAAGGTATTTGGGAAAGGATGAAGGGAGGGGGTGTGGTGCGTCTTTCAGGCGTGTTGACCGGCGAGGCGGCCGGAGTAGAGGCAGCCGCCCAAGAAGGTGCCTTCGAGGGCGTTGTAGCCGTGGTAGCCGCCGCCGCCGAAGCCGCAGACCTCTCCGGCGGCGAAGAGACCGGGGAGGATGGTGCCCGCAGGCGTGAGCACGCGGCCTTGGGTGTCGCTGTGTAATCCACCGAGGGATTTCCGGGTGAGGATGTTCAGGCGCACGGCGATAAGCGGGCCGTTGGCCGGATCGAGAATGGCGTGGGCTTTGGCGGTGCGGATCAGGCGGTCGCCACGGTAGTTGCGGGCGCCGCGGATCGCGGTGATCTGGGCGTCTTTGGCGAAGGGGTTGCCCAATTGGCCGTCGCGGGCCGCGATTTGGGCGCGGATGTGCTCTAGGGCGACGGGGGCCTCGGGTGTGAGGGCGTTCATGCGGGTGACGAGGGTTTCCAAGTCCTCGGCGACAATGAAATCCGCGCCCTTTTCTTTGAAAGCCTCGACTGCGGCGGTTGCCCCCTTCCCGAGCCGTGCTTTCAGGACTTCGCCCCATCTGCCGGAGGTGAGATCGGGGTTCTGTTCGGATCCCGAGAGGGCGAATTCCTTTTCGATGATCTTTTGCGTGAGGATGAACCAGCTGTGTTCGCCCGCCTGTAGGATGCGCCCCAGGGTCGAGAGCGTGTCGAAGCCGGGCAGGCAGGGGGCCTCCATCCGGTCGCCGCGCGCGTCGAACCACATGGACGAGGGACCGGGTAGGATGCGGATGCCGTGATTGGGCCAGATCGGGTCCCAGTTCTGCACGCCCTCGCAATAGTGCCACATGCGGTCTTCGTTGATGAGGCCGGCCCCGGCGTCGGCGGCGATGGCGTGCATCTTGCCGTCGACATAGTCGGGCACGCCGCTGACCACCCGGCGCGGCGCGGGTCCGAGACGGTCTTTGGGCCAGTGTTGCCGCACCAGATCGTGGTTGGCGCCGATGCCGCCGGTGGTGAGGATGACGGCCTCGGCGGTATGCTCAAAGTCGCCGGTGACATTGCGCGATGTGCTCTGACCGCGCGGGGCGTCGCTGTTTTCCAGCACCTCGCCCGCCACGCCGGTGACCGCGCCGTCGGTGGTGACCAGCCGCGTGACGCGGTGGCGGAAGGCGAGGCGCAGCCTGCCCGCTGCCCCGTATTCCTGCATCAGCCGCGCGAAAGGGGCGACGACGCCGGTGCCGGTGCCCCAGGTGATATGAAAGCGCGGGACAGAGTTGCCGTGGCCATGGGCACCTGCCCCGCCGCGCTCGGCCCAGCCGACGACCGGGAACCAGCGCAGGCCGATCTGGTGCAGCCAAGCGCGCATGTCGCCTGCTGCCCAGTCGATGAACCCTTCCGCGAGTTTGCGGGGATTGGCGTCTTCGGGGCGGTCGAATTGCGCCGAGCCCATCCAGTCGCGATAGGCGAGTTCCGCGCTGTCGCGGATGCCCATGCGGCGTTGTTCGGGCGTGTCGACCATGAAGAGACCGCCGAGCGACCAATAGGCCTGCCCGCCAAGGCTTTGCGGGCCTTCTTGGTCCATGAGCAGCACCCGGCGGCCACGCAGCACGGCCTCATGGGCGGCAACCATGCCAGCCAGACCCGCCCCCACGACGATCACATCTGCTTTGAAACGCTCACCCATTGCTGCCTCCCCTGTTCCCGCAAGCTTGCGGCGGGCTGGGGGCAAAAGCAAGTCAGAGACGCGGGGTGTCGAGCCCTTTGAGGCAGCGGTCGGGCGGGCCTTCGCTGCGGTAGGCTTCGGCCCCGCAGGCGACGCAGTGGTATTTGCGCAGGGCACCCTTGTCCCCCGCCCGGTCTTCGCGCCAGCGGCAGTCACGCGTGGGCGCGTTGCGACGGGCAAAGATCAGCACGATCACAAAGACGATAACGATGACAAAGGGCAGGATCATGGGAAAAACCAAAGGCCCGGCGCTTGGCCGGGCCTTCCTGTCGGATTGGGTGGATCAGACGGTCCGCTCGACCATCAGTTTCTTGATGTTGGCAATCGCCGCTGCCGGGTTCAGCCCCTTGGGGCAGGTCTTGGCGCAGTTCATGATCGTGTGGCAGCGGTAGAGCTTGAACGGATCCTCAAGGTCATCAAGACGCTCGCCCGTCGCCTCGTCCCGGCTGTCGATGATCCAGCGGTAGGCATGCAGCAGCGCTGCTGGCCCGAGGTAGCGGTCGCCGTTCCACCAGTAGCTGGGGCAGGAGGTCGAGCAGCAGGCGCACATGATGCACTCATAAAGACCGTCGAGCTTGGCACGGTCATCGATCGACTGTTTCCACTCCTTGCGCGGCTCGGGCGTGTCGGTCTCAAGCCAAGGCTGGATGCTGGCGTGCTGGGCGTAGAAGTGGGTCAGATCGGGGATCAGATCCTTGACCACCGGCATATGCGGCAGCGGGTAGATCTTTACCACGCCGTTGATCTCTTCCATGCCGTAGGTGCAGGCCAGCGTGTTGATCCCGTCGATGTTCATCGCGCAGGAGCCGCAGATGCCCTCGCGGCAGGAGCGGCGGAAGGTCAGTGTCGGGTCGATCTCGTTCTTGATCTTGATCAACGCGTCGAGAATCATCGGCCCGCAATCGTCCATATCGACGAAATAGGTGTCGAGCGCCGGGTTCTTCCCGTCGTCCGGGTTCCAGCGGTAGATATGGAACTCGCGCAGGTTGGTTGCCCCTTCGGGCTTGGGCCATGTCTTCCCGCTGGTCATGCGGGAGTTTTTCGGAAGCGTCAGTTGAACCATTATGCGTCTCCTAAAGCGTCAGACCGGCTGCGGGCGCGGCGGCCAGCAGGCAGGTACGGGTCTCGGGGCGCGACAGGATGGTGCGCACGGTGCCCGTTGTTGTGTCATCCACGCCAACCACGGTGGCGCGGGCCAATTCGCGCAGCTCCAGCGCGTCGGCATTGTCGATGATGCAATCGGTGAAGGGGGTGATCAGCTCTTTCGGCACCTGCGGAAAACGGGTGGCCAGAACCTCGGTCACCACGCCTTTGGAGGTCTGGCGGGCGGTGTCATCCACCGCCTGCTGAACCTCGACACAGGCCGAAAGGCCGAGCATCGTGGCCGCGATGAGTGCTGTGCGGACCATCAATACACCCGTGCCTTGGGGGCGATCTTTTTCATGTCGATGCCGCCTTCATCCTCTTTTGTCAGCGGATCAAGGTGCACGGCGCGGTAGGTCAGCTTGGCATCGTTGCCGTCGAACCAGGCCAGCGAATGTTTGCGCCATTCGTCGTCGTTCCGGTCCGGGTAATCCTCATGCGCATGCGCGCCGCGGCTCTCTTTCCGCGCGGCGGCGGCGGTGATCGTGGCGGTGGCGTTGGGCATCAGGTTGGTCAGCTCCAGCGTCTCCATCAGGTCCGAGTTCCACACGAGGCTGCGGTCGGTGACATGCAGATCGTTCAGCTTGTCGGCCACGTCGATCATCTTCTTGCGGCCTTCCTCCAGCGTCTTGTCGGTGCGGAAGACGGCGGCATCGGCCTGCATGGTCTTTTGCATCTCAAGGCGCAGTTCGGCTGTCGGCGTGCCGCCCTTGGCATTGCGCAGACCGTCGAAGCGATCGAAAGCCTTCTCGACCGATTTGAGGTTCGGCGCGGGCACCGGGCTGTCGGCATCGACGATCTTGGCCGCGCGGATTGCGGCGGCGCGGCCAAAGACCACGAGGTCGATGAGCGAGTTGGAGCCCAGACGGTTCGCACCATGCACCGAAGCACAGCCCGCCTCACCCACGGCCATCAGGCCGGGTGCGATGGCATCGGGGTTGTCGGCGGTCGGGTTCAGCACCTCGCCCCAGTAGTTGGTGGGGATGCCGCCCATGTTGTAGTGCACGGTGGGCAGCACCGGGATCGGCTCTTTCGTGAGGTCCACACCGGCAAAGATGCGTGCGGATTCCGAGATGCCCGGCAGGCGCAGGTCCAGCGTTTCCGGCGGCAGGTGGTTGAGGTGCAGGTGGATGTGATCCTTATTCTCACCCACGCCGCGGCCTTCACGAATTTCCATCGTCATGCAGCGCGAAACCACGTCGCGGCTGGCCAGATCCTTATAGGTCGGCGCATAGCGCTCCATGAAGCGCTCGCCCTCGGAGTTGGTGAGGTAGCCCCCCTCGCCGCGCGCGCCTTCGGTGATCAGGCAGCCCGCGCCGTAGATGCCGGTGGGGTGGAACTGGACGAACTCCATGTCTTGCAGCGGCAGACCCGCACGGGCCGCCATGCCGCCGCCGTCGCCGGTGCAGGTATGTGCGGAGGTGGCAGAGAAGTACGCGCGGCCATAGCCGCCTGTCGCCAGCACGACCATCTTGGCGCTGAACAGATGCATGGTGCCGTCGTCGAGTTTCCAGCAGAGCACACCTTGGCAGACACCGTCGTCCGACATGATCAGGTCGATGGCGAAATATTCGATAAAGAATTCCGCGCTTTGCTTCAGCGACTGGCCGTAAAGCGTGTGCAGGATCGCGTGGCCGGTCCGGTCAGCGGCGGCACAGGTGCGCTGCACAGGCGGGCCTTCGCCGAATTCCGTGGTGTGGCCGCCGAAGGGACGCTGATAGATTTTTCCCTCTTCGGTGCGCGAGAAGGGCACGCCGTAATGCTCAAGCTCGTAAACCGCCTTGGGCGCTTCGCGGGCGAGGTATTCCATCGCATCGGTATCGCCCAGCCAGTCCGAGCCCTTGACCGTGTCATACATATGCCACTGCCAATTGTCGGGGCCCATGTTGCTCAAGGACGCGGCGATGCCACCCTGCGCCGCCACGGTGTGGCTGCGGGTGGGGAATACCTTAGAGATACAGGCCGTGCGCAGCCCCTGCTCCGCCATGCCCAAAGTCGCGCGCAGACCAGCACCGCCTGCCCCCACCACGACAACGTCATATTCGTGGGTTTCGTATTCATATGCTGCCATTTAATCGGTCTCCCGTTTGGGCGTATTGTTACAGGGCGAGCTTGGCGATGGCGAAAACGCCGACCGCTGCTGCGCCGTAGCTGATGATGGTCATCACGATGAGGGCGACTTTGTTGGCCAGCCCATGGACATAGTCCTCGATCAGCACCTGCACGCCGTCATTGAAATGTTTAAAGCCCACGATCAGCGTCAGCGCCGCCACGATGGCCGGGAAAGGACGCGCGTAATAGGCAAGGATTTCTTCATATGTGCCGCCGAGCGCACTGCCGAAGGTAAAGACGAACAGCGGGATCAGGACCAACAGCGCCAGCGAAGAGACTTTCATCGCCCAGAAATGCGCGGTGCCGGTTTTCGCCGAGCCAAGGCCGCGGGCGCGTTTGCGATCTGTCATGTATGCCATGGTGTCGCTCCTCAAACGATGATGATGGTCAGGATGGTCAGCACGACCGATCCAATCAGCACGGTCCAGCCCAGCTTTTCCGCGGTGGGGATATCGAGCATGCGGCCCGTATCCCAGATCAGGTGCCGCACACCGGCCAGCGTGTGATACCACAGGCCCAAGAGCGACAGGGTAAAGACCAGATCACCGAACCAGCTGGTCATAATTCCGTTCACGGTGTCGAAATACTCAAGAGACGTGGCCGCGGCGAGGAACCACCACACGATAAGCAGCGCGGTGATCAGCATCGCGTTGCCGGTGATCCGGGTGAGAATCGACGTCATGGAGGTCAATTGAGGGCGGTAGATCGTCAAATGCGGGGAAAGCGGGCGGTTACCCCGGTTCACATCGGCCATGGCGCGGTCCTTTGTCCTGTGCTTTGTCCTGTGCTTTGCATCTTGATAGCGGTTTTTACAGGACTGTCACGGGGAACTGCGGGGAATCTGCGGGGTTTGGCCGGTGTTTCGGTGTAAAAATGACAGAGTGATGTGGTCCTGCCCGCTTTTGTGATCACAGCAGATTATCGTGTGATCACAAAACTGCCCCACCCCCGAACGAAAAAGCGCGCCCCGATTGGGACGCGCTTTCGAACGCATATGCCGTGAAGCTTAGGCGAGGCTTTCGTCGATGCCTTTGCAGGCTTCGACCAGACCTTTGACCGCGTTGACGGAGTTGTCGAACATCGCCTGCTCGTCTTTGTTCATCGAAATCTCGACGACGCGCTCGACACCGCCAGCACCGATCACGGTGGGCACGCCGACGTAAAAGCCGTTGAGGCCATAGGCACCATCGACATGCGCCGCTGCGGGCAGCACGCGCTTTTGGTCCTTCAGATAAGCTTCGGCCATCTCAATGGCGGAAGTGGCAGGCGCGTAGAAGGCCGAACCGGTCTTCAGCAGGCCAACGATCTCGGCACCGCCATCACGGGTGCGCTGCACGATCGCGTCGAGCTTGTCTTGCGTGGTCCAGCCCATCTTGACCAGATCGGGCAGCGGGATGCCTGCAACGGTGGAGTAGCGCACCAGCGGCACCATTGTATCGCCGTGGCCGCCCAGAACGAAGGCAGTGACGTCTTTCATCGACACGTTGAACTCGGTCGCGAGGAAGTGACGGAAACGCGCGCTATCGAGCACGCCAGCCATTCCGCAAACCTTGTTGTGCGGCAGGCCCGAGAATTCGCGCAGCGCCCAGACCATCGCGTCGAGCGGGTTGGTGATGCAGATCACGAAGGCGTCGGGGGCGTGCTTGGCAATGCCCTCGCCCACGGATTTCATAACCTTGAGGTTGATGCCCAGCAGGTCGTCGCGGCTCATGCCCGGCTTGCGAGCGACACCGGCTGTGACAATGCAGACGTCCGCGCCCGCGATGTCGGCGTAGTCTTGCGTGCCCGACATGGTGGCGTCGAACTTGCCCGAGGGGCCCGACGACGCGATATCGAGAGCTTTGCCCTCAGGGGTGCCCTCGGCAATGTCGAACAGGACGACATCGCCCAATTCTTTCAACGCTGCGAGATGGGCGAGAGTGCCGCCGATTTGCCCCGCGCCGATAAGCGCGATTTTGGGTCTGGCCATGGTCATGTCTCCGACAGAGGTTTCATTTGCGCCGGAGATACCGAAATGCACGGTCCCGTGCAAGTTGCAGCATTGGCGGGCGGCTAACCCCTGCCGTCACCACGAAAAAGGCCGCCCCGAAGGGCGGCCAATTGCTGAACTTTAAGGCGAAGAATTAGTCGCCTTGGTACTCGGGCTGCGATTCCAGACGCTCTTCGGTGCTGTCGATGTAGATGCGCACGTCGTCGCCTTCCACGTTTTGCAGAACCTGAAGTTCGTCAAATGTCACGGCCACCGGCTTTTCGCCCAGACCAAGGAAACCGCCCACGTTGATAACAACACGGTCAATCTGGCCGTTGTCGCCGATCAGCAGCGAGTCGATTTCACCGACTGTCTCATCGTTGGCGCCATAGACATAGGAGCCTTCGAGGTCTTCGGCGCTCATCTGCTCGATCATCTCGGCTTCGGCGTTGGCATAGCCTTCACGCTCAACTTCGGGGCGCGGCAGCAGTTCACGCTCAACGGTTTCGTCACCTGTGATCACGGTGGTGTTGGCTTCGGCTTCGTTGACAGCTTCTTCTGTCTCGGCTTCGGCGTTCTCCATCATGGTTTCGGCTTCTTGCGCCATTTCCTCGGATTCGGCCTCTACGTCATTGGCCATCTCTTCGGTCTCGGCTTCAAGGTTTTCGGCCGCGTTCTCGGTGTCTTGCGCCAGTTCCTCGGTCTCGGCCTCTACGTCATTGGCCATTTCCTCGGTCTCGGCTTCGACATCGTTCGCCATCTCTTCGGCTTCGGTCTCGCCATTGATGACGGTGACGTTCGCGTCAGTCTCGTTCATGGCGTCGCCTTCCATCTGCTCGCCATCCATCATGGGACGTTCGAACTCAGGCGCCTGCTCCAGCATCTCTTTCGAGGTGTTCACAACGAGGAAGCGCTCGCCGCCTTCGTCGTTCAGGATGCGAATCTTGTCCATGGAGATGGAAACGTCACGTTCGCCCATGCCAAGGAAGCCGCCGATGCCGAGGATCACGGCAGTCACTTCGCCGTCCTGCGACACGATGATGTCGTTAATCTCGCCAATGTCATCCCACTCCTGCTCGGCGCCATCGGCAACGGGGGTGGCCGCGTCAACTTCGGCTTCGGAGTTGTAGATGCGCATGCCGATCAGGTCGGATGCAAGGAAATCTGTCTGCTCTACGGCAACGTTGCCAAAGCCTTCGGAATGCGCATCAGCAAAGGCTGCGCCGGTCATAGTCAATACGATGGCCGTGGTGCTCAGAAAACGTTTCATTGTAGGTCTCCTTCCAAAAATGAGCGTTGCTTGCTCTTCTGGAACCACAACCCGGATGGCCCTTTCCAGTTCCACGGCGGCACAAATAAATGGCGGAACTTCGCCCAAGCAGCGGCAAGCCCCAAACACGGAATAGGCGGCCCCAGGCCGCCTGCGCTTTCCCAATAAATTCCGCCCTCAGGCGTCTTCGCCCTTGGCGGGCAACTCCTCCGCCAGCGCCTCGAACCCTTGGCCCGAGGCGACAAGACAGGTGATGCCGTTGACCCCGGTGACCGTGATCGTCCAACTGCCCGTCTGGTCAGAGGCGAAAACCTCAACCACTGCATTATCGCCGCCCAGCCCCATGGACTGGCGCGTCTCGCCATAGCCATCGGCCAGCCGCAGCACCACATGATCGCGCGGCGCGCAATTGCGCGGCGTCTGCGCCTCGGTCGTGGTGGCAAGCACAATCGCCGAAGCGGCGGTGAGCGCCGCGAGGTGAAGAAATTTAACGAAACCTGTCATAGCATCTGCCTTCGCATCGAAAGGCGTGATCCTTGGGGGATGGCAATGCGCCGTCTTTCGCACCGGCCCCAAAGCAGCCTTGGTTGAAATAACTGCATCCGCTGCGCTGGAAACTGCCTCAGATGCGACGCAACAGAGAGTGCGCCCCAAGGCTGAAAGACTGGTTAATCCGCCGCGCGGAAATCACCGCAACAGCTTCGCTGCGTCGCGGCATGTTTTGTCTTGAAGTTTTCGCACAAAAATGCCCCTCTGTGCGCAACAATGTTAGGCGGCCAGCGCGCCGCCCTGCCTGAGGAGCCTTTCATGACCGCCACAACCCGCCCCCTGCGTTCCGTTCTCTACATTCCCGGCTCCAAGCCCCGTGCCTTGGACAAAGCCCGCGGATTGGTCTGCGACGCGGTGATCTTCGACCTCGAAGATGCCGTCTCCCCCGATGAGAAAATCGCTGCACGTGAAACATTGGCCGAGGCACTGGCCGAAGGCGGCTACGGCGCTCGGATGCGGGTGGTACGGATCAACGGGCTCGATACCGAATGGGGCGCCGATGACGCCCGCGCCGCCGCCGCGATGAACCCCGATGCGATTCTCTTGCCCAAGGTCGGATCCCCCGCCGATCTCGAAGCGCTGGCCGAGATCGTGGGCGACATCCCCCTTTGGGCGATGATGGAAACCCCCGGCGCCATGCTGAATGCCGCCGCCATCGCCGGCCACCGCCAGTTGCAGGCGATGGTCATGGGCACCAACGATCTGGCGAAAGACCTGCAAACCCGCTTCCGCCCCGACCGGCTGCCGCTGATGACCGGCCTCGGGCTTTGCCTGCTGGCCGCCAAAGCGCATGGCGTGGCGATCATCGACGGGGTGTATAACGCGTTCAAAGACGAAGACGGCCTGCGCGCCGAATGCGAACAGGGCCGCGACATGGGTTTCGACGGCAAGACGCTGATCCACCCCGCACAGCTCGACATCGCCAATGCCGCCTTCACCCCGTCAGAGGAAGAAGCCGCCCTCGCCCGCCGCCAGATCGACGCCTATGAAGAGGCACAGGCCGCAGGTCAGGGCGTGGCGGTCGTCGACGGTAAAATCGTGGAAAATCTTCATGTTGCCACCGCCCGCGAAACACTGGCAAAACTGGCGGCAATTGCAGCCATGAGCCCGGAGCCTTCGCCATGACAATCCTCATCCTCGGCCTGATCCTTTGGATCGGGGCCCATCTCTTTAAACGCCTGATGCCTGCCCAACGGGCGCAGATGGGCACCGCAGGCCGGGGCGCGGTGGCCGCCGCATTGGTCCTGGCGCTGGCCCTCATCATCTGGGGCTACCGCGCGGCGGAGTTCATTCCGGTCTGGACCCCGCCCAGCTTCATTATCCACATCAACAACCTGTTGATGGTGCTGGCCTTCTGGGTCTTCGGCTCCAGCGCCGCCAAGGGCGCCAAGGCATGGCCCGCCTATAAAGCCCGCCACCCGCAACTGCTGGCGGTGAAGATTTGGGCCACGGCACACCTTCTGGTCAACGGCGATCTCGCCTCCATCCTGCTCTTTGGCACCATGCTCGGCTGGGCGGTGAGCGAGGTGATCCTGATCAACCGCGCCGAGCCGGGCTGGACACCCCCGCCCCACGCAGGCCGCGCCACCTATATCCGCCTCATCGTGATCTCCACGATCCTCTTCGTTCTCGTCGCCGGCATTCACACATGGCTCGGCGTCATCCCCTTCCCCCATTGATCCCGGAGCCTTTCATGAAAGTTTACCGCTTCCTCTCCGAAGAAGACACATCCGCCTTTTGCCACAAGGTCACCGACGCGCTGAACAAAGGTTGGGAGCTTTACGGCTCCCCCACCCAAACATGGGACCACAAGGCCGGGGTCATGCGCTGCGGCCAAGCCGTGGTGAAAGACGCCCCCGGCACCTATTCGCCCGACACCAAATTGGGCGAACAGTGATGAGCAAGACCAACCGGGGCCGCTTTTTCGAAGACTACAAGCTGGGCGAGGTGCTGCATCACGCGGTGCCCCGCACGGTCGGCGCGGGCGAACGTGCGCTTTATCACGCGCTCTACCCCGCCCGGCACGCGCTCTATTCCGCCGACAGTTTCGCCCAGTCCTGCGGGCTGAAGGCCAGCCCGCTCGACGATATGATCGCCTTTCACATCGTCTTTGGTAAAACCGTGCCCGATGTCTCGCTCAATGCCGTGGCCAATCTGGGCTATGCGCAAGGCCGCTGGCTGCGCCCCGTCTGGCCCGGTGACACGCTGCGCGCCGAAAGCGAGGTCATCGGCCTCAAGCAAAACTCCAACGGCAAGACCGGCGTCGTCTGGGTCCGCACCACCGGGTTGAACCAGAATGACGAAACGGTGCTCGACTATGTCCGCTGGGTCATGGTGCGCAAAGGCGACCTCGACGCCCCCGCGCCCGAGACCACCCTGCCGGATCTGCCCGATGCGCTTACCGTGGATCAATTGCACATCCCGCAGGGCCTCGACTTTACCAATTATGACTTCGCCCGCGCCGGGGAGCCGCACCGCTGGGGCGATTACGAGGTCGGCGAAAAGATCGACCATGTCGACGGCGTCACGATCGAGGAAGCCGAGCACATGATGGCCACGCGCCTGTGGCAGAACACGGCCAAGGTGCATTTCGACACCTCCGCCCGCCCGGATGGCTCGCGGCTGATCTATGGCGGCCATGTGATCTCCATGGCCCGCGCGCTGTCCTTCAACGGGCTGGCCAATGCGCAGATGGTCGTGGGGCTGAACGGCGGCGCCCATGCCAACCCCTGCCTTGCGGGCGATACCGTCCGGGCCTGGACCGAAGTGCTCGACAAGGCCGAGACGTCGGCCCCCGGTGTCGGTGCGCTGCGTCTGCGCCTTGTGGCGACCAAGGGCGGCGCCCCCTTCGAGCTGCGCGACGAGGCCGGGAAATACCGCCCCGAGGTTTTGCTTGACCTCGATTATTGGGCGCTCATGCCGCGCTAAACAGCCGGTCCGCCCCTTCGGTGGGGCGGCCTATCCCCCCTTATTCAAGCAAGAATCAGCCGATTCGGAGCCGCTGAGCGGAAATGTGATCACACGTATTTATCGTGTGATCACAAAAGCCATTTTTAGCTGGCCAAACCCGGCTTTCTCCGAAAAAACCCTTACAGGAACGAAAGTCATCCCCATACTACGGGGCAACTGGAACAGAAACGGGACCGTTTTCATGAACATCCACGAATATCAGGCAAAAGCCCTCCTGCGCAGCTATGGCGCCCCTGTCTCCGACGGCCGCGTTGTGCTGAAGGCAGAAGACGCCAAGAACGCAGCCGGCGAAATGGACGGGCCTCTCTGGGTTGTCAAAGCGCAGATTCACGCAGGCGGTCGCGGCAAGGGCAGCTTTAAAGAAGCCGCTGCCGGCGAAAAGGGCGGCGTGCGCCTTGCCAAATCCGTGGAAGAAGCGGCCGAGGAAGCCAAGAAGATGCTGGGCAAGACGCTGGTCACGCACCAGACCGGCCCCGCAGGCAAACAGGTCAACCGCATCTACATCGAAGACGGTTCCGACATCGAGCGTGAATTGTATCTCGCCCTGCTGGTCGACCGCCAGACCAGCCGCATCTCCTTTGTCTGCTCCACCGAAGGCGGCATGGACATCGAAGAAGTCGCCGAAGCGACACCTGAAAAAATCCTCAGCTTCTCCGTCGATCCGGCGACCGGCTACCAGCCCTACCATGGCCGCCGCGTGGCCTTCTCGCTGGGCCTCGAAGGCGCTGCCGTCAAACAATGCGTCAAGCTGATGGGTCAGCTCTACAAAGCCTTCATCGAGAAGGACATGGAGATGCTGGAGATCAACCCGTTGATCGTCATGCCCGGCAACGACCTGAAAGTGCTTGACGCCAAGGTCGGTTTCGACGGCAACGCCATGTACCGCCAGTCCGACATCGCAAACCTGCGCGACGAGACCGAGGAAGACGCCAAGGAACTCGAAGCCTCTAAGTATGACCTGAACTACATCGCGCTCGACGGTGAGATCGGCTGCATGGTGAACGGCGCGGGCCTTGCCATGGCGACGATGGACATCATCAAGCTTTACGGTGCGGAGCCCGCCAACTTCCTCGACGTAGGCGGCGGTGCGACCAAGGAGAAGGTGACCGAAGCTTTCAAGATCATCACCTCCGATGAGAACGTCAAAGGCATCCTCGTCAACATCTTCGGCGGCATCATGCGCTGTGACGTCATCGCCGAGGGCGTTGTCGCCGCGGTCAAGGAAGTGGGCCTGAAGGTACCGCTGGTTGTCCGTCTCGAAGGCACCAACGTCGAAGAAGGCAAGGCGATCATCAACAACTCCGGTCTCGACGTCATCGCCGCCGACGACCTGAAAGATGGCGCGCAGAAGATCGTGAAAGCGGTCAAAGGCTAAGCCTTTTTGGCCGTTCCCGCAGGGCTTCGCGCAGCGGGCATGGCCTATATCACCGTTCCCGCCGCCATGCGGCGGCGGGGGCAGATGCGACGACACCGCGCCGCGCCCACCCGATCACGCAATGAGGTCAGTATGGATCAATCTCCCAAATCCTCCCCCGTTTTGACGGGTATTGCGCTATTGGGGGCGGGCATTCTGATCCGGCAATGGCAACCCGGCGCCCTGCGTCTGCCCGAAGCCGCCAACCACCGCCGCCGCGACCGCGGGTTCAGCCGCGCGGCACGGAAATCCCGCAACGGGCTGGCGATGATCTTGCCGTCGAACCTCACCGGCTCCATTGGCCGCAGCCTCATGGTCATGGGCGCGGGTCTGCTGACCCTGCGGGTGCTGGACCTGCTGGTCGATCAAGATGAGCAGCTTTACTGATGCCTGCGCTGTCGCTCGCCCCCCTTATCCAACATGCGGCCAAGCGCGACAGCGCCCCGCGAAAGGCGGGCCTATGACACAGGCGCTTGCCTCTTCCCGCACCGGCTGGTGGCTGATCCTCGCCCTGATCGTGGCCTTTGCCGCGCAGATGGTCGTCGTGAACGGCCTGCCCGCCGCCAGCCAAACCACCCTGTTGGCCGAAGGTGGCTTTTACGAAAGCCTCTCCGTCGTGGGTTACATCCTTTGCATTCTCGCATTGATCTGGACCCTGCGCGGCGCGGTGTTGCGGGTCTGGTTTCTGCCGCTGGTACTCGCGGTCATGGCGGCGCGTGAGTTGGACCTCGACAAAAGCCTGTTCACCCGTGGCCTGTTCAAAGCCCGGCAATATACTGGTGAGGGGGTCCCGCTGGGCGAAAGGCTGATCGCCGGGTTGATCCTTGCGCTGATCGTCACCGCGATCCTGCTGATGCTTCGGCGTCATGCCCGGCCCTATCTCACGGCCCTGTTTCGGGGCCGCGCTTGGGCGGGGGCCGTCCTGCTGGGGATCGGCTTCACCGTCGCTTACAAACTGCTCGACGGCATCGCGCGCAAACTCGCCCCCTTGGGGATCGAGGTCAGTGCCGATGCCGAACGCACCGCCTTCGTCGTCGAGGAGATCGGGGAGCTTGGCATCCCGGTCATGTTCCTCGCCGCCATCCTGCTGTGGCCCGGCCCTGCGCCTGCCACGGCCCATCCCACCAACCGGGCGCACCGCGTCTGACGCCCCCGGGGCCTGCCCCCGGGATTAAACATCACCGACCAAGGAAGAAATCATGGCCGTACTAGTCAACGAAAACACCAAAGTCATCTGTCAGGGTCTAACCGGCTCGCAGGGGACGTTCCACACCGAACAGGCCATCGCCTATGGCACCAAGATGGTCGGCGGCGTGACCCCGGGCAAAGGCGGTCAAACGCATCTCGACCTGCCGGTCTTCAACTCCGTGCACGAAGCCAAACACGCGACCGAGGCCAATGCCTCCGTGATCTACGTCCCGCCCCCCTTCGCCGCCGACTCGATCCTTGAGGCGATCGACGCCGAGATGGAACTGATCGTCTGCATCACCGAAGGCATCCCGGTGCTCGACATGGCCCGCGTCGCCCGCGCGCTCGAAGGTTCCAAATCGCGCCTCATCGGCCCGAACTGCCCCGGCGTGATCACGCCCGACGCCTGCAAGATCGGCATCATGCCGGGCCACATCCACCGCCGCGGTTCCGTCGGCGTTGTGTCGCGCTCGGGCACGCTGACCTACGAGGCCGTCAAGCAGACCACCGACATGGGCCTCGGCCAGTCCTCCGCCGTGGGCATCGGCGGCGACCCGATCAAAGGGACCGAGCATATCGACGTGTTGGAGATGTTCCTTGCCGATGACGAGACACAGTCGATCATCATGATCGGCGAAATCGGCGGCTCCGCCGAAGAGGAAGCGGCACAGTTCCTCGCCGATGAGAAGAAGAAGGGCCGTTGGAAGCCCACAGCTGGTTTCATCGCAGGCCGCACCGCCCCTCCCGGACGCCGCATGGGCCACGCAGGCGCGATCGTCGCCGGTGGCAAGGGCGACGCGGAGAGCAAGATCGAAGCGATGAAAGAAGCCGGGATCGTCGTGGCCGACAGCCCCGCCACATTGGGCGAAGCGGTCAAAGAAGCGATCGACAAGGGCTGATGCCTGCCCGGCGGGCCATGGCCCGCCCATTGACCCACTCCGCAAAGCACTATGTTTTTCGGGGTCTTGATAAAAACCACCCGGCGCCGCCGACAGCGAAGGAGGGCAAGATGCACATTCAGACCGCGGTCAATCTCTGCCCGCTTTCGCCCGGCGCCGACCCGCGGGCAAGCGCCCGATCCGGCGGCTCCGCAGGGCCCTGCACCTCCGCCTCTGATACCTATGGCCCCCCGCCCCGGGCCTGACTATAGACCGACCCTGATTCTGACCCTGTCCCGTCTGCCCCGCCGAACAAAGGTGACCCAATGACCGACCAACCCGCCAACGAACAATTCCACGCCTCTTCCTTTATGGAAGGCGACAACGCGGAATATCTTGAGGCGATGTACGCCCGCTATGCCAACGACCCCAACGCGGTTGACGAGGCATGGCAAACGTTCTTTGCGGCGATGGGCGACGACGCCGAAACCGCGCAGGCCGAGGCCGCTGGCCCCTCTTGGGCGCGCCCCGATTGGCCCCCCGCCCCGCAGAGCGAGGTGATGGGCGCGCTGACCGGCGTCTGGCCCGAACCGACCGAGGCGAAGGCCGCAGGCGAGAAGATCAAGAAAAAGGCCGAGGAAAAGGGCGTTCCCGTTTCCGACGATCAAATCCGGGCCGCCGTGCTCGACAGTATCCGCGCGCTCATGCTGATCCGCGCCTACCGCATCCGCGGCCACCTCGCCGCCACGCTCGACCCTCTGGGCATGCGCGACATGGGCGAACAGCCCGAGCTTGACCCCAAGTCCTACGGTTTCACCGATGCCGACATGGACCGCCCGATCTTCATCGACAATGTGCTCGGCCTCGAAGTGGCCACCATGAAGCAGATCGTCGGCATCGTCCGCTCGACCTACTGCGGCACCTTTGCGCTGCAATATATGCATATCTCCGACCCCGAACAGGCCGGTTGGCTGAAAGAGCGGATCGAAGGCTACGGCAAGGAAATCGCCTTTACCAAGGAAGGCCGCAAGGCGATCCTGAGCAAGCTGGTTGAAGCCGAAGGTTTCGAGAAGTTCCTGCACGTCAAATACATGGGCACCAAGCGTTTCGGCCTTGATGGCGGCGAAAGCCTTGTTCCGGCGATGGAGCAGATCATCAAGCGCGGCGGCCAGTTGGGCGTCAAGGACATCGTCATCGGCATGCCGCACCGTGGCCGCCTCTCGGTCCTTGCCAATGTCATGCAGAAACCCTACCGCGCGATCTTTAACGAATTCCAAGGCGGCAGCTTCAAACCTGACGATGTGGATGGCTCGGGCGATGTGAAATACCACCTCGGCGCCTCGTCCGACCGTGAGTTTGACGGCAACTCCGTGCACCTGTCGCTCACCGCGAACCCCTCCCACCTAGAGGCGGTGAACCCCGTGGTGCTGGGGAAGGTCCGCGCCAAGCAGGACCAATTGAACGACGAGGACCGCACCGCCGTCATGCCCGTGCTGCTGCACGGCGACGCGGCTTTTGCGGGTCAAGGTGTCGTGGCCGAATGTTTCGCGCTTTCGGGCCTCAAGGGCCACAAAACCGGCGGCACCATGCATATCGTGGTGAACAACCAGATCGGCTTCACCACCGCGCCGCATTTCTCGCGCTCCTCGCCCTATCCGACCGACAACGCGCTTGTGGTCGAGGCGCCGATCTTCCACGTCAACGGCGATGACCCCGAAGCCGTGGTCCACGCCGCCCGCGTCGCCACCGAGTTCCGCCAGAAGTTCCACAAAGACGTGGTCATCGACATCTTCTGCTACCGCCGCTTTGGTCACAACGAAGGCGATGAGCCGATGTTCACCAACCCGGTGATGTACAAGAGCGTCAAGAAACAGAAAACCACGCTGAGCCTCTATACCTCGCGTCTGGTGGCCGACGGTCTGATCCCCGAGGGTGAGATCGAAGACATGAAAACCGCCTTCCAGAACCATCTGAATGATGAGTTCGAGGCCGGGAAAGACTACCGCCCGAACAAGGCAGACTGGCTCGACGGCAAGTGGTCCGGCATGGACAAAAAGAACAAGTCCTACCAACGCGGCAAAACCGCCATCGCCCCCGAGACGCTGCAAGACGTCGGCAAGGCGATCACCACCGCGCCCGAGGGCTTCCCCCTGCATAAAACCATCGGTCGCCTGCTCGACGCGAAGAAGAAGATGTTCGAAAGCGGTGAGGGCTTTGACTGGGCCACGGCAGAGGCGCTCGCTTTCGGCTCCCTCCTGACCGAAGGCTACAAGGTCCGCCTGTCGGGTCAGGACAGCACCCGCGGCACCTTCAGCCAACGCCACTCGGCCTTCATCAACCAAGAGAACGAAGACCGCTACTATCCGCTGAACCACATCCGCGAGGGCCAAGCCGACTATGAGGTCATCGACTCCATGCTCAGCGAATATGCGGTGCTGGGTTTCGAATATGGCTACTCTCTGGCCGAACCCAACGCGCTGACGCTTTGGGAAGCGCAGTTCGGCGACTTCGCCAACGGCGCGCAGATCATGTTCGACCAGTTCATCTCAAGCGGGGAGAGCAAATGGCTGCGGATGTCGGGCCTCGTCTGCCTGATGCCGCATGGCTACGAAGGTCAGGGGCCCGAACACTCCTCCGCCCGTCTGGAGCGTTTCCTCACCATGTGCGGCGGCGACAACTGGATCGTGGCCAACTGCACGACGCCCGCCAACTACTTCCACATCCTGCGCCGTCAGTTGCACCGCAGCTACCGCAAGCCGCTGATGTTGATGACACCGAAATCGCTGCTGCGCCACAAACTGGCCATCAGCAAGGCCGACGAATTCACCACCGGGTCGAGCTTCCACCGGGTGCTTTGGGATGACGCCGAAAAAGGCAACTCCGACACCAAACTGGTCGCGGATGACAAGATCAAGCGCGTGGTGATGTGTTCGGGCAAGGTCTATTACGACCTGCTGGAAGAGCGCGACGCCCGCGGCATCGACGACGTCTACCTCCTGCGCTTCGAGCAGTTCTACCCCTTCCCCGCGCAATCCGCCGTGAAGGAGCTGGAACGCTTCAAAGGAGCCGAGATGATCTGGTGTCAGGAAGAGCCCAAGAACCAGGGTGCATGGTCCTTCATCGAGCCCAATATCGAATGGGTTCTGGGCCGCATCGACGCGAAACATGGCCGCGCCTCCTATGTGGGCCGCGCCACCTCGGCCTCGCCCGCCACGGGTCTGGCCAGCCAGCACAAAGCACAACAAGCCGCCCTCGTTGACGAGGCGCTGACCATCAAAGGAAAGTAAACCATGACAAGCGAAGTACGCGTCCCGACGCTGGGCGAATCCGTCACAGAAGCCACCGTTGCCACATGGTTCAAGAAACCCGGCGATACCGTTGCGGTGGATGAAATGCTCTGCGAGCTGGAAACCGACAAGGTCACCGTCGAAGTGCCCAGCCCCGTCGCTGGCACCCTGAGCGAGATCGTGGCGCAGGAAGGCGACACCGTGGGTGTCGACGCCCTTCTGGCCAATGTCAGCGAAGGCGACAGCGGCACCGCCGCCGCGCCCAAGGCCAAGGAAGCCGCCGAAGATGCCGGTGCCGCCTCCCAGTCCGACCGTGGCGGCGATGCGCCCAAAGCAATCGACGCAGGCGCTACCGAAGTCGCCGCCCGCGAAGGTCAAAGCATCGACGTGCAGGTGCCCACCTTGGGCGAGTCGGTGACCGAAGCGACTGTGAGCACTTGGTTCAAAAAGGTCGGCGACAAGGTCGAAGCCGATGAAATGCTCTGCGAGTTGGAGACCGACAAAGTTAGCGTCGAAGTCCCCGCCCCCGCCGCAGGCGTGCTGGCCGAAATCTTTGCCGAAGAAGGCAGCACAGTCGAAGCGTCCGCCACGCTGGCCGCGCTGACCACCGGCGCAGGCGCTGCTGCCCCCAAGGGTGAAGACGCCAAATCCGGTGCCGGTGCCGCGCCTGAGACCAAGCCCGCCGACGGCAAAGATGTCGAAGACGCGCCTTCCGCCAAGAAAGCGATGGCCGAAGCAGGCATCAGCCGCGATCAGGTCACAGGCTCGGGCCGTGACGGTCGCGTGATGAAGGAAGATGTGGCCAAAGCCGTGGCCGTAGGCGCCTCCGCGCCGAAAGCCGGGGCGAAACCCGCCGCACCCCGCGCAGCCTCCGCCCCCGATGACGCCGCCCGCGAAGAGCGGGTCAAGATGACCCGCCTCAAGCAGACCATGGCGCGCCGCCTGAAGGAAGCGCAGAACACCGCCGCGATCCTGACAACCTTCAATGAGGTCGACATGACCGAGGTCATGGCCCTGCGCAACGCCTACAAGGCCGACTTCGAGAAGAAGCACGGCGTGCGGATGGGCTTCATGTCCTTCTTCACCAAGGCCTGCTGCCACGCGCTGAAAGAGATCCCCGAGGTCAACGCCGAGATCGACGGCACCGACGTGATCTACAAGAACTACGTCCACATGGGCGTTGCCGCGGGCACGCCCACGGGCCTCGTGGTGCCGGTGATCAAGGACGCCGACGCGATGTCCTTTGCCGAGATCGAGAAGGCCGTGAACGCAATGGGCAAGAAAGCCCGTGACGGCAAGCTGACCATGGCCGACATGACCGGCGGCACCTTCACCATCTCCAACGGCGGCGTCTACGGCTCGCTGATGACCGCGCCCATTCTGAACCCGCCGCAGTCCGGCATCCTCGGCATGGCGAAAATTCAGGACCGCCCGATGGCGATCAACGGTGAGGTCGTGATCCGTCCGATGATGTATATCTCGCTCAGCTACGACCACCGCCTGATCGACGGCAAGGGCGCTGTGACCTTCCTCGTCCGCGTCAAAGAGATGCTGGAAGATCCGCGCCGTCTGTTGATGGATCTGTGATACTATGGGCGGGGGGCGACCCCCGCCCTATCGCTATACGGCCCGTCGCTCTTAGAAGAATGATAGGCGAAGTTTCAGATCGAATTATGTAGTCTGAAGTTGTTGCATCATTCTATTTAAGGAGAAGGCCATGAGAACCGCAGATTTAGCCAATACATTTGCCGATCGATATCACAATGCCGCAGAACGACAGGTGGTCGTGTCGATTCACCTCTTCGGGATTGAGTTTGCCGAGCAACTCAAAGGCCAGAACATTCAAGAGATCTGTGAGCTCGCAAGAGTACCGAAATCATATGGCACCGAGATTCGAAAAGGTATGCGATTGGCCCCTCATGTGGAGCTAAAGAAATGACCGAAACCACCCTCCTTGCCGCCTATGGCCTTCTGGTCATGCTGACGATCCTCTTGCAGGTGCTGGGCGCGACCCGGCAGCTGTCGATGGGCTACCTGATGTCCTCGCGCGACGAGACGCGCACCACCACTGGCATGACCGCCCGTCTGGGCCGCGCGCTTGATAACTCCGTCGTGGCCATGGCGATCTTCGCCCCCGCCGTGCTGCTGGTCGAGATCATGGGCCGCAACAACAGCGCCACCTTGCTCGCCGCACAGGTCTTTTTGCTGGCGCGGATCATCTATTTGATCGTCTACGCCCTCGGCGTGCCGACGATCCGCACGCTAGCGTGGCTCGCAGGCTATGCCGCCACCGCCGTTCTTTATTTCCACGCGCTCTGAAAGGCATTCCCATGCAGATGATCTGCCACTTCGACGTCACCGATTTCGCCGCTTGGAAAGACGCATTCGACGCCGATGCCGAGGCGCGGCGCAATGCGGGGCTCTCGGTGCTGCAAATCTGGCAACACGCCGACAGCAGCACCAAAGCCTCCGTTCTCTTGGATGTGAACGACCGCAAAAAAGCCGACGATTGGCTCACCCGGTCCGATGCGCTCAGCAGCGATGACAAGGGCACCGTGACCAGTTCCACCGCCTATTTCGTGAAATCCGCATGAGCGCCGAGCTGACCGTCCTGACCCTCGCGGCACTGTTGCAAGGGCTGCAATTCGTGCTCTACGCCGTGCCCGCCAACCGCGAGCTTGGCCCCGGCTACACCATGTCGGCGCGCGACCGTGAGCCGTCGCGCGCGATGAGCGACCGCACCGCCCGTCTGGGCCGTGCGCTCGACAACCATTTCGAAGGGCTGATCCTTTTCGGCATCGCCGTGGGCGTGGTGCAGATGTCGGCCCAAAACACCGCCTTCACCGCCGCCTGCGCTTGGGTCTATCTCATCGCCCGGCTGCTCTATGTTCCCGCCTATGCGCTTGGCCTGCGCCCGCATCGGTCGTTCATCTGGATCGTCGGTTTCGCCGCGACCATGCTGATGCTGCTGGCGGCCCTCATTTAACCCTTTCCCCCGACACCCGCAGGCAGCGGCGCTTGCACCTGAAACCCGCGCCTCATACCTTGCCTGCACCACCCGACTGCTAAGGAGACCCCCCATGTCGAGCTATGATGTCATCGTGATCGGCTCCGGCCCCGGCGGCTATGTCGCCGCCATCCGTTGCGCGCAACTGGGCCTGAAAACCGCCTGTGTCGAAGGCCGTGAGACCCTCGGCGGCACCTGCCTCAACGTGGGCTGCATCCCTTCCAAGGCGCTGCTGCACGCCACGCATATGCTGCATGAGGCCGAGCATAATTTCGAAGAGATGGGTCTGAAGGCGAAAGCGCCGACCGTCGATTGGAAGCAGATGCTGACCTACAAAGACAAGACGATCGAGACCAACACCAAGGGCATCGAATTTCTGTTCAAGAAAAACAAGATCGACTGGCTCAAGGGCTGGGGGTCGATCCCCGAAGCGGGCAAGGTCAAGGTCGGCGATGAGGTCCATGAGGCCAAGAACATCATCATCGCCTCCGGCTCCGAAGCCGCAGCGCTGCCGGGTGTCGAAGTCGATGAGAAGACCGTCGTGACCTCCACCGGCGCGCTGGAACTGGGCAAGATCCCCAAGAAGATGGTGGTGATTGGCGCAGGCGTGATCGGGCTGGAACTGGGCAGCGTTTACGCGCGTCTGGGGACCGAGATTACGGTCGTCGAATATCTCGACGTGATCACCCCCGGCATGGACCCCGAGGTGCAAAAGACCTTCCAACGCATGCTGAAAAAGCAGGGGCTGAACTTCGTCATGGGCGCTGCCGTGCAGAAGACCGAAGTCGCCAAAGGCAAGGCCACGGTCAGCTACAAGCTGCGCAAGGACGACAGCGAACATGAGATTGAAGCCGATGCCGTGCTCGTCGCCACAGGCCGCAAGCCGGTGATCAAAGGCATGGGGCTCGACGATCTCGGCATCAAGATGACCGAGCGCGGCCAGATCGCCGTCAACGAGCATTGGGAGACCTCCGTCAAAGGCGTCTATGCCATCGGCGACGTGATCGAAGGCCCGATGCTGGCCCATAAGGCCGAGGACGAAGGCATGGCCGCCGCCGAAGTCATCGCGGGCAAGCATGGCCATGTGAACTACGGCGTGATCCCCGGCGTGATCTACACCCACCCGGAAGTCGCCAGCGTGGGCGAGACCGAGGCGACGCTGAAGGAAGCGGGCCGGGCCTATAAGGTCGGCAAGTTCTCTTTCATGGGCAACGCGCGGGCCAAGGCGGTCTTTGCCGGCGACGGTTTCGTCAAGCTGATCGCGGATAAGGAGACCGACCGCATCCTCGGCTGCCACATCATCGGCCCCGGCGCGGGCGATCTGATCCATGAGGTTTGTGTGGCCATGGAATTCGGCGCCTCGGCGCAGGATCTGGCGATGACCTGCCACGCGCACCCAACCTATTCCGAAGCCGTGCGCGAAGCCGCGCTGGCCTGCGGCGACGGGCCGATCCACATGTAAGACAGAGGGGCGGGCCAAGGGTCCGCCCCTTTTCGTTGCGCAGGCGGCGCACGCCGCGGCTATCGCGCGTTAACATCCCTGCCCTACAACCGCCCCCGTCGCGACATTCACGGAAGACGAGGCCCCTCGCGGGTCATGTCGATACGTAGAGACATGCAGGGTGACGCCTGTCTTTTCCACCACCCTCGGCGGCGCCGCCACTTTCGAACGGCTTCCTAAATTTCTAAGATTGCAGCCCGCGAAGCCATCGTTTCAGCGGGCACTACGGCATGCCGACAAATCGCAAAGGGCAGCGCCGACCGGCGGGGGCGGGTCGGCGCTGCCCGGCCTGCGGCCGGGCGGGTCGTTCCGAGAGGCCTCAGACCAAAAAGACGAGCGCCCCGCGCCTACCCTGCCTCCGCAGGCCGCCACCCCGCCTCGCGCAGCAACGCGTCGGAATGGCTCTCCACTTCCTGCTCCAACCGCGCCATGAAGGTGCGCTTGTCCAGCCCCGGCTCGATCGGCTCCAGAAACTCCACCACGGCCAAGCCCGGGCGGCGGTAGAGGCCCCGGCGTGGCCAGAAGTAGCCCGCATTGGTCGCCGCAGGCACGCAGACCTGCCCCAGTTGATCGTAAAGCACCGCCGTGCCAACTTTGTAAGGCGCGCTCAGCCCCGGGGCGACGCGGGTGCCTTGGGAATAGATCACAATCTGCCCCGGCTCCACCCGGCCCGCGTTTACGTCTTCCATCATCTTGGTAATCGCCTGCCCGCGCTTGCCCCGGTTCACGGCGATCATTTGCATCCGCTTGGTGTATTGCCCGATCACCGGCGTCCAAAGCACCTCGCGCTTCATGATGAACTTGGCCCGCGGCAGGGCGTGGAAGATCATGATGATATCGAGGAACGATTGATGTTTGGCCGCGATCAGAACCTCACCCTCGGGGACTTGGCCGCGCACTTCGCAGCGCAAGCCGATCAGCCAACGCGCCGTCCACATAGCCCAAGCGGCATAGGCTTTGCAGCCCGCATAGGCCCCGCGTTTGGAAAACATCGCCCAAGGCGCGAAGGCCAGCCCGATCACCGGCATCGCCACGGTCACCTGCACGATATAAAGGATCGAGCGGACCCATTGCAGCAGCTTCATGTCAACTCCCTCAATGTACGCCGCGCGGCGGCCCCGGTGGCGGCAAAGGCGACCGCGCCGACGAGAAGCGGCACCATCAGCGGCACGGCCCAATGCCAGCCTTGGAAGCCCAAGCCGGTCAGAAATCCGCCTGCCTCGCCCGCGTCAGGCAGCAACACCACCGCGATCATGCCCAAAGCCGTGCCCGCCGCCGCACCCAGCAGCGCGCGCAGGGTGAAACGGCGGATGAAGGCCCGCGCGATATAATCATCGGTCGCCCCCACCAGCCGCAGCACCGCGATCACCTGCGCATTGGCCGCAAGCGCCGCCTGCGCGGCAAGCGTCACCATCGCGGCCACTGCAGCCCCGATCAGCAGGGTCGAAATCCAGCCCAAGAGGCGCAGGCGGCTCGCTGCCGCCACCAGCGGCGCGCGCCAACGGCTGTGATCGTCCAACACCGCGCCCGGCACCTCAGCCGAGAGACGCAGGCGCAGGCCCACGGGGTCCAACCCCTCACCCTCCTCGACCACTTCGATCAGGCGCGGCACCGGCAGGTTCTCCATCGCCAGTTCCGGGCCGAACCACGGGGCGAGCAGCTCTTCCTGCTCCGCATCCGTCAGCGCACGGGCCGAGGCCACACCCTTGGTCGTCTGCAACACCTTCAAAGCTGCCTCCGTCTGGGCCGCCCGTTGGTCCAGCGGCGCCACGATCCGCACCGTCGCCGACTGCGCCAACTCCTGCCCCCAGACCTGCGCCAACCGGCCCGAGGCCAGCGACAGCGCCAAGGCAAAGACCGCCAGAAAGGCCATCGCCCCCGCTGCGAAAAGCGTCAACTGCGCGGTGAACCCCGAAGGCGGCACCACGCGGTCGGCCTGCCGGTCGCCTTTGAAAATCGCGCGCAGGGCGCCCAGATCGAAGCGCTTCACAGATCCGCCCCCGCCAGTTGGATGCGCCGGTTCGCGATGCGCAGCACGCGGGCCTGCACATGCGCCTTGGTGGCGCGGATGAGGCCCAGATCATGGGTGGCGATCAACACGGTCTTGCCCATGCGGTTCAACTCGATCAGCAGCCGGAGCAGCCGCTGGGACATGTCCCAGTCGATGTTCCCTGTCGGCTCATCCGCCAAGATCACATCGGGGGACATGATCACCGCGCGCGCCAATGCGGCCCGCTGCCGCTCCCCGCCCGAAAGCTCAGGCGGCAAGGCATCGACGCGGTTAGTGAGGCCAACCCAAGACATCAATTCTTCCAGATCCGTGCCCCCCGCCTCGGCCCCGCGGCCCGAGACATTGAGCGGCAGGGCCACATTCTCGGTCAGGGGGAGATGGTCGAGGAATTTTACGTCTTGGTGCACCACGCCGACACGGCGGCGCATCAGCGCGATGTCATCGCGCCCCAGCCCGCGCACGTCTTGCCCAAACATCCGCAGATGCCCCGCCGTGGGCAAAAGCGCCCCGTAGCAGAGCTTCATCAAGGTGGTCTTGCCCGCGCCCGAAGGGCCGGTCAGAAAATGGAACGATCCGGGGGCGAGTTTCAGCGTGATGTCGGACAGCAATTCGCCCCCGCCATAGCTGTAGGCCACATTTTCGAGCTCTATCACGCATCCACCTTAAAAAACTTCGACCTGTTGTGCCTCAGCACCGGAAAGGATTCAATCACTCAGAACCCCAGCACCCTGCCCAGATATCACTTTTCCTACGTTATTCTAGGACATATGCTGCCCGTTACGATCTCAGAGCACCGAACGAACCCAGGAATGACCATGCGGCTGATCTGCCCCAACTGCGACGCGCAATACGAAGTCCCCGACGATGTGATGCCGGCAGCGGGGCGTGATGTGCAATGTTCCAACTGCGGGCAGACTTGGTTCCAGCATCACCCCGACAATGCGCCAGAGGCCGAAGAGGATGATTTCGCCGACGACGTGATGCGGATGAAGCAGCGCGGCCCGGATGAGGACACGGAAGCCGCCGCAGCGGCCAGCCTGCCCGATTTGCAGCCCTTCGGCGATGAAGAGGAAGACGCGCCCTTTGAAGACGATCAAGACGACGACTTCGAAGACGAATTCGACCCCGAGGAGGAAACGCCCCAGCCCGCCCCCGCCGCGCCGGTGCGCCGCCCCCTCGACCCCGCCATCGCAGAGATCCTCCGTCAAGAGGCCGCGGCAGAGCAAGAAGCCCGCCGCCGCCGCCAGTCGGAACCGCTGGAAAGCCAGCCGGACCTCGGCCTTGATGACGCGCCCCGGCCCCAGCCGCAGCGCACGCCCGAGATCGCCGCGGACGACCATGTGCCCGAGGATGAAGACGCCCGCCGCGCCCATGAGGCCCGGCTGCGCATGGCCAAAATGCGCGGAGAGCCGGTGCCGGAAAGCGAGGTTGACGCCTATGGCAGCGCCTCGCGCCGCGATCTTCTGCCCGATATCGAAGAGATTAACTCGACTCTGCGCCATGACGGGCAAGAGGGCGCGCAGGCCGGGCCCACCCCCACCGCCGCGCTCGACCGCCCCGAAAAGCCGCAGAAATCCGGCGGGTTCATGCGGGGGTTCACCATAATGATCGTTTTAGCGGCCCTGCTCGCGGCGGTCTATGTCTACGCGCCCGAGATCGCGCAGTCCCTGCCGCAGGCCGATCCCTATCTGTCATCCTATGTGGCATGGATGGACGATGCGCGGCTCTGGCTCGACGGGCAGTTGCAAGACCTGCTGGTCTGGCTCGACACCGTGGCGACCCAATCTCAGGGCTAACCCCGATCAGAACCGATCCAACAGCCTGTTAAGGTAATCCCGCTCGACCTCGGGCCGCTCCGCCTCGCCCGAGCGGCGGCGGATTTCGTCCAGCAACCGCCGCGCGCGGCCCTGATCATCCGGCCCCTGCGCCAGCGGCGCGTCCGAGCTGTTGGCCCCGCTGCCGCCCTGCTCTCGCCCAAGCGGATCGCGCCCCTCGCCACGCTGATCCCCGCCCTCTGCCGTGCCTTGGCCCGGCTGGCCTGCGCGTTGCTCCTGCTCCATTGCTTCACCGAGGGCGCGCATGCCCTCGCGCAGCGCCTCCATCGCCTGCGCCTGATTGTCGATCGTCTCGGCCAGTTCATCGCGGCGCAGCGCCTCTCCGGCGCGGTCCATCGCCTCGCCCGCGCGGTCCAGCGCGTCGCGGGCCGCGTCCCCCTCAGCCGTGCCCTGCCCGGGCAAACGCCCCTGCTGGCGGCGCAGCTCGTCGCGCAGTGCTTGCTGGCGTCCGGCCAGCCCTTCCTCGCCCCCTTCTTCACCAGAGGGGCCGCCCTGCCCGCGCTGGCCTTCATGGCTCTCGCCGCGCCCCTGCCCGCCGTTGCGGCCTTCGTTGCCGTCACTCTCGCCCGCGCCGGTGCCGGGATTGAACTGTTCTTGCAGATCGCGGAAGGCCTGATCGCTCAGCCCCTGCTGTTCGCGCAGCGTGTCCGACAGCCCCTCCATCGCCTGCTCACCGGGCGAATTGCCGCCCTGACCCGGCTGGCCTTCGGTGACGCGCATGTTCTCCATCATTTCCTGCAACTGGCGCAGCGCCTCGGCGGCCTCGGCCATGCGGCCCTGCTCCATCAACTCCTGAATGCGGTCCATCATGCGTTGCAGATCGTCTTGGGTCATCTGCATCGCCTCGCCCTGCGGCTGCTGGTCTTCGCCCGCGCCCTCCTGCGCCTGCTGCCGCTGGAGTTGCTCAAGGTAGTCTTCGGTGGCGCGGCGCAGCTCGTCCATCAGCTCGGCGATTTCGGCCTGAGAGGCGCCGTTCTTCATCGCCTCGTTCAGCCGGTCCTGTGCGCGGCGCATCCGCTCAAGCGCATCGGCCAGCACGCCTTCTTCCAACTCGATCGCCAGCGCCCAAAGGTCTTCGGCCAGATCGGTCTGCAGCTCTTCGTCCAGCCCGTAGCGCGCCCGCAGTTCCAGCCGCCGGATCACCTGCTTGAGCCGCAGCGCCGTCACCTCCGAGCGCAGGTCATCGCCGGGGGCATAACTCACCGCGCGCAGCACCTGCGCAATGCGCGGCGCATTTGCGCGCGACCATAAAAGATCGCGCCGCATCTCGATCACCGCCGCCGCCGCCGGATCGAAAAAACGCCGCCCCGGCAGGGTCAACCGGCTCACCTCGGTCACGGCCTGCTGTTCGGAGGCGTCCAAGACCGAAAGTTGCAGCGACACCGGGAGATTGGCCCATGGGTGTTTCGAGAAATTCTCGATCAACGTCTCTTCGAAATCGCGCCGGTCGCCGCTGATCGGCATGGGCAGCGGCACGACGATCTCAGGCCGCGGCTCGGGGTCGACGGTCAGACCATAGCGTCGGTCGACGGAGGCCAGATCGAGGCTGATCCGCGCCTCTCCGGCT
This sequence comes from Sulfitobacter sp. 1A13496, assembly GCF_043557225.1. Taxonomy (NCBI): domain Bacteria; kingdom Pseudomonadati; phylum Pseudomonadota; class Alphaproteobacteria; order Rhodobacterales; family Roseobacteraceae; genus Sulfitobacter; species Sulfitobacter sp. 1A13496. Next base: position 235,948 of record NZ_JBIFFP010000003.1, on the reverse strand, counting down.
TCGACGCCATAGTCGTCGCGCGCAAGGAACGGCAGGCTCATCTCTCCCAAGGCGGTCACCTCAGGCGGGCCGAGCCGTTCGACCTGCGGCACGGCATCGGGCAAAAGCGTGATCTGCCACGCCCGCGCCCCCGGCCCGTCGATGCTGATCTCACCGCTTTGGCGCAGGGTGAAATCCTGCGCGGGTTCCGAGGATGCCGCCACTTCCCGGCCCGAGACGTTCTCCGCCACCGTCAGCGCGCCCAATTCCCCATAGAGCCGCAGGGTGATCAGCGTGCCCTCAGGCAGCGACAGCGCGCCGGCCTTCTGATCGTTGAGGTAGAGCGTCGGCTTGCCGGTATGGCGCGGCGGCTCGGCCCAGCCTTCCCAAACGGGGCCGGAGGCGAGCGTGCCGCCCGCCCCGCCGGGGGCCAGATGCGTCACCTCGCCCAACCGCCAGACGGAGCCAAAGACAAGCGCCACGATGAACCCAAGCAAAGCCACATAGCGCAGCGCATAGGGATCGGCCTGCGCGACCCGAAGGTCGCCCTTCACCGGTTTCGCCGCAGCCGCCCGCGCGGCCATGCGCCGCTGGTGCGCTTGCCAGACCGCCGCCGAGGCGGCATCGCCCGCGCCAATCGCCTGATCGTCCAAGAGCGCCCGAATGGGCCGCCCCGGAAGGCTGGCATCCAACCGCGCCAGCGCCGCCGCGCGGGATGGCAGGCGGAAACGGCGCAGGGCAAAGAACAAAGCAAAGAGGGCCGCAAGACCGATGACGGCAAGCACGGTCCAAAGCGCGCCGCCTGCCAGAGCATCCTGCGCCCCCATCATCAGCGCCGCCAGCACCGCCAGCACTAGCGCCAACATGGGCCAAAGCGCCTGCACCAGCGCCTCGGCCAGCATCCCCGCCCAGGTCAGCCGCAGGGGCCAACGCAAAGCGCGCAGCCCGTCTGTCCTGTCAGTGGAAGTCTCCATGCGTCACGCTCCGGTGGCCCGGCGGCGGGATGCCGTCAAAGCCATTCAGGGATGGTATCGCGGTTTATCATTTCGTCAAAGCTTGGCCGTGGGCGGATAACCGCGAATTGATCGCCGTTCACCAGCACCTCGGGGATCAGGGGCCGCGAATTATACTCGCTGCTCATCACCGCGCCGTAAGCCCCGGCAGAGCGGAAGGCCACCAGATCGCCTGAGCCCAGCACCGGCATCATCCGCTGTTTCGCAAAAGTATCCCCGGATTCGCAGACCGGGCCCACGATATCGACGGGGCGCGGCTCGGCTCCCGGGGCGGGTTCGTTCAGCGGCACAATGTCATGCCATGCGTCATACATCGCGGGGCGGATCAGATCGTTCATCGCGGCATCAAGGATCAAGAAATCGCGGCCCTCGCCGGATTTAAGATAGATCACCTCGCTCACCAGCACACCTGCGTTGCCCGCGATCAGGCGGCCCGGCTCGATCTCGACCTCGCAGCCCAGATGCCCCAGCGTGCGCTGCACCATCGCGCCGTAATCCGTGGGCAGCGGCGGGGCGGAATTCGACCGCTCGTAAGGGATCCCCAAGCCGCCGCCAAGGTCGAGCCGCCGGATGTCATGGCCATCGGCGCGCAGCACCTCGGTCAGTTCCGCGACCTTGCCATAGGCTTGCTCAAAGGGGGCGAGATCGGTCAACTGGCTGCCGATATGCACGTCGATGCCGACGATATTGAGCCCCGGCAGTTTGGCCGCCATGGCATAGACTTCGCGGGCGCGGGCGATGGGGATGCCGAACTTATTCTCGCTCTTGCCGGTGGCGATCTTGGCGTGGGTTTTCGCGTCCACATCCGGGTTCACGCGGATGGTGATCGGGGCCACTTTGCCCAATTCACGCGCCACGACATCCAGCAGGATCATCTCCGGCTCGCTCTCGACATTGAACTGGCGGATGCCCCCCGTCAGCGCCAGCTCAATCTCTTCCCGGGTCTTGCCAACGCCGGAAAAGACGATCTTATCGCCCGGCACGCCTGCTGCTTTCGCCCGACGGTATTCCCCGCCCGAGACCACATCCATCCCCGCGCCCGCCTGCGCCAACGTGCGCAAGACGGCTTGGTTGGAGTTCGCCTTCATCGCATAGCAGACCAGATGGTCCATCCCCGACAGCGCGTCGTCAAAAAGGTGGAAATGGCGCAGCAGCGTGGCGGTGGAATAGACATAGACAGGCGTGCCCACGGCGGCGGAAATCTCGGCCAGGCTTACGTCTTCGGCGTGCAACACACCGTCTTTATAGAGAAAATGATCCATCTGCGCTTGGCCCCATGTCGTCGCCGCTTATCTGATGGGCGCTGTCCGCAGGAAAAGATAGAGCGGCAGGCCACAGCTCACCCCAATACAGAACGTGGCGGGAATGGCAATCAGGCTGAGGAAATTGCGCCGCACGGCGACCTCGGCAATGATCCAGATGGTCAAAGTGACGGCGGCGATGGTCAGGTCCCAGACCAGCCCGCTGGCGGCGGCATTGGCGTGCCATGCGTCCACCATGGCGCTCAGGCTCCAGCCTTCGGCGTTGAACCATGTGACGAAGTAATACATCGGATGCACCGCCCCCCAGACCGCGAGGGCGAGGTAGAGCATCCGCAAAAGCGACATCAGAAACTCTTGACCACGCCGACGGTGGCATAGCCCGACAGGCTGATCCCCGGCTCGGTCGGCGGTGTCGGCGCGGCCTGCCGTGGGCTGGACTGCGGCGGGGTGCAAGCGGCCAAGGCAAGCGCCCCGGCCACCAGTGTGATCTGCAACAGCGGCCTCACGACCCGGCCCCAAGCGAGACGGAGAACGGCCCCCGGCGCAGCCCCACCGCTGTGCCTACCGAGACGCCCGACGAGGACATGGTGATGCTGCTGCTCGCCGTGGGCCGCACCGGTTCGCCATCCGCGCCACAGGCGGCAAGGCTCAACAGGGAAAGGGCCGCAAGGAGGCGTTTCACTTCAGGATTCCCTTCCAACGCGCGATCTGGGCACGCACCTGCACAGGCGCGGTGCCGCCATAAGACATGCGCGAGTTTACCGATTTTTCGACGCCAAGCACACCAAAAACATCCGCAGTGATCTCGGCATGGACCGATTGCATCTGCTCCAGCGTCAGGTCCGGCAAATCGCAACCCTGCGCTTCGGCCATGGCGACCAGCGTGCCGGTGACGTGATGCGCGTCGCGGAACGGCAGGTTCGGCACGCGCACCAGCCAGTCGGCGAGATCGGTGGCGGTCGAAAAGCCCGAGCCTGCGGCGGCGGCGAGGTTCTCACGCTCGGCGGTCATGTCGCCCACCATGCCGGTCATCGCGGCCAGCGCCAGCATCAGGTTGTCGGCGGCGTCAAAGACCTGCTCTTTGTCCTCTTGCATGTCCTTGGAATAGGCCAGCGGCAGCCCCTTCATCACCATCATCAGCGCGGTGTTGGCGCCAAAGATGCGGCCCACTTTGGCGCGGATAAGCTCGGCAGCGTCGGGGTTTTTCTTTTGCGGCATGATGCTGGAGCCGGTCGAAAAACGATCCGACAGCGCCACGAAACGGAACTGCGCGGAGGACCAGATCACCAGTTCCTCGGCGAAGCGCGACAGGTGCATGGCGCAGATGCTGGCGGCTGACATGAATTCCAGCGCGAAGTCGCGGTCGCTCACCGCGTCGAGGGAGTTCGCGGCGGGGCGGTCGAAACCAAGCGCCTCTGCCGTCATCTCGCGGTCGATCGGGAAGGAGGTGCCCGCCAGTGCGGCGGCCCCCAACGGGCATTCGTTCATCCGCGCCCGCGCATCGCGGATGCGCGACAGGTCACGGCCAAACATCTCCACATAGGCCATCATGTGGTGGCCCCATGTCACGGGCTGCGCGGTTTGCAGATGCGTAAAGCCCGGCATGACCCAATCGGCCCCCGCTTCGGCCTGAGACAAAAGCGCGCGGATCAGGGCTTGCAGCCCCTCGTCGGCGGCGTCCAATTGGTCGCGCACCCAGAGTTTGAAATCGGTGGCGACTTGGTCATTACGGCTGCGGCCCGTGTGCAGGCGGCCTGCGGGCTCACCAATCAGGTCTTTCAGCCGTGCCTCCACGTTCATGTGGATGTCTTCCAGCGCGGCGGAGAATTCGAACCGGCCCTCTTCGATCTCTGACAAGATTGTGAGAAGCCCTTCCCGTATCGCGTCAGCGTCGTTATCAGTCAGGATGCCTGTGGCTGCCAGCATGGCGGCATGGGCACGCGACCCTTTGATGTCTTGCGCGGCCATCCGTTTGTCGAACCCGATCGAGGCGTTGATCGCCTCCATGATCGCATCCGGTCCGGCGGCGAAACGCCCGCCCCACATTTTGTTCGAGGTCGTGTCGGTCATGTTGAATACCCTTGGAGGGACGTATGAAAAATCTTGTGCTCGGCCTCGTTTATACGCTGCTTGTCGCAGGTGCAAACCCCGCCCTTGCCGGAACGGCTGACATCGCGGGGCTGCGCGAAGGGGACATGAAGAAACTCGTGATCCATGACGCGCCGCAGGCAGCGTCTGACGTGACCTTTGAGCGTGAGGACGATGGCGAGGCGATGTCGCTGGCGGATTACGAAGGCAAGGTCGTGCTGGTGAACTTCTGGGCCACATGGTGCGCGCCCTGCCGCAAGGAGATGCCGCAGTTGAACGCCTTGCAAAAGGAATTCGGCGGCGATGACTTTCAGGTGCTGACCATCGCCACGGGGCGCAACTCTGAGGAAGGGATCAAACGGTTCTTCGAGGAAGCGGGCGTCGACAGCCTGCCCCGCCACCAAGACCCGAAGCAAAAGCTTGCCAGCCAGATGGGCGTGTTCGGCCTGCCGATCAGCGTGATCCTAGACCGCGAGGGGCGCGAGATTGCCCGGTTGCAGGGCGATGCAAAATGGGATTCCGACAGCGCGCGGGCGATCATCGCGGCCCTGATCGAAGAAGGCGCCGATAGCTAAGCGGCCAAGTCGGGCGCCCGCGCCCGGCTCTCACGCCACATGCCGCAGGATCGCCGCCTCCGATGTGCTGAGATTGCGCCGCGCGAAACCGCCATAGCTGTGCGGATCCGTCTCAAGCTGCGGATATGCGGCCAGCAGCCGCGCCCGGTCCTGCGCGCCAAGGCTGGTCAGGGGGGCGGAGGCGGGGTGAAAGCTTTCCGTCTCGATCCCATTGGCCCACATCACCTGATGTTCGGCCAGCAACACATGGACATAGGTCACCTCGCGCAGGGACATATCGCTGGCCACGCTGTGGCCGTTGATCAGATCTTTGGCTGCGACCAGCACTTCGTCGCAGTTGAACAGATTACGGGCCTGAGCGCCTTGCAGCACGATCCGGTGGTCGGGCGAGACCAGCAGCGGGGCGTCGGGCCGGGCGAGCCCTAAGGCACCGGGGCGGAAGCGCACGGGGCGCAGATGCGGCATGGCATGCAGCCGCGCGCCGGTCATCCGGCGGCTGCCGATCCACTCCAGCGGCTGTGCCCCATTGTCCTTGGTCTGGATCAGATCGCCCTCGCGCAACTCTTCGATCAGGGCGCTGCCCTTGGGGGTGCGGATGCGGGTGCCGGGGGTGAAACAGATCACCCCACCGCGCTCGGGCCGGTCAGCGCGCGCGGGGGTCAGGGTGCTGTGCATCACCCAAAGTTCACTGTCGCGCGGGGGCAGCTCATCGACGAACATCAGCAGCGGCATCCGCCCCGGGCCTGCGTCAATCAGGGTGACGGTGTAGGTCCGCGCACCATTGGTGACCATGAAGCTGTCGTCGGGCAGCGGGGCCGTGCCCAGATCGCGCCGCGGCGCGGGCGGCATCATGCCCCCCTCCTCAAGCGCTGCCCCGATCAGGCGCTGCACCTTGCGGGCCGCGCGTTTGCGCAGCCGCTCTGCCCCGTCCGACATATCCAGCCGCAGCACATCATTCGGCCCATCCACCCGGATGGTATCCCCGCGCCACGCCCAGGCCGAGCCCAGTTCGAGCGACTGCACCGGCGCGGCCTCCAGACCGTCGATCTCTGTTTGCGACCAGCTGATGACAAACGTGCCTCGAAAGCCCGTTTTCATAACTGCTCTGCCTGCCTCGTTTATTATTGCCAGCAGCCTAGCAAAGCCGGGGGCCGCGCGAAAGATGGAGCAAATGTGGCGGCGCAACCTGTTGCAAATTGATCTTTGTCCCCGCCGGACCGGCGAAGCGCCGCGAAACGCTTGTAAATTGTCAGCGTCTTGGTAACGTCAGGGGGGTCAATCAGCCGGAGGCACCGCATGTCGGAAGAAGTACCCCCCACCCCGTCACGCCGGATCGTCTCTTCGCGTCACTTGGCCGAGGGCGATGGCTGGGAGGCCTCCGAACTCGAATATGGCATGATCATTGCCTATAACGCCTTCACGCGCTGGATGTCGCGTTGCATGGCGGCGGCGGGGAACGGCGATCTTACGCCGCTGGAAATCCTCGTGCTGCACAACGCCAACCACCGGGGCCGGGAGAAGCGGCTGACGGATATCTGCTTCCTGCTCAACATCGAAGACACGCATACGGTGAACTACGCCCTTCGAAAGCTGGTGAAGGCCGAATTGCTGACCGCAGAGAAGCGCGGCAAGGAGGTGTTCTATCGCACCTCGCCTGCGGGCGCCGAGCTGTGCGAAGCCTATCGCGCGATCCGTCAGGCGTGCTTTCTGGATGGCTTGCCGCGCACCGATATCTCGGGCGAGGAACTGCGCAAGATTGCGGCGCAGCTTCGGGCGATGTCGGGGCAATATGACCAAGCGAGCCGCGCGGCAGCCTCGCTGTAGAGCGCGGGCGCGAGGGCTGCCCCCCGCGCCGGCAATAGCTTAAATCAGCGCGGCAATGGCGCGCGCGGTGTCGTTCATGCGGTTCGAGAAACCCCATTCATTGTCATACCAGCTGACCACGCGGATCATGCCGCCATCGGTCACCCGCGTCTGATCGGGCGCGAGGGTCGAGGAATGCGGATCGTGGTTGAAATCGGTCGAGACCAGCGGCGCGGGCTCATAGGCCAGCACGCCTTTCAACGCGCCATCGGCCGCCTCTTGCATCGCGGCGTTCACCGCCTCTGCCGTGGCGGGTTTCTTGGGCATGATGCACAGGTCCACGAGCGAGACATTGGCCGTCGGCACCCGCACAGCGGACCCTTCGAGCACGCCTTTAAGGTGCGGGATCACCTCGGAAATCGCGGCGGCGGCCCCGGTTGAGGTGGGCACCATCGACAGGGCGGCGGCGCGGCCACGATACGGGTCGCGGTGCGGGCTGTCGTGGGTCGGCTGGTCGCCGGTATAGGCGTGGATCGTGGTCATATAGCCGGTTTCGATCCCGAAAGTATCGTCCAGCACCTTGGCCACGGGGGCGAGGCAGTTGGTGGTGCAGGACGCGTTGGAGACGATCACGTCTTCACCGGTCAACTCATCATGGTTGACGCCGTAGACCACGGTGCGGTCCACACCCTTGCCGGGGGCCGAGATCAACACGCGTTTGCTGCCATTCTCCAGATGTTTCGCCGCCGCGTCGCGGGCGGTGAAGAAACCGGTGCATTCATAGGCCACATCGACGTCGCCCCAAGGCAGCTTCGCCGGATCGCGCTCTGCCGTCATGCGGATGCTCTGGCCCGCCACATGCAGGGTGCCGTCCTTCAATTCCGCATCCACCGGCAGGCGGCCATGGACGGAGTCGTATTTCAGCAGGTGCAGCAGGTTCTCGGCATCGGTCAGGTCGTTGATGGCAACGACTTCGATCCCGTCAAAGCCGTTCTCGATCAGCGCGCGCAGCACGCAGCGTCCGATGCGGCCAAAGCCGTTGATGGCGATTTTAGTGGTCATGGTGAGTCCTCCGGTGGCCCGGTTTCGGGCGGATTGGCGCGGTTAGCGCTAACATAGCATCGGGTGCGACGGAGTTCAATTGGCCTGAGGTAGGAAATCGGCACCCGGTTTCAAGGCGCCGATTTTGGGCCTGTTTTCAGCCCGGTTTTACGAATGCGCGCTATGGCGGCGGCGCACGCTGTCGGGCCGCCCCGGCAGGCTGAGCCGCGCGTCGTTGCGCGCTTGGCGTGAGATCACGCGCCCCTTGGCCACGACGCAGAGCCGATCGGGCCGCAGGCGCAGCGCTTCGATCGGGTTGCCTGCGTCGAGGACCACCAGCGAGGCGGTCGCACCAACGCGCAGCCCGTAGTCCTGCAAGCCGAGGATCCGCGCGTTCACATTCGTCACCATGTCAAAGCAGCGGCGCATCTCCTCGGGCGAGGTCATCTGCGCCACGTGCAGACCCATAAAGGCCACGTCGAGCATGTCGCCCGTGCCCATGGAATACCACGGGTCCATCACGCAGTCCTGCCCACAGCCCACGTCGATGCCCATGGCCTGCATCTCTTTCACGCGGGTCAGGCCACGGCGTTTCGGGTAGGTGTCGTGGCGACCCTGGAGAGTGATGTTGATCAGCGGGTTGGGGATCGCCGCGACCTGCGCCTCGGCCATCAGCGGCAGCAGTTTCGAGACGTAGTAATTGTCCATCGAATGCATTGAGGTCAGATGCGATCCGGCCACCCTGCCCTGCAACCCGAGGCGTTGAGTCTCATAAGCCAGCGTCTCGATGTGGCGCGAATGGGGGTCGTCGGTCTCGTCACAATGCAGGTCGACCATGAGGCCGCGCTCGGCGGCGAGTTCGCATAGGGCAGTGACGGAGCGCGCGCCGTCGGCCATGGTACGCTCGAAATGCGGGATGCCGCCCACCACGTCGACGCCCATGTCCAGCGCGCGGATGGTGTTCTCATGCGCCGTCGGGTCGCGGTAGAGGCCGTCTTGCGGGAAGGCGACGAGTTGCAGGTCGATGTAGTCCTTCACCGTCTCGCGCACGTCGAGCAGGGCTTCGACGCCCAGAAGCCGGTCGTCGCAGGTGTCGACATGGCTGCGGATCGCCAGAAGGCCCAGCGAGGCGGCCCAATCGCAGTATTCCAGTGCGCGGGCTTTGACCTCATCCTGGGTCATCACCTCCTTCAACTCGCCCCAGAGGCCGATGCCTTCCAGGAGCGTGCCCGAGGCGTTGATCCGCGGTGTGCCGTAGCTGAGCGTGGCATCCATGTGGAAATGCGGGTCGACGAAGGGCGGGCTGACGAGGTCTCCGCTGGCGTCGATGGTCTCGCGGGATTCGGCGGTCGAGAGGTCTTCGATGGCGGCGATCTTGTCGCCCTTGATGCCGATGTCGGAGGTGCGGCCGTCGGGGAGGGTGCCGCCTTTGATGATGAGGTCGAACATGGTTTGGTCCTTGTTGAAGCGGGGCTGAATACCACGAAGGACAGCTCCCGGCCGCGGGTGGGGGTGAAGCCCCCGCCCATGGGGGCGGTCGGGGGCTGTCCGGCCTGCGGCCGGACGGAACGGGTTGAAAGGGAGCGTCCTACTTATCGCTCACCTTTGTTGAACGGCACCATCAGCGCCGCTGGCACCTGCGCCCGACGCGACATGACGACCAGTGCGAGGATCGACAGGATATAGGGTGCCATCAGGAAAATCTGATAGGGAATGTCCGCGCCGAGCGGCGTCTGCTGCACCCGGATCTGCAGGGCATCGAAGGCGGCGAACAACACCGCGCCCAGAAGCGTCTTCCCCGGTTTCCACGAGCCAAAAACCACCAGCGCGATGCAGATCCAGCCGCGTCCGTTGACCATCTCGAAGAAGAAGGAGTTAAAGGCCGACATGGTCAGGAAGGCCCCGCCCACAGCCATCAGCCCGCTGCCGACCATCACCGCGCCGATGCGGATGGCCGACACGCTGAGACCTTGCGCCTCGACCGCCGCCGGGTTCTCGCCCGCCGCGCGCAGGGCAAGGCCCATCGGGGTGCGGTAGAGCACCAGCGTCACGACCAGCACCAGCGCGAAGGCCAGATAGGTCAGCGGGGTCTGGTAAAAGAGCGCGGGACCGATCACCGGGATGTCCGACAGGAGCGGGATTTCCAGTGGCTGGAAGGCTTCGATCTTGGGGGGCGAAGTCACTTCAGGCAGCGCGAGGCGATAGCAGTAATAGGTGAGCGAGGTCGCCAGCAGCGTAATGCCGAGGCCGACGACATGCTGGCTGAGGCCAAAGGGCACGGTCAGCACGCCATGCACGAGGCCGAAGGCCATGCCCGAAAGCATCGCCACCGCGACGCCGAACCACAGCCCGCCGCCGAGGTAGACGGTGAGCCAGCCGGCGAAAGCGCCGACGACCATGATACCTTCGATGCCGAGGTTCAGCACCCCTGCCCGCTCGCAGATCAGCTCGCCCAAGGCGGCGAAGATCAGCGGCGAGGCGATGCGGATGGCGGCGGTCCAGAAGCTCGCCTGAAGGAGGATGTCGAGAATGTCCATCAGTCGCGCCTCACCCGGAATTTGGTCAGCATGATCGCCAACACCATCGCCAAAAGCGCCAGCGCCAGCATGATATCGGCAAGGTAGGTGGGCACGCCCGCGGCGCGGCTCATGCTGTCGGCGCCGACGAAGATGCCCGCGACGAAGAGCGCGGCGACCACGACGCCTAAGGGATTGAGCAACGCCAGCATGGCGACGATGATGCCGGTGTAGCCAAAGCCGGGCGAGATATCCAAGGTGAGGCTGCCTTTCAGTCCCGCCACCTCGGAAAAGCCCGCCAGTGCTGCAAGCCCACCCGACAGCAGCGCCGTCTTGATCAGCACCGCGTTCACCGGGATGCCAGCGAAACGCGCCGCCGCGGGGTTCAGCCCCACCGCGCGCATCTCGTAGCCCAGCGTGCTGCGGCGCTGGATCACCCAGACGACCAGCGCCGAGATCAGCGCGAGGCCGAAGCCCCAATGCAGGCGCAACCCCTCGGCGATGCGGGGTAGCCGCGCCTCTCCGATCAGCCGCGCGGATTTGGGCCAGCCGAGGCCCATCGGGTCTTTCAGCGGGCCTTCGAGCAGCATGGAGACCCAGAGCAGCACGACGAAATTCAAGAGCAGCGTGGTGACGACCTCATCGACGCCGAAGCGGGTCTTGAGGAAGGTCGGCACCAGCAGCACCACGGCCCCGGCGAGCATGGCGGCGACGGCAATCGTCGGCAGCAGCGCGAAGCTGGGCCATGCCAGCGCGCCGGTGCCCAATACCACGGTGACCACCGCGCCCATGTAAAGCTGCGCCTCGGCGCCGATGTTCCACAGTTTCGCGCGGAAGGCGACGGCTACGGCGAGGCCGGTGAAGATGAGCGGCGTGGCGCGGTTGAGCGTCTCCAGCAGGGCGAACTTCGAGCCGAAGGCGCCTTTGACGATCAGGCCCAGCACCGAGAAGGGCTGCGCGCCCGCGACCATTGCCAAAAGCGAGGCTATGACCACGGTGGCGAAAAGCGCCAGCGCAGGCAGGCCCAGCGAGCGGGTCCATGTGGGGTTGGCGACGGGTTCAAGCCGCATGGGAGGTCTCCTCGAATCCATCGCCCGCCATCCAGACGCCCAGCTCGGCGGGGGTGAGCGCGCCGCGGGCGAAGGGGGGCGAAAGGCGGCCTTCGGAGATCACGTGGATCACGTCCGACAGCGCCGTGACCTCGTCGAGGTCTTCGGAGATCAAGAGCACCGCCGCCCCGCGGTCGCGGGCGGCCAAGAGTTGTTCGTGCACGTAGGTGAGCGCCCCGATGTCGAGGCCACGCACCGGTTGGTTGGCCAGCACCACCGAAGGCGCGGTTTCCAGCACCCGACCCAAGATCAGCTTTTGCATGTTACCGCCCGACAAAAGGCGGATGCGCGTCTCTGGCCCGGGGCAGCGCACGTCGTAGCCCTTGATGATCTTGGCGGCGAAATCGCGCGCGGCGCGCCAGTTCATCCAGCCGTGGCGGGAAAACCCGGGGCGGGAATAGAGCTCGAGCACCGCGTTCTCGGTGAGATCGAAATCGGCGATGGTGCCGGTCTTGTGCCGGTCCTCGGGGATGCGGGCGATGCCCGCGCCGATGGCGGCATGGGGCGACCAGCCGCGCGGGGCGTCGCCTTTCACGTGAAACGTACCCGAGGCAGGACGGATCAGCCCGCCGATCAGGTCAGCAAGCGCCGTCTGTCCGTTGCCGGACACCCCGGCGAGGCCGGTGATCTGGCCCGCGCGCAGTTCCAGATCGACGTTTTTCAGTCCCGGGGCGCTGCCGACGTCCGGGGTGCTGACCCCTTGCAGCGTCACCAGCCCGGCACCGGGATCGGCGCGGCGCACGACGGGTGCCGCAACTTCGGAGCCCACCATCATCTGCGCCATGGCGGCGCGGTCGGTCTCGGCGGTCTTGGCCTCGGCCACCAGCTTGCCGTGACGCAGCACCACGACGCGCGAGGAGATCGCCATGACCTCGTGCAGCTTGTGGGAAATGAAAATGACCGAGAGGCCAAGAGCGACCGCTTTTCGCATGGTGGCGAAGAGGTCTTCGGTCTCTTGCGGGGTCAGAACGGCGGTCGGCTCGTCGAGGATCAGGATGCGCGCCTCGCGGTAGAGCGCTTTGAGGATCTCAACCCGCTGGCGCTCTCCGACGCTGAGGCTGCCGACCTGCGCGTCGGGGTCCACCCGCAGCCCGTAGTCCTCCATCAGCGCCACGATCCGCTGCCGCGCCTGCGCACGGCCAAAGCCGGGGCGCCAGATCGAGCGGGTGCCGAGCACGATGTTTTCGAGCACGGTCATATTGTCGGCCAGCGTGAAATGCTGGTGCACCATGCCCACGCCCGCGGCCAATGCAGCACGCGGATTGCCCGCAGGCAGGCGCTGGCCAAAGACTTCGACATGGCCTTCGTCCGGCGTGTAATGGCCGAACAGGATATTCATCAGCGTGGTCTTGCCCGCGCCGTTCTCGCCCAGCAGGGCAATGACTTCGCCCTGCCGCAGATCAAAGCTGATCGCGTCATTGGCGGTGAGTTTGCCAAATCGCTTGGTAATGCCATCGAGGCGCAGGACCACCTGCGCCTCGGGGTTTTGATCGGTCATTTAGTTGGACTTCGGCTCTTCGTCGTTGATCTCGACCGTGAAGGACCCGTCGCGGATCGCCTTCTCGCGCTCCTCGATGAGGTCCATCGCCTCCTGCGGGACCTTGCCCTCGAAGGTGCCCAGAGGGGCGAGCGAAGAGCCACCCTCGGCCATGAAGGAATAGCGGCCGTAGTCGTCGGCCTTGAACTCGCCCGCCTTGACGGCGGCGATGGCGGCGTCAAGCGTCGGCTCGAAATGCCACAGGGCGGAGGCGACGACGGTCTCGGGATATTCGGCTTGCGTGTCGATCACATTGCCGATGGCCAGCACGCCCTTCTCCTGCGCCGCGTCGGACACGCCGAAACGCTCGGCATAGAGCACGTCTGCCCCCTGCTCGACCATGGCAAAGGCGGTTTCCTTGGCTTTGGGTGGATCGAACCAAGAGCCGATGAAGCTGACTTGGAACTTGATATCGGGGTTCATTTCCTGCGCACCGGCCATGAAGGCGTGCATCAGGCGGTTCACTTCCGGGATCGGGAAGCCGCCGACCATGCCGATGTTGCCGCTCTCGGTCATCGACCCTGCTACGATGCCCGACAGATACGCCGCGTCTTGAATGTAGTTGTCGAAGACCGCGAAGTTGGGCAGCGCCTCGTCCTGCTTGAAGCTGGAGCCCATGAGGAAGGCGACCTCGGGGTAATCGGCGGCGACTTCGCGGGCCTCGGCCTCGGCGCCGAAGACCTCGCCCACGATCAACTGGTTGCCGGCCTCGGCATATTCACGCAGCACGCGGGCATAATCGGTGTTGGAGACATTCTCGGTGAAGGTATACTCGATGTCGCCGCGCGCCTGCGCCGCCTCGGCGGCCTTGTGGATGCGGCTGACCCACTGCTGTTCCACCGGCACGGTATAGACGCCCGCAACCTTGATCGGCTCGGCGGCCAGCGCGCCCTGCGGCAAAAGGCTGGCACCCGCCAGCATGGCTGCCGTGCCCAATAGGAAGCGGCGTGTGAATGTACGTTGTGTCATCTTTTATCCCCCGTTGGTTAGGTATTTTACCGTTTGATAAAATATTTTACCTGTCAAGCTTCTCCTGACCCTAGGTCAGCCCAAGCTTTTCCGAATACGCGCGTTGTGCTGATTAATGTGGCAGTCAGCAAGCGAAGCGGTAAATAGGGTCGACCCCAAGGATCGGATTCTACGATGAGCCATGTATTGCACCGTAACCTGCGCGCCACGCAACCTGTGATCGTACGCGGAGAAGGAAATTTCCTTATTGATGACAAGGGGAAGCGCTATCTGGACGCCTGTGGCGGTGCGGCTGTATCAAGCCTTGGGCATGACAATGCCGCCGTGCGCGCCGCCGTCGCCGCGCAGATGGACAAGCTTGCCTTTGCCCATACTGGCCTTTTCACCAACGCCCCGGCAGAGGCGTTGGCCGACCATCTGATCGCCCGCGCGCCCGAGGGTACGGGCGAAGGCCGGGTCATGTATCTGGGCAGCGGGTCGGAGGCGATGGAGGCGGCACTGAAGCTCGCCCGGCAGTACCATCTGGAGCGCGGCGACACGGCGCGCGCCAAGATCATCGCGCGCAAGCCCAGCTATCACGGCAATACGCTGGGGGCCTTGGCCGTGGGCGGTCATGCCGGGCGCCGCAAGCCCTTCGCCCCGATGTTGATGGAGGTCGAGCATATCGATGCCGCCTATGCCTACCGCCTGCAACGCGATGGCGAAAGCGCGGCGGATTTCGCGCGGCGGCTGGCGGATCAGTTGGAGGCGCGGATCGTTGAACTTGGGCCAGAGACGGTCGCCGCCTTCGTAGCCGAGCCGGTGGTCGGCGCCTCGCTCGGCTCGCAGCCCGCGCCCGAGGGCTATTTCAAACATGTGCGCGAGATCTGCGACCGCCACGGCGTGCTACTCATCGCCGATGAGGTGATGTGCGGCATGGGGCGCACCGGCAGCCTCTTTGCGCTGGAGCAGGAAGGGATCTGCGCCGACATCACCACGATGGCCAAGGGCCTCGGCGCGGGCTACCAGCCGATCGCGGCGGTGATGGCGCGGCAAAGCGTGATCGAGGCGATCATGGCGGGCAGCGGCAACCTGTGGAACGGGCACACCTATATGTCCCATGCGGTGGCCACGGCGGGCGCGCTGGCGGTGCTGCAAGAGGTCGAGAGCCGCGATTTGCTGAGCGCGGTGCGCATCCGGGGGCAGCAGTTGGAGGCCGCGCTGCGCGAGCGCTTCGGCCAGCACGCCTATGTCGGTGACATTCGCGGGCGCGGGCTGTTTTGGTCCATCGAACTGGTGGCTGAGCGCGACAGCAAGACGCCCTTTGACGTCAGCCGCAACCTTGCGGGCAAGATCCAGCGCGCGGGGATGGAGGCTGGGATGATCTGCTACCCTTCGCAGGGCTGCGCCGATGGCACGGCGGGGGATCACGTTCTGCTGGCTCCGGCCTTTACCTCCCCGCCCGAGGAAATCGAGATGACGGTCGAGATGCTGGGCACGGCGGTCGACGGGGTGATCGCGGAGGGCTGAGCCCTCCGCCTGCCCTGTTACCGGCCTTTGATCTGGATCGAGAAGTTGCGCCGCGCCCCGGCGGGCGGGCGCGGGAAAGGGGCGGCCTTGCGGATGATGCCAAGGGCCGCCTGATCCAGCGCCGCCGACCCGGAACTGCGTGCCACGCGGACCCCTGCCAACTGCCCGCCCCCACCGATGGAAAAGGCGATTACGGCTGTGCCGCGGGAGCGGACGCGCGGCTTGCCGACGCGGGCGATGCGGCTCATCACCTTGCCGGGATAGTTGCTGGCCGCCGCATTGCCCGCAGGTGCGGCGGCCCGCTGACGGGTGCCGGATTGCGCGGCGTTGCCCGCGCGGCTGGCGGTCTGCGCGCCCTTGGTGTTGTTGCGCTTTGCATTGCCGCGCGTGGTTTGTTTGGGCTTGGGTTTCGGCTGTGGCTTGGGCTTGGCCTTTTTGGCGGCCTCGGCGGCGCGTTCGGGGTCGCGGCGCTGCGGGCGCTGCGACAGGCGCGGCGCGTCATCCTCGGCCTCGGCGGTGAGGGTTTCGACCGGCGGCACCGGGGCGGCAGCCGTGATCGTTGGCGTGGCCTCAGTCGTCTCGGGCGGGGTTTCGACCGGGGTCAAGGCGGGCAAGACCGGCGTCTCTGTCGGCGCGGCGGCGGGCGGGGCCACGGGCATCGGCTCGGCCTCAACCGCCTGCACCGGCTCTGCGACGGGCGCAGGCGTGGGGGTGAGCGTGGGCTCCGGCGCGGGGGTCGGCGGCAGCGCCTCTGCGGTCTCCAGCGGTTCGGGTTCGGGGGTTGGGGTGATCTCTTCCACCGGTTCGGCATCCAATGTGCCGACCGCCATATCCTCAAACCGCGTGCCAAGCTGGGCCGCGGCGGGCGCGCCGCCGCCTGCGATCTTGGCGCTGTCGTCGATCTGGGCGAGTTGCGACACGCCCACGACGAGGCTGGCCGCGACGCCGATGGAAAGTGTTTTGACGAGACCGGAACGAGGGATCATTGCAGCGCCCTTTCGGTGACAAGCATGACGCGCGCGGCCCCTGCCCCGCGCAATTCGCGGGTCAGTTCGACAAGGCGGCGGGCGGGCAGCGCGCGGTCGGGGAGAAGCCGCACGGTGTCGCGCTCTTCTTCGGGCAGCGCGTCGATGAAATCGGCCACGCTGGCGCGGTCTTGGCCTGCGTAGGTCATGCGGCCATCGGCATGGACCACCAGCGCATTCGGCGGGGCGCGCCCCTCAAGCTCGCGGGTTTCGACGAGGTTGAGATCGGAATCGAGCGGCTGCGACAGGGTGCCTGCGACCATGAAGAAGACCAGCATCAGAAAGACGATGTTGATCAGCGCGATGGTCGGTTCGCGTTGCGGCTTGGCCTTGGCGATGGGTCGCATGGTCAGCCCTCCAGAACCGAGACGCTGAGCCCCGGCAGGGCGCGCAGCGCGATGAGCAGATCGGCCAGCGCCTGCGCCTCGACCTCGGCCCCGAGCGAGACCAAAAGCGGCGTGCCCTCCTCAGCCTCGGCCAGGGGGCTGGCGGTCAGCGCGTCGAGCGTCAGCGCATCGCCATTAAGGCGCAGCCCCTCGGTGGTCAGTTGCAGGAAATAGGGTTTCGCCCCCGTCTCGGCCCCTGCCCCGGATGTCGCTGCGGCCAATTCGATCTCGGCAAATTTTGAGAAGGTCGAGGTCAGCATGAAGAACAACAACAGCAGAAAGATCACGTCGATCAGGGAGGTCATGGAGAGGCGGTTGCGCCGCCGGCGTGGCCTAGCCATGGGCTGGCCGGGGCGCGGCGGCGGCAAAGGGGGTGGCGGCGGGCGCAGCGGCGGGGGCCGCGTTCTGGCCCGGATGCAGCACGGTGAGGATCGCCTTGTCGGCGATGACGCGCTCGTTCTCCATGCGTTGCTCAAGCCAGCTGAGCACCAGCGCGGTCGGCATGGCCACGACAAGCCCGACGGCAGTGGTCAGAAGCGCCACCCAGATGCCACCGGCGAGGATCGACGGGTCCACCTGAGAGCCCGCATCCTGCAAGGCGCGGAAGGCTTCGATCATGCCCAGAACCGTGCCGAAGAGGCCCAAGAGCGGGGCAAGCTGCGCCACGGAATCAAGCAGGCGGAAGCCGCGCTCCAGCTTGGCAAAACGCATCTCGGCCTCGGCCTGCAAGCGAGAGGCTCCCGCCTCAGGCGCGGACATGGCCAATTCGATCACCGGGGCGAGGTAGCTTTTCGACCGGCCCAGCGCCGCGCGGGCGGCGGCGGCATCGCCACGCTCCCATGCGTTGACCGCTTCGGATAGCGCCCGGTGCCGGCCCACGGCGGCGGCGCGGAACTGCCATGTCTTATAAAGCGCGACCGCAAGGGTCAGCACGGCCACGGCCATCAGGATCACCACCACCGGGCCACCGGTTTCGGCAATGCCCCGCAGCGGGGTCAGCAGCGCGTCAAGTTGATCCATCAGCCCAGCACCTCGATCTCGGTCCGGGTCGCCGGGGCCAGCGCGCTTTCGCAGGTGCCCGCCTCGATCCCCGCGCCGTCACAGCTTTGCGCCCCGTTAAAGAGGATGCGGCCAAGGTTTTCGCAGGTGGTCTGCGGCACCACGAACTGACGCACGCGCGGGCGGCCAACGGGCAGTTCGCCGAAATCGAAGAGCGTTAGCCGGTTCACGGTGCCTTCACGGTCGAACAGCACGGTTTCATAGACCGCCTTGTCGAGCGGGGCGGAAAGCTCGTTGGTGATGAGGAAGGTCAGCTTGCAATTGGCTTCCGTGGTGTCGGCGGCGTTCAGTTCGACCTTGAGCGCGGGCGAGGCGCTGGCCGGGGTCGCGGCGGGCGTCTCAGCGGCGGCGCCTTGGGCGATGGTCAGGGACAGGGCCGCGAGGAACGCGGAACGAAAATGCGGCATGGGGGTGGCTCCCGATGGGTTTGTCTTTGATCACGGCGCAGGTCTGGGGCGCCTGCCACAGCTGGGCAGAATCGTCGCAGCACCTCTTGCGCCAAGCGGAATTTCTGCCTGCTGCCTAGCAAAACCGGGCGGCGGTGACAATCCTGACTTTAATACTCGGATTATATCTGCGTAGCGCGGCCCGTTCTGCCAAGCGGGGAACAGTTGCGCCGGGCTGGGGTTGGGCCGCTGAAACCACCACGCGCGGGCGACCGGATCCGCGCAGAGAAGGAGGCCAGAATGACCGACGACAGCCAAAAGATCGCGACCATCGACCCTGCCCATACCGTGGCTCTGTTCATGCCGGACGCAAAAGCGCTGGAGCAAGCGGCCTCAGCCGGGATGAAAACGGTGGTGAACTTCCGCGCCTCGGATGAGAAAGGCGGCCTCTCCCCCGATGCAGAGCGGCTGGTGGCCGAGAAGCTGGGGTTGAACTACCTGCACCATCCGGTGACGCCGGACAGCCTCGGCCCCGAGACGGTGGATGAATTCCGCCAATCACTAGACGACTTGCCCCAGCCGGTGTTTCTGCACTGCGCGTCGGGCAAACGTGCAGGGGCGATGACCTTGATGGCGCTCGCGGCGGATAAGGGCTGGGACGGTGATACGGCCCTGCAGGAGGGCAAGGCCCGCGGCATCGACCTGACCGAAGAGAAGATCGGTCAGTTGGTCAAATCCTACGCAGATAGCAAAGCGTAAGAGAAGCGCCCGGTTTTGCCGGGCGTTTTACTTTTGCGCGCAGTAGAGGCCATGCAGCGTTTCCAGAACGGCCACGGCCTCCTGCCCCTTGACGCGGTAAAAGATTGTCTGCCCCGCCCGGCGGCTGTCGACCAGACCGGCGTCTTTCAACTTTTTCAACTGCTGCGACATGGTGGATTGCGACAGACCGCAGGCCTGCGCCAAATCCCCGACCGAGCGTTCCCCGCCGATCAGACGGCACAGGATCTGCAACCGCGCTTCTGAGGCTAGCATCGTCATGAGCGCCGCAGCCCCGGCGATATCGCCCTCCAGAAAGTCGTCCGTGTTTTTCATATTAGCATCATTGAATATTATGGGAGCGTAATATATACTGGTTTACAGTCTGACGCAAGCCAGCCGCTTGGCGGGCCGTAAGGAGTAGAGAGATGGAAACCGAATTCACACCATGGCTGTCGCTGGGCGGCGGCGCGATGATCGGGGCCTCGGCGGTGCTGTTGATGGCCACGAACGGGCGCATCGCGGGGATCAGCGGGCTGACCTCTCGGCTTTTCGCCCGCGACAGCGACGGCGAAGCGCGGGGTGTGTCGTTTTTCTTCGTGTTGGGGCTTTTGCTCGCGGCGCCGCTTTGGTTGATCACCTCGGGCGGATGGCCGCAGCAATGGGTGCCTTCGAACCCCGTCCTGATGGCGGTGGCCGGGCTGCTCGTCGGCTTTGGCGCGACCTATGGCAACGGCTGCACCTCGGGCCACGGGGTCTGCGGGATCAGCCGTGGCTCGGCGCGGTCGATCGTGGCGACGGTGACCTTCATGGCGACGGCATTCGTGACCGTCTTTGTCATGCGCCATGTGATCGGAGGGTGACATGAAACAGTTCTTCGCCCTCCTCTCCGGCCTTTTGTTCGGCATAGGCCTGATCGTTTCCGGCATGGCCGACCCGGCCAAAGTGCTGAACTTCCTCGATGTTTTTGGAACATGGGACCCCAGCCTTGCCTTTGTCATGGGCGGCGCCATCGCGGTGACGGCACCGGGGTTCGCATGGCTGTTCCGCAGCCGTCAGACCCCCTATTTCGATCATAAATTCCGCCTTCCCACCCGCAACGATCTTGAGCCGAAACTGCTGACCGGCGCCGCGATTTTCGGCATCGGCTGGGGCTTGGGCGGCTTTTGCCCCGGCCCGGCATTGACCGCCCTGCCCATCGCGGCCAGCGGCACTTTGATCTTTGTCCCCTTTATGCTGGGCGGCATGTGGATCGCCCGGCACAGCCCTGATTTGACCTCTAAAACCAAGAAAGGACCAGCCTGATGAGCGACCCTCTCAATTCACCCGTCGTGCGCCACTCCCCTTCGACCGGCGCAGGCAGCCCCGATGTCTGGGGCATCTATGAGCCTGACACCGGCTCGATCCAGTACATCTGTGCCGATCCGGCGACAAAGAAGGCCGCGCTGGTCGACGTGGTGTGGAATTTCGACCCGAAGAACTACAAGTTCACGACCGAAAGCATGGATCAGGTGCTGGACCTCGTGAAGGAAAACGGCCTTACCGTGGAATGGGTACTGGATACCCACCCCCATGCAGATCACGTCATGGCCTCGGCCCGGTTGAAAGAGCGCACGGGCGCGCCCAATGCCATCGGCGCACTGGTGCCCGAGATCGCCAAGATTTGGGCCGATCTTTACAACATGCCCGATGCCTTTGACCCGGACCGCGATTTTGACCACCTGTTTCAGGAGGGCGAGACCTTCAAGATCGGCGAGCTTGACGGCAAGGTGATGCTCTCGCCCGGGCATACGCTGGGGTCGATCACCTATGTCTGTGGCGATGCGGCTTTTGTGCACGATACGCTGATGCAGCCCGATGCCGGCACCTCGCGCTCTGATTTCCCCGGCGGCACGACTGAGGAGCTGTGGGACTCGATCCAAGACATCCTCGCCCTGCCCGGCGATACGCGGCTTTACATCGGCCATGACTACGGCACCGATGAGCGCGATGAGCCCCGGTGGGAGGCCACAGTGGACGAGCATCGCGCCCATAACATCCACGTCAAGGATGGCACCAAGCGCGATGATTATATCGAGCGCCGCCAGAAACGCGACGCGACCCTGTCGCTGCCCAACCGCATCCTCGCCGCATTGCAGATCAACCTGCGCGGCGGGCGGCTGCCTCCGGCGGAGGATGACGGCCATCACTACCTGAAACTGCCCGTGAACCGTTTCGACTGAGCCAACCGGGTGGCCCCTCGGGGCCGCCCCTTTCTGACGGATCGCCGCCCATGCCCCTCCCTTCGCTTTCGCACTACCTGCCGATCCTCGACTGGGGGCGGCGCTATGACCGCGGCCAATTCACCGGGGATATGATCGCGGCGGTGATCGTCACGATCATGCTGATCCCGCAATCGCTGGCCTATGCTCTACTGGCGGGCATGCCGCCCGAGGCCGGGATCTATGCCTCCATCGCGCCCATCGTGCTCTACGCCATCTTTGGCACCAGCCGCGCGCTGGCGGTGGGGCCGGTGGCCGTGGTCTCACTGATGACGGCGGCGGCGGTGGGCGAGATCGCGCAGAGTGGCACGGCGGGCTATGTCACCGCGGCGCTGACACTGGCCTTTCTGTCGGGTGCCATGCTGCTGGCGCTTGGGCTGTTTCGGCTGGGTTTTTTGGCGAATTTCCTCTCGCACCCGGTGATCGCGGGGTTCATCACCGCCTCCGGCATCCTGATCGCCGCCAGCCAGTTGCGGCATATCCTTGGGATCGAGGCCGAGGGGCATACCCTGCCGCAAATCCTGTCCAGCCTCTGGGCGCATCTGGGGGAGGTCAATGTCATCACCCTCGGGCTGGGGCTGGCCGCCACGGCCTTCCTGTTCTGGGTGCGCGGCGGGTTGAAACCGCTGCTGCGGCGCATGGGGCTGGGGCCGCGGATGGCGGATATCGGGGCCAAAACCGGGCCGGTGCTGGCGATTGTCGCCACGACGCTGGCGGTCTGGGGCTTCGATCTGGGCGCGCGCGGCGTCTCAATCGTGGGCGAAGTACCGCAGAGCCTGCCGCCGCTCACCCTGCCCTCCTTTTCCCCTGACCTGCTGTCGCAACTGTTTGTCCCGGCGCTGCTGATCTCGGTCATCGGTTTTGTCGAGAGCATCAGCGTGGCGCAGACTCTGGCGGCGAAGAAGCGCCAGCGGATCGACCCGGATCAGGAGTTGATCGGGCTGGGCAGTGCCAACCTCGGTGCGGCCTTCACTAGCGGCTTTCCGGTCACCGGGGGGTTCTCGCGCTCGGTGGTGAACTTCGATGCGGGCGCCGAGACCCCTGCCGCCGGAGCCTTTACTGCCGCCGGACTGGCGCTGGCGGCGCTGTTCCTGACGCCGCTCATCCACTACCTGCCCAAGGCCACGCTGGCCGCCACGATCATCGTCGCGGTGCTGAGCCTCGTCGACTTCTCGATCCTGAAACGCGCTTGGGCCTTCAGCCACGCCGATTTCGCCGCCGTCAGCGTGACGATCCTGCTGACGCTGGTCTTCGGCGTCGAGGCCGGGGTGAGCGCGGGCGTGGTGACTTCGATCCTCGTGCATCTTTACAAGACCTCGCGCCCGCATATGGCCGTGGTGGGCCGGGTGCCGGGGACCGAGCATTTCCGCAACGTGCTGCGTCACGAGGTCGAGACCCAGCCCCATGTGCTGAGCCTGCGGGTGGACGAGAGCCTCTATTTCCCCAACGCGCGGTTTTTGGAGGATCAACTGGCCCAATATGCCGCCGACAAGCCTGACCTGACGGATGTGGTGCTGATGTTCCCGGCGGTGAATGAGATTGACCTTTCGGCGCTGGAATCGCTTGAGGCGATCAACACCCGGCTGAAGGACGCCGACATCCGCCTGCACTTGAGCGAGGTGAAAGGCCCGGTGATGGATCGGCTGAAGCGGAGCCATTTCCTTGACGAGCTGACCGGGGAGGTCTTTCTCAGCCAGCATGAGGCGGCCTGTGCGCTGGCCAAACACCCCCGGTGACGCCGCCGTGCAAAATTTCGGGAACCGCGCCGCCCGCTGCGCGTTTGCTTGCCATGAATAAGACATTTGCCCGCGCCGCCGCCCTCTCCGCCAGTATTTTCGCCACCGCTGCCAGCGCCGAAGAGGTCGGCAAGGTGGATGTGGATTGGCTGGGCAATGACATCATCGTCGAAGCCGTGGCCGACCCCAAGGTGAAGGGCGTGACCTGCCATCTGGCCTTTTTCGAACGCGGGCTAATCGACCGGCTGCAAAAGGGCAACTGGTTCGAAGACCCGTCGAACTCTTCGATCTCCTGCCGTCAGACTGGCCCGATTGAGATCGGCGATATCGACCGTGGCGACGAAGGCGAAAACGTCTTTAGCGAGCGCCGTTCGATCATCTTCAAGACCTTGAAGGTGAAGCGTATTTTCGACGAAGCGAACAACACGCTGATCTACATCAGCCACAGCCAGCGGGTGCAAGACGGCTCGGCCAAAACATCGATGTCGACGGTGCCCCTGTACCAGCCCGGTCAGTAGCCGAAAGCCAAGGAACCCTTAGGCAAAGCCTTGCCATTGGGGCGATCCCGCCTTGTCGGGCGACCTGCCTGCGATATGCTGCGCAAAAGGCAACAACGCAGCGACAGGCAGGTTTTATGAGACATTCACGCAGAACATTCGCATTCGGGCTTGCCGCATTGGGGCTGACCTCGGCCTGTTCGACCGGGGGCGGCACGCTGGGCCCCGCGGCGGCGGCGGGGGTGCCGGACGATCTGCGCCCGGTGTCCAATGCGGGCTATGACGCATGGGTCGCGGCCTTTAGAAGCCGCGCCTCGGCACAGGGGATTTCGGCCAGCACCTTGGCCCAAGGGTTTCGCGGCGCAGGCTATCTGCCCGGCGTGGTCAAACGCGACCGCAATCAGACGGAATTCAGCCGCAGCTTGGAAGATTACCTGTCGATCGCCGCCTCGGACGAGCGGGTGTCGAAGGGGCGCGCAGCCTTTGCCCGCCACCGCAGCACATTGAACGCGATTGAGAGCCGCTACGGCGTGGCGGCAGAGATCGTCGCGGCGGTCTGGGGGCTGGAGAGCTTCTTTGGCGAACGGCGTGGCAATGTGCCGGTGGTATCGGCCACCTCAACGCTCGCCTATGACGGGCGGCGTGGGGCGTTCTTTGAAAAGCAGCTGATCGCGGCGCTGAAGATCCTGCAAAACGGTGACATCACCGCCGACCGGCTGACCGGGTCTTGGGCCGGGGCCATGGGGCATACACAGTTCATTCCCACATCCTATCAAGCCTTCGCGGTGGATTTCACCGGCGACGGGCGGCGCGATATCTGGTCGGAAGACCCCAGCGATGCGCTGGCCTCCACCGCCGCATATCTGTCGCGCAACGGCTGGACGCGAGGGCTGAAATGGGGCGGTGAGTTAGGCAGTCTCCCCGCCAGCGCGGGGTCGGTGATCCAGCCGCAGGCGGGCGGGCCGCAGTTCGTGGTGACCAGCAACTTCCGCGCGTTGAAACGCTACAACAACTCCGACAGCTATGCGATTGGCGTGGGCCATCTGGCGGATCGGATCGCGGGCGGCGGGCCGCTGCGCGGCAGCTTCCCGCCCGACGCCAATGGGCTGACCAAGGACGACCGGATCGCGTTGCAGCAACGGCTGACCGCGCGGGGTTTCGATACCGATGGCGCGGATGGGGTGATCGGGCCGAACAGCCGCAAGGCGATCAGCGCCTATCAGGCCAGCGTGGGCCTGCCCGCGACGGGTGAACCTTCGGTCGAGTTGCTGCGCCAGTTGCAGTGACCGGGCCTAGCCCGGGCTGATCCCGGCACGGTCGAGCATCCCTGCCACCTCGGCAAAAGAGGATTGCGGCGGGGTATGTTCGGCCTTGCGCTGGCTCAGGAAAGCCTCGCAAGGGCCGGCAAAGGCGATGGCGCGGTCAAGCTCGGGATTGCTGCCCGCGCGGTAGGCCCCGATGCGGATCAATTCCTCCATATCCGCGTGGGCCGCCAGCGCCTTATGGGCGGCGGTGAGCAGCGTATATTCCACATCACTGTGGCAATCCGGCAACGTCCGAGAGACGCTCGCCAGCAGGTCAATCGCCGGGTAGCGCCCCTTTTCGGCGATCTTGCGGTCAAGCACGATATGCCCATCGGTGATCCCGCGCACGGCATCGGCGATGGGGTCGTTCATATCATCGCCATCCACCAAAACGGTGAAAATCGCGGTGATATCCCCCTTGCCCACCGGCCCCGGCCCGGCACGCTCCAGCATCTGCGGAAGCTCCGAGAAAACCGTCGGCGGATAGCCCTTGGCGGTGGGCGGTTCGCGCGAGGCGAGGCCGATCTCGCGCTGCGCCATGGCGAAACGGGTGACGCTGTCCATCAAGAGCAGCACATGCTGGCCCTGATCGCGGAAATGCTCGGCCACGGCCATGGCGGTCCAAGCGGCTTGGCGGCGGGTCAGCGGCGGCTCGTCCCCGGTGGCGACGACGAGAACCGCCTTCTCCATCCCCTCGGGGCCGAGGTCGGAGGCGATGAAATCCTGCACCTCGCGTCCGCGTTCACCGACCAGCGCCATGACCACCACATCGCAGTCCGTATAGCGTGCCAGCATGGCCATGAGCGTCGATTTCCCGACGCCGGAGCCTGCAAAAATGCCCAAGCGCTGGCCCTGACAAAGCGGCGTGAAAACATCCAGCGCGCGGACATGGGTCGCGAGTTTCGGCCCGATGCGCTTGCGGTCGAAAGCGCCCGGCGGGGCGGCGCGCAGCGGGCGGGGGTCGTTGCCCTCGGGCAGATGCCCCTTCCCGTCGAGCGGCGTGGCCGAGGCGCTGATCACCCGGCCCTTCCAGCTTTCATCGGGGCGGATCACATCGCGGCCAATCGCGACCTCAACCCGGTCGCCCGCCGCCACCCCGCGCCATGAGCCGAAGGGGAGCAATTCCGTGCCGTGACTGCCCAGCCCCACCACCTCGGCATGGACCGGCCCGTCGGAGCCATGCACGATGCAGCGCTCGCCGATGCCCAAGACCCGCTCCAGCCCCACGGCGGTCAGCGTAATGCCGGTGATCGCGCGCACTTCGCCGGTGATCTCGGCCTCGCCTGCCTCGCGGGCGAAACTGGTCAGCTCGGAAAAGAGTGTCTGCATGGATAAATTTCCTCTAGGAGCGCGGGGCAATATTTACTATACAAGGATTAAACAGGCTATAGGCAAAAAAATGAACTTGTCTAATCTTTCTATTCTTGGACTCGCTTCGGACCGGATGCAGTGGCTCTCGGCCCGGCAGAAGGTCGTGTCTGAAAACGTCGCCAATGCCTCGACCCCGAACTACAAGGCGCGCGATGTATCGTCCTTTGAATCGATGCTCAATGGCGAGTTGTCGCGCGATACCGGGCTGGTGACCACCCATGACAAACACTTCACCGGCGTCGCCCATGGCACGCCCGGCGTGCGCGAGGTGACGGATGGCCACGCCAAGGGCACCACTTTGGATGGCAATACCGTGAACCTTGAAGAACAGGCCGTGAAGGCCGCCGAGATCGGCGATCACTACAGGTTGGCCGCACAGCTTTACCGCAAAAGCTATGACATGCTGACCATGGCCGTCACCGGAAACAGATAAGGAAAGCCCATGGATCCGCTTCAGTCCATCGCCAAAATCGCCGCCAGCGGGATGACCGCGCAGACCGCGCGTTTGCGGGTGATCTCGGAAAACGTGGCCAATGCCGATTCAACGGGCACCACGCCCGGCGCCGATCCGTTTCGCCGCAAGACCATCAGTTTCTCGGAGTTGATCGACCGCAATGGCGGCGGCTCTTTGGTGGAGGTCGACCGTATCGGGCGCGACCAATCCCCCTTTCGCCGCGATTATGACCCGGCGCATCCGGCGGCGGATGAAACCGGCTATGTCAAACGCCCCAATGTCGATCCGATCATCGAGATGGCCAACATGCGCGAAGCCTCGCGCAACTACGAGGCCAATATGAACATGTTCGAGTCAGGCCGCCGGATGCGCGGTCAGATGCTCGACCTGCTGAAGTGAGGCTGACCTGAGATGAGCGATCCCGCCTCCCTGATCTCGACCGCCGCGGTCCGCGGTGCCTATCGCACCTCGCAATCTCTGACGGCGCAAAAGGGCGAAGCCATCGCCGAAGAGGCAGGCGCCAGCGCCAATAGTTTCACCAATATGGTGCAGCAGGCCTCGGAAAGCGCGCTGGAAACGGTGCGCGAAGGCGAAGCCGTGGCCCAAGCCGGGCTGCGCGGTGAGGCGGATACCCAGCAGGTGGTCGAAGCCATGCTGGCGATGGAATCCACCGTCAAAGTGGCCGTGTCTGTGCGCGACCGCTTTGTCGAAGCCTATCAGGAAATTCTGCGGATGCCGATCTAGGCCATGACCGAAACCCAGACCTATGACATCATCTCTGCTACCGTCTGGGCCGTGCTTCTGGCCTCGGGTCCGGTGTTGGGAGTGGCGCTGGCGATTGGTCTGGTGATCGCGTTCTTTCAAGCGCTCACGCAGATTCAGGAAATGACGCTGACCTTCGTGCCCAAGATCGTGATGATCTTTGTCACCCTGCTGGCCGCGACGCCTTTCATGTATGCCACGCTGAAGAACCTGTCGGACACCATCTTTGACCTCGTGCAGAACGGTGGGCTGTGAGGGGCTGGCGGCATATCGCGGCGGCGCTTTTGGCAGCCACGCTCGCCTCCCCCACCCTCGCGCAGGGCTGGGGGTCTTTCTATGAGCCGTCGCAGAAAAACGCGGTGACCAAGACTGCGCGGACGCTGGCCGCCAAGGGGGGGCCCGAAGGCGTCTGCATCCGCGAGATCCTCGCCGCCCAAACCCGGCATGGCATCCCCGACAATCTGCTGCTGGCCATCGGCCTGCAAGAGGCGGGCACCCGCCGCAACGGGCATTTCACGGTCTGGCCCTATGCGGTCAACGCCGCAGGCGAAGGGCGGCTGTTCGACAGCCGCACTGCCGCGCTGGATTGGATTGCAGAGCGTCAGGCAAGCGGCATCCGCTCCATCGACGTGGGCTGTATGCAGATCAACATGCGCTGGCACCCGGATGCCTTTGACAGCCCCGCCCAAGGGTTCGATCCGCGCGTAAACGTCGACTACGCGGCGCGCTTCCTCAAGCGGTTGCATCGGCGCACGGGCAGTTGGTTACAGGCGGCGGGGTCGTATCATTCCTTTGAGCCGGAATACCGCGACACCTACCTCGACCGGCTGCAAAAGAACATTTCCGCCGCTAATGCGCGGCTGCCGGAGTTTCAGGCGTTGGCCAGTGCCAGCCCGGCCCCTGCCCGCCCGCGCAAAACGGCGCGGCGCGAAGCGGGCCGCTATGACAGGCTGGCGGCCAAGGCCACATGGGGCGCGCAGATCGGCGGGGCGGCGAACGCGCGGCGCTCGCTTTACTCGGCGCATGAGATGCAGCCGGTCCTGCCGCAGTTCACCACCGTCCCTGCGGAGGATGCGGGATGAGCACGAAACCCAATACCCTTCTGCCGCAACTGAGCATGTTTGGCGCCAATAAGGACGTGAGCTTTGCCGTTGGCATGGCGTTGGTGCTGGCGGTGCTGTTCCTGCCGCTGCCGCCGATCCTGTTGGATTTCGGGCTGGCGCTGTCGCTCTCGCTCTCGGTGCTGATCTTCATGGTGGCGCTTTGGATTCCATCACCCTTGCAGTTCAACTCTTTCCCGACGCTGCTGCTCGTCACCACCATGCTGCGCCTGTCGCTCAACGTGGCCTCGACCCGGCTGATCCTCAGCGAAGGCCATGCGGGGATGCATGCGGCGGGGGATGTGATCCAAGGGTTCTCCAAATTCATCGTGGCGGGGAATTTCGTTATCGGTGTGGTGATCTTTGCCATTCTCGTGATCATCAACTTTGTCGTGATTACAAAGGGCTCGACCCGTATCGCCGAGGTTGCCGCGCGGTTCTCGCTGGATGCGATGCCGGGCAAGCAGATGGCGATCGACGCCGATATGGGCGCGGGGCTGATCGACGAGGATGAGGCCCGGCGCCGCCGCAAGGAGCTTGAGGACGAAAGCGCTTTCTTCGGGGCGATGGACGGTGCCTCGAAATTCGTGCGCGGCGATGCGGTGGCGGGGCTGATCATCACGCTGATCAATGTGATCGGCGGCATTCTGATCGGCGTCGTGCAGCGCGGCATGGGCGTCGGCGATGCCTTTAACGTCTTTACCTCGCTGACCATCGGCGACGGGCTGGTGAGCCAAATTCCGGCGCTTGTCGTCTCGCTTGCCGCCGGTCTGATCGTGACCAAAGGCGGCACGCGGGGGGCCGCCAATGAGGCGGTGTTCGATCAGCTTTCGAACTTCCCCAAGGCGCTTTACATGGCCGCTCTGCTGCTATTTGGCATCGGTCTTTTGCCCGGCTTTCCGCTGCTGGTCTTTGCCCTTCTGGCCGCGGCCATGGTGGGCTTGGGCGTGGTCATCCAGCGCGGCGCGGCGGAGGCGGCAGAGGCCAAGGCGAAAGCTGACGCCGAGGCGCAAAAGAAACAGGACATGCCCGAGACCGACAGCAACCCGATGCATCTGGATGAGCTGCGGCTGGTGCTGGGCGAAGGGCTGGTGGCGCTGGCCAACCGCCCCGACGCGGTACTGCCGAGCAAGATCAAATCCCTGCGCAAGCATTTCGCCGAAGAGTTCGGATTTCCCATGCCTTCGGTGCGGATCAAGGATGACGTGAGCCTGCCGATCAACAGCTACGCCTTCCAAATCCACGGTGTCGACGCAGCCAAGGGTGACATCCGCGCCAATCAGATGATGGTCATCAACCCCGAAGGCGCGCCGCTGCAACTGCCGGGCGAGGCGACGCGCGAGCCGACCTTTGGGCTGGATGCGCTTTGGGTCGACAGCAAGGTCGCCGATCAGGCCGAGGCGCAGGGCTATACGGTGGTGGACCCGGAAAGCGTGATCACCACCCATTTGACCGAAGTCATCAAAGAGAACATGTCGGAACTGCTGACCTATGGCGCAGCGAAAGAGGCGATCGAGGGGTTGGACCGGAACTATCAAAAGCTGGTCAACGATCTGCCTGTTCCCTCCCCCGCCATTCTGGTGCAGCAGGTCTTGCAGGAACTGCTGCTTGAACGCGTCTCGATCCGCAATCTGCCGCTGATCGTCGAGGCGATGGCCGAGGCGACGCGCCAGACTTCCAAGCCCGCGCTGGTGCTGGAGAACGTGCGCCGCCGCCTGTCGAGCCAGATTTGCCAAGGGCTGGCGGATGGGCAGGGCTTTGTGCCGGTCATCACCCTGTCGCCCTCATGGGAGGCGGAGTTCATCGAGGCGGTCAAGATCGTGGGCGAGGACCGCACCTTTGTCATGTCGCCCAAACGGGTGCAGGAATTCGTGCTGCAAGCCCGCCAGCAAATCCAGCGTTTCGCCTCGGAAGACAGTTGGCCCGCGCTGATGGTCAACCCCGAGGCGCGGTCTTATGTGCGTTCCATGCTGGAACGGGTCAGCCCGATGACGCCGGTGATCTCCAACGCCGAGATCCATCGCAAGGTGTCCCTGCGGACCGTCGCCACCATCGGGGGCTAGGGATGGACCTTTCGGCCCTCCTGACCGACGCCCTGATGGGGTATTTCGTCGTCTTTGCCCGGATCGGCAGCGCGCTTGTCTTCATGCCGGGGTTCGGGGAGACCTCGGTGCCGATGCGGCATCGGTTGTTCTTTGGTCTGATCCTGAGCGCCGCGCTCTATCCCGTGACCGGCCTCGGCCCGGTGGCCGAGGATCGCCCCGCCGCGCTGCTGCTGATCTTTGGCTCTGAGATCACCGTGGGGCTTTGGATTGGACTGGTGGCGCGCACGCTGCTTTCGGCGCTGCAATTCGCGGGCTATCAGATGGCCCTGATGTCGGGGCTGGCCAATGCTTTGGCCCCGAACATCGGTGCCTTCGAGGGGGCGACCTCTATGGCGGCGATGCTGTTGATCGGGGCCACGGCGCTGATCTTTATCACCGACCTACACCACCTCATCATTGAATCGCTGCTGATGTCCTATCAGGTCTTCGTGCCCGGCACCTTCATGCTGGCCGATCTGACCGACCAATTCGCGCGGGCAACGCAGGTGAGCCTCTATCTTGGCCTGTCCATCGCAGCCCCCTTCTATGTCGCCGGTCTGGTGCTGAACGTCGGCATGGGACTGGCCAACCGCATGATGGCGAGCCTTCAGGTCTTCTTTATCGCCCAGCCCTTGCTGATCGCCGCCGGGCTGGCCTTGATGGTGCTGGCCGTTCCGACCATGATGCGCGGGTTTCTTGAGCCTTTCGCGAATTGGCTCACCACCTACGGATTCTAGCCCATGTCGGAAGAGGACAAGAGCAGTAAGACCGAAGAGCCGACGGAGAAAAAGCTCCGAGACGCGCGCAAGAAAGGCGACGTGCCGCAATCGCGCGAGACCGGCACCGCGATGCTGGTCTTTGCCCTGCTGATGATCCTGATCTTCGTGCTGCCTGCCTCGATCGACGGGATCGTGGCGGCGCTGCAAAGCCCCCTTTTGGGGGCGGGTGTCACTGCCATCGGCACGGGCGGCACTGGTGTTGCAGAAGCGGGGCAAGTGATGAAATCGCTGGGGTTCACGCTGGGGCTGGCGATGATGCCGGTGGTGGGGATCATGGTGCTGGCAGCCCTTTTCGGCGTTTTGATCCAAGGCGAGACCGTCGTCTCGGCGGAGCGGATCAAACCGAAATTCTCCAAGCTGAACCCGCTGTCGGGGTTCAAACGCCTGTTCTCGGCCGAGGCTTTCGTGGAGTTTGCCAAGAATACGGCCAAGGTACTGGTGATCGGTTTCATTACCGTCTGGGCCGTGCGCGACATCGCGCAGTCGCTGGGCCAGACGCAGGCTTTCATCCCCGAGACGCTGCTGCAAGCGACCCTGCAAAAGGTTCGCTGGATTTTTCTGGTCACCACCGTGCTTCTGGTGCCCATCGCCATCGCCGACATCATCTGGAAGCGGGCGCAGTGGAAAAAGAAACAGATGATGAGCCTCAAGGAGATCCGCGACGAGCATAAAGACAGCGAGGGTGATCCGCAGATCAAGGGCCGCCGCGCCGAATTGCGCCGCGCCCGCGCCCGTCAGCGCATCGCGCAGGCCATCCCCAATGCCAGCGTAATCCTGACCAACCCGACCCATTACGCCGTGGCGCTGAAATATGAACAGGGCGTCGATGACGTGCCGGTCTGCGTGGCCAAAGGGGCCGATGTCATGGCCCACCGCATCCGCGAGTTGGCCAAGGAACACGACATTCCGATGATCGAAAACCGCCCGCTGGCCCGTGCGCTGCACGCGGCGGTGGAGGTGGACGACCGCATCCCGATGGAGCATTGGCAGGCCGTGGCCGAGATCATCGGCTTTGTCATGGACCTGCGCCGCAATGTGCGTCGCAAGCCCCCTGCCGGGTCGTCAATCCGCGAAGAGTGACGCGCGCTTAGCGCAGGCGCAGCCCTTCGAGGTTGCGGTCGGCGGGGAGTTTGGAGCGTTCCAGCAGGATTTTCGTAATCAACCGCGCCCGGACAAGGCTGAACGAGCCCATGATCTGCGCGGCGTCCCGTTCGGGCATGGCACCGATGACCTGCACGGCAGTTTCCACGTCGATCTCATCCATGATGCCCGCCGCCACCTGCGGCTTCATATTGCGGTAAAGTTCGACCAGTTTGGTCATGTCCTGATTGTTCGCCTCTTCGATCACCTTGAGCTGCGCGCCGATCTCGTCGCGCAGGCTGGCGAGGCGGGTTTGTTCGGCCTTGAGGCTCTGTTCGGCCAGCGCAAGCTTGGCTTCACGGTCGGCAATCGTGTCGCGCTGCTCTTTCAGCAGCGCACGCTCTTCGGCGATGGCTTCGGCGATCAGATGGCTTGGCTCGCACATGCCGCTCTCGCCCGGGGCGCTGGCGTCATAGCTGGGTGGGGCGGGGGCGGCGGCAAGCTCGACAGGGACCGGGGGCGTGTCATCGGGGGTTTCGGCGATGGCCATCATCGGCATGAACTCAACCGTGAGTTTGAGCACGCCAGCCACGCCAAGGCCAAAAAGCGCAATCTTGGGCAGGGAGATACGGCTCATTCCTTACGCTCCTTCGTGATGTCGAAAAAGGTGCGGACCAGTTCGGATTTGCCCTGCACCGCCGCTTGGCCCCGGACCTGCGCGCGGCCCTTGAGACGTGCGGCGCGCATCTGGGCCGGGCTTTGCCCCGCCGGGGCGGGTTCGGGCGCGGCTTGGCGGGGCGGCGTCGCCTCGCGCTGCACCGGCGGCTCGGGGCGTTGCACCCTTGTGCTGAGGTCGCGCAGGTCTTCGACCGATTTGGCCGATTGATCGACCGCATTGGAAAAGGCCCCGACCATCGGCTCCATCTCTTTCAGGGTCGCCATCAGGGCGCGAACGCGGCGATCAAGGATAAAGGCATAGACCAGCGTGCCGACCAACAGCACGATAATGATGATATCAATCAAGGCCGGCATCATCGTCGCTGTCCTCCTGATTTTCCTTAGGGAGCAGGGATTGGATCACCCGCAGCGCCAAGGCGCCATTGCTGCGCTGGCCGAAGGCCGCTTGGAACATCGGCTGGGCGTTCACCATGCCGACCACGGGGGTATCGACGGTCATGCCCAGATCGATCACCTGACCGGGCTTCCATTCCAGCACCTCATGCAGCGGGATCGTCACCTGCTGTAGCACGCCGGTGATGGTAACCGTGGTGCTGGAGATCTGGCTGTTCATATCCTTGCGCGCGTTGCTGTCGGTGGGCGAGCGCCCGCCAAGGAAGGGCTGCGCAAGCTGGGCGCTGACCTCATCCAGCGTGCCATAGGGCAAGACCAGCGCCATATGGCCGCTGCGGTCTTCGAATTGCATATGCAGCCGGACCAGCACCGTCGCCGTGCGCGGCGCGGCCAGCATGACCGACCGGGGGTTGGATTCGAGCGATTGAATGTCGAATTGCACCGGGCTGACATCATGCAGGCAATGCGCCAAACCCTTGAGCGACAGCTCCGCCAGCCTGCGGCCCAGTTTCTGCTCAATCGCGGTCAAGCCGCGGGGTTTCCACTGCTGGCTGGTGGCGCGGCGGCCACCCAGCATGATCTCAAGCACCGAAAACAGCAGGTCAGGCTCGACCACACAGGCGATCTGGCTGCCCCAGCTTTCCGCATTGGCGATGGCGATGAGCGAGGGCGACTGGATGCTCTCCATCGCGTCCTCATAGGGCATGTATTCGAGCGAGCTCAGCTCGATCTCGGGGGCGACGGTGCAATAGGACTTGAGGTCGGGCACCAGCGCCAACAGCAGACGGTCGATGATGATCTCAAGCGTAGGCAGGCGCTGAAAGCTTTCGCGCGCCTGACGGATCATCGTCTCTTCGAGGCTCAGCGCATCGGGGGAGGCCGCTATCGTCATTGCACCACCATATCGGCAATCAGGATTTCATGCGGCGCGTCGGTGTGCCCCACCGCCCGCGCCCGGCGCAGCAGTTCGGTCTTTAGCATCGCCAGCCCATAGCTGCCCGACAGATCGCTGACATGCAACTGGCGCAGGAAGTCTTGGAAACTGTCGCGCAGGTAAATCTCACGCGCGACCAGACGGTC
Source organism: Sulfitobacter sp. 1A13496 (assembly GCF_043557225.1). Classification (NCBI taxonomy): domain Bacteria; kingdom Pseudomonadati; phylum Pseudomonadota; class Alphaproteobacteria; order Rhodobacterales; family Roseobacteraceae; genus Sulfitobacter; species Sulfitobacter sp. 1A13496. The sequence continues at coordinate 201,356 of NZ_JBIFFP010000003.1, read as the reverse complement.
CGCGCCCTCGGCGGTTTCATCATAGACCATCAGCATGTTGAGCTTGAGGAAGCGGCTGGTCTGCCCGCCCTGCGGGCCGGTGTCGGTGACGTTCACGATGATCTCAGGAAAAGGCATGACCGGCATTTTGACTTCGGTCTTGGGCTTTGCGCCGTGGCCGTCTTCGCCGCCCTTCTCGCCGTGATCGTTCTCAGCCGTCTCCACGGTCTCTTCGGCGGTTTCCTCACCCCCAAGCCCGGCCATTTCAAGCAACCCCGAAGGCCCGATGGCCAGCGTCACCCCACCCAGACCTGCAAGAAGGCAGAGCAAGACGACAGCAAGGATAGCGAGAGGCTTTTTCATTCTTTCACTCTTAATCGGATCCCGCGCGAAGCGCCACATGCAAGAACAAATACATCTTCAAACAAGCTTTATTGCAACAGAAACCTGTTTATTTTTCGGATCGGGCAAGTATAAATCGATATATGCTTGCATAGTGAGGGCCGAGTGGAGAATGCTCGGACCATACAACCGAGTGAGGGGCCGTGAATCAGATCGTTGAAAACCTTAAGGATTTGGGTCCAAAGCGGCTGGCTCTCCTCGGCGGCATCGGTCTGGCGATCACCGCGGCCATCTTTATCGGCGCGCGGACCATCCTCGCCCCCACCTATGTCCCGGTTTACAGCCAGTTGAGCCCCGGCACCGCCTCGCAAATGATGCAGACGCTGGAACAGGCGGGGCTGACGGTCGATCTGTCGCGCAACGGCGATACCATCTCGGTCGCCGAGACCGACATCGCCCGCGCCCGCATGGCGCTGGCCGATGCGGGGCTGCCCGGCGAAGGCGTTCCGGGTTGGGAGATTTTCGACAATATGTCCGGCATGGGGATGAACTCCTTCATGCAGAAAGTGAACCGCCTGCGCGCGCTGGAAGGTGAACTGGCCCGGTCGATCCAGACGATCAGCGGCATCAAGGCCGCGCGGGTGCATCTGGTGCTGCCCGAACGTGCCGCCTTTTCGCGCAGCCGGGCCGAGGCCAGTGGCTCGGTCATCGTGCGCTCGCAGGCCAATACCAGCATGACGCGCCGTCAGGCGCAGGCGATCCAAGCGCTGGTGGCCTCTGCCGTGGCGGATTTGGAAGCGCAGAACGTGACCGTCCTGTCAGCCTCGGGCGAGACGATCCTGGCCAAAGACGAAGGCGGCAGTTCTGACTTCTCGCTCCAAGGTCAGCGTAGCATGATCGAAGAGCAACTGGCGCAAAAGGTTGAATCGATCCTCAACGCTCGCGTGGGGCCGGGCAATGCCCGCGTGCGGGTCAGCGTCGATCTGACGACCGAGCGCGAAGTGCGTGTTTCGCGCACATTCGACCCCGCCCAGCAGGTCGCGCGGTCGATCGAGACGCGCGTACGCAACTCCAATGAAACCGATCCGGCGGCGGCCACGGTGGATGTGGCCAACAACATCCCCGATGAGCTGCGGGACGATGCGGGCGGCGGCGCGGGCCAATCCACCCGCTCCGAGAATGACGAGATAATCAACTACGAAATCGGCTCGGTCCAGAGCGAGCTGGTGCGCGAGCCGGGCGATATCGAGCGTATCTCGGTCGCGGTGCTGGTCAACGGCAGCTATGGCACCCTGCCCGATGGCTCCGAAGGCTATATCGAGCGCAGCCCCGAGGAGATGGCGCGCCTGACGCAATTGGTCAGCACGGCCATCGGCTTTGATCAGGCCCGGGGCGATCAGGTGCAGGTCGACAGTCTGCAATTCCTCGATTTCGATTCCGAGTTCAGCAACCCCGCCAGCCGTGGCTTGGGTGCGGTGCTCGCGGACAACGCCATGACCATCCTGCGCTCGCTCTTTGCCTTGGCGCTGGTGGCGATCATCATGGTGCTGGGCGCCCGCCCGCTGCGCATGGTGCTGGATGCCACCCTGCCCCAGCCCGCGCTGGCCGGTGCCGGGGCCGATGCGGCGCTGCTGGACGGCCCTGAGGAAGACAACGCGCCCAAGGCGCTGACCGGCGGCACCCAGAAAGAGACCCCGCAAAACCGTCTGCCCACCCCAGCAGGGGCGCAGACCGGTGCGGTGCTTGGCCCGATGGATGAAATGCCCCGCGACATGGTGCATCTCGCCTCGGTCGAGGGGGCGGTTCAGCACAGCCAGTTGCGCGCCGTGGCCGAACTGGCCGAGGACAACACCGATGACGCCCTGCGCGTTCTGGGCGAATGGCTGTCGGAAGGGGATGATCTGTGATCACGAGCCTCAAGCTTCAGAACTTCGACGAAGACGGCAAGAGCAAGCCGCAAGACCCGGCGCTGCCCACCCCCGAAGAGATCGAAGCGAAAATCAAAAAGGCCCATAAACAGGGCCATATCGAAGGCTATCTGGCCGGGGCCGATGCGGGCCGCGCCGAGATGCATCAGACCATGCAGGCCGAACATGCCGCCATGGCCGAAAAGCTCGCGCAGGAACTGGCGCGGCTGGCACAGGCGATGCAGGCCCATCAAGAAGCGCTGATGGCGCAGATCGTGGGCTTTACCCTGCAAACCTGCGAGATCGTCCTGCCCGAGGTGATCGAAAGGCTCTCGACCGCGCGGGTGAAAAAGACCGTGACCCAATCGCTGAAAATGGCCATCGGATCAAGCCATATCAAAGTGCGCCTGTCGCCCGCCACGCTGGATCAGATCGGCCCCGAGTTGCGGCAACGGGCGGTCTATTACAAATGCGACAGAATGCTGGACCTGCGGGCCGATCCCGAACTGCCCGATGGCGATGCGCGGATGGAATGGGACCACGGCAGCCTTGATTACGGGTTCAAAAAGATTTGCGACCGCCTGCTCGCCGAATTGCGCGACACCCATGCGCGGGCGCTGAAAGCACAAAAGGAGAAGGACGGAAATGGACAAGCCTGACCTGCAATCCCCCCAAGACGACAACAAGGCCACAGACGGCAAAGCGCCTGACGCCACGCCAGAGCAGCCGCGCGCCGATGCCTTTGGCAACTCCGCCAGCGCAGGCGGCGATGATGCGGGCGTCTTCCCGCAACTCGACACCGAAGATTCCCGCAATGCGCTGGCCCCCCGCCCCGAGGCGGGCGGCGCGGGCATCAACGCGATGCTGAACGTCGGCCTCGACGTGCAGATCGTGCTGGGCCAGGCCCGTATGCCGATTTCGCGCCTGCTGGAACTCACCCGAGGCTCTATCGTGGAGTTAAACCGCAAGATCGGCGCACCGGTTGACCTTATGGTCTCAGACCGTCTGGTGGCGCGCGGTGATCTCGTAAAGGTCGGTGAAGACCGGCTTGGCGTGTCCCTGACCCAGATCGTCAAGGACTATGTCCCTGACTGACCGCCCCTCTCTGCGCAGCTATGCGTCGGGCCGGATGGGCCTTGCCCTGCTGGTGCTTCTCGCCAGCGGCAGCATGGCCATGGCCCAAGACGGCGGGTTTCTCAGCACCCTGTCGGATGTGATCGGCGATACCGCGCCCGGCAGTGACGAAAACGCCAATCTCTCGGGCCGGATCGTCCAGTTTATCGCGCTGATCACCGTGCTCAGCATCGCGCCGGGGCTTTTGGTGGTGATGACCAGTTTCACCCGCTTTGTCATCGTCCTGTCGATGCTGCGCTCGGCCCTTGGCCTGAACCAGACACCGCCCAATATCGTGCTGACCTCGCTGGCGCTGTTCATGACCTTCTTCGTCATGCAGCCGGTGTTTGAGGACGCCTATGAGGCCGGGGTCGAGCCGCTGCTGGAAAACGCCATCGCCGAGGAACAGGCGCTGGAGCGGATCGCCGCGCCCTTCAAGACCTTCATGTACGTCAACACGCGGCCCGAAGACTACGCCCTGTTCCTGCGCATCGCGCCCGCGGATGAGGAGGCCGAAGAAAGCCCCCTGCCCGCCTCGGCGGCAGAGGCCACCTTCCGCCATCTCGTTCCGGCCTTCATGATCTCGGAACTGCGCCGCGCCTTTACCATTGGTTTTCTGATCTACCTGCCCTTCGTCGCCATCGACCTTATCGTCGCCTCGGTCTTGATGAGCGCGGGGATGATGATGCTGCCCCCGGTGCTGATCTCCTTGCCGTTCAAGGTGATCTTCTTCGTGCTGATCGACGGTTGGTACATGCTGGCGGGATCGCTGATCGAAAGCTATGTGCCGCTTGCCGGTGGCTGACCTGCTCTAAAAGGATCTCTCCATGTCGACCAATGCCCTTTCCAAATCTCGCAGAAAGCCCATCACGGTGGAGGATCTGAACGGTCCGACCAAAGCCGCCATCACCTTTCTCTGCCTTGGCGAGCAGACCGGATCGGAACTCATGCAAAAGCTCGGCACCGCCGAGATCGAGCGTATCACCAGCGCCATGAGCCGCCTTGGCCCGATCCCGGCAGAGGTGGTGGAACATGTGCTCAAAGAGTTCACCCAAAAGGTCGTCAGCGGCACCGGTTCGGTCGTGGGGTCGCTGTCGACGGCAGAATCCATGCTGCGCAAATTCATGCCCGAAGAGCAGGTGACCAGCATCATGGAAGGCCTCAAGAACAGCGAGCGCGAAAGCGCCATGTGGCGCGGCTTTGGCGCGCTGGATGAGACCGTGATCGCCAATTACCTCAAGGGCGAGCATGACCAGACCGCCGCGGCGATCCTCAACAACGTCGACACCGGCGTGGCCGCCAAGGTGCTGCCGCTGCTGGGTCCTGAGCGGATGCAGGACATCGCCGAGCGCATGATCGCGATGGAGGCCGTACCGCTGCATATGATGCAGCAGATCGAAGAGACGCTGAAACAGGACATCCTGTCGAATGCGATGCATACCAATTCGGTCGAGACGCATCAGCGCATGGCGGATCTGTTCAACCAGTTGGACGTGCAGGCCTTTGAGGAGCTTTCCGGCGCGCTGGACGCGCGTATTCCGGACGCTTTCCAAGCCATCAAACAGCGCATGTTCGTCTTTGACGACCTGTTCAAACTGCCGATGCAGGACTTGGCGCAGGTCATGCGCGGGCTCGATGGGGCGACCCTGCCGATGGCGATGCGCGGCGCCAAGAAAGAGCAGCGCGATCACCTGATGGAATGCCTGCCGCAACGCTCGCGTCAGATGCTGATGGACGAGATGGCCGCCACCGGCCCAGTCCGGGGCCGCGACGTGCGCGCGGCACAGGCCGCCATGGTGGAATATGCCAAGAGCCTTGCCGATCAAGGCGTGATCGAACTGCCCTCGGCCGCCGATGACGACGAATTCATCGAATAAAGGGGGTCAGCGGTAGACGCTCGACGCGCTATAGCCGCCGGTGATCGTGGGGATGTCGATGGTCGCGGCCGTAAAGCTGCCGCCCTGCCCGATCGAGACAGCCCCCTGCATCAGCGAAAGCACCGTGCTCGACGACGAAGAGACACCTTCGACCGCATCGTAAATCGCCGAGAACCGCGAGACGAGCTTGTCGACCTCCGCCGGGTCTTGCAGCTTTTCGATGTCGAATTTCTGCTCGAAAAGTGCGATCTGACGGTCGAGATCGACCTGAATCGCCTCATCCGGCACACCAAGCGCGCGGCGCATGAATTTGCCGAGGTCTTCGTCCTTCAGCACGTCGAGCCAGGAGTCGATCTCAGCCGCCTTAGCTTTGAACTCCAAGGCGATGCGCGCGCCTTCGTTGTCCTCTCCGGCCTCGTTCAGCACGAAACGCTCCTTGAAACGGTCGATCATCTCGGCCTGCCAATCGACCTTATCAAGGTTCGCGCTGCTCCCCCCTCCGGGCGTGAAGCCCAACGTGAGATACATTTCGCGAATTTTGGGGTCGCTGAGGCGGTTCACCAGCGCGGAACTGTCGGTGATATCGCTTTCCAGCGTCTTGCGGATCATCGCCTTGCCAAAGATCTGGTCTTCAAGATCAAAGGCCCGCATGACGAAAGTATAGACTTCCGTATCGGCAATCAGTTCCTCCGAGGAAGAGATGCTGCCGATACGCTCTTCAAAGGCTTCGATCTGCCGGGCGTTCAGGGCGTTGCTGGCGGCAAGGTCGAGCTGTTTGTCGCGCGTCGCGTCAAACAGTTTGACCGCCACCTGCGTGCCCATGCCGCCCAGCGAAATCATGCGTGCGCGGCCTCATGGCTGGAGGCGGTCGGCACCGGGCGAAGCTGCATGAGTTCGGTCTCGTATTTCAGGACCGCGCGCAGTTCGCTCATGGCTTTGTAAAAGTCAGCCATAGAGACGAAGTTCGCCGCTTCCATGATCCGGCTGCGCATTTCCGCGCCAAAGCAGCAGGCCAGATCGGCCAAGCCCTGCTGGATCATCGGCAGGATTTGATCGCGTGTATCGGGACGGATCAGCGCGGTTTGCACCAAGAAGTAGACCTTGGAGACGGGCGTGGATTCCGCGTCCGGCTTCAGCAGATCGGATTCGCGTACGATGTCGGCGCGGTTCTCGACGGTCAGCGCTTGGCGGCGGTCGCCGTTGCGGATGACGCAGCCGTTCACGACCACACGTTCGCGGGGGCGAAGAGTGAGTTTCAGCATCTTACACCTCCTGCATCTGCGGCGCGGCCTGCCCGGCCAAACCGGCGGCGATATTGCCGTTGATCTCGACAAGACCCGCCAAGCGGCCTTCGCCAGCCATCAGCGCAGTGCTGTGACGGTCCACCCAAAGCGCGATGGAAATGAGCGACGCTTTCAGCCCGTCGGGCATCTTGTTTTCCGGCTCCGCTAGGTCATAGCGCAGGGCCGACCAGAACCGTTGATTTTCGTAGATCGCGTCGCGCAGACCGGAGGCGAGGATGTTCAACCGCTCGCTCTTGTCGTCTGTCGCATCAAAGCCTTGGCCTTTATCGGCAAGGTCATGTGTGACGCGGCTTAGAATGCGGCGCTCGATCTGCCGCGGGGTTTCGCTTTCGCGAATTGTTCGTTTGTATGCTGCCAGCCCCATAGGAATTCTTCCTTGTTTTTATCGTTTGCTGCCTGCCAACCGCAAATTCTGAGGCGGTTGGACCGGGGCCAAAGCGCTAGGCTCTGGCCCCGAAAACCCTAATCCTTAACGGAACAGGCTCAGGATGTTCTGCGGCGCCTGGTTGGCGATCGACAGGGACTGCGATGCCAGCTGCTGCTGAACCTGAAGCGCCTGAAGACGGGCGGCTTCTTCTTCCATGTTGGCGTCAACCATCGCGCCAACGCCGGAGTCGAGGTTGTCGGTCAATTTGGTCAAGAACTCCTGCTGGTTCTCAATCGATTTTTCGCCAACGCCCAGTGTCGTTGATGCACTGACCGCGTCACTGAGTGCGGCCTCAGCTCCTTTTAGCGTATTTGCAAGAAATTCCTGTTTGTCCGCCTCAGTAGTAAGACCTGTGTAAGCGGTACCCCCGAGGCCTGCGGCGATTTTGCTAAAGGTATCACTGACTGCGTCGAGGGTGACACCGCTAACCTTCATCTTCGTCACGTCGAAGTTGGCACCTCTACCAGTAATACCGGTAACAACATCAATACTTCTAGCTGTATTGGAAGCTTCAGTCACCGTGCCATCAGCGGCAACGACAGCTGCCGTCACCCCCCCGGTATCAGTTCCGGCGACCATGTTATCACCGTTAAAAACAGCTTGCTTAACCGAAGAATCCATTCTCTTAACGAGTTCGTCCAGTTCAATTGCAACTTTTGCTACGAGGTCATCTCCGCCAGCCTGAGCGAAACTCATTCGTTCAACAAACTCCACTGCCAACTCTTTGACATTGTCTGCGCCCACGCGAGCGGTTGCCAAAGAGTTCTTAGTCAAAGTCAAACTCTCGTTAATTGCTTTTGTTGCGCCGCTGTCGCCTTTCATGGTCTCAGATATCGCAAAATAGGCCGCGTTGTCCTTGCTTGAAGAAACTTTAAGGCCCGTCGAGATCCGGTCTTGCGTTTGGTTCAGGCTGCTGTTCACGTTCCGCAGAGTTGCGAGAGCGTTCATTGCAGATGTGTTTGTATTGATCGAAGACATATTATTATTCCAGACTATTCTAGTTCGTTATGTCGTCTTTCTGACAACTGCGGGGCGAACCCGCTTGATTACGTTTTTACGCGAAAAACTGGCAACATTGAGGCAATTCAGAAACTTTTGTCCACGGTTGTCATCAGTGTTGCGCGGTTGTCACGTTTTGCACCGCTTCGGCCGTAAATGCCTGAAATGCTGTGCTCTTCCCGGATTTGGGAAACCTGTGAGATCATCTCTGAAGTGGCTTGGCGGGCCAATTGCAGGTGGTGATGATCGCGCGCAATCAGATCTTTCAGATCGCGCAATTTATCTTTGCTGACCGCTTCGGGATCGTGGCTGAGTTGCTCTTCCAGCACGGCGGTGAGTCGGGCTTTTTCGCTGGCGAATTCGACCAGCTGGTTGAACGCCCCGCCCTCGACCGCGGCGATTTCGCGGCGCAGCAGATTGCCCAAGGCGTCAACGGCGGCGAGTGCTTTGCGCGGATCGCTCATCGGTTGGCCCCCGTTTGATAACGCTGCATCGCGGTTTCAATTGTGCGGGCGATTCCGGTGCTGTTCTGCTCGGCGATGCTTTCGCCAATCGCGTTGGACAGAAAGCTGCGCCAAGTCTCTTCGGCATGCCCCCCGCCGAAGCTGCCGATGTCCACGGTCGAGAGCATTTCATCGACCATCTGGCCGAGGAACATGGCTTCAAACTCCTGCGCCTTTTCGGCAGTGACGGCATCGGCCTGCGGGGCTGCCGGTTTGGCCGCCGGGGTCGGCGCGGGGATTGGGAGAGATGCGAATTCCATGACCTGCCCCTAGATGATCTCAAGGTCGGCATGCAGAGCGCCCGCCGCCTTGATAGCTTGAAGGATTGAAATTGTCTCGGTCGCGCCGACGCCGATGGCGTTCAGCCCATCGACGAGCCTTTGCAGGCTGACCGACCCGTCGATGACGGCGAATTTCGCGTCTTTCTCTTCGACGCCGACCGAGGAGTTCGGGACCACCACGGTGGTCCCGCCGATGGACAGCGATTCGGGCTGGCTGACGTTGAAATCATCGCGGACGGTGACGGTCAGCCCGCCTTGGCTGACCGCGACACGGTCGATGCGGACATTGGCGCCGATGACGATGGTGCCCGAACGCGCGTCGATCACCACTTTGGCGACCTGATCGGGCTGAACTTGCAGCGGTTCGATCAGGGCCATCGTCTCCATCAACGATCCCTTGCCGTAGGCCGATACGGTGATGGTGCGCGAATCGATGGCCTTGGCGACCGGACCCATGGCTTGGTTGATCGCCGCCTCGACCCGCTGTGCAGTGACGAAATCGGCGTTGCGCAGGGCCAGTTTGATGCTGTTCATCTCGCTAAAGTCGAAATCGACCTCACGTTCGACGATGGCGCCATTGTCGATCCGCGCGCCCGTGGGCACGCCTTCGACGATGGAGGCGTTCAGCCCCTGTGCGGCGAAACCGGCCACGGCAATCGGGCCTTGGGCCACGGCGTAGATCTCACCATCGGCCGCGGTCAGCGGGGTGACGATCAGCGTGCCGCCGCGCAGCGATGACGCATCACCCAGCGAAGAGACCACCACGTCGATGGTGCTACCGGCCCGCGCGAAGGGCGGCAGGGAGGCGGTGACCATGACGGCGGCGGTATTGGCCGTGCGCATCTGATCTTCGGTCAGGTTGCCGATGCCGAGCCGCTCTAACATGCCTTCGATGGCGCGTTCGGTGAAGGGCGCGTTGCGCAGGCTGTCGCCCGTGCCGTTCAGCCCCACGACCAGCCCGTAGCCGACCAATTGGTTCGACCGCACGCCTTCGACGGTGACGATATCCTTGATCCGCACCTGTGCTGCCGCCGGCGCGGCGAGCGCGAAGGTGAGGCCGATCAGCAAAAGTTTAAACAAGGCGTTCATGGGTTGCGGTTCCGGTTAGAGGTAGTTCAGGAAGGACAGGCGCGAGAGCCGCGCGGTGATGGCAAAGCTGGAGTCGAGTTGGTTCTGCAATTGGGTCAGACGGGTGGCCGCGTCATATTGGTTGACCCCTTCGAGGTTCATCACCTCCCCATCCAGAAACAGCGCCCGGCTTTCTTGGGCCGCGATCGTATCGGCAAGTTGCGCCCGTTTCAGGCCAGTCTGGGTTTCCAGATCGGTCAGCCCTTCGAGCCCCACGCCGATGGCGCTGCGGGCCTCGGTTAGCCACGCATCGCGGGCGGCCTCATCAGGGATGTCGCTGGGGTTCACCGCGCTTAGCATCGCCAGCCCACGGACCAGATCACGGATTGCCGGATCATTGGCTTGGGCGGTTTGGGTCAGGGTCTGGGTCTCAGAAGTGCGCGAGGTCAGCGGCGGATTGCCCGACGGCGCGCCGTTGTAAAAACTGTTCTCGAAATTATGGTTGGGGAACACCGAACTGTCGCCAAAGCCCCCCTTAAGGTCATCGATGGCGCGCTGCACATCCGCCACATCGGTCAGAGGGCCGCCGATCATGTGATCAACCGCAATCGCCGGGGATTCGCCGGTGCGCGGGTTGACCTCGTCCCATGCTTGCAGCGGGTTGGTGTCGCTGCGGGTGCCGGACATCAGGAAACCGGAACTGTCGCTGACCGCCGCACGTTCCAACACCCGGTCAAGCGCCGTGCGCGCCGCCTGCGACAGATAGGTCGTCGAAAGCCCGCCCACGCTGTCGGTGGTGAAGGCCTGCTCAAGCACATCCTGCCCCACGTCGCGCATGGCCCCGAGCGAGGTTTCCACGGCGAGGAAACGGCGGTCCAAAAGCGCATTGGAGGTCAGGAAACCATCGTTGCGGGTGATCTGCATGCGAATGGCGATGGCATCGGCAGAGCGGTGGCCCAGATCGTCATAGGGGTTGGCCTTCAGCCCGGTCGTCACCTCTTTCGACACGTCCGAGATCTCGGCGGCGAGGCGGCTGGTCTGTTCGCGCTGGCGCAGGCTTTGCAAAGCGGTGGAGACGGTGCGGGAAATCTCGGTCATCCTATCCTCACACGCTGGCCAAAAGGGTGTCGAGCATATCGCTCAGGCTGGTAAGCACCTGCGAATTCGCGCCATAGGCCTGTTCGATTTCCAGAAGCTTTTGCAATTCGGTATCGACGTTGACGCCCTCGATGCTGCTGCGGTTGTCCTCGAAGGTGATGAGCCGCACGCGGGCCGTCTCGGCCTGCCCGTCCGCCCCGACCCGCAGCACGTTTTGTTGGCTGACCAGATCGGCGGCGTAATCCCCCAAACGCGCATTGGTGCTGAGGCCCGTGGCCGCGTCAAAGGCCATGCCCGTTTCAAGCACGTCGACAAAGGCGTTCAACTGCGTGGTGTCGCCCGGCTCTCCGGGGAATGTGGCACCGGCACCGTCGCGCAGCCGCCAAAGCGCACCGCCCTTGTCGGGCTGGACGCTGTCATTGAGTGCAAGCCGCCCGGCCAGCCCGTCCAACTGCGCCGGATCGAAAGCCCCGCCCGCATCGGTGAAAAGCCCCGGCTGCCCGGCCCCGACGGAGGCATCTGCGGCCTCGAAACTCTGCACCAGCCCGCGGGCGAGTTCATCCAATTGCAGCTTCATCTGCGGCAGGTCATTGGCGATCAGCCCGCTCAGCCCCGCAAGGCGGCCACTGTCGGACCCGCGCGCGGTGGCACTGTTTGGCGTGATGTCGATATCCCCGGCCATCAGCCGCCCCGTCTCGGGGTTGGCGCTGAGCGGCACGGCGGTTTCGCCATGGACCAATTCCGTGCCGCCCGTGGTGTGCAGTGTCAGCGTTCCATCCGCTTCCCAACGGCTTTGGAAATCCATCTGACTGCCCAAAGCATCAAGGCGGCGGTTCATCTCATCCATCAGCCCGCTGGTGCCGGTGGGGTCGGTTCCGGCAAGGGCCAGACGTTCGTTCAACGCAGCGATATCCGAGAGCGCCGCATTCACCTCGGCCACGCTCGCTAGCAGGCTGTCACCAGCCTGGGCGCGGCTGGCCTCAAGCCCGATGGCGGCCTCGTTGATGCTGTGCACCAAGGTCTCGCTGCGCGACAAAAGGTCGTTCTGGGCGGCGGGGTCGGAGGGGTTGTTGGCCAGAAGGTCGAGCCCCGCCTGAAACTCCGCCAGACGAGCGGCAGGGGAGACTTCATCGCCCGGCTCGCCCAAGGTGATCAGATAGCTGCCGAGTATCTCACTGGTGGCAGAGGCGCGGCCCAATTCAGCCGAAGCATTCCGCGACATGCCTGCAAGGCGTTCATCCACCTGCCGCGCGATGCGCAGCTCCACCGTGCCACTTTGTCCGTTGGTCGTGACCTGCGCGGCCTCGCGCCGGACGTAGCCTTCGGTTTGCGCATTGGCGATATTGCCCGCAACGAGGTTGGCGCGACCCTCTGTCGTGCTCAGCCCGCTGCGGGCAATGCTAAAGGCAGATGAGATGCTCATTCATGCACCGGGTTAGCGTTTGATGCTTAGCGTTTCACTCAGCATCTCATCGCTGGTGGTGATGATCTTGGCGCTGGAGGAATAGGCCCGCTGTGTCTGGATCAGGTCGGTCAACTCTTCCGCGATGTCCACGTTAGAGCCCTCCAGCGCGCCGCTGTTGATGCTGCCGAGACCGTTCAGCATCGGGTTGCCGATGCTCACCGCGCCGGAATCCCGGGTCGCCACATAGGCGTTGCCGTCGACCGAGCGCATCTGGTCGGGGTTGGCGACATTGGCAAGCGGCACTTGGAACAGCGCGCGGCGCTGGCCATTGTCGAAGACGCCGTAAAGGATGCCGCTGTCGCTCATCTCGGCCCGCTCGAGGCTGCCGGTCTCGGTGCCGTCATCCGAAAAGGCCGGGGGTGTGTAATCGCCCGAGAATTGGGTCATCCCCTCAAAAGTGCCGGGCGCGCCGAAGTCGATCTCAAGCGGTTGTGGGGTGCCGCCGTTGTTGATTTGCAGGGTCACCACACCGGTCGCGGGATCAATCGGCAGGGTGCCGGGCGTGTAGCTCGCCGGGCTGCCTGCATTGACGCCGCTGTCGGTGAAATTCACCGTCGCATCGCCGTAGCTGTTGCCTGCCTCATCGCTGATGTTGACAGTCCATTCGTTGGCCGTGGCCCCCGGTGTCCAAGACAGGTTCAGCGCATCGCTGCCGCCCAATTGGTTCACATAGCGCAGGGTGGATTCAAAGGCCGTGCCAGTGGTACCAGCGCCGGTCTCCTGCGCGGGGACATTGCCAGAAACGCCAACGCGGGTGCTGGGCGTGCCTTGGACCTGATAGCTCGCCACATTGACGGTGCTGAGGTCATTGTAGCTGGTGCTGCTGACGCTGCCTGTGGCGCCGCTGGCATCCGTGGGAAAGCCCGAGAGGAAATAGCCCGCCGAGTTGCGCAGGTTGCCGTTCTGATCCGGGGTGAAGGAACCGGCGCGGGTCAGGTAGTAGTTGGATTCGACAGGATCGTTGGGATTGCGCGAGACGACGAAGAAGCCGTCACCCTGCACCGCCAAGTCGGTCGAGCGCCCCGTGCCCATGATATTGCCATTGGCCGAGATATCGGCGCGCACATCCGTCAGCACCCCCGCCTGCGTCGACCCGGTGTTCTGCGTCACGAATTCCGAGAAGGTCCGCCGGTAGCCCACGGTATTGGCGTTGGCGATATTGCTAGAGATATTCTGGACGCGGGAGGAGTTGGCCTGCAACCCGCTGACCCCGATCTGAAGGGCGCTTGTAATGCTCATGACTTGATCCTGCTCGTTCTTGTTATTCTTCACTTATACATGAGAAAGCCGATTCCTCATGACCAAAGCAAGAATAAAATTTGTATTTGATATTTATGTCACTGACTTTCCTTAACGTCCGTGACCTTAGTCACGGCATCTAGGATACGGTCCGCGCTTTCCATGCTCAGCCGCATCACGTCTGACCCCAGCGGCCCCTCTTCGGCAGGGCGCGCGCCAAGCCCCGTGGCGATCTCGGCCCATCCGGGCAGGTCGGCCAACGCGGGAAAGGCCGTGGCGGCCCTTGCAACCGTGGCACTGTCGCCCGCCTGATAGGCGGCGAGGGTCAGGCGGGTGGCATCGGCAAAGGCAAACTGCTGGGGGTGCGCCTTCCACATCTCAAGATAGGCGTGCCGCGCAGCGCCCCATTTGCCCGTCTCGTAGAGGGCCACCGCGCGGCTGCGGCGCAGGTCCATGTCTTGGGCGCGCAGGCGCAGGGCGGCGAGCTCATCCGAACGGCCCGCCTGCGCCAAGGCTTCGACCAAAAGTGCTTCGGCCTCGGCGCCCTGATCGTCGGCATAGCCGCTGAGCAGGTCCACTGCCGCATCCGCCTGCCCACCTGCCAAAAGCGCGCGGGCCTCACCGCGCCGCAAGCGGGCCATAAGACTGGCATCGGGGGCAGTCGCCCCGCCCCGCTCCAAGGTCTGGGCCATTTCGCGCAGCGCGCGATACTCCCGCGCCGCAAGGGCGGTCATCCCGGTATCCAGCAGGCGTTGCGGCACGGCCATGGCATGGCCGACAAAACCCGGATCGAAACGCCAGCGGGCGCTGATACGGGTGTGCCCTTCAAGGAATGGCCCGAGGTCGATCTCCCCCGCCGCCCCTGCGGCATAGAAGGCACCGTAGATCGCCCGCGCCTGTGCGCGCAGCGCCTCGGCCTCCTCTTCAGGGGCGGTGCGCAGCAACTTATGCAGCGCCCACAAGGAGGTATCGGTGTCGCCCTGCTCTGCGGCGACCTCCGCCAAAAGCTGCGCGCCTTCGCGCCCGAGGGCATCCCCGCTCCACATCCAGCGCGCGGTTTTCAGCAAAGACAGCGCGTCTTGTCCCGGTAGGGTCTCGGTCTCGCGCCCCATCCGAACCAAAGCCAGTCGCGCCCGTTGCGCATAGGCATCGCGGCCCTGCGCGGCTTGGACATAGCCTTCGAAAGCCATCAAAAGATCACCCGACACTTCGGAGGCGCGGGCCAAAAGGTAGCGATAGGCGGGGCCATCGCGCAGCTCGGCATGGTCGGGGAATTTCGCGGCCAATGCCTGCGCCACCTCCCAATCCTCGGCCCCCAGCGCCGCTTCGAGCAGGTCGGGCAGAACGGCGGCTTGGATGGCTGGCGACAGGTCGGAAAGGCTTTCCAAGGTGCGCGGCATCAAGCGCGCCGCCTCAGCCACCGCGCCAAGCCGGGCAAAGGCCGCCGCGCGCAGAGCCTGCCCCCGCCCCCAGCCGACGGACCATGACACCGCCTGCCCCAGATCGCCACCCGCGCCCCCGTCAAGGAGGGCGAGCGCGAGGCTTAGGGTCCGGTGCCGCCGCGCGGCATCGCCGGAGAGGGTTTCGCCATCGAGCGCTTCCAGAAAGCCCGCCGCCTCGGGGCGCATCATCCAAGCAAGGTGCAATTCCGCCAGCCCCAGCAACACCTCGGTCCGCACAGGATCCTCCGGCGCGGAGACTTCTGCCAGCCGCGTCATCAATCCTTCGCGCGTGGCGAGAAAGTCCTGGTCCCCCTGCTCGGCCAAGGATAGAGGCGCAAAGACAGCACCCTCCTCCGCCGTCGCGGCCGGGGCCAGGAGCAAAGACAGGCCAAGAACAATGTTTTGCAGATGCTTCATTATATGAATAGATGCACTTTATTCTTGTAAAGATCCATTCTTTATTTCACACTGATCTTCATAATGTCACGCCATCCTTGCCCAAACTGAGGCCCGTTATGACGGAAACCAGCCATATCAGCATGTCGCTGGCGACTTCCCTCCAGCGCCAACTGGACATCACCGCCAACAATATCGCCAACGCCAGCACCGCGGGCTACAAGGGCGAACATGTGGTGTTCGAGGCGCTGTTGCAGGACAACACCGCGCTTGGCGACGATCAGGCGGCTTTCGTCAGCGATACCGGCTCCTACATCGACACCCGCCCCGGCGCGCTGTCGCAGACCGGCAACCCGCTGGACGTGGCGCTGCATGGTGAGGGCTGGTTCAGCTATCAAACCGCCGACGGGCAGCAGGCCTTTGGCCGCGACGGCAGCTTTGCGATCGACCCTGAGGGCAATCTGACGTTGCTGTCGGGGGCCAAAGTGCTCGACGCGGGCGGTGCGCCGATCCAACTGCCCCCTGCGGGCATGGGCGATATCAACATATCCGAAGATGGCACCATTTCGGGCAGTGAGACCGGCCCGCTGGGCCGGATCGGCGTCTTCGATATCCCCGAGATTCAAAGCTACAAACGGCTTGGCGGCGGCATGCTTGTCGCACCTGAGGGGGCCGCCAACCCTGGCGTGGCCGAAGCCGTGCAGGTGCGCCAAGGCACGCTGGAGCTGAGCAACGTGAACCCGGTGCGCGAGATGACGCGGCTGATCGACGTGCAGCGCGCCTATGAGCGCACCAATACCATGATGGGCAATGCGGACGACCTGCGCCGCGACTCGCTCAAACGGATCGCGCAGGCGGTCTGACCCGGCATCCGTAGAACGGAAGGAACGAGACAATGAAGGCACTCAGCATCGCCGCGACCGGCATGATGGCGCAGCAGACCAACGTCGATGTAATCTCGAACAACATCGCCAACGCGAATACCACCGGGTTCAAGGCCAGCCGCGCCGCCTTTCAAGATCTAATCTACCAATCCATGCAGCGCGAAGGCGCCGTCACCTCTGAGGCCGGATCGACCCGCCCCGTGGGCATCGACATCGGCATGGGCGTGCAGACCGCCGGCACCGTGCGGCTGAACACCCAAGGCGGCATGGTGGCCACGGAAAACCAGCTTAACGTCGCCATTGACGGGCGGGGCTATTTCTCGGTCACGCTGCCCGATGGCGGCACCGCCTATACGCGCGACGGGTCGTTCCAACTCTCCCCCGAGGGTGAGATCGTGACGATGCAGGGCTACCGCGTCGAGCCCGGCATGGTCGTGCCCGAGAACACCACGGCGGTCGAGATCAACGAACAGGGCGTCGTCATGGCCTATGTTGAGAATGATCCCGTGCCGGTGGAACTGGGCCAGTTCAACCTGACCACCTTCGTCAATGAGCCGGGGATGCGTCCGGTGGGCAACAACTTCCTGCTGGCGACCGAAGCCTCGGGCGAGGCGCAGGTGGTGAACCCTGGCGATCCGGGCGCGGGGATGATCCGTCAGGGCTATCTTGAGGCGTCCAACGTGAATGTCATCCAGCAGATCACCGATCTGATCTCGGCGCAGCGCGCCTATGAGATGAACTCCAAATCCATCGAGACCGCAGACCAGATGCTCTCGGCTGCGAACCAAATCCGCTAATGCGACGGCTCGCCGCCCTCTTCCTTGGCCTGATGGCGCTGACGGGCCCTGCCCTTTCGGCGCCCATCGGCGTGTTGGTCGAGGAACGCGCGCGGGTGGACTACGCCGACAGCCTGCCGCAAGAGGGTGCCTTCGAGATCACGGTCAAGGACGCCCCCGCCGAAGAGGTGCTGACGCTGGCCGAGTTCTGGATGGACCCGCGTAGCGGCAAGTTTCTGGCCAATGCGGTGCTTGAGACGGGCGAGGTGCAGCGCATCGCGGGCTACGCACTTGTCACCATGCCGGTCCCTGTGCCCATCACCCGCCTGCTGCCCGATGACATCATCATGGAAGACGACCTGACCGTCATGCGCCTGCCCGTGGGCCGGATCGGCGCCTATGTGATGACGGATATGGAAGAGGTCGTCGGCAAACAGGTGCGCCGCGTGCTGACGCCGGGGCGGCCCATTCAGACGCAGTCCATCATTCAGCCGCTGGTTATCAACCGGGGCGAGCGGGTGGAGATCTATTTCAGCGACGGGCTTCTGGCCCTCTCCTCACCCGGGCGCGCGCTTGATGACGCGCATGAGGGGCAGGAAATCCGTATCGTGAACCTTGTCAGCAACAAAACGGTCACCGGCATCGCCACCGGCGAAGGGACCGTGGAGATCCTACGATGACCACCGCTTTCGCGCGCCCCACTGTCTTGATGTTGGGCGCGGCCCTTGCTCTGACCGCCTGCGATACCGCAGATCACTTCGACCGCGATCCGCAGCCCTCGCCGATCGTGGTGGACGGCCAAACCATCCCCGAGGTCGCCCGCGTACAGGTGCCGATGCCCGCCGTCGCGATGGAGCCGCCGCGCCGTGGCAGCGCCAAGGCCTCGCTCTTTTCTGCCCGCAGCGAAGCGTTGTTTGCCGACCAGCGCGCCGACGACATCGGTGATATCGTCACGGTCGTGATCTCCATCGACGACCGCGCGCAATTGCGCAACTCAACCGACCGCGAGCGCGAGGGTGCAAGCTCCATCGGTTTCCCGACATTCTTTGGCTATGGCGCGAAAATTGCCGCAATTCTGCCCGGAATCAGCGCGGCAGACCTGCCGAGCGGCGATGTCGTCGAGATCGGCTCAGCCTCCGAAGCGAGCGGCTCTGGTGCCATTTCGCGCAACGAGCAGATCGAACTCAAAGTCGCGGCTCTGGTCATCGACAAACTGCCAAACGGCACACTTGTAGTCGCGGGGCGCCAAGAAATCATGGTTAATCAGGAATTGCGCGAGCTGCGCATGGCCGGGATCGTGCGCCCTGCCGACATCCGCGATGACAACACCATTTCTTACGACAAGATCGCCGAGGCCCGCATCGCCTATGGTGGCCGTGGCACGCTTTCACGCGCGCAAGAGCGGAGTTACGGCGAAGACGCGATGGATGTGATCCTGCCCTATTAATTCCTGACTTGGTCACAATGTGAGACCATTGCCGTCGCAATCGACCGTTAAACCTGACGAAAGCTCAGGAAAGGTCGAACATGAAAAAGGCAGCAATCGCATTTATAGCACTCCCCTTGCTTTGCATGGGTGCAGGCTATGGCGCCGGTCTGGCCCTCGCCCCTGCCCCAGCCGAAGCGGCGGGGACAAAGAGTGATGACAAGACCGCTTATGGCGCAAAGGAGACGGCAAAGGACGCCGCCCATGCGCCCGAGAAAGACGCCCATGGCGAGAAAGGTGAGAAATCCGCCAAGGGCGATGATCACGCGCCGATGGACAGTTATGAACTGGCCAAGGACCGCACGGTGGTGCGCCTTGGGCAGATGACGATCCCGGTGGAGAAGACCAACAGCGTCTCTTATGTGGTCGCAGATTTTGCACTCAAGATGGGGTCACTGGAATTGGCCGAACGCTACCGCCGCGTGGAAGACGCGACGCGGATGCGCGATTCGCTCTTGCAGGCGATGAACCTAGCCGCCGAAAGCGCCGTGCTGCGCGGCGTGGCGATCGACAGCGAAGCCCTGTCGCGGCTGCTGCGGGATCTGATCAGCAAAGAGCATAAGGGCGTCGATGATGTGATGTTCGTATCACTCTACAAACAAGATGTGGCGCGGCTCTGACACGCGCCACTGCGCTGGCTTAGAGAACCGAACGCACCACGTTCGACAGCACGGATTCCCCGTTATCCAGTTCCAACTCCGGCCCGTAGGCGGTGAAGTTCACCCGCGTCACCTCGGACCGGGTCAGCGGGGTGACGCCTACATCGTTGCCCTCGGCATCCGTCGCCGTGATCTCAACCCGGAAGGTATCGGGCGGCACCGGCAGGCCCACGGAATCGAGGCGGTTCCACTCCACGTCGATCACCTCCCCTTCGGCGGTGGAGGGGCCGGGCATCTCGCGGATCAGGGTGCCGTCTTCGGAGAAGATCCGAACGGTTACCTCCTCCGCCCCGGCGTTGAGCTGGTAGCTCAGCGGGAATTCATCTTCGGTCATGCGCACTTGGGTCGAGGGCACCAGCACGTCGCGCCCGATCAATTGCAGGTCCGACATTGCACCCACGGTGGAAAGCATGGTCGAGATTTGCTCAAGGCTCGCGTTGGTGGCGATGCTTTGCTCCACTTGGGTCAACTGCGCCAATTGCGAGACGAACTGCGTCGAATCCACCGGGTTCAGCGGGTCTTGGTTCGAAATCTGCGCCGTCAGCAGGGTGAGAAAGCTGTTGTAGCTTTCCTGAAGCTCAGCGGATGAGGTCGCCGCCGCCGAGGTGTTGGCGGTGCTCAGGGTGCTTGCTGTGGTCGCGTCGATCATGGTCTCGCCTTTCAGGTGAGGATATCTAGCTGCCCGGCGCCGAGGCGCGGGCTGGAGGTCTGGGCCAAGGGCGCGGCGTCACCGCCCTGTGCGTCATCGGCCTGTGCTGTGGTCTGGGTGAACGCAGGGCCCTGTTGCTGCCCGCCGTTGCGGCCCCGGTCGCCAAAGGTCTGAAAATCGAGGTCCGCATTCTCGGCGCTGATGCCGCGCGATTGCAGCGCGTCCAGCAATTGCTCACGGTCTTGCCGCAGCATGTTCAGGACCGAGGCGCTTTCGGTGGTCATGGCGATTTGCATCCGCCCCGTCTCACTGCGCACAACCTCGATCTCGATCTCGCCCATACCGTAGGGGGACAGCGAGAAACGCAGCTTGTTGTCCGCCGCATCAAGGCTGCGGATCTGTTGGCTGACGTGCTGGCGAAGCTGTTCTTCCGGCGCGGCGGCAGGGTTCGGCGCGGGGGCCGGTGTGGGCTGCGGCGGGCTGAGGCGTAGCCCCTCGCTCTGCGGTGCCTGCGGCGCGGTCAAAGCGGCGACCTCGCGCAGGATGGCCTCCGCGGCAGGTGCATTTGTGCCGGGCTGGGCTACCTTGGCGGCATCGACAGCGGCGCTGAAACGCTCGGCGGCAGCGGTGAGGCGCGGGTCTGCGGCTTCACCGCTCAAGTCCACCTTGGGGGCGGTCGTGCTTGCCTCGGCCTTCGCGGCGAGGGGCGGTTCTGTCGCCCCCACGGTGGCGGCTCTCGGGGCTGGTCCGTCACTCAGCAGGACCGTTTTAAACCCGCTCTGTTCGGCAGGGCCTTCGGCCTGCAACACCGGCGCGCCCCCTTCGGAGGCCATCACGCGCGCCCCCTGCTGGGCCTGGCCCATGGCCATACGCCCCACAACCGGCAGCGCCGCCGAGGCGATACTCAATTGGCTGGCCGGGGTGGGCAGGCGCAGGGCACCGGCGATCCTCTCCTCCAATGCGGCTTCAAGGCTAGGGTCATCCAACTGCGCCACCGCCTCCAGCGCGCCGAGGTTTTCAGGCGGCGCTTCGCCCAAGGCTTCGGCAAATGCGGCGAGGGCAGCTTTCGGGGTGATTTGCTGGCTGGTCTCCTCCAACCCGGCGAGGGTGTGATCCATTAGGGCCATCAGCCCCTCTGCCGTCTCAAGGTCGATGTCCTCGGGCAGCGTATCGGGAGCGGCTGCCGCTGGCGCGGCGGCTTGCAGGTCTTGGCCCTGCGCCTCCGACCCGCCCCCCTGCCCGGCCAACCCCTGAATCAGGGCGGCAAAGCTTTCGGCGGCCCCCTTCCCCGAGGGCTGCCCGAGACCTGCGGCATTCGACACCGCAGGTGCTGCCTGAAGTTGAGCGATCATCTGACGTCCTCCAACTTGGGATCCACGGCGGGATTCCGAAGGCTCTTGTAGGATCAGGAGATCCGCACGTTCCCGCGCTGATCTTCAAAGGCGCGGCGTGCGCTGCGGGCCTCGACGAGGGCTTTCAGCCGCAGGGTCCACTGGTTGAGGGTCACGGGCGTCTCTGTCCCGGTTAGCGCCCGGAGCGAAAGCTGCGCGCCCTCGGCTGGCTGCTGGCCAAAGACCGAATGACTGTCGACCGGACGGCCCCAGTACTGCCCCAAAACCGCGCTTAGCCCCATGCGGAAGGCGGCGGGCTCAAGCCCAAGCTTGAGTAGCTCATCCGCCTCGGCGGCGTGATGGTAGGCCTGCCCCAAAGCATGCAGAACGCTGTCTTCGTCCATCATCGGGAACAGGCCGCGCCCGATGATCCCGATCAGCACCTCGCCCACCAGCGCACCGGCGGCTTGGGAGATATTGGTGAAATTGTCGCTTTTGCGAATAACGACGAGCGAGCCATAAGGCACATCGGCGTCGAGTTCTTCGGCAAGGATATCGCCAAGGCAAATGCCCGGGATCGGTTCGATGCAATCTGGCATTGCCACCGGGTGACCGGCCCAATCCTGCATCTCGAAGACCGAAGCTTGAACCGGAATCAGCGCCCGGATCAGCATGTTGAAATGACGGCCATCGGCCGATGAATCCATGTGGCAGGCACCCTTCCAGATGCCACCTATAAGTGAGTTTACCTGCATTTCCGCCTCGTTCAGGACGTTCTGTCCATGGTTTATCCGGGCGATTTTTAAAGGTTTTTTGGGTGCCCGGTGCTCGATTATTACATAAGGTCTAGATCGCAAGACCTTGACCGTCAACAATTTTACAAGACCGTGCCATTTTTTTGGGAATCAGCGGCAGGGATGTCGCACTTTTGCCAAGGATGGAAATCTCGCACAACCGGGCCGATAGGGCCTTGAAAACAAGGTCTACTCGGCTTGATAGACCAAGCGAATCGAGATGCGCCGGTTTTCCGGGGCCAAGGGATCGACCGTGTTGATCGGTTGCGTGTCGGCCACACCCGACACCCGCATAAAGCGCGCGCCTGCGATGCCCGCGGCGATCAGCGTGCGGCGCGTGGCATTGGCGCGGTCTGCCGAAAGCTCCCAATTCGTGTAGCCATTGTTCGCGCCAAAGGCGGCAGCATCGGTATGGCCCACAATCTCGACTGGCTGGTTCTGTTCGGCGATCACATCGCCGATGGCCAGCAGCAATTCGCGGGTCTTCGGGGTTACCTCGGCGCTGCCCCGCGCAAAGAGCGACCGTTCATCTTGGTCCAAGACCTGAACCGTCAGCGCCCCGTTCGATTTCTCAAGCCGGACATTGCGCGCCAGATCGTTCAAAGCGGTGTCAGAGGTGATCCGCTCGGCGATGTCCTCCGCCATGCGGTCGATCTCGGACTGGCGGCGCTCGGATTCCTCGAGCGCGGCGAGCGTGGCGGGATCGGCGGGCGCCGCGGGTTCGGGCGCTTCGGCATATTCCACGACCACGGCGGCGGGTTTGTCACGCAGGCGGCTGTCGAAGACCATCATCGGATTGTCGCGGCCAAAGGTCGGCTTTTGCACATTGCCGGTGTTGTCGACCGCGCCGGTCATCACCCCTGCGGCCATCAACGGGCGCAGGTCCGCCGCCGCATCCGAAGAGGATCCGCCGTCCGACACCGTGGGGGTAAAGTAATTGGCGAGCCCGCGCAGCTTTTCCTCATCCGAGGCGGCGAGGATCCACAGCAGCAAGAAAAACGCCATCATCGCGGTCATGAAGTCCGCATAGGCCACCTTCCAACCGCCGCCGTGGTGGGCGTGGCCGCCCTCCGCGTCGTAGCGCTTGATGATGATCATCGCGTTCTTCTTGTCAGCCATCACGCGGCCTCCCGATTACGCAAGACCGGGCACGGGGGCCAGATCAGGAAAGCTCTGCGTTGTTGTCCGATTTGTCGCGGCTGTATTTGCCCAGACCTGCGCGTTTGGCGTATTCGGCCTTGCGCTTGGAATAGCTCGGCGCGACCAGCGGCGTGTCGGCAGGCAGGTTGAACATCACGCGGTATTCCGCTTCGGTCAGCCCATGTTCGGCCCCGAGGTGACGCTTCAGCATCTTGAACCCCTTGCCGCAGCACAGGCAAAAGATCGTGTCTTCGGTCATCGGCTGCTCGCCCGGTGCGGCGGTCATGCCCTGCGCCTTGGGCGCGACGGGGGCCACGGCGGCGGCGGGGATATTGGCCAATGCGGTGGCGGGAGCCTCAGCGGGGGTCGCGCGCAGACGCTCGACCAAGGTCAGGATATCGTCGATGGTCACGTCGTTGCGGCTGGCGAACCCCGAAACGATGGTCGCAATCGCGGTATCGCTCAGATTCTGCTTGGGGGGTACATTAGGCATGAAGCAACTTCCTTGTTAAGTTAATCTTGCCTTCTGCAAGGTTCGCGAAGCATTCAAAGAGCGCTTCGCAAGAGACGCAGCAAAGATAAATAATTCTTCGCCGTTTATTCTTATCACGATTCGAATTGTATTTGGAACCCGCGCAAGCATTGGCAAGCACTTTTTCGCCATATCGTGCGGAATGCATCACGGCTCCATCTGCGCGACGGTTTTGAAGATCGCGCTTTTCGGGGCCGGATCGGGAGCTACGTCATTGCCGGTGGTCTGGGCGATGATCGTGCTGAACAGACCGGTCACCCCCAGCCCTGCCACCGCAATCAGCGGCACATGCAGGGACTTCCACAGGCTCTTGCGGGGCGCGGGCGGCTGCGGTGCCAATGCGGCGGGGTCGAGCAACTCAGGCTCGGGCGCCGGGGGCACCTCGATCGGCGCGCCGAACTCGACAAAGATGCCGCGCGGCATGACCGCGACCTTCACTTCGCGCCGCGCGCAGCTGTCGCTAAAGCCTGCGGGGAAGAGCTCAGCCGGGATGTCGATCACCATATCATCCTTGGGCCGCCACTCTGCCGCCAGCGTGTCACGGGGGATATAGACCGATGCGAAATCATCCCGAAAGGCGATGTCACGCACCAAGGTCGGCACCATGGGCAGCGGCTGCTCCGGGTTGGAGGCGATTCGCATCCGCCCCCCGGCGAGCCACATCTCAAGCCGGACATAGAAACACTCGCCCGGCTGCACCTCGGCAGAGGGCATATAGCCTTCGGGCGGGCCCGAGCGCAGCTTACGGCGCTTGCGGTTGCCGATGGGAAAGATCTTGTTGGTGCTGACGCGTTGGAACTGGTCCAATTCGGGCCGCTGACGCATCAGCTCGTCGAAATCCAGCCCCTCTTCGCGGGCGAAATTGTAGTTGATCAGATAATCCGCCGCCGTTTCCTCAAGCGTTTTGCTGTCCTGAATGGCCTTCAACAGCGCATTTTCCTCAGAAAACAACAGCCTACGGCAGGGGTGGCCCTCAACCTCGGGGCTGACGGCAAAGCTGCCCACGGGACGGTCGAGGATATCCGCTACCCGATCGAAAACTGCATGTTCTTCGTCATTGTGAAAGACCACGAACTCGCAAAGACCGGCGGCATCCATGCAAAGCAGCAGCCGCATCTCTTCGGGCCAGCCGGGCACAAGGACCGAAAGCTCAGAGGGATCGACGAAATAGGCGAAGGCATCGGGCTCGTGCAGAGCGTCGACATCATCCCTCAACTCTTCTTTGACCGAAAAACCACTATTCATCATAGAAACCCAAGTTCTTTCCTAGATAATACTTGTATAGACCTATTCCCTCAAGGATAAAGTAAGAATAGTTTCTTTTTGGAGGCGTGTGCAGCAATGACACTCTTGCTTGGTCTTGTAATGGTCTTCGGTCTGGTCTTTGGCGGCTTCATGCTGTCGGGGGGCAATATGGACATCGTCCTGCACGCCCTTCCCTACGAGGGAATGATGATCGGCGGTGCCTCTCTGGGGGCCTTCGTGATCGCCAACTCCTTTTCGGTGGTGAAGTCTTCGCTGGCCGGGGTGATGCGGGTGATCAAGGGGCCGCGCTGGAAGGCGGCGGATTACAACGATCTGCTGGCGCTGATGTTCGAACTAGCACGTCTTTATAAGACCAAGGGCATCGTCGCGATGGACGAGCATATCGAAAACCCCGAGGCCAGCCCAATCTTTCAGCGCTACCCCAAGCTGATGAAAGACCACTTCCTGACCGACCTCATCGCCGATAGCTTTCGCATGATGTCGATGCAATTCGACGACCGTTTCCAGATGGAAGACGTGTTGAACCGCAAGATTAAAAAGCACCACCATGAGGCGCTCGTTTCGGCCCGCGCGATCCAGAGCATGGCGGACGGCCTGCCCGCCATTGGCATCGTTGCGGCGGTTCTGGGGGTGATCAAAACAATGTCGTCGATCGACAAACCGCCAGAGATCCTTGGCGCAATGATTGGCGGCGCTTTGGTGGGCACGTTCCTTGGTGTTTTCCTTGCCTATTGCATGGTGCAGCCCATCGCGGGCCGGTTGGAGCAGATCGAAGAGGAAGACGGCGCGATCTATACCGTGATCCGTGATGTCATCGTCGCCATCGTGGCGGGCCACCCGCCCAGCATCTGCATTGAATTGGGCCGCGGCAACATCCCCACGACGAAACAGCCGAACTTCTCCGCCGTGGAGGCCTCGCAGCGCGAACTGCCTGCGGTATGATGCGCCCCCTGCCCCTGATCGCACTGATCGCGCTCCTTGCCGGGCCGGGGCTGGCGGCGGGACCGGCCAAGGAAAAGGACGCGAAAGAGGTCGACAAGACCGCCGAAGCAGAGGCCCGGTTGCCCAATTCCATGCGCCGCCACGGTGTCATCGGCCATGTCCCCCCAATGGAGGGGCTGCCGCTGCTCGACGCCGAGGTGCTGGAACGGATGCGCGAGCGGCTCATCGTTCTGTCACAGGGCACAGAGCAGTGAAGCCAAAGCGCGGCGACGGGCTGGCTGTTTTGTCGCGGCTGAAACGCTTTGAGTTGGAGAATGTCGCACTGGAGATGGCCGAGGTCAACCGGGCGCTGACCCAGATCGAGAACGAACGCCACAGCCTGATGGAGCAGCTCAACGACCGCGGCGATCCCGATGCGGTGGAATCGACGCGGGTGGTTTCGGCCTTTATCCGCAACGTCTCGGAAACCATCCATCGCAAAGAGGCCGAGGCCGAGCGCCTGCGCGCCGACAGCGCGGGCATCCACGACAGGCTGAACGGGCTTTTCGCCGAGGCCAAGCGCATCGACCTGATCCGCAACCGCCGGGCCGAGGCCCGCAGGCATGCCCTGCAAGAAGCCGAGACCGCCGCCCAAGCCGAAGGATTTCTGTCGATCTGGCTGGACGATCAACGATAATTACACGGCCATATCCATTTACGGGAACTATTTCCGAAAATTCCCCTAAATAGCGAATACCGGACAAGAAAAAACCGCAATTCGATTCCATCAAAGCCCCATTGAAAATGCCGCCCTGGGGAGGGGGCGCCGAGGCCACCGCGTTTTTATTCCGGCTTCGGCATAGTTTGAAAGGATTTACGATGAAGCGAAGAGGATTTTTCACCGCCGCCGCCATCGGTGCCGCGTCTTTGAGCGTCAGCCCGCTCTGCGCGCAATCGGCGGAGGTGACCCTTGCCGAGGTGCGCGCCCTGTTCCAAAGCCGCGACCTCGGCGCGCGCCGGATGGTGCAGGACAGCCTGAAACACGAGGGCTATTATAAGGGGGCCATCGACGGCGCATGGGGGCCGGGGACCGAAGCCGCCTTTCGCGCGCTCATGGCCTCCGACCGCTACCAACGCCACGCGCCGACATGGACGTTTGCCCATGAGGTTCAGGTCAGCGAAACGATGTTCTTCCTGACTTCCGACGCCTATATGTGACTGCGCCCGGGGCCCTTTCGGGCCTCGGCCTTACCCCGCCTCCGCGACCGCCAGTTCGGCCATGCGCAGCGCCGCGTCGCGATTTGCCGCCACGGCGATGAACCGCGCGTTGTGACAGAATTTCGCCCCCAGCACGCCGCTTGCGGCTTCCAATTCGGCATCCGTTAGCCCGGCCCAAGCCTCGGGCAGATCGGCGCGGGCCTCGAAACTATCACCGCTTTTGCGGATCGTGGTCAGGGCCCAATCCTCTCCGCGCGGATGCACGACGAAGAGCAGGTGATCCGCCCCCGCCTTTTCCACCGCCGAGCGGAAGGGCATGCCCGTGGGCAGTTCCAAGACGCGCCCGCTGCCTGCCGCCTCAATCGCCTGCATCACCATCGCCTCGGCCCGGCGTTTGGCGGCCTTGCCCTTGATCGCGGCTTCGACAAAGGCCCGCGCGACAGGTAGGGCGGTCATGAAGGCGCGGTCGTCGGCATCCTCATCACGTTCGTCGAAAACGGGCTTTAGCGTCTCCAAGAGCACCGGCAGGGTCATGCCCGCCAGCGGCCCCGCGACCGAGGGTTCAAGCGCACCGTTGTCGATCAGGTCGACCGGCAGCACAAAGCCCTGATCGAAACTGTGGTGGATATCCTCCACATCCGCCTCGGGCACTTCGAAGCTGCGCAGATAGTCGCGGCCATAGTGCTGCCAGATCAGCCCGAAGGAGCTGTAGGGCTGGCCATCCTCACGCAGCGGGCCGGGGCGCTGGTGGTGATCGAAAATCAGCGCGTCGGCGTCATAGTCGCGGCCCACGTCATAGATGATCCGCCCCGAGCCGGGGGTGATCCACGCAGCATCCCGGCTGCGCATCAGCACCGCCTCCGGGTAAAGCCGGGTCAGGATGACGGAGGACAAAAGCTCATCCGCGTGAAAGCCGCCCGAATGGGTGACAAGATGGGTGATGGTCATGGGGCTGGCTCCGCTGCGGCTGGGGAAATCGGTCAATGGTGGCTTGCGCCCCCATACTGCGCGGCGCGGGCCAAGTGCAAGCCGCCCGCCCTAGCGCGACAGCGCGACCAGCGTGGCCGAGACGGGGTCGAGGATGAAGGCCCCCACCTGCGCCCGGGCCTGCGCCAACCCATCGCGCCGCTCGGGCATCAACTGCACGAGAGAGGCAAAGCGGTTGTGATGGGTGCCGTCTACCGCGCCAATGGCCGAGATATCGACCAGCAAGACGCCATAGCGTTTGGCCAGCGCCTGCACCGCGGGGGAGCTGGCATTGGTGCGCCCGATCCGAGGCCGCGCCCCGGCAAGCCCCGCCGAGATACGCAGCGCCCGATCATCCGGCGCGACAAGGATGGCCATGGGCGGATCGAGCGGCCCGATGACCTCGACCTGTTTGCGAAAGACATCCACGTCGATGTCGGGCGCTGCGAGGACCACATCGCTCAGCCGCGCGATCACCTCATCCTGCCCCGACAGGCGCAACTGCCGCAGCGCCTCCACCACCAGCCAGCCGCCCATGCTGTGGCCGAAAAGCGTGATCTCGCCCACGTCGGGGTCGGCGGCGAGGGTGCCGAGCATGACGGCCAGTTCATCGCGCGAATAGAGCGCCGCGTCCTTATCCGCGACATAGCCCACCACCGTCCCGGCAGAGGGCCAAGCAAACAGGATCGGCTGTTCGGGCAAATGCCCATCCGCCGTCACCTGCGCCAGACGGAACAGAGATTCCGGAAAGGTCTGGTTATAGCCGTGGACAAAGACCATCACATCCTGCCGCCCCCGCCCGCTGCGGTGGATATCGAGCGCG
Source organism: Sulfitobacter sp. 1A13496 (assembly GCF_043557225.1). Classification (NCBI taxonomy): domain Bacteria; kingdom Pseudomonadati; phylum Pseudomonadota; class Alphaproteobacteria; order Rhodobacterales; family Roseobacteraceae; genus Sulfitobacter; species Sulfitobacter sp. 1A13496. The sequence goes on along the minus strand of NZ_JBIFFP010000003.1, from coordinate 172,471 downwards.
GGCAGCGGATCGCGGGCCGTCACCGCAAAGCTTCGGTTCGGATCGGGGTTTTCACCCGGCCATTCGATCTTGCTGGCCTCATGGTTTGGCGGGATGGCAATCGTGAACCGCTCGAAATTCAGCCCCCGGGCGCGGGCGTCGGAATAGTTGCCGGTTTGCGGATCGCGCCCGCGCGTTGAGGCCACGGTAATCGCCAAAGAATGCGCGGTCTCTGCCGCCGGAACGACCGTCAAAGTCTCCCCACCCGGGCGCGGCGCGCAGGCGGACAGGAAGACTACCAAAACAGCACAGAGCGTCCGCAGCCCCCTGCCCCCGATGCTATGTTCTTGCATGTCGCCCCCGCCCTGTCGTTCGGCGCAGTTTTAGCCCGATCAGCCGATGAATTCATAGGCAAAAGGCCGGTTGCCCCTGCGGCGAAACAGCCACCGCTCTAAGGCAGCCCCATCTCTCTGCCCGCCTCTGCCGCCAACAGCTTGCGGCCCGTGTCGAGCACGCCGTCGACGATGTCATTGGCAATCGCCGCGCTCAGCGCCGCGCCATCGCGGACAGTGAGGGCGGCCAGCACCTCTTTGTGGCGGTCGATCTGATAGTATTCCGCCACCTCGGTAATGACCTGCCGCTGAAACGGACCGAGTTGCAGCCAGATGCTTTCGATCATCGGCAAGGACGCCTGCGCAGGGTTCACGGAGTAAAGCATCCGGTGGAAGGCTTGGTTCAGCAGCGTCAGTTGATCCGCGTTTCTTTCGGCCACGAAACGGTCCATGCTGCCGTCGATCTCGGTCAGGCGGTCGATCACGATGTCCGAGATATAGGGCAAGGCGCGCAGGGCGGCGTGGGTCTCAACCGCGATGCGCAGGGCGACCAGCTCCTCGAACCGCTCAGGGGTCATCAGCGGCACGGTCAAGCGGCGGTTGTCCTTGATTTGGATGGCATGTTCCGAACTCAGCCGCCGCACCGCCTCGCGCACCGGGGTCGGGCTAAGGCCCAGCCGCTCCGCAATGCCGCGCATGGTCAGCGAGGTGCCGGGCGTGATCGCGCCCAGCATGATCGCATTGCGCAGCCGCTCGTAAACATATTCCTGCGTCGTCCCGCCCGGAATATGAGGGATCTCGGGAATGTTGAGCGCATCGTTATCGGTGTCGATCATCTGGCTGCCTTTGGTCTTTCGCCGCTGACCATACGCGCGGCGACAATTGACAGACAAGCGGATAGTGATATGACATTCCAACAAATGGTATCACATTTTTTGGTTCGATATCGAAAGGAACCTCATGTCCGAGAGCAAAGCCGAAGCGTGGTTGGCGCAACATCCCGAGATCGAATCGATCTTTGCCTGCGTTTGTGACCTCAACGGCACCATGCGCGGCAAACGGGTGCCCGCCGATCAGGTGTCCAAAGTCGTCGAAGGCGGGCTCCGCCTGCCGCTGTCCATCGTCGGCATGGATATCTGGGGCGAGGATGTCGAAAATAGCGAGCTGGTGTTCGAGACCGGGGATTCCGACGGGCTCTGCGATTTCACCGGGCGGCCCCTGATGCCCATCACATGGACCACGCGCCCCACCGCGCTGGCGATGCTTTGGATGCGTCAGGAAAACGGCAAGCCCTTCCCCGGCGATCCGCGCCGCGCGCTGGCCGAGGTGGCCGCGCGGTTCAAGGCGCGCGGGTTGACCCCGGTGGTCGCCACGGAATTGGAGTTCTATCTCTTCGATCCGACCGAGGATCACCCGCAGGCCCCCTGCTCCCCGGTCACGGGCAAACGGCTGGATTCCGACGGCGCGCTGTCGCTGGACGAGTTGCAGCATTTCGATGAGTTCCTGAACGAGGTCTACGACGCCTGCGAGTTGCAGGGCATCCCGGCGGATGCGGCCATCTCGGAAAATGGGGCCGGGCAGTTCGAGATCAACATGCGCCATGTGGACGATCCGCTGCGGGCGGCCGATGACGCGGTGCTGTTCAAACGATTGGTACGCGGTATCGCCCGCAAACACGGCTTCGCCGCCACCTTCATGGCCAAACCCTATGGCGATCTGGCGGGCAGCGGCTTTCACGTTCACTTCTCCTTGGTGGATGAAAACGGCGTCAATGTCTTCGACAACGGCGGGGAGGAAGGCACGGCTCTGATGCTCAACGCCGTCGCCGGACTGCTGGCCACGATGCAGCAAAATACGCTGACCTTCGCGCCGCATGAAAACTCCTACCGCCGCCTGCTGCCGGGCGCCCATGCGCCGACCAATGTCGCTTGGGGCTATGAGAACCGCACCGCCGCAATCCGCATCCCGGGCGGCGACCCCAAGGCCCGCCGCATCGAGCATCGCGTCGCCGGGGCCGACGCCAACCCCTATCTGGTGCTGACCAGCATCTTGGGCGGCGCGCTGTTGGGGATTGAGCAGGACATGCAGCCTGTCGCCCCGATCACCGGCGACGCCTATACAATGAAGCTCGACAACCTGCCGCTCGACTGGGCCACGGCCATCGACGCCTTCCGCAAGGGGCCGGATGTGCCCGGCCTGTTCTCTGCCCGGTTGCAGACCATGATGGTCGAATGCAAGACGCAGGAGTTGCGCAAATTTGCGCGGCAAGTGACACATTTCGAATATGACACCTATCTGGAGATCGTCTGATGTCGCGCCATCCCTACGCCGGAGACGGCAGCCATACGTCAAGCTACTACGCCGCCTCGGCCAACCCCGCCCCCGCGCGCCCCGAATTGCAGGGCGATCACGAAATCGACGTCTGCATCGTCGGCGCGGGCTACAGCGGGCTGTCGACCGGCCTGCATCTGGCCGAAAAAGGCTATAAGGTCGCCATCATCGAAGGCGCGCGCGTGGGCTGGGGGGCCTCGGGGCGCAATGGCGGGCAGATCGTCAACGGGCTGAACGCGAGCCTGCAAACGATCAAGCACCGCTATGGGCAGGACACCGCGACCTTCGTCGCCGGTCTGGTACAAGAGGGCGGCGAGATCATCCGCGAGCGGGTTCGCACCTATGACATCCAATGCGACCTCAAGGACAAGAACATCTTCACCGGCCTCACCACGGCACATATGCGCGAGTTGGAGGAGCGGCAAAAGCTCTGGCAAAGCTACGGCATCGACAATCAAGAGATGCTGGACAAGGACCAGTTGCGCGCCCACGTCAATTCCGACCTCTACGAAGGCGGGCTGATCGACCATTCGGGCGGCCATATGCACCCGTTAAACCTCGCCCTCGGCGAAGCGGCGGCCTTTGAGAAGAACGGCGGCACGATCTATGAGATGTCCCCTGTCACGGATGTCGATCACGAGGCTGCCCGCCCTGTGGTCCGCACGGCCAAGGGGACGATGACCTGCAAGACACTGGTGCTCTGCGGCAATGCCTACCTCGGCCATGTGGTGCCCACGCTGGCGCCGCGTGTGATGCCAGTTTCGACCCAAGTCATGGCGACAGAACCGCTGAGCGAGGCACAGGCTCATACGCTGCTACCCACCGATGCCTGCGTCGAAGACATCCGCTATATCCTTGATTACTACCGCCTGTCGGGCGACAAACGCATGCTCTTTGGCGGCGGCACTGTCTATGGCGGCGCGGACCCGCGCGACATCAAAGCCAAGCTCAAGCGCAACATGGACAAGGTCTTCCCCCAGCTGAAAGACGTGAAGATCGACTATGCGTGGAGCGGGAATTTCGCCCTCTCCTTCAGCCGCGTGCCGCAGATGGGCCGGATCGGTGACAACACCTATTTCGCCCACGGCTACAGCGGCCACGGCGTGACCGGTTCGCATACCTTCGGGCGCATCCTGTCCGAGGCGATCGACGGCGACCTCACCCGCTTTGACGTCTTCGCCAATGTGCCGTGGTTCCCCTTCCCCGGCGGGCGCATGTTCCGCGTGCCCTATTCGGTGGTGGGCTCTTGGTGGTATGGGCTGCGCGACCGTTTGGGTGTCTGAAACTTTTTGACAGGGCTGGGGGTTTCTTCACAGTGGCGGGCATGGCGCACGTCATGAGTGGAAGGACCCCCATGCCCGATCAAAAGCCCGCCTCCGTGATCGTCTTCGACGTGAATGAGACCCTGCTCGACATTACCACGTTGGAGCCGCTCTTCGCACGCGTCTTCGGCGACGCCTCAGTGATGCGCAAATGGTTTGCCGAGCTGATCCTCTATTCCCAGACCATGACCCTCTCGGGCCGCTACGCGCCCTTTGGCGCACTGGCGGGTGGCGTCTTGCGAATGGTAGGCGCGAACAAAGGCGTGGCGGTCACGGATGAGGACCTGGCCGAGTTGAAATCCCGCATCGGCTCCATGCCCGCCCACCCGGATGTCGCCCCTGCCCTGCGCAGGCTGCAAGAGGCGGGGTTTCGGCTGGTCACGCTGACCAATTCGCCCCCGTCCCCGGCCCCGACCCCGTTGGAGAAAGCCGGGATCGCCGATTTCTTCGAGCGGAGCTTTAGCATCGACGCGGTCGCAAAATTCAAACCTCATCCCGCGACCTATCAGATGGTGGCCGAGGCGCTTGATCTGCAAACCGATGATCTCTGCATGGTGGCCTGCCACCTGTGGGACACCATCGGCGCGCAGGCGGCGGGCTGTCAGGGGGCCTTCCTCACCCGGCCCAACAACAACCTGATCGAGGTGCAAGAGGTGCCGCAGCCGCATTACCTCTCGAACGATCTGGCGGATTTGGCCGAGCAGATCATCGCCGCGAACGGGCGCTGATCCTCAGCCGCCCATGCGCCGCGCCAGCCGCGTTTCAAGCTGCACCATGGCGTCATAGATCAGCACCGCAAACAGGCCGACCGCCAGCCCGCCCTGCACCACGAAGGCGGTGTTATTAGTCAGAAGCCCCGCGATAATCACCTCCCCCAAGGTCCGTGCTGCCACGGTCGAGCCGATGGTCGCCGTCCCGAGCGCGATGACCACCGACAGCCGAATGCCCGTCAGCGCTACCGGCAGGGCCAGCGGCAGTTCCACCCGCCAGAGCCGCTGCCAACGGCTCAGCCCGATGCCGCGCGCGGCCTCCATCGTGGCGGGCGGCAGGTTGGTGAGGCCCGTAACCGCATTCTCGAAGATCGGCAGCAGGCCATAGAGGAACAGCGCCACCAGCGTCGGCCCCGCCCCGAAACCCAAGGCCGGGACGGCCAGCGCCAGCACCGCCACGGGGGGAAAGGTCTGGCCCATATTGGTGATGGTGCGCGACAGCGGGCGAAAGGCCGCGCCCGCCGGGCGGGTCACGAGGACCGCCAGCGTCACCGCCACCACCGTCGCTGCAGCCGAGGCCATGGCCACCAGCGCCAGATGGCTTAGCGACAGCGACAAGAGCGAGGCGCGGGTGTAGATCACCGGACCATTCTCCGGAGCCAAGGGCGCGAGCAGCGGCGTGAACCACTCAGGCCGCAGGAACAAAGCCAGCAGCACCGCCACCAGAAGCGGCCGCAGGATCCAGCCGATCCTCATGCGTGCTGCCCGGCCCGGGCGCGGATTGCATCAAGGGTCACCCGGCCCATCGGCACGCCGTCTTTCGCCACCGGCACCGCCGCGCGCCCCGTCCACAGGCAGGCCGAAAGCGCGTCGCGCAGACTGGCAGCGGCGGGCAGCGCTTCGCCTTCGGCGCTACCCTCTTCCACCAATTCGGCGACGGGGATCAGTGAAAGAAGCCGCAGGGGCCGCTCCACATCGCCGACCATATCCGCCACGAAATCCGTTGCGGGCGCGGCGATGATCTCGGCAGGCGTGCCGTGCTGCACCAGATGCCCCCCGTCCATGACCGCCACCCGGTCGCCCAGCCGGATCGCCTCTTCCATGTCGTGGGTCACCAGCATGATGGTCGACCCCAGCCGCTGCTGGATGTGCCGCAGGTCTTCCTGCGCGCGGGTGCGAATGATCGGGTCCAGCGCGCCAAAGGGTTCGTCCATCAGCAACAGATCGGGCCTTGAGGCCAAGGCCCGCGCCACGCCAACCCGCTGCTGCTGCCCGCCCGAAAGTTCCGCCGGATAACGGTCGCGGAATTGCGCGGGGTCCATCGAGAAAAGCGCAAGCAGCTCATCCACCCGCGCCGCGATCTTTTCGCGCGGCCAGCCCAGCAGTTGCGGCACCGCGCCGATGTTGCGCCCCACCTTGTGATGCGGGAACAGCCCGTGGCCCTGAATGGCATAGCCGATGCGCCGCCGCAGGATATGCGGCTTGACCGACAGCGTGGAGTCGCCGTTGATGCGCACCTCGCCCGAGGTCGGTTCCTCCAACCGGTTGATCATCCGCAACAGCGTGGTTTTGCCTGAGCCTGAGGTGCCGACGATCACCGTGATCGTGCCCGTCTCAACCGTCATGGATACGGAATCCACCGCGCGAATGTCGCCATAGGTCTTGGTAATGCGGTCGATCTCGATCATGCGCTGTCCTTTGGGGTCTTGCGGGTCAGTTCGACCAATATGTCCATCACGATGGCCGCCGTCAGGGCCAGCACCACGGTCGGCAGGGCACCCAGCAGGATCAAGTCGGTCGCCGTTTGGTTCAGCCCCTGAAAGACGAATGTCCCGAAGCCCCCGCCGCCGATCAGCCCGGCGATGACGGCCAGCCCGATGTTCTGTACCAAGACGATGCGCAGCCCGGTGAGGATGATCGGCAGGCCCAGCGGCAGTTCCACCCGCAACAGGCGTTGCAGCGGCGTCATCCCCATGCCCCGCGCCGCCTCAAGCGCCGCCGGCGGGGCCGAGGCCAGCCCCGCCACGGTATTGCCGACCACAGGCAGCAGCGAATAGAGCACCAGCGCCAGAAAGGCGGGCGCAAAGCCGATGCCCGCGATGCCAAGCGCCCGCGCGCCGGGCAGATTGCCCCCTACCCAGCCGAGGATTGGGATCATCAGCCCGAACATGGCGAGCGAGGGGATGGTTTGCAAAAAGCTCAGCACCGGCAAGGTGGCCCCGCGCAGCCCCGCAAGACGGTGACAGAGCACGCCAAGCGGGAAGCCAATCACCGCCGCCGCGGCGAGAGAGCCGAAGGCCAGCCCGAGATGGCGCAGGAACTCCCGGCCAAAGGCATCGGCCCGGCTGGCGTATTCCTGCATCACCGAAAGCTCCGACAGCGCCCCCGACCACAGGATCGCGCCAAGCACCGCAAGCACGCCCGCCAGCACGGCCCCCCGCATCAGCGGCCCCGGTGCCATCGCGGCAAGCGCATCTGCCATGAGCAGCATGAAGACGACCAGCAGACACCAAAAGCCTACTGAGGGCGAGACACGGGCGTAGTCACCCGCCTCGGCCAGCAGGCCGGAGGCGCCTTGGGTCAGCAGCCACAACAGCCCGCCCAAGCCCAAAGCCGCCCCGGCAATACGCAGGCCATTGCGGCCCGCAGGCAGCCCCATCAGCAGCCCTGCCCCGATCGCCGCAAGCCCCGGCAGCACCACCGGCAGGCTGGCCACGCCCCATGCCATCACCCCTTCGCCCGCCACGATCCGGTTGGCGGCAAGGGTCATGAAAGGCACGCAAAACGCTGCCGCGCCCAGCACAGCGAACAAAAGCCCCGGCGCAGAAATCCCTGCGCCGGGGCCAGTTATTGTGCGGGCGGCGGAGATCAGTCCAGCACCCCGGTCTCGGTCAGATAGGAGCGTGCCACGGCTTCCGCCGGCTCCCCGCCGACTTGAATCCGACCGTTCAGCTTTTGCAGCGTCGCCATGTCGAGCCCGGAGAAGATCGGGTTCAGCACTTCGGCGATCTGGGGGTATTCCTCCAACACCTCGGCGCGGACGATGGGGGCGGGTTCATAGACCGGCTGCACGCCCTTGTCGTCTTCCATCACCACCAGCCCCGTGGCCCCCACGCCGCCATCGGTGCCGTAGACCATCGCCGCGTTCACGCCCGATGTGCCACGCGCCGCCGCCTGAATGGTCGCAGCCGTGTCGCCGCCCGACAGGATTACGGTCTGATCTTGGCTGAGCTCGAAGCCATAGGTCTCCTGCATCGCGGGCAAAACAGCCGGAGAGGACACGAACTCGGTCGAGGCGGCGAGCTTCACCTCACCGCCCTCGGCCACCCATGCGCCGAAATCGGACATGGTGGTGAGGTCATTCTCCTCGGCCACCGGGCCGGTCACGGCGATGGCCCAAGTGTTGTTGGCCGGTGCGGAGTCGAGCCATGTGACGTTATTCTCACCGCCGTCCAATTCCTTGGCACGGGCATGGGCCTTGGCCGCGTCTTTCCAGACATCGCTTTCCGCTTCGTTAAAGAAGAAGGCCGCGTTGCCGGTGTATTCGGGGTAAATGTCGATCTGGTCCGACAGGATCGCTTCGCGCACGACCTGCGTGCCGCCCAGTTGCAGACGCCGCTCTACCGGCAGGCCCGCATCTTCGAGCGCCAGTGCGATGACGTTGCCCAACAGGCCGCCTTCGGTGTCGATCTTCGACGAAACGGTGATATCCGCCGAGGCGGCAGAGGCCAGAGTGGCGGCAAGGCCAGCGGCGGCAGCAGTAGAGAGAATGCGGGGACCCATGGGCGAGAACTCCTTGAAACAATGGCCTGACACGGCGACATGCCGTTTGAAAACGGTAAGGTAGCTGGCAATTTTGCGAAACCAAGGAAGGATTGCACAGCGGCGCGGAATTTTTACCGCCCCGAGTACGACAAAGGGCGCGCCCGGAGTGACCGAACGCGCCCTTTGCCTCGCCGCCACGCGCCGGTCAGGCGGCGCGGGCAGCCTCCGCCTCCCGCGCGGCGCTGCGCTTGAAGAAGAGGAAGTAGAGCACCGGTGCCGCGATCAGCGTCAGGACCGAGGCAAAGGCCAGCCCGCCCATGATCGTCGCCGCCATCGACTGGAAGAAGGCATCCGACAACAGCGGCAGCATCCCTAGAATGGTCGTCGCAGCGGCAAGGAAGACCGGACGCAAACGCGAGGTCGAGGCGGTAACGATGGCCTCTTTCAGATCCATCGCCGGATCGGCGGCGCGGGTGAGGTCGATCTCTTCGACCAGCACGATGCCGTTCTTGATCAACATCCCCGAGAGCGACAAGAGCCCCAGAAGCGCGGTAAAGGTAAAGGGCAGCCCCGTCCCCAACAGCGCCAGACTGACCCCGTTCACCGCCATCGGCACCAAGAGCCAGATGATGATCGGCTGTTTCAGCGCGTTGAACAGCAGGACCGAAATCAGCACCATGATGATGAGGCTGAGCGGCAGTTGCTTGCCCAAGGCGGCCTGCGCCTCGCCCGCGCTTTCCAATTCGCCCCCCCATTCCATGGCATAGCCTTCGGGGATTTCCATCGCCTCGATGGTTTCCTGCACCTCGGCCTGCACCTGCGCCGCCGTGACGCCGCGCGGGATATCGGCACCCACGGTGATCACATCGGCCCGATCGCGACGGTAGAGCAGCGTGTCCTGCGGCTCGAACCGGAAACCGTCGATCACCTGCTCCATCGGGACCAGCGCATTGGTGTTCTGGGCATAGATCACATGATCCGTCAGCGCCAGATCGGCATCCTGCGGGGCGCGGATCACGATTGGGATCTGACGATCCCGCTCGCGGAAGGTGCCGCCGCTGGTGCCTTCCGTGGCGAATTTGAGGGTCTCCGTGATCTCGGTCCGCGAGATGCCTGCGTCCTGCGCGCGTTCTTCGGCATAGATCGGACGCAGCACCAATTCACGCTCGCGCCAGTCCTGACGCGGGGTGATGATATTGTCCGACGCCGCCTGCATCCGGTCCATCGCCTCATCCGCCAGATCGCGCAGCACATTGGGATCGCGGCCCGAGAAGCGCACCTCGATCGGGGCACCGCCGCCGGGGCCAAAGGCCAAACGCTTGGCCCGGAACTCCCCTTGCGGCACCGCATCGGCGGCGAAAGCCTCAAGCGCGTTCATCTCATCTTGGATCACCTCAAGCGAAGACACCCGGACGATCAGATGCCCATAGCTGGGGTTGGGGTCTTCGGCCTGATAGGTCAGCATGAAACGCGCAGCCCCCTGCCCCGCGTAGGAGGTCACGTCTTCGACATTATCCCGCGCCACCAGCCAGTCTTCGAGCACGGCCAGATCGTTAGATGTCTGGTGGATCGACGACCCTTGGGGCAGTTTGTAATGCACGAAGTAAAGCGGCGTGTTGCTGTCGGGGAAGAACTGCTGCTTGATCTGACCAAAGAGGGCATAGCACACCGCCGTCCCGGCAATCAGCGCCACGATCACCAGCCAGCGCAGCTTGAGCGAGGCACGCAGCACGGCGGCATAGCCCTTGAAGATCGCGCCATCATAGCCGCCAGCCCCGCCTTCGACGCCGCGTTTGAAAAAGTAGTGCCCCAAAAGCGGCGTGGCGGTGATGGCCAGCACCCAAGAGAGCAGCAGCGAAATCGCGATCACGGCAAAGAGCGAGAAGAGGAATTCGCCCGTGGCATCGGGGCTCAGCCCGATCCCGGCAAAGGCCATGATGCCGATAACGGTCGCCCCCAAAAGCGGGATCTGCGTCTTGCTCGCCGCCTCGGTCGCCGCTTCGCGCGAGCTCTTGCCCTGCTGCATGGAGATCTGCATCCCCTCGGCCACAACGATGGCGTTATCGACCAGCATCCCCATCGCGATGATCAACGCCCCGAGTGAGATACGCTCCATCTCAATCGCGCCGAGCGCCATGAAAAACAGCGTCCCCACCACCGTCAGCAACAGGGTGGAGCCCACAACCACCGCCGCGCGCCAGCCCATGAAGACGGCCAGCACGGCCACAACGATGGCGACGGACATGGCGAGGTTCAGCAAAAAGGCGTTCGACGCCTCTTCGACCACCGTGTGCTGGCGGTAGATGGACTCGATCGAGATGCCCAAGGGCAGCGTCTCGCGCAGCTGCGCAAGCTTGTCGTCCACCCTTTTGCCGATATCGACGATATTCTCGGTCGCGATCCCGGCCACCCCGAGGGTGAAGGCCTCCTGCCCGTTGTGGCGGATCACCAGATCGGGGTTTGCCTCCCGGGTGCGGTAAATGTTGGTCACATCGGCAAGGTTGATCACCTGACCGCCAACCCCCACCGACAAGGCGGCGATCTCGGACACGCTGTCAGAGCCTTCGGGCCGCTGGATCAGCGTGCGCCCGTCCGCGTCTTGAATGGCGCCGCCGTCGACGATCTCATTCGCGCTCGATACCGCGCCGACAATGGCTGAGGGCGGAATGCCGAGCGTGGTGCTCAGCGCAAGTTGCGGTTCGACATAGATCACCTCATTGGGCAGGCCCGAAAGCGCCACATCCGACACGCCATCGACCAGCAGCAATTCCCGCCGCAGATAGCTGGAGAGTTCATTGACCTCGGCATCGGAATAGCCATCTGCGGTGACGGCGTAGTAAAGCCCGTAAACATCGCCGAAACCGTCGTTCACATAGGGCTGTGTCGCCCCGCTCGGCAAGGCTGCCTCATTCACGCGGTTGCGCAGTTTGGTCCAAATTTCCGGCAGTTCGGACCCGTCGAAGGTGTCCTGCATATTGACCGTGATCCACGACAGACCGGGCTGGTTCATGGATTCGATGTCCTTGATCTCGGACATCTTCTGGATTTGCGATTCAAGCGGTTCGGTAACCTCAAGCGCGACCTCTTCGGCAGAGGCACCGGGGTATTGGGTCACCACCACCGCCGTTTTGATGGTAAAGGCCGGGTCTTCCAGACGGCCAAGGGTGGCAAACCCCCAGATGCCGCCCAAAAGACAGGTTAGCATGATGATCCAAGTATAGATCGGGCGGTTGATCGACAGACGTGCGATATCCATGCGCTCAGTCTCCGAAACCGACGAAGCGGCGCACGGCGGCACCATCTTCAAGCTGGCTTGCGCCGCTCACCACGATCTCTTGCCCATCGGAAAGCCCGGCTTCGACGTTGACATCGCCGCGCGCGGTGGGGGTGATCTCAACCGCGGTGCGGGTCACGGTGCCTTCGCGCGCGCCGGTAGGGTCAAAGACCATGACATAGGTGCCGCGGTCATTGCCGACCACGATGGCGGTGTCGGGCACGATGATGCTCGACCCGCCGATGTTCAGCGTGGCGCGCACCTCGACCGAGGCGCCGGGCAGCGGCACGAAATCTTCGGGCAATTCCGCCCCAAGGGTGATGCTATAGGTCTGGCCGACATCCGCCGTCTCGGCGTTGTATTCGCGTATTTGCATCGGGTAGGTATTGGCGTTGGCCGGAAACTTGGCCATGAACCGCACGCTGGGGTCGCGCCCTGCGCGCAGAAACAGGGTTTCGGGCACGTCGATCTCGACCCGCAACTCGGACATGTCATGCAGACGCACCACCGGCGTGCCCGCGCTGACGGTCGAGTAATTGGGCACCAACCGCGAGGCGACAATCGCATCGAAGGGCGCATGGAGGGTTGCGTTCTCAAGGTCGCGCTCGGCGTTGCGCACGGCGATATCGTTGACCGTCACGGCGGTTTCGGCGTCTTGCAGATTGACCTCGGCCACCGAAGACCCGGCGAGCTTTTGATAACGCTCCATCGTCCGGCGCGCCTGCGCGTCATTGGCCTGCGCCTGCTCTAGCGCCAGTTGAAACGGCTCCAGATCCATCCGGGCGACGACCGTATCTTCACTGACCGTGGCCCCCTCTTCGACGGGGAATTCCTCGATCTGACCGCCGACTTGAAAGGCAAGGTCCACGGTTTCACGTGCAACCACCTTGCCAAAGAACACACGCTCAACCTCGGCATCGCTGGCCTTGACCGTTTGCAGCTTTACCACCGGCATTTCGGCGGCAGCCACCATCGGCGCGGCGATACCGCCGACCAAGGCCAGCGCAAATCCCAACACCCGCCCCGCGCCGGTCCCGCGCGTCGTCTCAACAAGCCATTTGGCCATGGTCAGTCTTCCTTATGAATAGCATCCGGCACGGGCCCAAGGGCGGCGGTCAGACTAAGTTGTTTGAGGGTGCGCAGCTGCGCGAGAAAATGGTCACGGTCCAGCGCATGCATGCCAGCGGCCTTGGCGGAACGTTGGATGAAATCGGCCAGCGCCTCGACACTCAAGCCATTGCGGGTGATCGACGCCTCATAGGGCATCAGCACCTTAGCGATCACGTCGCGAAAGCGCCCGGCGGAACACTGCAGCGCCTCTTGGCTGACGGCATTGGCCCCGGCGATGAAATCCTGCGCATTGGGCATCGCCTGCATCGTGTCATAGCCGCGCACCACCATCCGATCAAAGATCAGATCAAGCTGCGCCGCCAGATCGGGCGCATTGGGCATCTCTTCGGCGATCTCTTCCAGCGCCAATTCTGTGTAGCGCCCAATCAGCCCGCGCAGAATGTCATCCTTGTTGCGAAACCGATTGTAGAGGGTCTGGCGCGAGACGCCCGCCTCTTCGCAGAGATCACCCATGCTGGTGCGCTTGACCCCATAGCGGGAAAAGACATGCAGCGCAGCGTCAAGCACGGTCTTTTCGAGTTCGGTCATGCGGGCTCCTTAACACGGGTCAAGGCGCAATTGGACATTTGAACCAAATATGTCAACCTGTAAATCAGCGACCATGCAGCCCGCGCAGATCACAATCGCGTTTCGCGCATGGAGCGCGCTCTAGGGCGCGGAGATCAGGCTACCGAGATAGAGCGTGAGCGGCAGGGTGAAAAAGCTGAGCAGCGTCTGCGTGGTGATGATCGCCGCCATCAAGGGCGCATCGCCCCGCATCTCCCGCGCCAGCGTATAGCTGGCCACCCCGGTTGGCAGGGCCGCGAAGATCAGCGCGATTTGCAGCGTCAGCGGCGCAGGGTTCAGCACCAGCGCGGCCAGCAGCACCGCCAGCGGGTTCACCAGATGTTTGCCGATGATCGACAGGCCGATGACCGAGACCGAGCCCGACAGCCCGCGCAGCCGCAGGTTGGCGCCGACGCAAAGCAGCATGATCGGCAGCGCCGCATCCCCCAAGATGCGCGCGCTTTCATGCAAGACAGGCACATGGTGCAGCCCCGCTAAGTTGAAAAGCACGCCTGCCAGAATGCCGAGGATCAGCGGGTTCTTGACCAAGCCTTTAAGGATGGATTTGCCGCCGCCGCCCAACTGCCGGGTCATCAGCGTCACCACCGTCACATTCACCACCGGCACCAGCAGGGCCGAACCGAGAACGGCGATCTGTAGCCCCGCCGTGCCAAAAACGGCTTCGGCAATCGCGAGGCCGATGAATGTGTTGAACCGCGCACTGCCCTGCATCAGCGAACTGCCCTGCGGCGCGGCATAGGCCCGACCGAACAGCCAGCCGCAAAAGATCGCTGCAAAGAACCCGGCGTAGAGCAGCAGGGCATAGTCGCCCAAGCCGCCGCTGAGGTCCGCCGCCGAGATCTTGGCAAAGAACAGCGCGGGCATCAGCACCCAATAGACCAGCCGGTCATTCAGGTTCCAGAACTTGGTCGAAGGGATGCCGCCCCGGCGCAGGCCATAGCCCATGAGGATCAGCGCGAAGACCGGCGCGATGGCCAGAAAGATAGTGAACATATTAACCGCCCGGAAGGATCGCGCGGACCCTAGGCGCGCCTTGGCCCGGATGCAACAGAGACCGTCGCCTCAAACAGGCAACCCCGGCCCCAAAGGGCCGGGACATGGATCAATCACGGGTCAATCGCTGCCGTGTACCGCGATTTGGGCGTCGGGTGCGGGGCGGAACTTCCACTGCACCCCAAAGATCACCGCCGCCACTGCGATGCCGATGAGGTCGGTCATCAGACCACCCGCGATCATGCAAAGCGCCGCGAGGATCAGACCCAGCCGGATGAACCAAGCCGCACCGCTGCCCGCGAACCAGCCCTGCATGCCCGAAGACAGCAGATAGACCCCAAAGATCGCCGTGACACCGGCGCGGATCACCTCGAACCACGTGCCGTCCATCAGGATCGCGCCGTTGTAGAAGAACATGAAGGGCACGATGAAGGCCGAAATGCCGATCTTGAAGGAGGCGACCGAAGTCTCCATCGGGTTGGCGCCCGAAATCCCCGCCGCGGCATAGCTCGCCAGCGCCACGGGGGGCGTGATGGCCGAGACGACGGCGAAGTAGAAGACAAAGAAATGCGCCGTCAGCAGCGGAATGCCCAGTTGCACCAGACCGGGCGCCACGACCGAAGCCGCCACCGCATAGGCCGCCGTGGTAGGCATGCCCATGCCGAGCAGAATGGCAATACACATGGCAAAGAACAGGGCGAGGAATTGGCTCGCCTCTGCCAGACCCAGCAGCACGGAAGAGAAACGCGCGCCGACACCGGTCAGGCTGATGACACCCACGATGATGCCCGCACAGGCGCAGACCGCGATGATCTGGATCGACATGATCCCGGCCAGGTCAAAGGCTTTGACAATGCTGCGCGGCCCCATGCGGAAGGGGGTGAACCACGACACAACCGCCGCCGCCGCCGTTGCCAGCGTGCCCGCGCGAATGATCGAATAGCCCATGAACAGCGCATAGATCAGGATGATGATCGGAATGAACAGGAACACCCGCCGCAGCATGTCCTTGAGCTTGGGCAGTTCTTCAGAGCGCATGCCGCGCATGCCCAGCTTGGCCGCTTCGAAATCCACCATGAAGTAGATCGACACGAAGTAGAGCACCGCAGGAATGATCGCCGCCACGGCGATGTCGGTGTAAGGGATGCCCGTGATCTCGGCCATGATGAAGGCGCCTGCCCCCATGATCGGCGGCATGATCTGCCCGCCGGTCGAGGCGGCAGCCTCAACCGCGCCTGCGGTCCGGGCCGGGTAGCCCACCTTTTTCATCAGCGGAATGGTCAGCGAGCCTGTCGCCACCACATTGCCTGCCGAGGTGCCATTGATCATCCCCATAAGACCCGAGGCAAAGATCGCGACCTTGGCCGGCCCCCCGCGTGAGCGGCCCGCGGCGGCGAAGGCGAAGTTGACGAAATAGTCGCCAACCTTCGATGCCTGAAGGAAGGCCGCGAAGATGATAAAGAGGATGATATAGGTCGATGACACCGCCGTGGTCGGCCCCAGAATGCCCGCATCGGTGTAGACTTGGCTAAAGAAGCGGGTCCACTGGATGTTGGGCGCGTTCAGGAAGCCCGGCAGCATGTCCCCGACGAAGACATAGACCAGAAAGACACCCGAGATCACGATGAGCGCAAGCCCCGCCACGCGGCGCGTCAGCTCCATGATCAGCGCGGTGCCCGCGACCGCGGCGATAGAGATGCCGATGGGGGCAAATGGCGTGCCCGTCGAGTTGCGCATCAAGGTGCCGTACATGGTGATCAGGTAAATCGCCACGGCCACCCCGCAGATGGACAGCAACAGGTCCGCAGGCGAAACCTGCCCCCGCTCGCGTCCGCGCAGCCAACCCACGACGATGCCGATGGCCGTCGCCGCCACCAGCGGCAGGCCATAGTGATAGATTTCGAGGGTCTTGAACTCGGGGCTCATGCCGTTCCACTGGGTGCCGCCAGCGATCTGGCTGGCGATGCTCCAAGCGGTCCAGATCGAATAAAGCGCCGGGATCATCGCGGCCCATGCCACGAAATCCAGCGGATGACGGCCCTGCCCCTTGCCCTCATCCACAAAGGCGCGGGCGGAATAGAGGGTAAAGCCAAGGATCAACGCACCCGCGATGTGCACGATGCGGAAATTCCACGTCTCCATCGGAAAGGTCGGCAAAAGCGGGATGCGGATGCCGGTCAGCTCTCCGATCGACATGCCGTTGAGTGCTGCCATGTGAAAGAAGGCATAGATCGCCGACATGGCCGCAACGACCAGATAGGTGCGCCCGGTGAATATGCGGCGATTGCTTTCTACCGGTTCGTCATCCACCCCTTCGGCGACAATCGGGCCCTGCGGATCGGCGGCGCTATGCTGGTCTGTCATGGAGGCTTCCTTTCCCGATATCTGCGCGGGATCTGTCCCGACAATCAGGCGGGATGATGGCAAGATGCCGCCCCGATTAGGGACGGCATGCAAGTTTGTCTAGGCGTTCGCTTAGTTGCCGTAGATCATATCGTCGGAAATATCGGCATCCGCGTTCTCTTTGAACCAAGCTGCCGCACCGGGATGCCATTTCAGAACGGTGTTCTTCTCCCAGTTCTCAGGCAGGGTCGAAGCCGCCGCCTTGTGAATGCCCTTCATCCGCTCATTGTCGGACATGACGACATCCACAGCCGCTTTGACGAAGGATTCCGGCAGATCGCAGTTGGCAATCGCGAAGTTCCACATGGAGACCGAACGCGCGCCCTCTTCCAGCGTGGTGTAGGTGCTGGCGTCAATGGTGAACTCGGACACCGGGAACTCTTCGAGCAGTTTGGCCTGCTCTTCCTCGGTGAACTCGATGATGTTCACATCCGTCTGCACCTCAAGCTGGCTGACCGCAGGCACCGGCACACCGGCAGCAAAGGCGATCACGTCCAGCAGACCGTCCTGCAACTGGCCGCCCAGATCGGTCCAACCGCCGTTGCGGCGCTCATACTCGACGCCGAGCGTGTCCATCATGCGCGGGAAATAGGTGTCCGAGGTGGAGCCCGCCGGACCAAAGCCGATCTTGGCACCCGCCGGAATGTCGGCGACCGAGGAGATGCCCGAGGACGACAGCGCGGTCACGGAGAACGGTGTCTGATACATCGGGAACATCGCGCAGGCTTGGGTCATTTCCAGACCGGGGGCGATGGGGTTGGTACCAGCCAGCGATTCCGCCGCCGGGCCCATTGTGGTCATGCCGAAGGCCGCCTCGCCGGTGTGGACCAGCGCCATGTTCTGCATCGGGCCGCCGGTGACTTCGCCACCGCCGGTCAGGCCCAGTTCCTTGGCCACAAGGTTCGCCCAGCCCGAGCCGTAGGCGAAGTAGGTGCCGCCTTGGCTGGCCGTGCCCACGGTGAAGCTGCTCGGCCAGTCGGATTTATCCATGTCCTGAGCGACGGCAGCGCCTGCCAGAATGGTGCTTGCGGCGAGGATTGCGGTGAATTTCATGTCTCTCTCCCTTGGTTGCTCTTAACGGGCGTCGGCACAGGGTGCCGCGCGCAGCCGCTGTATTCAGCTTGTCCGGCCAATTAACTGTACACTGACAGGCAGAGGCAAGTCCGAATTTGCCGTGAAACCGGGGATGAGAGAGAAAGAGGCAGCCTACCGTTGGGTCAATGGCGCATTCTTTGGCAGTTGCACGCCAGCGGCAGTGATTGAGGGAAGGCGCAGGCCGTCGAAAGCCCCGCCGCGCGGGCGGCGCAGCGGGGCGTGATATTAATCAGTGTTCGGCCTGACTCAGACGTCGACCACAACCTTGCCAATCGCCTGCCCGCTTTGCAGCCGCGCATAGGCATCGCCAACCGCGCTCAGATCAAAGGTCTTTTCGTCGAGCAGCGGCTTCACCGCCCCCTCGTCGACCAGCGTGGCGAGATTGCTAAGGATTTCCCCATGCACCGCGCGGTTCACGTCATGCAGCATCGGCAAAAGCATGAAGACCACATGCAAGGACAGCCCGCTGAAATGCGCCGGGGTCAGGTCGATCGCCGACAGGGCCACGGTCGTGACCACATGGCCGTTCAGCGCAGCGGCAGCGAAAGAGTTCGGCAGATTGTCCCCGCCCACGGTGTCGAAAACCGCATCGAAGCCGCGGCCTGCGGTATGGGCGGCCACATAGTCTTCGATCTTCTCGGCTTTAAAGTCGATGGCGCGCGCGCCATAGCCTTCGATCACCGCCATTTGGTCATCCCCGGTGCCGGTCGAGGAGACCTCGGCCCCCATATGCTTTGCCAGTTGCACCGCCAGATGGCCGACCCCGCCCGCGCCGCCTTGGACCAGCACCTTCTGGCCCCCTGCGACGCCCGCGCGGTGCAGCCCTTCCCAAGCGGTGATGCCCACCAGCGGAAGGGCCGCGGCCTCGCGCATCGACAGGGATTTGGGTTTATGAGCGATGAGCCGTGCGTCAGCGCGCATGAATTCGGCCAGCGCCCCTTGCAGATCGGCCAAGCCACCGGCGCAGCCATAGACCTCGTCACCCACGGCGAAACCGGTGACACCTTCGCCAATCTCTTCGATCACCCCGGCGAAATCCATGCCCAGAACGGCAGGCAGGTCAGGCGACAGAGGCAGGTCTTTGCCCGCGTTCTTGATCATCGTGTCGATGGTGTTCACGCTGGTCGCCTTGACGCGCAGCACCACATGGCCGGGGGTGGCCAAGGGGCGTGGCAAATCGGCTTCGACAAAAGGCGCCTCTGCGCCATAGCTGGTGAGGGTCATGGATTTCATCGGTCTATCTCCCGTTAACATTGCGTTGAGACAGAGATAGGCCAACATGGCGCGCCAGATAATCGGATGAAACTTGAGTTCAGTTTCTTGTTATTGAATATAATACCAAGCACTATATGCTGACCCGGCGGATGATCCGCAGCAAGGACCGCGGCCCATGGATATCGACAACCTTCGCCTTTTCGTCATGGCTGCCGAACGGCTGAACATCTCAGCCGCCGGGCGCGCTTTGGGGATGGCCCCGGCCGTCGCCAGCGCGCGTTTGGCCAAGCTGGAACAAGAACTCGGGGTTGAGCTTTTGCGGCGCACGACGCGGAAGGTCTCGCTATCGCTCGATGGGTCGGACTTTCTGCCCTATGCGCGCGAGATATTGGCCCAAGCCGATGCCGCGCGGGCCATTCTGGGCGGGACCAAGGCGGGGCCCAAGGGCATCCTGCGCTTCGCCGCCCCCAGCAGTTTTGCGCAGCGTCACATCATGCCGCTGTTGCCGGAATTCCACGAGACCTACCCGGAACTGACCCTCGATCTGCGCCTCTCCGATACCCGGTTCGACGCGATCGAAGGCAGTTTCGACCTCGCCCTGCGCAGCGCGCCCTTGACCGACAGCAGCCTGCGGGGGCGCAAGCTGGCCGATGACACCCGCGTTCTTTGCGCCGCACCGTCTTATGTGGAAACCCATGGCCTGCCCGACATCCCCGCCGCGCTGCAGGGGCATCACCTGATCGCTTGGGGCGATCTTGAGCCCCGCGCACTGATCGGGCCGGAGGGGGAAAGCGCCACGTTAAACCCCCAAGAGATGACCTGTCGTGTGATCATGGACGATGGCGATGCGCAGCGCGAAGCGACGCTCGCCGGGGCTGGTATCTCGATCAACTCACTCTGGAGCGTGTCGGATGAAATTGCCGCGGGCCGATTGCTGCGGCTGTTGCCGGGCTGGCGGATGAACGACCGGTCGGTGCTTTGGCTGGTCTATCCGCGCTCCAACGTGCTGACACCCAAGACGCGGTATTTCATCGACTTTCTGATTGCCCACCTCGGCAACCGCCCCGATTGGCGGGATTGAGCAGACCCGAAGCGCGTCAGAAGCTGTGCCAGACCCCGACTTTGACCTTGGTCACAGCGTCGGTGAATTCATGCGACAGGCCCAGTTCCAGAAAGTTGTTTTCCGAGACCTTGATCACATGCGACGGCGCAAAGGCCAATGTCTCATCCCCGTCTGATGGGGCCGCGAACTCCAGCTTGAAAATCGACAGGTTGCCATTCTCGTGGTTGATGCCGAAGCTGCTGTCGATCTTGCCCAGTGTTTCGCCGTCCTCGTAAATGGCAAAGGTGCTTTCCACCCCCAGCCAGCCGCTGCCCCAAGCCCCCGATACCGGACGGCCCCAAGACAGGCCGGGCCGCAGAGCCGCCACCGCGCTGCCATCCCGTTCGGCCCAGCCAAGACCGACTTCGGCGGCGAAAACATTGTCCCCGTCCGAGAGCTCAAGCGGATAGCGCAGAAAGGCGATGGCGCTGACCTGCCCCCCACTCTGGGTCTTGCCGATGTCGAGGCCGAAAGTCAGTTTCTCGGTCACCCCGTATTCGTAGTAAAACGCGCCGAAATCGCCAAAGTCGGGGCCGTCTGCGGTGGTCTCATAGGACAGGGTGACAAAGCTCTTGTCTTCGCCCCGCGGCCACGCCGCCGATGCCACCTCACTTGCCGGGAGGGCGATGGTACCGATGGCCGAGAGGACAACAAGGCGGGACCATATGCGCCGCGTGGTTTCTGAGGGCATCTGTGCTGTTTTGGGCATGATAGGTTCCGCTTAGTCAAAGCCGCTAGGGGCTGCGCGATGAGGTATTAAACGATCGACCGAATGAAATCCGCGAGCTTCAGCGGTTTGAACGGTTTGTGCAGAATGTGATCTGCCCCGAGGTCGCGAAACTTCCTCTCCGACTCGGGCGAGGTTTTGGCGGTGCACATGACGATTTTCGTGTCGTCCAAATCCGCATTGGCCCGCGCACAGCGCAGCACCTCCATGCCGTCGGGGGGTGGCATCATCACATCCAGCATGATCACGTCGAACGCCTGCGTTTCCATCGTAGCAATCGCGTCGAGCCCGGTCGCCGCGAAGGTCGGTTCGATGTCATCCTCGGTCATGATCGCAAACTCGATCAACTCGCGGATGTCATCCTCGTCATCGACGAACAACACTCTCATGCCGATACCCCCTGCTTGGGCACGGCGCCGGTATCCCGGGCAAAACGCACATAGAACGTGGTGCCGGGGTTTTCGTCACCGTCTTCTTCCGAGCGTGTCTCAAAGCTCACATCGCCGTCTTGTCGCAACACCAGCTCCCGCGTGATGGCCAGCCCCAGCCCCGTTCCATTCGCTTGATTTTCACGGGAATGCACGGGGTCAGCGAACCTTTTGAACATACGATCATGGGCGGCTCTTGGGATGCCCGGCCCCGCATCGCAGACATAGAACGTGACCCACTGGTCGTCCACCTCGGCACCGATTTTTACCGTGCCGCCGCGCGGGGTATATTTCACCGCGTTGGAAATGAGGTTGGAGAAGATCTGCTGCATGCGCACGGTATCGACCCGCACATAGGCTTCCTGCGCCGCGTCGGGGCCTTTGTGAATGTCAAGTTGCACGTCGCGGTTCACCCCATAGCCGGTGTTGGCCGCGATGGCTTCCGACAGCACTTCCGACACTGCGACCCGCTCAGTCTGGATGCTGAGTTGGCGCTGGTCGATCGCCTGAAGGGTCAAGATATCGTTGACCAGTACCAACAGCCGGTCGGCATTGCGGGTGGCCATCGACAATAGCTTGCCCGCGTTCTTTGGCATGCTGTCGCCAAAGCGGTCATGCAGGATTTCGAGCGACCCGGCGAGGGACGTGAGCGGCGTGCGCAGCTCGTGATTGACCGAGGTGACAAAGGCCGTGCGCGCCGCCACCAGCCGCTCTTCGGCAGAAATGTCCTGAAGCACGTTATAGGCGATGTAATCCCCATGCAGATGCAGCTTCATCACCCGGCATTGCACCGCAACGCTCTCGTTCTCGGCGGTGGTGATCTGAATGCGGTGAACGGCGACGTCTTCGTCCATCTGCGAAAAGGGCGGGACCATGCCGCGCAGCTTTTGCACGGCTTCGATATCTGAGGACACGCCCATCAACGCGCGCGCCTTGCGGTTGGAGCGGTGCAGCTTGTTGTTGTCGTTATAGACGATCAGCCCGTCGCCGACATTCTCAAAGATCGCGTCAAATTCGCTCTGCGCCACGCGGATCCGTTCGCGGTGCCGTTCGGAAGTGCGCAGGGCCTGCGCCAATTGGGTCGACTGCCGCCGCGCGCGGATCGCCGCGTTGATCACCGTCAGGAACAGGATCGTGGCAAGCCCCACGAAAACCAAGGTGCGCTGCCAGTAATTTTGCAGCACCGCCGGCTTGCTGCGCGTCACGTCGATATAGAGGTCCAGCGCCGGGATCTCCTTGCGGGCGCGGAACACGGGCGTATCGGGGTCGCGTGGAGGCCGCCCCGAAACAAAGGCCCGCTCTCCGTTGGAGGTCACCACCTCGACATACATGTCCTGTTGCAGCCCATCTATCGCAAGCAGTTCCGAGTAGTAATCTTCGCCCAAGGAGGAAGCCAAGACCCCCCTTGCCCGGCCATCGATGCCGATCAAGGGCCATGCAATCGGAGTGAGCCGCCGCCCACCGGCACGCGACACGATAGGCACCCCGACCGTGTATTCATCGACATCAAGGCCAATCGCCGCCTGAAAATAGGCCCGGTCCCCAAGGTACTGCCCCATGAGCGGTTTCACCGTGGCCCAAAGCACGACCCCATCGGCGCCGATCAGCACAAGCGCATCGACCTGCTCGGTCGCCTGCACGGCGGCATTCATCAGATCACCGTATTGCGCCTCGAACTGCGCGGGGTTGCTCAGACGCGCGGTCGACAGCTCATCGATCAGCCCCCACATCCGCACATTCGCAACCGAGAGAGAGGCATCGACCGCCTGCTCGTAAAGCTCCGCGAAGTGCTCAAGCTCCACCTCTGCCCGGGTCGTGGCGCGTTTGTAGTCCGACCAGGTCAGGACCGCGAGCCCCACGAAATAGATCAGAACGGCAGCCGAAATCAGCGCCCAGAACAGGGTCTGCGCGCGCGAAGACGGTTCCGCATCAGCTTTGTTGGTGGGCTCAGTGCTGACCATTCTCGGCTTGGTGTCCTATGTCATTGGCGGCAAGGCAGATGCTGCCCCGCGCGCTTGTTATTCCAGCACTTTCGACGCCTTGAATGCCCCGCGCAAGCGAGGTGGCGACAGCCGCATCCGAGGGCGGCACGACACAAGCGCTGACGCTCAAGGGCCGCGAGGTCCAGCCTTCTTTCACGGTGGCCGAGGCCTCAGCCACGGCTGAGATAAACTGATGCGCCCGCGCTTCAAGCTGGGCGCGATCCGCGTGGAGCGCGCCATAGACGAAAAGATCATCCTCCCAATGGGCGAACCCGTCTTGCGCGGGGATTTCGACCTTGCCGAAAAGCCCGGCCACGCGGCGCTGAAGCTCTTGCCGCTGCGCGCGCGCCGCATCGGATTGGTCACGGTCGCCATCGATGCGGAAGACGATCAAGCCGAGGTCTTTTTGCATCGCGGGCGACAGCGACATGAGATGCCCCTGAAACCCGGATTTACTGCCCAAAAGGCTGGGCACCGTGGCCTCTGACACGCTCGGCGCGGCACGACGGCGCGCGCTGCGGTTTTCGCCCGAACGGCGGCGGTCCAACTCGGATTTCAGCCGCAGGCAACTGCGCATACGGGCCTGAAGCTCAATCCGGTTGAAGGGTTTTGTGACATAGTCGTTGGCCCCCGCCATGAAGGCTTCGGAGAGAGACCCCATGTCTGTTCGGCTGGTCAGCATAATGATCGGTACATCGCTCCATCTGTCCAAGGCACGGATACGGGCGCAAAGCTCGATACCATCGATGTCGGGCATCATTATGTCCATCAGGATCAGGTCCGCCGTGGCCTCATCGCTTTCGATCGCGTCCAGTGCGCTGCGCGGATCGATGAAACTGACGACATCGTCAAAGCCAAGCTCCGAAAGTGTCGCGCTGATGAAATCCTGCGCGATATCCGAGTCGTCGACTGCGATAATTCGTGGGCTCATGATTTTAATTCCACTCGTTAACTCTTTCAAAAACACGCCATCGGCTGTTTTGAAAAACCTCCTCATACCCCGGCATCTGCGATTGCTTCAGCTGCGGGAACCTGCGCAGAATTCTGTCTGCTGTGGCCTGCCCCTCCGCTTGCCGCGGGACCACGATATAATTTGTGCGCGGCACGCCCCCCTCAAGCGCCCAGTCGTAGGCAGGCTCTCCGGCGATCACCAGCCGGTCGATACTCCCCAGACCGACGACGATCTCGGGGTTTCTCTCAACATCTACCATTATATCAGACTTGTCGCGCAAGAATGAAACGACCCCTCGCGCGGGGCGGGACGCTGCGTTTTCCGCGCCGAGCATCGCGTTGGTCCAAGCGCGGGTCTCGTCATGGGCGACATGGCGCATCACAACCGCCGAGGTCAGCAGCGACAGCGCCATCAGCGCGATGGCAATCGGCTCACGCAAGGATAGGTTCGGCCAAAAGCGGATCGCGGCGGCCAAGACCCCCAGCATGGGGGCCAGCGCCATGGCCGGGTCGCCTTCGACATGGAAAAAGACGTTGAGCGTATAGCCACCCAGCACCGCCCCCACCGCCGCCAAAAGCGGCATGAACAGGCGCGGCACCATGATATTGCGCAGGATCGCGATAAGGGCCGCCGGGCCAAGCCCGGCCAGAATGACCAGATGCTGCCGCAGGGTCAGCGGCGTGGCGCTTTCCGACAATAATGGGATCAGGCGGCTGTCGAAGATCATGCTGACGAACATCAGCGCCCCCACGGCGGCGGCCACGGGATAGAACATCGCCACCAGATAGCCGGTCGAGGAAACTGCGATCATGCTGGGCCGTGCCGCGACGATCATGAAGGGCATCGCCCCGAGGCAGAGCATCAGCCCATAGCTGTCCGACAGGGCCACCACCAAAAGCCCCACGGCCACTTTCATCATATCCGGCGCGTTGCCCGTGAGCCGCAGATTGACGATCCCGCGCGCGAAAAGCCATGTGCCCAAGATGCAAAACATCGTCTCTGGCCCATCGGCCAAGGCCCGCAGGAAAAACGGGTTCAGCGCCAAAAGCAGCACCACCAGTGCCGAGGTCACGCCCGAAAACCCGCCCGTATCGCGCAGGTTGAGGAACCACAAGACCAGCAGCCCTGCCCCCACCAACGCGGAGAGCACGAAAGGCACCGGCACCTGCGTATCGGGCAAGACCGCCTGCCCCAAAAGCGACAGCGCATAGGGCACGGGCGGGTAGAAAGCATCGCTTGCCTTGAACTGCGCCGGCCCCTCGATCTGTACGATTGATTTGGCCCAGAGGTCGGTCACGTCCATCGACAGGAAGCCATGCGCCTCAGTCCAGCCGAGGGTGAGCAAAAGCAGCAACGCCAGCGCGACAAAGCCGAAAGACCATGAGGCGGCGCGGATCATTGCGTGGCCTCCGTCGCTTCGGCACTGGCTTCGGCCACCTCATTGGCGGTGTGTTTGGACAGGCCGTGCTGGGTCTTCTCCCAGTAGAACGGGTTAAAGATCAACTGCGACAACGCCTTGTAAGAGGCCACGGTCATCAGCACCCAATAGCCCACCACGGTGATCCCCCAAGGGGCCAGATCGGTCCACCTGCGCCGGAAGGGCGCGACCATCGTGAGATAGATCAGCAAACCATTGCCCGCCAAGAGGTTCACCAACGACAGATAGAGCACCGGCAGCGGGAAATAGGGGGTGATCACCTCGGTCCCGAAGATCAGCCAAATGGCAAAGATCGACCAAAAGACCGGGTTCAACAGGCCCGAGAGCACCGTGCCCCCGATGAAGAAGACAAAGCCAAAGACGCCCGCCGCCCCGACCGATTGCCACAGGTGAATGGGTCTGCGGCTGTGGACGAGGAAGGTCTGCATATAGCCCTTGATCCAGCGCGAGCGCTGGCGCACCCAGTTCGGGATCGAGACATTGGCCTCTTCAAAGGTCGTGGAATCGATGACGCCGACGCGGTAGCCCTTCTGCGTGAGGCGAATGCCCAGATCGGCGTCCTCGGTCACGTTGAAGGGATCCCATGCATTCAATTCGCGCAGCACGTCCATGCGGAAGTGGTTCGAAGTGCCGCCCAGCGGGATCGGCACGCCCAAACGCTCCAACCCCGGCAGCATCAGGTCGAACCACAGCGAATAGTCCAGCGTGAACATCCGCGTCAGCCAGTTCTCCCGCGCGTTGTAATAGTTCAAACGGCACTGGATACAGGCGGTATTGGGCGCGGATTGGTTGAAGGCGGCGATTACCTTTTTCAACTGATCCGGTTCGGGCTTATCCTCGGCGTCGAAGATCACGAGGAAATCACCCTGCGCATAGCGCAGCGCAAAGTTGCAGGCCTTCGGCTTGGTCTGCGGGTGGGAGGCCGGGACGCGGATGATCTCGAACACGCCTTCAAGGTCAAGCTTGCGCGCCGCGTCGATGGTCTCGTGGTCGCCCTCTTCCAGCACGATCTTGATGTCGAGCTTGGCCAGCGGATAGTCGAGGTTGCGCAGCGCTTGGGCAAGGATCGGCAGCACCTCGGGCTCGCGGAACATCGGCACCAGCACGGTATAGATCGGCAGGTCTTCGTCGCGCAGCAGCGATGCCTCGGCCGCGATGGCCCGCGATGAGGTTTCCTGCGCAGCACCGCCGAGCCAGACCAGCAGCGCTTTGAACAGGAAGTTGCCGGTGTAGAACACCGTCAGCAGGACATTCAGCACGATCAACGTGACCACGGGGGCAAAGGCCAGCCCCAGCAGCAGCGCCGAGATCATGAGGTAGATCACCAAGATCTGTGGCGGGGTCACGACGTTCTGCGCCGACATATCGGGGTCAAGCTCGGCGAGCGCAAAGACCGCCTCATGCGAATGTTTCTCGCGGAAGGCGCGCTGCAACTGCCATGACACATCGAAATGCGAGGCCACGACGATGGTCACGCCGGAGCCATAGACCTCACGGATATGCAGCAGCGTGCGCGGGCCGGGGCGCGAGGTGGCGACCGTCAGCGTGCCATCCTCTGCCCGGGCAATCGGCACCGTCATGAATTGGTTCATCACCACCGGATCATACTGGCGGATCAGATCGTCATCGGCGCGGTCCTCGATCAGATCGACCAGCGTCAGCCCGTGGTAAAAGGCGATCTCGCGGTAGAGTGTCTGCGTAGTCAGCCAGCGCCGCGACAGAAGAACCTTGACCAGCGAGACATTCCACTCCTCGGCCAAATCCTCTGCCGCGTCGAGCTGTTCCGCCGTCAGCGCGCCACGGTCAAGCAGCAGCGAACCAATGGCTTCGCTTTCGGCATCCAACGGCACGGTGGCTTACGTCTCGTCTTGGCCGCGACGGGCGCGGTAGACGCGCTGGAACACGATCAGCACAAGCAGCGTCACCAGCACCCAGATGGCCCCCACAATCCACGGGCGGTACTTGGCCAGCATCTGTGCAAGGCTGGTGCGGTCGGGGTAGACGACATCAACGAGCGGGCTGCGGTCGGTGGCGGTGGCAAGGATCACCCCCTCCTGCCCGATCAGCGCCAAATCGCCCCGGTCAAGCATCATCGGACGCTCTGGCGTCAGCTCCGGCGCGGGGCCATTGCCCGGGCGCAGCCAAAGGCCACGGGTATCGCCCCGGGTGACGATCTGCACCACGCCAAGGCGCGACAGGTCTTCGCCCGAATAGATCAGGTTGTCTTGGCGGTCGCGCACCTCGATCCGACCCTGATCGAAGGTGATCAGCGGCTCTGCATCGCCGGGGTTCTGGTCAGAGATCACAAAGAAGGGCTCGTCCCCCTCAAGCGCCTCGACAGAAGCGCGCGGCAGGATAGGCGCGTGGTCCGGGATCACGCTGCCCGCAACGCCCGCAAGCCACGGCAGGGTCTGCGCGAAATCAAGCGAAAGCGCGGGGTCGAGCACGACTTGAACGCCGTCGCCAAATTCTTGTCTCAGGGTAAAGAAGTCCCGATCCTGCGCTGTGGAATCCGAAAGCAGCAAGGCACTGCCGGGCAGGATTTGCGCCGGATAGCCCTGCGGTTTGAAACGACATTCGCCGCCCGAGGGCTGGCGCTGGATCGACACGCGCAGCAGGTTGTCACGACCCAGCAGGCCGCTCGGAACTG
The DNA here is from genome assembly GCF_043557225.1 of Sulfitobacter sp. 1A13496. Classification (NCBI taxonomy): domain Bacteria; kingdom Pseudomonadati; phylum Pseudomonadota; class Alphaproteobacteria; order Rhodobacterales; family Roseobacteraceae; genus Sulfitobacter; species Sulfitobacter sp. 1A13496. The sequence continues at coordinate 144,075 of NZ_JBIFFP010000003.1, read as the reverse complement.
AAAAGGTCAGCTGCTCGGGCTTGCCGCTGCCAAGGGGCCGGTTGCCCAACAGCGTGTCGTTCAGAAAGACCGAGGCCGTCGCCCCCCGCCCTTCGGGGTCAAGCGCTGCGGCGACATGCAGGTTCACGCCAGACACGCCCTTGCCCGCCGGAAGGTCGGAGGATTGGAACGGCACGAAGAAGTCTTCGGTCGAGACCACGGGACGCGGGGTGAGGTCGCCCTCCAGCGCCGACAGCGGCAAACGGTCGTCAAAGCGGGCCGGTCCCCCGGCCACATCGACCACGGTCGCGCCTTTGTTCGACAGGGGCGACCACTCCGAGACCAGTTGCCACAGCCCCACCTGCGGATCGCTGCCGCGCAGGTTCAAGACGGGCAGCCCGGCTTCATTGTCCACCGCCATCTCGCTCGCCACGCCCGAGGTGGTCACGTCCAGTTCGATGACCGCTTCGGACCATGCACCCGATGTACTGGCCCCGTCGCCGCCAAAGGTCAGCCGCCCGGCTTCGGCGTCGAACAGCGCAGCGGCGCGGGTCGCAGCGGCCAAGGCGGCGAGGGAGTCGTTGCCCCCGATGGCCAGACGCGTGTCCGCAGGGCGCAGCCCGGCGAATGCCGCCGATGTGTCAATCTCAGACGGGTCCAATTGCAAGGTCACGGAAGAAGCCGCCGTGATCTCAAGAAAATCGCCCGAAGCGCGTTCGTCCACGCAGACCCGATCGCTGAAAGCCCCGGAATAGGACAGGCCCACGGCGATGAACCCGCCCGAAACGTCTTCGGGGCTGAGCGGGACCGGAACACTCAGCCGCCCTGCCCCATCGGGCAGCGCCTGCGAGGTCACCGGACGGCCCGCGACCGAGACTTGCAAATAGCGGTCCACCTCGGTGGTGGAGGCATGTTCAAGCTCAAGCTGCAAGCTGCCCGAACTCAGCGCATCCGGGTTGGGCAGCGGGATATAGATCGTCGCATTGCCCGAAAGCTGCCGGAAGGACAGACCGTTTTGAAAGCCAAGCGCCGCCAGATCGAAAGTCCGCGCGATCAACCCCTCTTGGACCTGCTCTGTGGGGGCGTTCGCCGCATCCTCACCCGGGGCCGTTTGAGCGTGAACCTGAAACGGCAGCAGGGCCGCCAACAAACCGATTGCGGGATACTTCATGGATAGGCTTTCTTAAATTTCTTCAGTGACACTGCGGGCATCGGCCAGAGCCATTTCAATTATACGAATGTCATCGGTCGACAAGGGCGCAGAGGATTCATCGGCATCTTCGGCCACGCGCAGCCCCTTGCGTAGGCGATCTTCGATCTCGGCATATTCCAGCATCGCGGCATTGCCAGCCAGATCGTGCAGCATGCGGTGGACCTTGCGCGCCTTGGTCTCGCGCGGGTCGGCGCCATCCGTCTCGCGCAGCGCATCGGCCACGGCCTGCAACCGCTCCGGCATCCCTTGGATAAAGCGCTTTCGCGTCGCGGCGACGCGTTGTTCATATGTCTCGGTAGGTGCCACAGATTGTCCTTCGTACCCGCCCGCAAAGGAGCCCAGATAGCTCGTTTAGATTATTGTTCGAAACCTGTCAGAATTATGGCGCAATGGGCGATTTTCTAAGTTTTTAAGCGTGAATGCCCAAAATTTGAGCCGTTGAATTTAGGCAACCGCCGCGCTGCCCGGCGAATGCGCAGCCCGCCTCACTAGCCGGCGCCCTCAGACCAAATGGAAGACGAGCGCGACATGCCGCGCCCGCCTTCTCCTATCAGCTTTCCAGCGCCGCAAGAACCGCATCGCCAGTGATCGGCAGATGACGCACCCGCGCCCCGGTGGCGTTGAAGATCCCATTGGCAATCGCCGGGGCGATGACCGTGGTCCCCGGCTCTCCGAGACCCACGGGCACTTCCGTGCTTTCGACGAAAGCGACCTCGATCTGAGGTACATCGACCATCCGCAGCGGCGTGTAAGACCCAAGGTTCAGGTCGACGACATTGCCGTCTTCGATCCGCGTGCCCTCATGCAGAGCCATCGACAAACCCCAAAGCGCCGCGCCTTCGCATTGCGCGCGCGCGCCGTCGGGGTCGACCACAGTGCCGCAATCGAAGGCCAGCCACATCTTCTCGACCGCGACGTCACCGGTTTCGGCATCCACCGCCAGTTTGACGGCGGCGGCGGTCCAAGTCGGCATGGTGCGCGATTGGCCAAAGGTGGTGGCGATCCCGATTGCCGTGCCCTCGGGCAACTCCGTCTGGCCATAGCCTGACATCTCGGCCACGCGCTGCAAAACAGCGGCTTGCCGCGACGCCCCGCCCACCGCATTGGGGGCAGAACCTGCGTTGAGACCCTCGGCCTTCAGGTGATCCAGACGGAACTGCAACGGATCGGCGCCGACTTTATGCGCCGCCTCATCCATGAAGCTTTCCACGGCGAAGTTGGTCCAGCCCGGCCCGACCGAGCGCAGCCAACCGGGGCGGAAGGTCGCATTGGCCAGATCGTTCGAAATCGCCCGCACGCGATGCGCACCGACCGAATACCAGTGATCCGCGCCATCGATGGCGAAGGGGTCATAGGGTTCTTCGTTGACGCCCTTTGGCATGAAGCCCGGTGCCATCACCTGCGTCGGCCAACCGGCGGCGGCGTGATGCTCCATCCCGGTGATGGCTTTGCCCTCATCGAATGCCATGCGCAGCTTTTGCACCGAAGGCGAGCGGATGCTGTCGAACTGGGCGTCTTCCTCGCGGGAGAAGACCAGTTTCACCGGCTTGCCCACGGCCTTGGAGGCCAGCGCGGCGGGCACGATGTAATCGCCGTTCAAACGCCGACCAAAGCCACCGCCCAGCATATAGCTGCGCATCACGATCTTGTCGGCGGGCACCTCCAGCGCGGCGGCTAGTGTCGGCAAGATCAGCGATTGCCACTGGTTGCCTGCATGGGTCTCCCAAACGCCATCGGCGTTTTGGAAGACGGTCGCGTTCACCGGCTCCATCTGGAAGTGCAGCACGGATTGCGTGGTGTATTCGGCCTCTAGCGTCTCGGCGGCGGCATCGAAAGCGGCGCGGGTCTCAGGCTGCTCGGTATGCAGGATCGACCCGGCATCGCTGTCGATCAATTCCCGTGAGCGGGCTTGGATATCGTCTTCGGAGACATCCGCCGTCTCGCCCGCCGTCCAATCGACGCTGATCTCATAGGTGGCCATCCGCGCGGCATGGAGCGTCTTGCCCAGCACCACGACCCAGCCCGGCACGGTGCCCGAGGGATCGTCCAGCACCACCGTCTCAAGATAGCCTTTGACCTCTTTCGCGGCGCTGTCATCGACGGAATTCACCTTGGCGCCATAGCGCGTTGGCGGCAGCATCGGCACGCCGTAGACCATGCCGTCGACCTTGGCATCCAGACCATAGATCGCCTGCCCCGTGGTTTTCGTATCCAGATCAAGCGGATGCACGTCCTGCCCCACGAGCCGCAGATCGGCATGGGGTTTCAACGGCAGGGCCGCCAGTTCGTCTTCGGTAAAGCTGCGGTCGAGCCCTTCGGCCACCAGATCGCCATAGCTGATGCTCTGCGTGCCATCGGTCACGGCCCCGTCGCGCGCAGTCAGACCCGCGGCATCGACGCCCCATTTGGCCGCCGCCGCTTCGATCAGCGCGGTGCGCCCGGCCGCACCCGCCTGACGGTAGATCGGCCAGCTTTGCCAGATCGACCAGCTGCCGCCGGTGACCATCAGGCCCCATTTCTCAGCTGTGTCGACATGGGTGATGTGCACATTTTCCCAAGCGACTTCCAACTCATCAGCCAGAATGCGGGCGATGGCGGTGCCGACGTGCTGGCCCATCTCGGCGCGGATGATGTTGACGTTGACCTGACCTTCGGCGTCGATCCAGTACCACATCGACGGCTCAAAGGGCTGGCCGTTGGGCGCGATCGGCGTGCCATCGGGCACGGCAGGGTTCATCGCGGCATTCGACGCCTGTGGGAAGCCAAAGGCAACGCCAGCGGCGGTCATCGACACCAGAAACCCGCGGCGGGTCATCTGCGGTTGCGCGTCGGAGCCTTTCAGGCGGGACATCAGATTAGCCATTGTCGGAGCCTCCCATTGCGGTGGCGGCGTCGCGCACGGCTTGGCGGATACGAGGGTAAGTCATGCAGCGGCAGAGGTTGCCGGTCATCACCGCGTCGATGTCTTCGTCACTGGGGTTGGGCGTGTCTTTCAACAAAGACGCCGCCTGCATGATCTGGCCCGACTGGCAGTAGCCGCATTGCGGCACGCGCAGGTTGCGCCATGCCTCTTGAACGGGGTGCTTGCCCTCTTCGTCCAGCCCTTCGATCGTGGTGACCGACAGCCCCTCGACGTCGCCCAGATAAGTGATGCAGGACCGTGTCGCGGTGCCGTCGATATGCACGGTGCAAGCGCCGCATGCGCCGATGCCGCAGCCGAATTTGGTGCCGGTGAGGCCGATCTCATCGCGGATCGCCCACAACAGGGGCATGTCCGGGTCAGCATCGACAGAAATCGACCGCCCGTTCAATTCGAATTTTATCATGAAGTGGTGTCCCTTGGGGTATGCTTTGCCTGAGGGGAGCGCGCGTATAGCTGCCCTGATTGAGCGGCTGTACATAGGTCTAATGGCCGGGGATGACAGCGCAAGACTGCGCTGATCACGCGATTGTCAGAATGGTCGCGCGCCGCGCGGTCAGACGTGCTGCCCGCCGTTCACCTCTATCTCGGTCCCCGAGACATAGGAGCTTTCTTCGCTACACAGGAAATAGATCGCCCGCGCGACCTCATTCGGCTGGCCAAGGCGACGCATGGGGATGTCACGCACGATCTTGTCGGTGCCCTCGCTGAGGATCGCCGTCTCGACCTCGCCCGGGGCGATCGCATTCACACGCACGCCAAGGGGGCCGAAATCATGGGCCATCTCACGCGTCAGCGCCGCCAGCGCCGCTTTGGAGGTGGCATAGGCCGCCCCGGCAAAGGGATGCACCCGCGACCCGGCGATGGAGGTGACATTCACCACTGACCCGCGCCCGGCAGAAAGCTCATCCTGAAGCCCGCGTGCCAGAACTACGGAGGCGAAGAAATTCACATGAAACACCTCACCCCATGTCCGCAGATCGGTGTCGAGCGTGCTGAGCCGCGCGCCATCCTCGCCCTTGGGCGAGACGCCCGCGTTGTTGACCAGAGCATGCAAAGGGTTGCCGCCCAACAGCCTTTTGACCTGCGCGACCGCCTCTATCGTCTGGTTCGGATCGCTGAGATCGACCTGCACATGATCCTGCGCCCCGCCCGGCCAAGGGCATTCGGGCGAGAACGCCTGCCGCGAACAGCCGATCACCCGCCAGCCCTTGTCGGCGAAAGCCTTGGCCGTGGCATGGCCGATGCCCCGGCTGGCACCGGTCAGCAGCAGTGTCTTTTGGTCGTGATCCGCAGGTTTCATCGTCTGATCCATCTTGGGCGCAGCGGCTGAGGTAGCGCCCTAATCGGCCGCCGCCAGCGCGCGTTCATAGTCCTGCCCCGGAATAGCGTCGAGCAGGCTGCGCGTATAGGCGGTATCGGGGTCGTGCAGCACTTTGCTGACCGGCCCCGCCTCAACGATCTGGCCCTTTTGCATCACGATGATCCGGTCGCAGATCCGCGCCGCGACGCGCAGGTCGTGGGTGATGAAAAGCATCGACAGATGCAGCCGGGTTTTCAACTCGGCCAGCAGGTCGAGCACCTGCGCCTGAATGGAGACGTCGAGGGCCGAGACGGCCTCATCCGCGATGATGATCGACGGGTCCAGCGCTAGCGCGCGGGCGATGCCTATCCGCTGCCGTTGCCCGCCCGAAAACTCATGCGGAAAACGTTTCATCGCGCTTTCGTCCAGCCCGACCAGTTCCAGCAACTCGCGCGCTTTGGCCTTGGCCTCCTTATCCGGGGTGCCATAGGCGATGAGCCCCTCGGTAAGGATGCGCGACACTCGCGCGCGGGGGTTGAGAGATGAGAACGGATCTTGAAAGATCATCTGCAACTTGCGCCGCTGCGCCCGCAGTTCTGGCCCCGACATCTCCGCGATGTCGACACCGTCCATCAACACGCGCCCCCCGTCGGGATCGAGCAGCCGCACCAAACAGCGCCCTACGGTGGATTTGCCCGAGCCGGACTCCCCCACGATGCCGATGGTTTCGCCTGCAAAAAGCTCGAAACTCACGTCTTGGACGGCCTTCACCACCCGGCGCTTGCCAAAAAGCGTGCCAGAGCCGGTGGAGAAGGTCTTTTGCAAGCCCTCGACCTTCAAAAGCGGCGTGCGTTCGACCTCTGCCGTGGCTTCGGTTTTAGTCAGCCGGGGGATCGCGTCGATGAGGGCGCGGGTATAGGGGTGTTGGGGCTTCAGCAGCACCTCTTGCGCCGGGCCAGCTTCGACGATCTCCCCCTTTTTCATGACGATCACCCGGTCGGCGATATCGGCCACCACGCCAAAGTCATGGGTGATGAAGATCACCGCCATACCGCGTTTGCGCCGCAGGTCTTCGATCAGCTTGAGGATCTGCGCCTGCGTGGTCACGTCAAGCGCGGTGGTCGGCTCATCCGCGATCAGGATGTCAGGCTCCAGCGCCAAGGCCATCGCGATCATCACCCGCTGCCGCTGCCCGCCAGAGAGCTGGAACGGATAGGCGCGGATCGCCGCTTCGGGGTCGGGGATGCCGACTTCCTCCAACAGTTTCAGCGCCCGCGCCCGACGCTCGGCCCCGTTGAGCGCGCCATGGGCCTCGAAGACCTCAGCGATTTGCGCGCCGATACGCATCAGCGGGTTCAGCGCACTGAGGGGTTCCTGAAAGATCATCGAGATGCGGCTGCCGCGCAGCTTCAGCATCTCTTTCTCCGACAGGCCAAGGATCGACTGGCCGTCGAAGGTGATGTTGCCCTTTTCGGGCAACACCCCTTGCGGCAGCAGCCCCATCACCGCATTGGCCGACATGGATTTGCCCGAGCCGCTTTCACCGACGATGCAGAGGATTTCGCCCGGGGCGAGGTCAAAATTAATGTCCTTCGCGGCATAGAGCCTATCGGCCCCGACCGGCAGAGCGATGGACAGGTCACGGATGCTAAGCAGGGTCATTCGGATTTCCTCGTCAATCGCGGGTTCAGCGCGTCGTTCAGACCTTCGCCGATCAGGTTCAACGCCAGCACGGTCAGCAGGATCGCCATGCCCGGCAGGAAGGACAGCCACCAAGCGGTGCGGATCACGGTGCGCGCGGCCCCGATCATATAGCCCCAGGACATGATGTTCGGATCGCCCAGCCCCAGAAAGGACAGCGAGCTTTCCAGCAGGATCGCCTGCGCCACCATGAGCGAGGCCAGCACGATGATTGGCGGCAGTGCGTTGGGCAGGATGTGCCGGGTGATGATCTGAAGATTGCCGAGGCCCGACAGGCTCGCCGCCTCGACGAACTCGCGGGTTCGGAGCGACAGCACCTCGCCCCGTACCAGACGCGCGACCGGGGGCCATGACACGATGGAAATCGCGATGATCACAAAAGTCAGGCTGGGCTGGAAGATCGCCAAGAGCACGATGGCGAGCGCAAAGCTCGGGATGGTCTGAAAGAACTCGGTAAAGCGCATGAGCGCGTCGTCGATCCGGCCTGCGAAATACCCCGCCGCGGCCCCCACCGGCACGCCGATGGCCAGCGCCACAATGGTCGAGACCAGCCCGACCAGCAGGCTCACATAAGCGCCATGGGCCAGCCCCGCCATGACATCGCGGCCAAGCGCATCGGTGCCCAGAAGCAGCCCGTCTTGGGTGAAGGGCGGCAGGAAGGGGCGCTGCACCATTTTCCACGGGCTCTGCGGAAAGAGGATGGGCGCAAGGATGGCGGCGGCTATGACGAAGGTCAGGATGACCAAGCCGATCACCGCGCCACGGTTATAGCTGAAACGTTTCCAAAAACTCATCATGTCGTCAGCCTTATCCGCGGATCAACAATGACATAGATGACATCCGTGATCAGGTTGAACAGCAGCACCATGGCCGCCGAGATGTAGAAGACCCCGAGGATCACGTTGTAATCCCGCTGGTTGATCGCCTCGAACATCAGCCGCCCGATGCCGGGCCATGCAAAGACGGTCTCGGTCAGGATGGCCCCGCCAAAGATTTGCCCGGCCTGAAGCCCGGCCAGCGTGATCACCGGCAATAGCGCGTTGCGCAGGATGTGCCGCCGCTGGATCACGCCGCGGTTCAGCCCCTTGGCGCGGGCGGTTTTCACGAAATCCAGCCGCGAGACTTCGAGCATCGAGGCCCGCGTCATGCGCATGTAGATCGCCGTGAAGAACAGCCCCAGCGTCGAAGCCGGCAAGATCAGATGTTTCGCCACATCCAACACATGGGCGAGGCCCGTATAGCCCGCGCCGATGGTGGAATAGCCAAAGCCCGGCAACCATTCGAGCCAGACCGAGAACACCAGCGTCGCCATCAGCGCCACCCAAAAGAGCGGGGTTGCATAGAACAGCAGCGCGAAGGTCGAAATGATCGTGTCACCCCACCGCCCCTGCCGGGCAGAGGCCGCGACCCCGGCGGTCACGCCCAGCACCAGCGACAGCACGAAGGCCACGCCGGTCAGCAAAAGCGTCGCGGGCAGGCGGTCGCCGATCATCTCGGCCACCGGCATCTGCTGGCGGAAGGAATAGCCAAGGTCGAACTGCACCGCGCCTTTGATGTAAATCCACAACTGCATGTAGAGGGGCTGGTCCAAGCCGAAACGCGCCCGCAGGTCTGCAAGAAATTTCTCGTCCGCCGCCCCGGCTTCGCCCGCCATGACCGCCGCAGGGTCACCCGGTGCCGCATGGATCAGCAGGAAATTGAAGACAAGGATCGCCAGCAGGATAAACACTGCCTTGACCAACCTGCCCAATATGAAACGTATCACGCTATCCGCCCCGTGTTGTTCTGATAGATGCCCGAGCCGCTGTGGCGGCTCGAGCCTTGAGCGTTGTCGCTCTTGTTACTTATCGAGCCATACGTCGCGGAAACCGTCGTTCACGCCAAAGGCGGTGTTGACCGGGTTCTTCACGTCGCAGCGGTAGATGGTGGGGAAGCCCAGTTCCAGAAGCCAGATGTTCGGCACATCCTCGACGATCGCGTCTTGGATCTCCTTATAGGCGGCCTTGCGCTCTTCCGGGCTGGCCATCAGGGCCGCTTCGGCAAAGAGCTTGTCGGTCTCGGGGTTTTGGTAGTTCGCTACGTTGTTCCAAGGCGAACCGGGGGCGGCATTGTCGCCCATATAGGTCCGCGAAACGCCAAGCGCCGGATCGCCGTATTGGTAGAGATAGGTAAAGGCGAGGTCGAAGTCGCGGTCGGCAACCTTCTGGTTCCAGCCCGCCACATCCGAGGGCACGATCTCGGACTTCATGCCGATCTCGCTCAGGTTCTGTTTGACCGCCTCGGCCCAGCGCTGCCACGTCTCACCGTAAGGCAGGCCCAAGATGCGGATGGTCTCGCCGTCATAGCTGCTCTCTTCCAGCAGGGCTTTGGCCTTTTCCGGATCATAGGAGATATCCGGCGTGTCGCCGTCATAGAAACGCGTGGAGGACGACAGCGGGCCGGTCGAAACCTTGCCCAGACCGTTCCACAGCGCGTCCTTGGCGAACTGGCGGTCGACGCCATGCATGATCGCCTTGCGCACCTTCACATCGTCGAGCGGTTTGTTGTCGTTGTTCACCCACATCCAAGACAGCGGGCCGAAGTATTCCCAGCCCTTGTCGGTGATGCAGGTGTTTTCCATTGCCTGAATGCGCGCCACGTCAAAATTCTCGACCGAGCCGCCGGGCAGCACGTCGACCTTGCCGGTCTCATAGGCCACGGCGCGGGAGGCCGCATCGGGGATCACATGGTAATAGACTTCGTCAACGTAGGGTTTCCCCTCCATGTAATAGTCTTCGTTCTTCACCAGATGGATGAAGCTGCCCTTTTCCCATTTGTCGAACTTGAAGGGGCCGGTGCCGATGGGCGTGTTATTCGCCTCGTTATTCGCGAAATCCGTGCCTTCATAGATGTGCTTTGGGATCATCGGCGCGGTGCCCGGCTCGAAAATACCGATGAAGGGGCCGAAGGGCTGCTTAAGGTTGAAGACAACCGTGTGATCGTCGGGCGTCTCAATGCTTTCGACATGTTCCATATAGGTGCGCATCCGCGAATGGCTCTCGCGCAGGAACTTATCCATGGAGAATTCGACATCCTCCGAGGTGAAGGGCTCACCGTCATGGAACACCACGCCCTCGCGCAGCTTGAAGGTATAGGTCTTGCCGTCCTCGGAAATCTCCCATGATTCAGCCAACTGCCCTTCGGGCTGAAGGTCGAAATCATAGCGCAGCAGGCTTTCGTAGATATCGCCGCCGACCATCTGTGTCGGGCCGTTCTGCACAAGGCCGATCATCAGGCTGGGCGGCTCGGGCTGGATCACGACGTTAAGCGTGCCGCCGGACTTCGGCTCACCATCCTGCGCGGCCAAAGGCCCGGCCATCGCCAGCGCCAGAACGGCTGCGGTTAATTTAGTGGTTTTTAGCATGTAAATCCCCATTGGTTTTGCTGAAACTCGCCCAAGGGCAGCGTCCGATCTGACGTCGGCTTTTTGCAGTCGCTCGGGTGGTCGCCGCGCGATTGGCGGCATCTTGATGGCTCATTCACCTGTGATGAATGATTGGATGTATCTTATGATCCCCTCCTTTGCGTCATCGATGTCTGCGCGCATTTCCGCAGCCGCGGCCGCGGGATCGCGATTCTCACAGGCTGCAATAATTGCCTGATGATGTCGAACCAGCCCCATTTGCTCTCGCGCATAGTAACCCGCGATCAGCGGCCCCATGCGGAGCCATAGCCCGCTGAGGATGGCCAACAGGATCGGCATCTCTGCCGCCTCGACCAGCGCGAAATGGAACTCTTGATTATACTTCACCGCCTGCGGCCAGCGCCCGGCCACCGCTGCGGCCTCGTTCCGTTCCACGATCTTTTTCAGGCGGCGGATTTCCTTGGGGCCGACCATCTCAGCGGCGCGGCCTGCGGCAAAGCCCTCCAGCTCGCGCCGGATGCTCGCGATTTCAAGATACTGCGCCTTTGTCAGCACCGGCACGCGCACATCGCGCACGCTGCGCTGGACCAAAGCCTCATCCCGCAAGAGCCGCTGCACCGCGTCGCGCACCGGGGTCGAACTGGTGCCCAACCGCTCAGCCAAGCCGCGAATGGTGACCTTTTCATTCGGGCGAAGCCTACCTTCCACCAAGTCCTGACAGACCCGATCATAGATCGCATCGCCCAATGAAACTTGATTGATCTCGGCCATCGCGCCCTCATCCTTACTGGCCGACTTGCTGCCAGTTTTGATGCATGATGCATCATTTCTATTGAGCCTGCAAATTAAAACTGCAATGCTCCGCCGCAACGACATCAGACCACAGGGAATGTGATGAAAGTCTTTTTCGATGAACGCCAGCTTGGCCATGCGCCGACACATTACTTTCGGCGCGGCGCGGCGATGCCGCATCAAGAACAGCCACAACGTGCTGAAATTCTACGCGATATGTTAATCGGCGAAGGGTTTGAGATCAGCAAACCCCAAGACCACGGGCTGGCGCCGATCAAGGCGGTGCACAACCCCGATTACGTTGACTTCCTGCCCGATGCCCATGCCCGTTTCGTCGAAAGCGCGGGGCCGGATGCGCTGGCCATCCCCACCATGCACCCCGGCGTGCGGCGCGGGAAAGAGCCCAAGGACATTCACGGTCAATTGGGCTGGTGGATGACCGACACTTCGACCCCGCTGACCGAAGGGTCATGGGATGCGGCCTATTGGTCCGCCCAAACCGCCATTGAGACGGCCCAAACGGTGGCGACAGGCGCCCGCGCGGCCTATGCGCTCTGCCGTCCGCCCGGCCACCATGCGATGCGCGATTGCTCGAACGGGTTTTGCTTTTTCAACAACGCCTGTATCGCGGCAGAGCACCTGACCCAGACCTTCAAGAAGGTCGCGCTGATCGACATCGACGTGCACACCGGCAATGGCTCGCTCGACATCCTTTATGAACGCGGCGACATCTTCTTTTGCTCGCTGCATCCCGATCCGGCCACCTACCCCACCTTCTACCTTGGCCATACCGATGAGACGGGCGAAGGCGACGGGGCGGGCAAATCGCTAAACCTGCTGCTGGAGCAGGGCGCGAGCCAAGATGAGGTGCTGGCCCTGCTCGACAAGGGCATCGCCGCGATCCGCGATTTCGGGGCCGAGGCGCTGGTCGTCTCGCTGGGCTTCGACATGGCCGCCGACGATCCGCTGGCTGCCGTGAAGGTCTACCCCGACGGCTTTGCCGAAATGGCCCGGCGCTTGGCGGCGCTGAACCTTCCCACCGCATTGATCCAAGAGGGCGGCTACCTTGGCCCCTCCCTTGCCGATAACGCAAAATCATTTCTCACGACATTCCGCGAGGCCACAGCATGAGCAAGACCCCCAAAGAAATGAACGGCGCGGAAAGCGTTGTGCGCAGCCTGCATGCGGGCGGGGTGGAGGTCTGTTTCGCCAACCCCGGCACCTCCGAGATGCAATTCGTCGACGCACTGGACCGCACCAAACTGATGCGCTGCGTTCTGGGCCTGTTCGAGGGGGTGGTGACCGGCGCCGCCGATGGCTATGCGCGCATGGCGGGCAAACCGGCGGTGACCCTGCTGCACCTTGCCCCCGGTTTCGCCAATGCCGCCGCCAACCTGCACAACGCCCGCAAGGCGCGGGTGCCCATGGTCAACCTTGTGGGCGATCACGCGCTGCGGCATCAGAAATACGACGCGCCTCTGTCGGCGGATGTCGAAGGTGCCTGCGCGCCCTTCAGCGATTGGGTACGTTCGGGTCGTGACGCGGGCAGCTTTGCCGCCGATGCGATGACCGCCCTCGCGGTTGCCCAAGGCAAGCCGGGCAAGGTCGCCACGCTGATCGCACCCGCCGACATCGGCTGGGACGCGGGCGGCCAGATGGCCGAGGTCGTGCCCCCCGCGGCCCCTGCCCCGCTGGACGAAGCCGCGCTTGATGCCGCGGTCAAAGCCTTGGAAAGTGGTGAGAAGACCGTGCTCTTGGTCGGCAGCGGTGTGCTGGAAAACCAAGAGGCGATGGCCCTGCTGCATGGCATCGCGGAAAAGACCGGGGCCGATATCCTCGCCCCGACCTCGAACCGCCGGTTGGAGCGCGGACAGGGGCGTTTTGCCGTCAACAAAATCCCCTATCCGATCAACGCGGCGCTCGAATGCCTCTCTCCCTACAGCCGCGCGATCCTGATCGAGACCCCGCCGCCGGTCGCCTTTTTCGCCTACCCCGGCAAGCCGAGCCTGCTGTTGCCTGTCGATTGCCACAACGTGACGCTTGCCCCCGTCGATGCGGATGGCGCCACCGCACTGGCCGCTCTGGCGGACCGCATCGGCGCAAAACCCGCCACCCCGCGCGGCCACGCGCGGCCCGCGGCACCTCAGGCGGGCGGCATCAGCTTGCAAAACCTCGGCGCGGCCTTGGCCAATGCGCTGCCCGAAGACGCGATCGTGGTGGATGAGGCCGTCTCTTCGGGCGGGGCCACTTTCCCGGCGGGCGACAGTGCCGCGCCGAACACCTGGCTCGCGCTGACCGGCGGGTCGATCGGCATTGGCATCCCCCTTTCCGCCGGGGCCGCCATCGCCTGCCCCGACCGCCCGGTGATCACGCTGCAAGCCGATGGCTCGGCCATGTACACAATTCAGGCGCTCTGGACCCAAGCGCGCGAGAATTCCAACGTTACCACCATCATTCTGGCCAACCAGTCCTATGAGATCCTCAAGGGCGAATTGCACAACGTCGGCGCACAACCCGGCCCCGACGCGCTGAGCATGCTGAACCTCGACCGCCCGCAATTGGATTTCGTGGCCATGGCCAAGGGCATGGGCGTGCCGGGCAAACGGGTCGAAGACATTGCCGAGTTGATGCGCACCATCGAAGAGGCCGCGAAAGAGCCCGGCCCCTTCCTCATCGAAGCGATGCTGTAACCCCGAAAGGACACGCCATGCCCCTTGATCCAGACCTCAAGTCTCGCATCGTTCAGGCTGTCGAAGACGGATTCGCCGAACAGGTGAGCTTTACCCAAAAGCTCGTGCAAATGCCCTCCCTGCGCGGCCATGAACATGCGATCCAAGACCTGTTGTTTCGCAGCCTGCAAAGCCGTGGCTACGCGATGGACCGCTTCAAGATGGACCGCGCCGCGATTGAGGCGCATCCCGGCGGGTCGAAATACTCCGACGATCATTCCGACGCGCCCATCGTCGTGGGCATCCACCGCCCGCGCGATGAGCGAGGCCGCTCGCTGATCCTGCAATCGCATCTCGATGTGGTGCCCGAGGGGCTGCACGACATGTGGGACGATCCGCCCTTTTCGGCCAAGATCGACGGCGATTGGATGTATGGCCGGGGTGCGGGCGATATGAAGGCGGGGGCGGCTGCAAATATCTTTGCGCTCGACGCGCTGCGCCGCATCGGGCTGCAACCGGCGGCAACCGTCTATGTGCAATCCGTGGTCGAGGAGGAATCCACCGGTAACGGCGCTTTGCAGACTTTTCTGCAAGGCTACACCGCCGATGCGGTCTTCATCCCCGAACCCGAAGAGGAAATGCTGGTTCGCGCCAATACCGGCGTCATCTGGTTTCAGGTGCAGTTGCGCGGCGTGCCGGTCCATGTGCGCGAAATGGGCGAAGGGGCCAATGCCATTGATGCCGCCACCCGCGTCATCACCGCCCTGCGCGAGATGGAGGAGGATTGGAACGCGGAAAAGGGCCAGCATCCGCATTTCGAAGACGAGGCCCATCCGATCAACCTCAACATCGGCAAGATCGAAGGCGGCGATTGGGCCTCATCGGTGCCGTCATGGTGCAACATCGATTGCCGCGTTTCCATCTATCCGGGCCGCAGCGCCGAGGATGCCGCGCGCGAGATTACAGAGCGGGTCAAAGCCTTCGCCCAGAGCGACAACTTCCTGTCGAACAACCCGCCCAGGGTGGTCTTCAACGGTTTCCACGCCGAAGGCTATGTGCTGGAGCCGGGCAGCGAGGCCGAAGCCGTCTTGGAACGCGCCCATGAAGAGGCCATCGGCGCGCCGCTGCAGTCCTTCATGACGGCGGGCTACCTCGATACGCGGGTCTATGCGCTTTACAACAAGATCCCCGCGCTCTGCTACGGGCCGAAATCGCGCAACATTCACGGGATCAACGAATCCGTCAGCCTCAGTTCGGTCAAGAAGATCACCCAAGCCATGGCGCTCTTCATCGCCGAATGGTGCGGGACCGAAGGCACCGCCCCATGACCGAGGCCGGGATCACGCCCCATGGCGGCCTGCCCCCCTTCCTCAGCGGCGTGCTGGTCGAAGAGACCGGGGCCCAGACCGACCTGCTGGCACAAGACCCGCCCGCCTTTAACGCGGCCCGCGCAGCAGAGGTCGCGCTGCGCTGCTATGGGATCTCGGGAGAGATCGAACCGCTAGCCGCTGAAAAAGATGCGAACTTTCTCATCACCCTGACCACGGGCGAAAAGGCCCTGCTAAAGATCACCAATGCCGCCGAAGACCGGGCGGTGACCGACATGCAGACCGCAGCACTGATGCATCTGGCCGCCGCCGATCCCGAACTGCCGGTGCAACGCATCTGCGCCAGCCTGAACGGCAAAGCTGCCGAGGTCGCCACCGCCGCCGATGGGCAGCCCCATGTCGTTCGCCTGATGTCCTTCCTCAGCGGCACCGTGCTCAGCAATGCGACCCCGCAGCCCGGCCTCTACCGCGCCTTGGGCGATTTTCACGCGCGGGTCACCCTTGGGCTGCGCGGGTTCTTTCACCCTGCGGGCGGGCATTTCCTGCAATGGGACATCAAACAGGTGAGCTACCTGCGCCCCCTTCTGGCGGATGTGCAGGACGCCGCGCTGCGTCAGCAGTTGCAGCATAGGCTTGACCAGTTCGACGCGGAAACCGCCCCGCGATTGCCGCATCTGCGGGCGCAGATCGTGCATAATGACTTCAACCCCCATAACATTCTGGTCGACGCGCCACAGGCGCAGTACCCCATCGGGCTGATCGACTTCGGCGATATGGTGCATACGCCGCTGGCCTGTGATCTGGCGGTGGCCTGCTCCTATCAACTCGGCCAAGGCACAGACCCGCTGGGCGCCATTTGCGAGATGGTCGCGGGCTTCGCCGCACGCCTGCCGCTGGAGGCCGAAGAGGTCGTGCTTCTGCCCAGTCTGATCCGCCTGCGCCATGCCACCACCTTGGCGATCGGCGCCTCCCGCGCGCGGCGCTATCCCGACAATGCCCCCTATATCCTGCGCAACGCCGCCGCATCGCAACGCGGGCTGGCCGCGCTCGACCAAGTGGGCGACGCCGCCGCGATCAAAGCCCTGCATCATGCTGCGGGAACGGAGTGACCGATGACCATGATCAACGCCTATGATAGCGCCCAAGCCGAGGCCCTTAGCCCTGCCGACCGCGCCCTGATCGACCGCCGCGCCAAGGCGCTTGGCCCCGCCTACCGGCTGTTCTACGACCAGCCGCTGCATATCACGCGCAGCGAGGGTGTCTGGCTTTGGGACAAGGACGAGCGCAGATATCTCGATGCTTACAATAACGTTGCATCGGTCGGCCATTGCCACCCCCGCGTGGTCGAGGCGATCACCCAGCAGTTGGGCGTGCTGAACACCCACACCCGCTATCTGCATGAAAACGTTGTGACTTATGCCGAACGGCTGCTTGCCACGATGCCCGACGCGCTTGGTCATCTCATGTTCACCTGCACCGGGTCCGAGGCGAATGACATCGCCCTGCGCATCGCCCGCAGCTATACCCGGCGCGAGGGCGTCATCGTCACCCGCCTTGCCTATCACGGGCTGACCGAGGCGGTGGCCGAACTCTCCCCCTCTCTGGGCGAATTCACCCCGCGCAGCCCGCGCATCCGGCTGATCGACGCGCCCGACACGCTGCGCATCCCCGAGGCGCAACAGGGTGCCAAACTCGCCGCCGATCTGGCCCAAGCGATTGCCGAGATGCGCGCCGATGGGATCGAGCCTGCGGCCTTCATCGTCGATACGATCTTTTCCAGCGACGGGCTGCATCCCGATCCCGCGGGGTTCCTGCAACCGGCGGTCGATCTGATCCGCGCCGAGGGGGGGCTTTTCATCGCCGACGAAGTGCAACCCGGCTTTGCCCGCACCGGCGATGCCTTCTGGGGGTTCCAGCGCCACGGGCTGGTGCCTGACATGGTCACGATGGGCAAGCCGATGGGCAATGGTTTCCCCCTTTCCGGCACCGCGATGCGGCCAGAGCTGGTGCAAGAGTTTGGCGAGAAGGCGCGGTATTTCAACACCTTTGGCGGCAACCCCGTGGCCGCCGCCGCAGGCATGGCGGTGCTCGACGTGATCGCGGATGAGGGATTGCAGGACAATGCCACAGCCGTCGGCGGTTTCCTCAAGAGAGGCTTGCAAGACATCGCCACCCGCTACCCCGAGATCGGCCATGTGCGCGGCGCGGGGCTGTTTCTGGCGGTCGAATGCGTCACCGCGCGCGAGACCAACGCCCCCGATGCCGCCCGCGCCAAATTCGTGGTCAACCATCTGCGCCAGAATGGCGTCTTGATCAGCGCCACCGGGCCGGGGGCCAACGTGCTGAAAATCCGCCCCCCGCTTGTCTTGCAGCAGGCCGAGGCGACTTTGTTCCTCGACGCGACAGAAGCCGCCTTCGCCGCCGCGCGGGCCGAGGGGGTTTAACCCTGCGACCCTACTGCGCCTCGCGCAGGGACCGCTCCCGCGCGCGGGCCTCGGTCAGCCATTCCGGGTCCATCTGCGGCACCGATGTCAGCAGCCGCTTGGTATAGGCCTGCTTTGGGTCGCCAAAGATCTCATCACGCCCGCCCTGCTCTACGATCTGGCCATTCTTGAGCACGATCACCTTATGGGCAATCGCCTCTACCGTGGCCAAGTCATGAGTGATGAACATGAAGGTCAGGTCCAGCTCGGTCTGCAAACGCACCAAAAGCCGCAGGATCCCTTCGGCCACCAATTGATCCAGCGCGCTGGTGACCTCGTCACAGATGATGAACTCCGGCTCGGCTGCCAGCGCCCGCGCGATGCCCACGCGCTGCTTCTGTCCGCCCGAAAGTTCGCTGGGTTTGCGGTCAAGGAAAGCGCGGTCGAGGTCGACCAAATCCATCAGTTCCGCCACCCGGGCTTGAAGCTCGTGCCCCCTGCGGCCCGTGAACTTGCGCACTGGGCGGGCCAAAATCTCGCGGATACTGTGGCGCGGGTTCAGCGAGGTATCCGCCGATTGATAGATCATCTGGATATTGCGCAGCGTCTCGGCCCCGCGTTTGGCCAGTTGCGGCTCAAGCGGCGCGTCGTTCCAGAAAAACTGCCCGGCGACGGGGGGCAACAGGCCTGCGATGACCCGGGCGAGGGTTGATTTACCCGACCCGCTTTCCCCGACGACGGCAGTGGTCTGGCCGCGCGGAAAGGTAAAGTTGAGATTATCCAGCACGGTCATCGGCCCATAGGCCGCCGAAACCCCCTCGCAGCGGATCAGCGCCGGAGCCTCCCCCGCCTCTGCATCGGGGCGGCGAAACGACCGCACGGCCCAGAGCGAGCGGGTATAGTCCTCTTGCGGGGCGTCGAGCATGGTCTTGGTCGGCGCGGTCTCCACCGCTGCGCCATCCTTCATCACGCAGATGCGGTCGGCCATCTGGCTCACCACCGCCAGATCATGGGTGATATAGATCGCCGCCGTGTCATATTGCTCGACAATATCGCGGATCGCGCCCAGCACTTCGATCTGGGTGGTCACGTCCAAAGCGGTCGTCGGCTCGTCAAAGATGATCAGGTCGGGGCGGCAGGCCATGGCCATCGCCGTCATCGCCCGCTGCAACTGGCCGCCCGACACTTGGTGCGGGTAGCGAAAGCCGATCTCTTCGGGGTTGGGCAATTGCATCTGACGGTAGAGCGCAACGGCGTCCTGCTCTGCCGCCGCGCGGCCCGAGACACCGTGCAAACGCGGCGCTTCGGTATATTGGTCGATCAGCGTCTTGGCGGGGTTAAAGCTTGCCGCCGCGGATTGGGCGACATAGGCGATGCGTTTGCCGTGCAACCGGCGCAATTGCCCGCGCCCCATGCCGATCAACTCGGTGCCGTCGAATTCGACGCTGCCCCCGGCAAAGCGCACCCCGTCGCGGACATAGCCCATCGCCGCCAAGCCGGCGGAGCTTTTGCCCGCCCCGCTTTCGCCGACGAGGCCCAGCACCTCACCCCGGTCCAGTTCCAGATCGAGCCCTTTGATGATCACATTGGGCCGCGCGCGGCTGCCTGCCTCAAGCCGGAGACCGCGAATGTTCAAAAGATTTCCCATATGCTTGGCCCCTGCTCGGTTAACTTTTCAGACCGCTGGCGCGGTGCAGCATCCAATCGACGATCAGGTTGATCGCAACGGTCAACAAGGCGATGGCCGCCGCCGGGATCAGCGGGGTGATATCGCCAAAGCTGATCAAGGTGGCGTTCTCTTTCACCATCGATCCCCAATCCGCCGTGGGCGGCTGGATCCCGATGCCAAGAAAGGACAGCGCCGCGATAAAGAGAAACACAAAGCAAAAGCGCACGCCAAATTCAGCGATCAGGGTGGACCAGATGTTGGGCAGAATTTCGCGCCGCAGCAGCCACGGCGTGCGCTCTCCGCGCAGCTTGGCGGCCTCGACGAAATCAAGGCCCACCACATTCATCGCCGCCGCGCGCGACAGGCGGTAGACCGGCGCCACATAGATCACCGCGATCACCCCGACCATATTGGGGATCGAGGGGCCGACAATGGCCAAGAGCATCAGCGCCAGGATCAGCGGCGGCACGGCCATCAACACGTCGACGAGCCGCGACAGGACTTCGTCCAGCCAGCCGCCTTTGAGCGCGGCCAGCATCCCCAGCGTGGCCCCGACCGAAAAGGAAATGGCCGTGGTCAGCAGCGCCAGCCCAACCGTATTGCGCGCGCCAAAGATCATGCGTGACAGCATATCGCGGCCAAGATTGTCGGTGCCAAGCGGATGCGCACCACTCCACGGCAGATAGGCGTCGCCCACCACGTCCGTCTCGCCATAGGGCGCGATCCACGGGGCGAAAAGTCCGGTGATGGCCACGAGGACCAGCACCACCATCCCAAAGATCGCCGAAGGAGGCGCGGATTTCAGCAAAGATTTCATCGTTATCTCCCGTGCCGCAGACGCGGGTTCGACATGATCGAGATGATGTCGGCCAGAACGTTCAGCGTGATATAGACAGCGGCAAAGAACAGCCCCACGGCCTGCACCACCGGGAAATCCCGGCTGGAAACCGCATCGACCAGTAACTGGCCAAGACCGGGGTAGGAAAAGACGACCTCGACCACCACCACGCCGACCACCAGATAGGCAAGGTTCAGCGCCACGACATTGACGATCGGCGCCAGCGCGTTGGGCAGCGCGTGTTGCAGAATGATGCGCCAGCGCGGCACGCCCTTGAGGCGGGCCATCTCAATATAGGGCGAGGCCAGCACGTTGATGATGGCCGCCCGCGTCATCCGCATCATATGCGCCACGACCACCAGAATAAGCGTCAGCGCGGGCAGAAAGCTGCGATAGAGCGCGTCCCAAAGCCCCGTGGCGCTGTCGATCCGTGCCAGCGTGGGGAAGACGCCCGCTTTGATCGACAAAAACAGGATCAGGACATAGCCCACGAAAAACTCGGGCATGGAGATGGCGGAAAGCGCGGTCAGGTTGACGCCGCGGTCAAACAGCGTGTTGCGCCACAGCGCCGCCAGCAGCCCAAGGATCACCGCCAGCGGGGCGGCGATGACGGCGGCATAGACGGCCAGAAACATGGTATTGGCAAGCCGCGGGCCCAAAAGCTCAGACACCTCGCGCCCCGAGGCCAGAGAGGTGCCGAAATCGCCGCGCAGCACACCGCCGAGCCAATCGAAATACCGAAGATGCGCAGGCTGATCGAGGCCAAGCTCGGCGCGAAAGGCCGCGAGGGTCGATTCAGTCGCCGATTGGCCAAGGATCTGCTGCGCCAGATCACCGGGCAAGAGTTCGATGCCAACGAACATGAGGGCGGATACGACAAAGAGGGTCAGAATGCCGAGGGACACTCGGCCGATAACAAGCTTCTGAAGCCGGGACATTTTAAGGTTTTCTCCGGCCCGGGGCGGGCCATTGGTGCGGGAAACGGACGGCCCTTGGGGGCCGCCCGCGTGAAGCTGTGGCTTAGGACATCCACCAGCGTTCGATGAAGCGCTGGCTGTCGAGATCCCACATCTCGGACACTTCCTCGGGCATCTGAACGCTTTCGCTCATGGCCGAGACATATTGACCGAAGGCCGGGATCAGCGCGCCGCCCTGCTCTTTCACGATCTTCTGCATCTCGCCGTACATCTCGGCGCGGCGGGTCTGGTCCAACTCGGGCCGCGCTTGCAGCAGCAGCTCGTTAAAGCGCTCATTGTCCCATTTGGTCTCGTTCCACTCCGCATCGGCGGCGTAGCCGGTCGAGAACATGAGGTCAGGCGTCGGACGACCACCCCAATAGGAGCAGCAGAAGGGCTTTTGCAGCCAGACGTTCGACCAATAGCCGTCATCCGGTTCGCGCTTCACGTCGATGTTCAGCCCCGCAGGCCGCGCGCTTTCGGCGAAGAGCACGGAGGCATCCACGGCCCCGTTGAACGCCGCATCCGAAGTCGAGAGCGTAACGTCGAGGCTTTCCAGACCCGCCTGTTTCAGGTGGTACTTCGCCCGCTCGGGATCATAGGTGATCTGTTCCAGATCGTCGTTGTAATAGGGCATGGAGCGCGAGATCGGTTGGTCGTTGCCCACGGTGCCATAGCCACGCAGAACCTTTTCGATCATGTCTTCGCGGTTGATGCCGTATTTCAGCGCCATGCGCACGTTCAGATCATCGAAGGGCGCCGTGTTGGTCTGCATCGGCATGATGTAATGCAGCGTGCCGTCTTGGGTGTGGATCTTCACGTTGGGCGCGCGGCCCAGAAGGTTGATGGTCTTTAGGTCGGGCCGGTCGATCAGATCGACCTCACCGGTCATCAGGGCGTTCATCCGGGCCGCCGGGTCGCCGACTTTCAGGATCACGACCTTGTCGAAATGCGCGCGGCCTTCTTTCCAGTAGTCATCGCGGCGCGAGAGTTCGACCCGCACGCCCGGCTCGAAGACATCGATCACATAGCCGCCGGTGCCGATGCGGCTGTTGGGGTCAATCGTGCCATCGCCGGTGTCTTGGCGAATGCCGAGGTGGTAGTCATTGAAGATGAACGGGAAGTCCGCGTTGCCGGCGGCCAGTTCAAAGATCACGACCTTATCGCCATCGGCGCGGATATCGGTGATCTGCTCAAGCAGCGGTTTGATACCGGATTTGGACTCGGGCCCCATGTGGTGACGGATCGAAGCGATCACGTCATTCGCCGTGGCCGTCTTGCCGTCCGAGAATTGCGCATTTTCGCGCAGGCGGAAGGTCCATGTGGCCGCATCGCTGCTGGCCTCAAAGCTCTCGGCAAGGTCGGGCTGGGCGGTGCCGTCGGGGGCGATCTCAGTCAATGTGTTAAAGACCGCATAGCCGCTGGCGAACATAAAGTCGTTGTTGAAGGTCGCCGGATCAAGGCTGTCGGAAGTGGAGCCTTGGGTAAAGCCCACCCGCAGGGTGCCGCCCTTCTTGGGTTGCGCCTGTGCCCGCGCCCCGTGTGGCAGGATCAGCCCTGCCCCCACGGCGGCGGCGGTCCCGGCTAGAAAGCTGCGACGGCTCGGGCCGGTTTGACGGTTTGTGAAATTGGTCATTGTATCCCCCTTTGTTTGTTTTCTTGCTCGAACGCTCTGACAAAGCGCTCGGCGTCTTGCTGCGGTGCCGCGTCATTGGCCGCCGCCCTCGCACTGGCGTGGGCGCTTTGCCCAGATGCAGGCGCGGTCGAAACACGCGGCCAAAGGATGGCGCGCGCCCCTCTGCGCTGCGATCCGTCGCGGCATTTCGCCCGCCGCAACGATCTTGGCCATAGGCATAGCCGGTTCCGACGCCGGGGTATAGATACCCCGGTCGCCTGTCGCGAAGTTACGTTACGGCTAGTGATGTTTTACGGGAAGATCAAGATGTTAAGGGGTGGCGGGTGGGAGACCTCCCCCGCCACCCCTCCTGCGACCGCTGCAAACCGGCGGTCAGTCGGGGCCGCAAACCGCCTTAAAAA
The DNA here is from genome assembly GCF_043557225.1 of Sulfitobacter sp. 1A13496. Taxonomy (NCBI): domain Bacteria; kingdom Pseudomonadati; phylum Pseudomonadota; class Alphaproteobacteria; order Rhodobacterales; family Roseobacteraceae; genus Sulfitobacter; species Sulfitobacter sp. 1A13496. The sequence continues at coordinate 120,844 of NZ_JBIFFP010000003.1, read as the reverse complement.
TCCCCTAGCTTTGGCCGCCCGTTGACCGAAACATTGTCGATATCCTCAAGCTTAAAGCCGCGCACCAAGGACGGTATCATCATGCAGACCAGCACAAAGATCGGCAGCCCCACCACGGTGATCACCTGCTGCAAAGCGGTGAGCCCAGTGTCGCCCGTCAGCAGGATCAGCATCGCCGCGACCAGCCCTTCGGCAAGGCCCCAAAAGACCCGCTGGCGCACAGGGCCGGGTTTGGCATGGCCGGTGCAGAGCATATCGACGACCAGAGAGGCCGAGTCCGACGAGGTGGCAAAGAAGATCGCGACGATGATGATCGCCACGCCTTGGACGAAGAGCGTGAAGGGGAAATGCTCAAGAAAGACGAAAAGCGCGAGGGGGATGCTCTCTGCCACCGCCCGGCTGATCTCGCCCGCCTGATCGCCCATCGCTTCCCGCGCCGCCGTGCCGATGCCGTCAAAGCCGATGGCCTGCCAGCCGAAGATCGAGAACCAGATCAGCGTGAAGGCCGTCGGCGCAAGCAGAACGCCAAAGACAAATTCGCGAATGGTCCTGCCCCGTGAAATCCGCGCCACGAACAGCCCGATGAAGGGCGACCAAGTGACCGTCCACGCCCAGTAAAAGACCGTCCAATCCCCTTGCCAGCCCCAATCCCCGTTCGACGGGTTTCGATTGGCCAACATATCATTCCAAAAGGCCAGCCGCGGCAGGTTTTGCAGATAAAGCCCCGCGGTTTCGACAATGCCGCGCAAAAGAAACAGGGTCGATCCGGTCACCAGCACGAAGATCATCAGCAGAACTGCCATGCCGATGTTGATATTCGACAAGAGCTTCACCCCGCTGTCGAGCCCCGCCACGATCGAGCCGACGGCGACCATGGTCAGCACGGCGAGGATCATGATCTTCAAAAAGGTCGAAGCATCCCAGCCGAAAAGCTCGGACAGCCCCGCCGCGATCTGCGAAGAGCCGAGACCGAGGGACACCGCCACGCCAAAGATCGTGCCCAAGATGGCCACGATATCAATGGCTTTGCCCACCGGCCCGTGAATACCCTCACGCAGCAGGGGATAAAAAACCGAGCTGACGCGCACCGGCAGATCATAGCGGTTGATGAAATAGGCGAAGGCCAGACCGGGCAGCGTGAAAATCGCCCAAGTGTGCAGCCCAAGGTGATAGATCGCGATTGAAATCGCATCTTTCGCCGCCTGTTCCGAATAGGGTTCCACCCCCGGCAATGGCGGTTTCTGGAAATGGCTGATCGGTTCGGCCACGCCCCAGAACATGAGAACGGTGCCGATGCCCCCGGCGAAAAGCATGGTGAACCACGACAGGTTCGAATACTCCGGCTCAGAGCCTTTCGGCCCCAATCGGATATGGCCGTGGCGCGACGCGGCGGCCCAAATCAGAAAACCCAGCCAGACATTCACGCCAAGAATGAAGAACCAGCCGAGATTGGTCACGACCCAAGCCCGACCCACGGCAAAGATGTCTCCGATGGGTTCGGGCACCGCGATCAAGAGCAGAACGAAAAGCGCGGCGAGCCCGGCTGAAATGAAAAAGATGACCGGGTCCGTTTTCAGACCAAGACGCCGTGCGAGATTTTCCACCTATTTTTCCTTTGTTGTTCGTTTCCTTGGTCGGCCCTGCGCCCCCTTTAGGGCGTCACCGGAGCCTCACCTTTCGATGACATGTCCGGCTCATCACGGCTGCGGATCTCCATATTCCCGCGCCGACGCGGCAGAGCTTGGGGATGCTCTTTTTGCAGCCAGTCGATCATCTTCTCCCGGATTTCACAGCGCAGATCCCATGCCTGTGGTGAGGTCCGGGCGCTAACAAGACCGCGCACGGCGATACTGTCTTTCTCGGTCTCGGAAACCTGAAGGTTGACCACCTGCCCGTCCCATAGGGGGGAGGCTTTGGCCAGTTCCTCAAGCTTCGCGCGCATTTCGCCAATCGGCACCGTGTAATCGAGATACCAAAACACCGTGCCGATGATCGACGCGCTTTCGCGGGTCCAATTCTGAAACGGCTTTTCGATGAAATAAGACAGCGGCACCACCATGCGCCGCCAATCCCACAGACGCACGACGACATAGGTCGCGAAGATCTCTTCGATCCAGCCCCATTCGTCTTCGACGATCACCACATCTTCGAGCCTGATCGGCTGAGTGATGGCGATCTGAAGCCCCGCGATCAGATTGGTCAGCACCGGGCGGGCCGCCAGCCCGACGACCAGCCCCGCCGCCCCGGCCGAGGCGAAAAGCCCGGCCCCGTATTTCTGCACGCTTTCAAAGGTCAACAGCACCCCAGCGGCGGTGAAAATCCCCAAGATGATGGTCACGGTCCGGCGCAGCACGCGCGCTTGGGTCACGAACTTGCGGGCCGAAAGATTGTCTTCGACATCCAGCCGATGCCGCCGCACGGCGCGTTCGGCGAAATGATTGGTCAGCAGGATCAGCGTCCAGCCGACGAGGATGATCAGCAAGACCAAAAACAGATGCGCCGCCCCGTCCTGCCAGCCGTAGAGCCGGACATTGGGCAGAACCCAAGCGAGTGCTGCGACCACGGCGGCAAGGCGCAGCGGCCTGCGCGCCCGGCGCAGCAAGGACCGCCCGGTGATGTTCTTTTCCGAGATCACGCGGTCGAGGATACGGTATCCGATCCAATGCACCGCCAGCCCCGCCGCGCAGGCCAGAAGCACGGCAAGAAGGGGGCTGACGAAATCGGGTGCGGCCTCAAGCTGCGTTGAAATACCTGTCGCTATGCGGTCCAGCGTCTCCATCGCTTAGGCCCACCAAACCACCATCGCCAGCGTGGCCACGACAAGCAGCCCGGCCCAGAGGGTGCGATCCTGCCACAGCGGTTTCTCCCATTGGGTAAAGATCTCCTTGGCCTCTTCCCCCTGCCAAACGAGGTCTTCGATATTCTCTTTTTCCTTCGGCGAGGTGGCGTAGGAAATACCGAAATGCAGGATGATCCCGATGGTCATCATGATCGAGGACATCACCGTATAGTGGATTTCCGGCAGCCCCATATAGGCCCAGTAATTCGTCACCTCTTTCAGCACAAAAAGCGGAATGCCGATGATGAGGCCAAACATGATCGTCCAAAACGCGCCGTTGCCGTTCAACCGTTTGAACATCAGGCCGAGGATATAGACCACCACGATGGTCGGCACGATATAGGACAGCGAGGATTGGAAATAGCTGAACAGGCTTTCAAACCCGGCAATCATCGGGGCATAGATCGCACCAAAGACCATGACGCCCGCGGTGACCAGTTTGCCCATCCAGACCTGACGTTCTTCGCTCACGTTGAACATCGGCTCGGCAAAGTCCTTTACCACCAAGGTCGAGGCAGAGTTCAAGGCGGAGTCGAGCGAGGACATGATCGCCGCAATCAGCGCCGCCATGATCAGCCCGCGCACGCCAATCGGCATCAACTCAAACGCCAGCGTGGGGAAAGCAAGGTCAGGCGTTTCAAGATCGGGGTAGAGTTTGAGCGCAATCACCCCCGGCAGCACCATCAAAAAGATGTTCGGCAGTTTCAGGAAACCGGCGAAAATGGCCCCGATCTGCCCTTCCTTTAGGTCCTTTGCTCCCAATGTCCGCTGAACGACGAACTGGTTGATCGTCCAATAGTAAAAGCCCAGCAGGATAACGCCCAACAGCCCCGTCCACGGTAGGAAATCATCATCCGCGGGCAGGATCATATGGGTCATATCTTCGGGCGTGCCGGTGAACAGTTCCTCCCAGCCGCCGATCTCATCAAGGCCGATCCAGAACAGGGCGGCGGCCCCGATGATCAGCAAGATCGCCTGCACCGTATCGGTCACGACAACCGCCGAAAGACCGCCCAGAATGGTGTAGATGCCCGCGACCAAAGCCAGCACGGCGACGGCAGCCCAAAGGTTGAGGTAGCCGGTGACATTCGAGATCACCAACCCACCCGCATAAAGCGCGCCCGCCGTGTCGATGAACATGATGGCGAGGATGGTGAAAAGCGAAAACGCCCGACGTGAGCGGACGTCATAGCGCTCTTCCAGAAATCCCGGCACGGTCGAGATCTTGGCCCGCAGGTAAGACGGCAGAATGAAGATCGCGAATAGGATCAAGACCAGCGCCGCAGTCCATTCGTAATTGAAGATTACAACGCCATTCGCATAGGCCCCGCCCATCAGCCCCACAAAGCTGGAGCCGGACATGTTGGAGGCGAAAAGCGAGAAACCGATCAGATACCAAGGCAGCGACCGACCGGCGAGGAAGTAATCCTCAGACCCGCCTGATTGTTTGCGCGAAACGTAAATGCCATGGGCGACGACACCGATAAAATAAGCCACCACAATCGCATAGTCGATGACGTGTAGATCAAATTTCGCGCTCTCCATTATGTTCTCCTAGAATATTCTTTGCGCCTAATTCCGAGGTTGGCCCGCGCGGCCACTGGCTCAGTTATCCTCTTCCCAAGGCTCCATTTCCTGCAATTCCTTCTCCGTCGCCGAGACATAGGCCCGCAGATCGTCCCCGCCCAAACGGCGCAACTCGATCATATCCAGCGGCACGGCGACCTGCGTTTCGCCCAAGCCAAGGAAGCCGCCGATGTCTAGGATCACCATTTTGATCTGGCCATCTTCGCTAAAAGTGACCTGCGAAATTTCACCAATCCAATTGTCGTTTTGACCAAAGGTCGCCAGCCCGAGGAATTCTTCGGAATCCAGATCGCTCAATTTAACGATCTCGATCTTTTCGCCGCCCTCGCGCATATCGGCGGCACGCAGGCGCACGTCGTCTTCGTTGTATTCCGGTGCGGCTTTCAGGTCTTCTTTCTGCCCGGTAAAGAGCAGGAAGAACTCGTTCTCTTCATCCGCGTCCGGCAGGAAACGCAAGTCGTCGAGAGAGAGCACCCGCGTGACCCCCTTGCCCAGAAATCCGCCTGCATCGACGATGATGCCGCGCAGTGTCCCATCGCGGCTGATGACAACTTCGGAGATTTGCCCGGCCATGGTCCAGCCTTCCATGGGCTCTTTCAATTCTTCGAGGTCGATCTCGGCCAGCGGCTCATCCTTGGCGGGCAAAAACAGCTTGTGACCATTCAGGCTCGACAGGGCGATCATCGTGTCTTGGGGAATGAATTGCGGTGTCTCAGCCTCGGATCGCAGTGCCGTGGCGGCAAGGCTGCCAATCAGCGTAATTGCTAGAAGCGGCGCGTTTCTCATGATTATCTCCTGCTGAAAATTCGGTCGGGCAAAGCCGGTAGCATCATAGGAGTAACGGGATTTTGATGAGATAGTTCCCTTGTTACGTGAATTTAGAGAACCTGCACCGCAAGCGCGCCTGCGTAGATCACCAGAAGGCCGATACTCTCCCAACCAATCCCTTTGCGCTGCCGGAAGATCAGGCCAAGGATCAGAACCGCCGTCATCATCATCGCCACGGTGAGCCAAAACAGGTCATCCGCAGTGATTGCGTGATAGAGCGATCCGTCGCGATAGCCGATGTCCGACAGGGTGAGGAACAGCGTGTCGAACGTATTGCCACCGATGATCCCGCCCACGGCCAATTGCAGCGCCCCGCGCCGCACCGCGACCAAGGTGGTGACAAGCTCAGGCAGAGACGTAAGCACCGCCGTCATAGTCGCCCCCACCACTGTATCAGAAAGGTTAAACCGGTCCGAGATTTCCGCCGCAATCCGTGCCACGGCGAAACCGGAGAGGCCCATCAGCACCAGCAAGATCAAAAACGGCACGACCAAAGCGCCGACGGGTTTTGCAGCCTCTTCGTCGTCCTCAGGCTCATCCGCGCGGGTGTCCGAGGTGGACACTGGGTGCCACATCGGCTCTTCCCGCAGGCGAGCGGTGGCGCGCATCCCATAGGCGTAAAGCGCAAACAGCGCGATGCTGGCCGGGTGGATGCCCCAAAAGGCAACCTCCGGCGCGGTGAAGGCCATCAGCGGCACCGTTAGCAGCAGCAGCAAAAGCCCCGCCTGAAAGACATTCGCCAGATCGGCTGCCGCATGTTCCAGATTGGCCCGCCGGTAGATCATATCGGCCAAGGCCAGAAATGCCGTCTGCGCCGCGATGCCTCCGATGCCGTTCGAGAAAGCCAAAGACGCCCGCCCATCCAAAGCCGAGGTCAGAGAAACGACCGTGCCGGACATGGAGGTCGCGGCCCCCAGCAGCGCCGCGCCGACAAGCGCCTCGCCCCAGCCGGTCCGGTCCGCGATCTGGTCGCTGAGCCCCGTCATACGGTAGCCGGTCACCAGAATGATAAGCCCGGCGAGGCTGCCAAGAGCGAAGAGGATCGGGGTGGAAAGGCTTGCAAACATGCCCGGTCAACGCGCGAGGGGGCGATCCGTTCGCGCGAATTAGTAAAAATGTTCACAAAGTTCCGGAACCCCACGGGAAGTTTACCGTTGTTGTGATGCAGACCTATTTTTCAAGCGGAGCCGCAATTTATGGCAAAGCTCTTTTCACGGCGAGCTATTTTAGCCCAAATCGCACTTGGTACAGGTGCCGCGACTGTCGGATTACCGGTGCAACACGCATTTGCTGCGCGCGATGATCGGCCTTGGGCGTTTTTTACGAATGACGAAGCGCGGTGGATGGCCGCCATCGTCGATGTTTTCATTCCCCAAGATGAGTTTCCCTCGGCCTCTCAGGCCGGCGTGGTCGACTTTATCGATTACCAGATGGCCACGGCCTATGGCGCGGGGAAAGGGCTCTACCTTGAGCCGCCTTTTCCCGATGGGGCTGTGGCCGAACAGGGGTATCAGCTTGAGTTCACACCGGCCCAACTCCTTCGCCAAGGGATAGAACAGGCCCGCCAATTGGGGGATTTTGCCACGATGGATGCCACCGCCCGCGCCGATCATGTCGAAGATCTATCGAACCGGGATGATTTTATCGGCACTCTGATCGCCGAATTGTGGAAGCTGACGCGGCAGGGTTATTTCGCCGATCCGATCTATCTGGGCAATCATGATTACGCCGGCTGGCGCATGGTCGGGTTCCCGGGGGCGCATGCCTATTACACTGAGCGGGTGGACGAACACGAACGTTCGGTCACGCCGCCGCCGCGCGGCATTGGCCATGATCGTGGCGGCTCCCCCTATCCGCCCCGCGCGATTGGCGGAGGGTCCGAGTGATGGCACCCAGAAAACTTCCCAAAACGGATGTCTTGATCATCGGCGGTGGCTGGACCGGCCTGACCGCCGCCTACGAGTTGGCCCATGCCGGGCAGCGCTGCGTCGTGCTGGAGCGGGGCAAACAACGCCATACCGCCACATCCTTCGGCGCGCCCGAGGAGCATGACGAGCTTAAATACGCCCACCGTTACGAGCATATGGTCGACGTCAAGAAAGAGACGCTGACCTTTCGCAATAACCGTGACCAGCAGGCACTGCCGATGCGGCGGCTGGGGTCGTTCCTGCCCGGATCGGGCCTTGGCGGCGCGGGCATCCATTGGAACGGCCAGCTATGGCGGCCCCTGCCGTCTGACCTTGAGATGCGCAGCCACTACGAGGAACGCTACGGCAAAGATTTCATCGGCCCCGACCTAAGTATTCAGGACTGGGGCGTCACCTATGATGAGCTTGAACCGCATCTCGACTTTTTCGAGCGGATTTGCGGAGCCGCCGGGCAGGCTGGCAATCTAAACGGCGAGGCGCTTGCCGGGGGGAACGTTTTTGAGGGGCCGCGCAGCGCGGATTACCCCAACCCGCCAATGCGCCAGCCCATCTCCAACACGCTCTTTGGCAAGGCGGCCGAGCGGATGGGGTTGAACCCCTTCCCCATGCCTTCGGCCAATGTGACCAAAGCCTATGTGAACCCCTATGGCGCGCAGCTGCACCCCTGCACCTATTGCGGCTTTTGCGAGCGTTTCGGCTGCGGCTACTACGCCAAGGCCGACCCGATCATCTGCGTCTATGACCGGATCAAGGACCACGAGAATTTCGAGATCCGCCTGAACGCACAGGTGCTGCGCATCGAGAAAAGCGAAGACGGCAAGACCGCGACCGGTGCGATCTATCTTGATGAGAACGGCAAAGAGGTCTTTCAGCCTGCCGATACGATCTGCATGAACGCCTATGCGCTGTGGAACGTGCATCTGATGCTCGTCTCCGGCCTTGGCAAACCCTATGACCCCGAAACCCGCACCGGCGTCGTTGGGCGCAACTACAGCTATCAAACCGTGGCCGGGGTCGATGCCTTCTTCGACGACAGCGTGAAGACCGACCCCTATATGGGTGCGGGCGCGCTCGGCGTGGTGATCGACGATTACAACGGCGATAATTTCGACCATAGCGATCTGGGTTTCGTCGGCGGCGGTTATATCGCCTGCAAACAATACCATGGCCGCCCGATCGGCTATCAGCCGGTGCCCGAGGGCACGCCGAAATGGGGTGCGGAGTGGAAACGCGCGGTGCGCGAGAACTACAACCATCACGCCGATTTGGTGGTGCATGGCTCTTCGGTCTCGACGCCCGAGAATTACCTCGACCTCGATCCGACATGGACCGATGCCTATGGCCGCCCGCTGCTACGCATGACCTTCGATTTCCCCGAGAATGACCGCAAGATGTCAGACTATGTGATGCAGCGCGCGATGGAAGTCGCCCGCGAGATGGACAATGTGACTTCCGTTAGCGGCAGCAACAATGCGGCGATCGACAGCCACTATGACATCGTCCCCTATCAGACCACTCATAACGTCGGCGGCGCGGTGATCGGCACCGACCCCGAAACCAGCGTGGTCAACCGCTATGGCCAGATGTGGGACCATCACAACGTCTTCGTTTTCGGTGCCTGCCTGTTCCCGCAGAACCTTGGCTACAACCCCACAGGGCCGCTGATGGGCCTCGCCTATTGGACGCTTGAACACATGAAACGCGACTACCTGCCGAACCCCGGCCCCTTGATGGATGCCTAAGACAGATCGAAAGGACCGCCCCATGACATTCCGTACCGTTCTGACGACCTGTAGCGCGATCGCCGTTTTCGGCATTTCCGCCGGTTTCATCCGCGCCCAGAATTACGAGGCCGCCCCCGGCATCTCGGCGATGGAGCAACGTTTGCAAGACGACGTTCTGCGCTTCAACGCGACGGTCAACACCGAGGTCGACGACGATGTGCTGGAGCTGGGTCGGCTGGTCGCCATGGGCGGATCCGAGGCGGGCGACAGCGGTATGGCCTGCATCACCTGCCACGGCGGCGATGGCGCGGGCGACGGCTCGGGCGCCTTCCCCCGGCTGGCCGGTCAGGCCGGGTGGTACACCTATAAGCAGCTCAAGGACTATGCCTCGGGCGACCGGCAGAACCGCGTCATGTCGGGCATCGCCAATAAGTTGACCGAAGAAGAGATGGAGGCCGTCGCGGCCTATTACGCCACGATATCGGCCCCCTATACCCCGCCTTTGGGCGATGTGGATGGCATGACATTGCAATGGGGCGGCCAGCTTGGCGCTGTCGGCTCGGCTGAGCGCGGCGTGCCCGCTTGTGTAAATTGTCACGGGCCAAGCGGCCTCGGCAACCCGCCTTCGGTCCCGTACCTTGCCGGGCAATATGCCAGCTACATGGCGCATCAATTGCAGATGTGGAAAGAGGGCAAGCGCGACAACGACGTGGACAACGTCATGTCCGCCATCGCCAAGAAGATGACCCAGAAAGACATCGAAGCCGTCAGCGCCTATTACAACCGTGTCCGCCCGACGCAGCCGCTGCCGCCCGAGACGTCACCGCTGTTGGAGCCTTCCACGGCGCCGACGCAGTGAGCTGAGGCATGCGCGTCTTCACCGTCATATCGGTTCTGCTGCTGACTGGCCTCGCGATGGTCTGGTCGGCCCTGCCGCCGCAAAGCAGCCTTGCCGCCGCTGTGTCAGGACCGATCCGAGAAGCCTCGCAACAGGTGTCGGACTGGGCCCGGATCAACATTCGCCAAGGACTGGTGGAAAAGACCCCGGATTACGAAGCCGCCTCGCGCCGGTTTCTGGATGCCGACCCGCAGCGCGGGGTTGCCCTGATCCGGCTTCATGGCTGCGGCGCTTGCCACCGCGTGCCGGGGCTGCGCGATGCCCAAGGTACCGTTGGCCCTGATCTGCATGATTTCGCCCGACAATCCTATGTGGCGGGCGTCTTGCCGAACCGCCCCGGCGATCTGACCCGTTGGTTGATGAACCCGCCCGCCCATAGCCCTGAGACCGCCATGCCGAACCTTGGCCTGAAACGTGACGAAGCGCGCGACATTGCCGCCTATCTTCTGGGATCGGAGGTGCGCGAATGAGCGAGACCGCACAGTCCACGCTTGGCGAATACGGCGTGCAATCCGCCCTGGCGCCAGAGGGAGTCGGCGCCACGGCGATCAACGGGCTGACCATCGGCATGACGATCGCTTTCGGCGTGGTCTTCGTGCTGCTGCTGCTCTTCGTCTGGGGCGTCCTGGCCGGTAAGCTCGCCCCGCGCAAATGGTGGATCTGGGCGGGGGGCATTGCCCTGCCGCTCGTCTCGGTTCTGATCCTGATGGGCTTTTCCACCGTCATTCTGCAACGCATCACCTTGGAAGACCCAGAAGCGCTGGTCATTGAAGTGACCGGCAAGCAATTCTGGTGGGACGTGGTCTATGACCCCGAAGGCTGGGCCATGCGCGGCGCCAATGAGATCGTCATTCCCAAAGGCCGCCCGGTAACCTTTCGGCTGAAATCGAGCGACGTGATCCATTCCTTCTGGGTGCCCAAGCTTACCGGCAAGATGGATATGATTCCGGGCCGGGTGAACAGCTTGCCGGTCATGGCGACCGAAACAGGGCGTTTCCGCGGGCAATGCGCTGAGTTTTGCGGGCTGTCGCACCCCAAGATGGCCTTTGAGGTCGTCGTGATGGAGCCCGAAGACTTCGACGCTTGGATGCAGCGCAGCAGTGGCGAGGCGCGAGACGCGGCCACCACGGAGTTGACCCGCGGGCGCGATGTCTTTGTCGAGGCGGGATGCCCCGCCTGCCATACCATCCGCGGCGTGGCTGAGACCGGAACGCTTGGGCCCGACCTGACCCGCGTGGGCGCGCGCGGCAGCCTTGGCGCGGGGATGTACCGCATGAACCAAGGCACGCTCGCGGGTTGGATCGCGGACCCGACCGCGATGAAACCGGGGGCCAAAATGCCTTCTTACAACCATCTGCCGGGGCCCGACCTGCGCGCGCTCTCGGCCTATCTGGCGAGCCTTAAATGACGGACCGTAAAGCATATGTCGTGGATCTGCCCGAGGATCAGACCTATTCCGGCAGCGCCAAGGGCGCGCCTGACAAAGGGTTCGAGCGGATCTGGGACGCCCCACCGGGCATCCGCTATCTGTCCTCGGTCAGTCACCGGGTGGTGGGCAAACGCTTCCTCGTCACCGGCTTCGTCTTTTTCCTGATCGCTGGCTTCCTCGCCCTGCTGGTGCGCACGCAGCTCATCGTGCCGGACAATACTTTCCTCGATTCCGAGACCTACAATCAAGTCTTCACGATGCATGGCACGATCATGATGTTCCTTTTCGCGATCCCCATGCTTGAGGGGTTCGCGGTGCATCTCATCCCGCTCATGGTGGGCGCGCGCGACCTTGTGTTTCCGCGGCTCGGGGCCCTTGGCTATTACTGCTACCTCTTCGGCGGCATCATCGTGCTGTCGTCCTTCGTCTTTGACGCCGCGCCCGCGGGGGGCTGGTTCATGTATGTGCCGCTCTCGACCAGCGCCTATACGCAAGACCTCTCGGCGGATTTCTGGCTCATCGGCATCACTTTCGCCGAGATCGCCAGCGTGACCGCGGCGGTGGAGATCATCGCCGCGATCCTCTGCACCCGCGCGCCGGGGATGAGCCTGACCAAGATGCCGATCCTAATGTGGTATCTGCTGATCACCGCCTTCATGATCGCCGTGGGCTTTCCGCCGCTGATCATCGGCTCGATCCTGCTGGAGGCGGAACGACTGCTCGGCCTGCCCTTCTTCGACATTGCACTCGGCGGCGACCCGCTGCTCTGGCAGCACCTGTTCTGGCTCTTCGGTCACCCGGAGGTCTATATCATCTTTCTGCCCGCTGCGGGCATGGTGGCGACGATGCTGCCGACCTTCGTGGGAAAACCGCTTTTCGGATATGGCTTCGCCGTGGCGGCGGTGGTGACGATGGGTTTCCTCAGCTTCGGTCTCTGGGCGCACCATATGTTCGCCACGGGCCTGCCGGTGATGTCGCTGACGCTGTTCTCGGCCGCCTCGACGATGGTGGCAATCCCGACGGGGGTGCAGATCTTCTGCTTCCTCGCCACGCTGGCGCAGGGAAAGCCGCGGATGGAGGTGCCGATGCTCTTCATCCTCGGCTTCCTGTTCATCTTCGTGTTGGGCGGCCTCACCGGCGTGATGGTGGCCGCGGTGCCTTTCAACCTTCAGGCCCATGACAGCTACTTCGTGGTGGCGCATCTGCACTATGTGCTGATCGGCGGCTTCGTCTTCCCGATGTTCGGCGCGCTCTACTACTGGATGCCGCATTTCACCGGGCGGATGATGTCGGACACGCTGGGCCGCTGGGTCTTTTGGCTGATGTTCATCGGGTTCAACGTAACCTTCTTCATGATGCATCTCACCGGCATGCGTGGCATGCCGCGGCGGATCGCCAGCTACCCCGAGGGGCTGGGCTGGGACCGGCTTAACATGCTGTCGTCGATCGGCTCTTACATCCTCGCCGCGGGCGTGGTGCTCTTTGTCTTCGACTTCTTTTGGCACCAGCGTCACGGGCTGCGCGCGCGGCGCAACCCTTGGGGCGCGGGCACGTTGGAGTGGCTCTATCCGCCAATCCCGCCGGGGTTCAACTTCCACGCCATTCCCACCGTCCGCTCGCGTGAGCCGCTTTGGGATCAGCCCGAGTTGCTGGACCGCCCGGCCCATAAGGTCGAAGGCGCGCTGCGCCCCACCACCGACCACCGGCGCGAGACTATGGGCAATGACCCCGTGACCGGCGCGCCGATGCAGATCGTGCGCCTGCCCCATCCGACATGGGTGCCGCTGATCACGGCCTTCGGTCTGGCCCTTGGCTTTGGCGCGACGCTGGCTTCGGCCTATTGGCTGGTGGCGGTTGGTTTCGCCATCGCGCTGGCGGGGATCACCGCGTGGATTTGGGAGCCGTCGGACAGCGGCGTGCTGCGCGACAGCGGCTTGGGCAAACTGCGCCTGCCGGTCAATATCGTCGATCCGCGCAGTCACCTGCATTTGGCGGTGGTGGGCACCATGCTGATCTCCGCCGCGCTCTTTGCCTCCTTGCTCTTTGCCGGGCTTTACCTGTGGAACACCCAGCCCCATTGGGCCGAGACGACACCCGCCGCTGATCCGCTCATGGCGGGTCTGGCAGCCCTCGCCGCTTTGGGCCTGCTGCTGTTCAGCTGGGCCAGCCGCCGGGCGGCCTATGGGGCCAAGGTCAAATCGGTCATCGCCGTCGATCTGGGACTGGCCTTGGGGGCCATCGCCTTGGGCGCGCTGTTGTTCCTGTCGATCCAAGAGGTCGATCCCTATGGGTCGGCCTATGCCGCCGTGGGCTGGGCGCTCTTCGCCTTCGTGGCGGGATACCTTGCCGTGGTGCTCTACTGGTCCCTGATCAATGCGCTGCGCAAGGCCGTTGGCGCGGTTCAGTCGGGGCAGATGCTGCCCAACCTGCTGATCGCCACATTCGCCAAGGTGGTGGCCATCATGGGCGGGGTCACGGCGGCGGCCTATCTGCTGGCAGGAGGCGCGATATGAGAGGTCTGACCAAAGGCATCGCCAAACCGGCCCTGCTCTGGGCGCTGCATTTCACGCTGATCTACGCGCTGATCTCGGCCGCCTGCGCGCCGCGCGCGCTGCTGGGGCAGGACCACCTGCTGATCATCGCCGTCGTGCTGACGCTTGCCATGGCGATGGTGCAAATCTTTTGGATGTGGCGGGGCGCGCATAGCGGACGGCGGTCGGACCTGAACCGGGATGAGACCGCCCTTTTGCGCGCGGGATGGTGGACCGGGCTGATCTCGCTCATCGCCACGCTGGCCAATCTAACCCCGGTGCTGATCCTGCCCGGCTGCCACGGATAGAGAGAGAGGAGACCCCTCATGCAACAGGACGCCTATACCCCATTCTGCGGCACACCGCCCCTCCCCGGAGAGCTTTTGACCCGCTGGACCCTCGACCCCTTTCTGCTGGTCGGGCTGCTGGCATTCGCGGCCCTGCTCTGGACGCGGGCCGAGCGGCGGGGCCAAGCGCTGAGCGGTGCTGCGCTGGTGGCCTTCTTGTTCATCTCCCCGCTCTGCGCGGCCTCAATGGCGCTATTCTCGGCCCGGGTGGGGCAGCATATTCTGCTCACGCTGATTGCCGCACCGATGATCGCGGCGGCGCTGCCGAAGGTACGGCTGCTGCTCTGGCCTCTCGCCTTGGTCTTTGCCCTGCTGTTTTGGGGGTGGCACAGCCCGACGCCCTATGCGGCGACCCTGCAATCCGACCTTGTCTATTGGGCGATGCATCTGTCGCTGACGGGCTGCGCGATTGCACTCTTCATGGGGTTTCGCGGGGCCGGGGCGCAGGCGGCGGTGCCTGCGGTCTTTACCGCGGCACAGTTGACCGCCTTTGCGGTGACCCTCACCCTCGCCCCCACGGTGTGGCATGGCTGGCACGAGCTGACCGCCCTGCCCTACGGGCTCTCGGCCTTGGCCGACCAGCAACTCGCGGGCGCGTTGATGTGGGTCGCGGGCGGCGGGCTGTTCATGGTGTTGGTGGCGCTTCAGGTGCGGCAACTGTTGCGGCAAGATACACTGGCCCAAAGCGCGGGCTGAGCGGATCAGTCTGTCGCGAAGGCTTTGGTCAGGTCTTCCTGCCTGTCGCGCGGCAGAACCACGATCAGCACGTCGCCCGTTTGCATGGTGACATCCCGCCCCGGCAATTGCTCTTCCCCATCCCGGATCAGGGCCACAACGCGGCCTTGGCCCGGCAGGTCCAACCGTTCCCCGGCCAAGCGATCAGGCACGGTGACGCGGGTCAGCAACAGATCGTCCTTTAGCAGCGGATCTTTCATCGCATCGTCATCGCCTGTCAGCATGTCGACGATGTCTTCGGCCACCTTGGCATGGGGGTTGATCACGTCGTCCAAGCCCAACTCGCAACAGACCCGCAGCAGCGCGTTCGAGGTGATCTGCGGGATCACGCGGCCATAGCCGATGGACCGGCCAATGAGCGCCGCCAGAATGTTGATCTCGGAGGCGTTGGTTACGGCGATGCACACATCGTCTTCGTCGCGAAAGGCTTCGCGCAGCACGTCTGGGTTGCTGCCGTCGCCCTCTATCATGCCGCAGTCGATCCGCTCTGCCGCCTGCTCCAACAACTCGCGCGACTTGTCGATCAACACGACCTCGCGGTCGGTTTCGATCAACTCCTCCGCAATGGCGAGGCCAAAGCTCGACGCGCCGATGATGACGATACGCATGGGTAATCTCCTAACTTGGGCGGGTCCAACTGCGTGGCAGCAAAAGCGCCAGCACCGCGATGAATTCCAATCGGCCCAGCCACATGGCGAAGGCGACCGAGAGTTTCAGATCGCCGGGCATGT
This sequence comes from Sulfitobacter sp. 1A13496, assembly GCF_043557225.1. Classification (NCBI taxonomy): domain Bacteria; kingdom Pseudomonadati; phylum Pseudomonadota; class Alphaproteobacteria; order Rhodobacterales; family Roseobacteraceae; genus Sulfitobacter; species Sulfitobacter sp. 1A13496. Next base: position 105,267 of record NZ_JBIFFP010000003.1, on the reverse strand, counting down.
CCGCACCCACCGCCCCGGTTGAGAGGCCAACGGTCGAAAGCGCTGAAATCGTGTCGAACAAGGCCGGCAACGGGGGGTAGCCATGGGCCACGAAGTGAAACCACAAGAGCCCCGCAAAGCTGAAATAGATGAGCACCAGCGCCAAAAGCGACACGACCGCTTCGGTCGAGACGGGCCGCCCACTGTGGCGCAGGGGGGCGATGGCATGTTCAGTGAGCCGCACATGCTGCACCGCATGGACCACGGCGCCAATACAGACATGCAGACGGCTAAGCTTGAGCCCCCCCGCCGTCGATCCGGCATCGCCGCCCCAAAGCATCGCCAGCAACAGGATCAGCAACGCGGGACCGGCATCATAGACCGGCCCCGTGGAAAACCCCGCCGTTGTCAGCCCCGAAATCAGGTTCAGCGCATGGGCGTAGAGGCTGAGCTCGCGATCTTGGGAAGTGGTCAGCACCGCGGCGAGGTAAATGACTAAGGCCAGCGCAATCGCCACGAGCACCCGCTGGACCGAGCCGAGTTTCCACGCTTCACGGTGCCGCCCCTGGCCGACAAAGACAAAGACCAGCAGCGATATCGCGCCCAAGACGCAGGACAGAATGACCATGCCCTGCCCGAGCGGCGAATAGCTGGCCAGACTGTCGGGGCGGGGCGAAAACCCTGCGGTCGAAATCGCGGCGAGGGTCAGCACCAATGCCTCACGCCAATCGGGGATCACCAGCATGGTGAGCAGCACCATGACCAAGGTCAGCGCGCTATAGACGGTCAGAAGCTGCCGCGCCTGCTCTCGGGTTGAGGAAATGCGATCCCCCTGTTGGATATCGACCCGCCCCAGCCGCCGCGCCGGGCGGCCCCGCGGCAGCAGCAGGGCCAGCACCGCCGTAGCGATCACCAGACCGCCGCACCACTGCATCCAGCCGCGCAGGACGTGCCCCGCGAAAGGCCAGCTTTCCGCCTCTTGCGCGACCGTAAGGCCGGTGGTGGTGATGCCGCTCACCGCCTCGAAAAACGCATCTATGGGGGGCATGCCAAGGGTGACGAAAGCGGGTGTGGTCAACAGCGCGGCGATGAGAAAGACCAAAGCCACGGTCATCATCGCTTCCATCCCGCGCAGATCATCGGGCAGCGGGCGCGACCGCACCGCGACATGCACCACGCCGGATAGGGCCACCGGCGCGAGCAAGACCAGCGCCAGCAGCAAGTCCCCCTCGGCCAAGGCCCAAGCACCGGGTGGCAGGCACAGCGCGCCAAAGATCGGCGCGTGTTTGCCGAGTGTCAGCGCAATCACACGCGGCCGCGCGACGGTCATCACGGTCGAGGAACCCGACCGGAAGAAAGAGGCCGGGCGAATTGCCATCAGCTTGGGGCCATCTGTATCCGTGGTGGTGCAGCTTTATTCCGCATCAGGCGGCGTCTGCTGGTAGTATAGGGCAACCGCGCGGATTTCCTCATCGCTAAGCGATTTGGCGATGTCTTCCATGACGTTAAGCGGTCCGTTCGCCCGGTCGCCGTTCTGCCAAGCCACCAGTTGATCGGCGATATACTGCGCCGATTGCCCTGCCAAACGCGGAATCGCCGCGCCGCTTGTGTCGCTGCCACCGTGGCATTGGTTGCAGGCTGGCACGCTGTCACTGCCAGAAGCCGCAAGCGCGCCGCCCTGTTGCACCACATCCGTCGGGGCACCGTGATCGAACTTGGACAGTTTCGGCGCGACGGAGGCGTAGTAATCCGCCACGGCCAAACGCTCTTCTTCAGTCAACTGCGTGGCGATGGGCACCATGATCGGGGAAAACCGTTCACCCGCCATGAAAGCCTGAAGCTGCGCTTCGATATAGTCAGCAGGCAACCCGGCCAGACCGGGCATCTCGCCCAAGCCTGCGCCTGCGTCATCCAGCCCGTGGCAGGCCATGCATTTCATGCCGACACCGCCCTGCTGCGCGCCACCCGAGGCGACGGTGCGGCCCAAAACGGTATCGGGAGCACGTTCCACGCCGCCGTCATCGACATCATCAAACAGCGGTGGCGGAGACTGCGCCGCAGCGGCACAGGCGATGAAGGTGGCAAAGGGAACAAGAATTGAAAGTCGCATGGTCTACCCCTCCTCCAGATCGGCGAACTCGGCCCGCATACGCTTGACCTCTTCGGCGGTGACATCGCCTTCGTAGTCATTGCCCAAGTTGGTTTGGATGTAGGACACGATCGCGGCCACCTGTTCATCATCCAGCCAATCGGCAAAGGCTGGCATGGCGCCATTGCCTTCGAGGATCAGGTTGACCGGATAGCGCTTGTGCCCCAGCCGCGGGTTGGCGGCCAAAGCGGGGTATTTCCCGGCCCCATATGCCCCCTCGCCCTCTGGCCCGTGACAGCCCGAACAGGCGCGGCGGTAAAGATCGGACCCCTCGCTATCGGTGAATTTCTCGGTGGTGGAGCCCAGATCACGCCGGCCGACATCGACCTGAGAATTGTCCTCCTGCGCAAGGCCCGGCGTGGCGAGCGCCATGAGCAGGGGAAAGATCAGATAACGCATGGTTCAACCCTCCTTCACCGCGCGGTCATGGACCTGTCGCACCGCATCCAGCGCCGAAAGCAGAGAGCCTTCCTGCCAGCCCGGCAGATAGCTGATATGCTCCCCCGCGCAGACGAAACGGTTGTCCATGGTCGCGGCGATCTGATAATCGCGGCCCCGGTCATCCCAATCGGAATAACAGCCCAGCATCCACGGCACCCGGTGCCAGCTCAGCACCACACCGCTGCTGAATTCATCCCGGTACTGCGGGTGGATCCGCGCGCCCTGCTCCAACACGGTTTCAAGCCGCTCTTCGGGCGACATCGAATTGAAGGCATAGGCATGTGGCCCATAGGCATAGCAGCCCAGCAGCACGCCCGGCCCAGCGGAATGCATCTCAGCCGAGGGATAGCTGATCTCAGCAATCGGCAGGTCGGTCAGGGTGATGCCGCCGTAAATCTGCTCATCCCGTTCCCAAAAGCGGCGCTTCATCTCAAGCCCGGCTTTCACCGCCTCATGGTAATGCAGCGCCCGCATGACGCGGCGCATGTCGGCAGAGACATCGACATCAAGCTGGCTGAGCACGGTGAAGGGGATGGTACAGATACAGTAATCCGCCGTTTCAACCCCGCCCTCGCCTTCGCCATCGGCGCTCGAATACTCGACCTCGACACCGCTCTCGGTCTGTTTGATGCGGTCGACCTTGGCGTTATAGGTGATCATATCCTCCACCTCGCGGGCAAAGGCATGGGCGATCTCTTCCATGCCGCCCACGGGCTGGAACATCGGCGCATGGTGGCGGTAGGTCGTGTGGTTGCGCATCTTTTCCCAAAAGCGGGATTTCAGCAGGTCTTCCAAGGCAATCGGCTCAGAAGGTTCGGGCGCGGCGTTGTAAAGCCCCCCGCCCGGCGCGCCATTCTCAGGATAGCCGCGGTATTCAGCGGTATCGAGACTGGCCTCATAGCTGTAATTGTTGTTCAGGATGCCAAATGATTTCAGGGATTCCAAAAGGATTTCAGTGTCCTCTTTGGTCAGCGCGCTATCAAGCCGCCCTTTATCGACCGATTTGGCCAGCAATTCCGTGATCTGGCCCACGTAATCCGCCCAAGCATGGCCATAGCGAATTGGTTTGCCGTCAAATGCCGTTTGCGAATGGAGATAGGCGTTTTGGTTTTCCTGAACGAATACTTCGAGCGGGACGTTCAACCGGTGGCAATAGTCCAAGAGCGCCAGATGGTGATGCGGGATGCGCCACGGGCCGATGTTGATATATTGCCCTTTGGAGAATTCGACCTTTTGCTTATAGCCGCCCAATTCTTCGAATTCATCGCCGCCTTTGAGGGTCCAACAGCGGCCCCCGGCGCGCTTTTGATACTCTAGGATGCTGACTTCGTAGCCCGCGTTGCGCAGTTCCAGCGCGGCGCACATGCCCGCAAGACCCGCCCCCAGCACAACAACCTTGCGCCCCTGAGGCGCGCCGGAAAGTTCGATGGGGCCTTTGTAAGGGCTTTGCCGGGCATGCCCGAGGGAGGACATGGCGTGCAGCATGGTGGAGGAACCAGCGGCCAGACCGATCATTTTCAAAAGATCGCGCCGTGATGGGGGCCGGACGTTGGAGGGGTGGGACATAAAGACCGCTCCTATTTCAGGTAAATTTTTTGACCAATTAACGAAAGAACGCCCGCCACAGGTCATTGTTCCAAGAAGGTCGGAAAAATCACGATCCGCCGCGCTTGAGTTTCATTGCATCAAGCAGGACATTGACCTGCGCGGCGTCCTGCGGCGGCACGAGGCCGGTCGCATCTTTGCCTTCCAAGGTGTCCAAAAAAGGCTCCACCCCCTCGCCCGCATCAAGCGGGGGAAGCTCTATGCTCTCGACCGGTTTCTGCTGGCCTCTGCGACCGAAATCCAGCACGCCCGCCCGCAAACGCGCCCAACCGGCCTCGCCCACGATGTCCAACTCAAGGCGCATTTCGCTATCCGTCCAGCCTGCCTCAACCACGCCGGTGGCGGGTGGGGTCGCGAAATGGATCAGGGCCGCGCCGTGGTCATCCACCGGCCAGCCAAGCGCGTTGCCCGTGACCGCATGGCCCGAGGCGATGGGGCCGACGAGCCACTGCAAAAGGTCGATGACATGCACCACCTCATCCACGAACCCGCCATAGCAGGCCCGCGCCGGGTCGGTCATCCAGCAATCGAGGTCGAGCCAATCGGCATAGCCGCCGTCATGGGAAAAGCGTCCGCGGGCCTCTAGCACCTGGCCCAATGCGCCCCGCGCGATACTCTCGTGCAGGTGGTTGAGCGCCGCGGATTTGCGCAGGAAATACCCCGTCGCCAAGACCAAACCCTTTTCGCAGGCCAAATCAGCGCAGCGGCGCGCCGCTTCGGCGCTGCCCGCCATCGGCTTTTCGACAAAGACCGGCAGACCGGCGTTCAGGGCGGCGGTGATGTCCTCCTCATGAAACACCGTTTCGCTGCACACAATCGCGCCGCGCACATCCAATCGGGCAAGGTCAGTCAGCGCGACCCGGCTGGCCTTGAGCTGGCTACAAAGCGCCTCTTGGCGCGCTTCATCCCGGTCGAAAACCTGAGAGACGCGCCAGCCGCGCTGTGCGATATGCGCCAGATGGTCGGACAGATGCACATGCGCCCCGCCGAGCAGAACCAAATTCTTGTCAGTTGTCATAACTGTTTCCCCCCGCATCAATCGCCCAACAGAAAACGCGACAGCGTGATCTGAACCGCGAAAACAGTGTCGCCGCCTTCGGTGTGGTTCACGTAGCTGAGCAATGACGCATCGAGCGGCGCGTTGCCCTCGTCGAGATCGTAGTTCACCCCGACCTCATAGCCCGTATAATCCAAAATATCGTCCCGCTCGACAAAGGCATAAGCATCAACCCGGTCGTTGAACGTATAGCCGCCTTCGAGCTTATAGACCCAATCGCCCCGCTCCGGCTCGACCCCCAGATCAACGGTGGCCCGCCACTCTTCGCTCACGCTATAATCGAATTTGCCATGCAACTCGCCCCGCACATCGCCCGTCTCATCGCGCAGAAAGCGGGTGTAATAGGCGTCATAGGCCAGTTTGTCCGTTAGATCGCCACGGTGGCCCAGCGTCAGTTCGAATTGCGCGTCATCCCTTGGGTCGTCCAGCGATAGAACGAGGGCGTGGAAATAGGCCGGGCCATAGGCGACCTCCGCAAAAGCCTCGATCTCCGCGCTTTCGGCGGCACCGGGGCCATCGTTGAGACGGTAAAAGAATTTCGGCGTGACGCCCACCTCTAGGCTCCAATCCGAGGCGGAGGTGTTCCGCTCCATCTCAGGGGCTGTGGTGGTTGTCTGATCCACCGTTTGCGCCAAGGCCCCAGCGGGGGCCAGAAGGCATATGAGCGATAGGGTTTTGTGAAACTGTGGCATCCTTTTCTGCCTTTCTATGAAATCGGTTAATATTCGCGGGGTCTAATCTGCCCCTTCTGCGTGCGTGAGATGGCGCCCGGAAAATGCCCGGGCGATACGAAAAAGCAGCGCGATTTTCTCGCGCTGCTTTGCCGTTCACTTCTCTTGCTTCACCACCTTTTGCGGGTTCTTTGGATCGAACTCCTCGGGGCGGTGCGCCGCGCCCTCGTGGTCGTCCTGCGCATTGTGGCGCTCACGATGGGGCGGGCGTTTCTCTTTGGCGTGATCTGGCTCGTTTGGCATGTCACTCTCCTTTTTTGCTATGCAGCAGCCTGCATGCCGGGTTTGAGGACCACTTTGGTCCAGTCGTTCTGATCGAAGCGGAAGTTGTGATAGCCCTTGGCGGCGTGCTCCAGCGGCAGGCGGTGGCTGATCATGAAGCGGGTGTCGATCTCGCCCTCGGCGATGCGGTGCAACAGCTCCTTGGTGTAGCGCTGCACATGGGTCTGGCCGGTGCGGATTTGCAGACCTTTCTCCATCATCGCGCCCAAGGGGAACTTGTCGAGGAAGCCGCCATAGACACCGGGGACCGAGACGCGACCGCCCTTGCGGCAAGCCATGATCGCTTCACGCAGCACATGGCCTCCGTCAGCACCGACGCCGACCACCTGTTTGACGTTGTCCATCATCGTATCGGGCGCGAAACCGTGGCTTTCCATGCCGACCGCATCAATCACCGCATCGGGGCCGTGACCGCCCGACATCTCCATCAGCGCCTCCAGCACATGGGTCTGGGTGTAGTCGATGACCTTGGCCCCCATCTGCCGCGCGAGGTTCAGCCGGTTCGGGTAGTGGTCGATCGCGATGACCTGCGCGGCCCCCATCTTGAGCGCGCTTTGCACGGCGAAAAGCCCCACCGGGCCGCAGCCCCAAACGGCGACGGTGTCGCCCTCTTCGATGTCGGCGTTTTCGGCGGCCATCCAGCCGGTCGGGAGAATATCCGACAGGAATAGCACATCGTCATCGTCGAACCCTTCGGGAATGACTATCGGGCCCACGTCAGAGAAGGGCACCCGCACATATTCTGCCTGTCCGCCGGGATAGCCGCCGGTCAGATGAGAATAGCCAAACAACCCGCCGACCGCGTGGCCGAATTGCTTTTCAGTCAAATCCTGTTTGTCCGCCGGGTTGGAGTTGTCGCAGGCCGAATACTGGGTCTTTTTACAGTGAAAGCAGGAGCCGCAGGAAATGGTGAAAGGCACCACCACCCGCTGGTCTTTCTTAAGGGTGCTCTTGGGGCCGGTCTCGACCACCCGGCCCATGAACTCATGGCCCAGAATATCGCCCGCCATGACGCCGGGGATCACGCCATCATAAAGGTGCAGGTCAGAGCCACAAATCGCGGTCGAGGTGACCTCGATAATGGCGTCGCGGGGGTTGACGATTTCCGGGTCGGGGACCGTATCGACCCGCACGTCGTGCTTGCCTTGCCATGTCAATGCGCGCATGTCTCTCTCCTCACTTGTCCGATTTGCGATTGGCGGAGGTGGCGATTTCGCCTGTCTCCATCAGCATTTTGAACCGCTTCAAATCCCGCCGACCCTGAAGCGCGGGTTCGGTCTGAAACAGCTTGGCGATCCAGCGCCCCAGCTCCCCGGCGGGCGGGTTATAGGCGATGATCGCCTCAATCTCGGTGCCCCGGTCACCCGGCGCGTCGCGGAACGAGACTTTGCCCTCGGTATCGATCTGCGAACTGTCGAGGGCGCGCCACGCGATCTCTTCCCCCGGTTTGTCACTGACCACCTCGGTCTCGACCCGCAGGTCTGTCCCCGCCGGGCCTGCGATCATCCAACGGAACTGACCCTTCGCGGCGTCGATCGGCTCGACCGCCTTTACGTTCTCCATGAACTCTGAGAGCTTTGTGAAGTCGCGCCAGTGGCGGTAGAGTTCGTCACGCGGACGGTCGATCGTCACCGTGCGTCCGACGACGGCATAATCGCCGAAACGCGCCTGTTTCGCACTGCGCCCGGGCGCGGAATCTGCGGGCCGATGGCTCAGCCCGTCACGATCCCGCCGCGCGGCGTAGAGCGCATAGGCAGAGGCCCCGGCAAGCGCGCCGACGCCAAGCCCCCAGAACAGCGAGCTTTGCCGCTCTGTCAGCGCGTCCCGCGCGCTCTCAGTGGCGCTACGTTGGTCGTAAGGATAAGATGTCATCAAGAAACCTCCTGTTGCTGAATATGGCAGACCGAGTGTTTCAACTGGAACGCGAGGATCGCGACAGGTGTTCCGAAGAAGTGGCTCCGAAGCGCGGCTCCGGCGGAAATCAACCGATCGCGCACGGGGGGCGCGCTGCCAGTAACAGGAACCTTTCGGGAAACCGCCCGTTGGTCCCCTGCGATCCGGCCCAAAGGAATAATGTAATGACGCCCCGCGAAACTACGCCACATGGTGCCAAAGGCGTGGACAATCCAATTGGTTTGAGAATTTTAATCCCCCTCGCTGCCCTGAGCTTGCTCGCCGCTTGCGATGACCTGCAGTTCCCTCGGGATGTGGAAGACACCCTCGAAACCGTTCTCTCCGACCAGAAAATGACCGTGGCGGTATCGGAAAACCCGCCGTGGGTCGTGCTGGCAGACGGCCAGCCGCCGCAGGGGGTCGAAGCCGACCTGACCCGCGCCTTCGCCGACGCCTTGGGGGTGGCCATCGAGTGGAAACACCTCGGCGCTTTCGCAGCGTTGGAGGGGTTGGAGAAGGGTGACATCGACCTCGCCATCGGGGGTTTCACCCGCAAAGACGTGACCCCGGTAAAAGGTGCCGCGCCGAGTTACGCCTATTTCGAGGAGTCCTTTGTCATCGGCAGCCGGGGGCCAGACGCCCTGCCCTATGAGATCGAAGGCCAACGCGTTTTCGTACCGCCCTACCTGCCCCTTGCCGCGCTGGTTGAAAAGGAAGGCGGCATTCCGGTGGATCAATGGGCGGAAGGTCTCAACCTCGCCGCCGTCCCCCATTGGCAACTTGATGAGAAAGACCTTACCGCCACCGAAACCACGCTACAGCGGGCGCAGCATGTCGTTGCCGTGCAGCAGGGCGAAAACGCTTGGCTGATGGAGATCGAAGGCTTTCTTCGAGATGAGGCCGGAACCATAGGGGCGCGTTTACGCGCATCTGCCCCATGACCCGCTCCATCCGCACCATGCCCCAGGCGCAGAAGAAAGCGCTGCACCGCGCGCGCTGGCTTGAGGTCATCTGGATCGCGGTCTTGGGGTCGATCGTGGCGGCGATCTATTTTGCAGTGGGCAGCAGCCAAGCGATGAAAACCGCGTGGATCGAAGACCTGCTCAGCTTCGTGCCGCCCATTGCCTTTCTGGTTGGCTCGTGGATCGAAGGATGGAAGCCCAACCGCCGTTTTCCACTGGGCTATATCCGCGTCACATCAATCGCTTATCTGATCAGCGCCGTGTCGCTCGGCGGGGTCGGGATTTTTCTTATCGTCGACTCTTCCATCGCACTGTTCAAGCAGGAGCACCCCACCATCGGCAGTGTCGAGCTTTTCGGCACCACCATTTGGTTCGGCTGGGTGATGATCGCGGCGCTGGCCTATAGCGTCGTGATGCCGGTCATTTTCGGCCACCTGAAAATGAAGCCCGCCAAGATGCTCCATGACAAAACGCTCTATGCCGATGCCATGATGAACAAGGCGGATTGGATGACAGGGCTTGCCGGTATCGTGGGCATCCTTGGGATCGGGATGGGCTGGTGGTGGGCCGATGCGGTCGCGGCCATCGTGATCGCCTTGGACGTGCTGCACGACGGTTTCAAGCACACCGGCGCGGCCATCCGCGACCTCAGCGACGAGATGCCGCGCACGATTGAAGATAAGGAGTTCGACCCGCTGATCGAAGAGGTGCAAGATACTTTCAACGCGCTGCCATGGGTCTGCGAAAGCCGCCTGCGTCTGCGCGAAGAAGGGCGCTTTCTGACCGGCACAATCTACGTCGTGGCGCATGAAAACGGCGGCACGCCCGAGAGGGTCGAGGCGGCGGAGGCCGAACTGCTCGACCTGCATTGGCGCATTCACGACATCTCGATCATGCCACGGACTGAGATTGCGGAGTCGGTCACGATTGAAGGGGCGGATGACGGCACTCTGCCACTGCGGTCCGGCGCCCGGCGGCGTCCAATGGGGTGACCGGGGGCGGATCGCGTCCGATTTAAAACTGACCTACAGACACGCCTCCGCATCGACATTGCCCCGCGTCATCACACGCGGGGCAACATGCATCTGGCTTATCCGCCAACCAACGTGCCGCCGTTCGGGTGCAACACCTGCCCGCTCATATAAGACGAGTCCTCGCAGGCGAGGAACAGCAGCGACGGGGCCACCTCATTCGGCTGACCGGGGCGGCCAAGGGGGGTGTTCTCGCCAAATTCCTCAACCTTATCTGCCGGGAAGGAGGCCGGGATCAGCGGCGTCCAGATCGGCCCCGGGGCCACACCGTTGACCAAAATCCCCTTGGGCGCCAGCTTGCTCGCCATGGCCCGCAGGAAGGACAGGATCGCCCCTTTGGTCGACGCATAGTCAAGCAGTAGGTCCTGACCCTTATAGGCGGTGATCGAGGTGACACAGATGATCCGCGCGCCCTTTTTCAGATGCGGCAGCGTTGCCTGCGTCATCAGGATCATGCCGATGATATTGGTGCGGAACGTGCGTTCGATCTGCGCTTCTTCGATGTCTTCGAGGCTTTCCTGCGCGTGCTGTTCGCCCGCATCATTGACGAGAATGTCAATCTTGCCAAAGCTCTCCATCGTGCGGCTTACGGCATCTTTGCAAAAGGCTTTCTCACCGACATCGCCCTCCAGCAACAACGCCCGGCGGCCCTCGGCCTCGACCAATCGCTTGGTCTCTTCCGCGTCGCGGCTTTCGTTGCGGTAGACGATGGCGACATCCGCCCCCTCACGCGCATAGAGCAGCGCCGTAGCGCGGCCGATCCCGCTGTCGCCCCCGGTGATCAGCGCCACCTTATCCTTGAGCCGGTCGGAACCCGGGTAGCGCGGGGTGTAATCGGGCGCGGGGTCCATCTTATGCTCCCGCCCGGGCTGGCTTTGCGGGGTGTCGAGGGCATCAAAATTCTGATCTGTCATGGTGCATTCCTATCTGTTGTGGCCCCACGCGGGCGGGGCGTTCAAAAAACTAGGGTTACAAAGGGGCAATGATCGCTTTGCCGGTCTGGTTTCAGCGCGGCAGCGGGATGAGAGAAATTTCGCGCATCACGGGTGTTGCGCTCAGGGGCCGGTCGCCTTTCCGCGTCGCCCCTTCCAGCGGTGGCAAGCCCCCGCCAATCAAAGGCGGGCCAAGGAACCAAGCATCAGCCCCATGGTTTTTCAGGTAACCTTGAGAAGGAGTATATCCCATGCGAATGAGCGCATTGCTGATCTTCGGCGCCGGTGCCGCGAGCCTCGCCTATCTGATGAACCGCCAGTCCCGCGCCCAAAGGGCGGTGGCATATGACCGGGCGCAAGACCACGTCCGCGTCGCGGGCCCGCGCGAGATGGTCGACCCGCCCCGCAAATGGAATATCGTGGATGAGGCGGTCGACGAATCCTTCCCCGCCAGCGATCCGCCCGCGACCTATTGATGGGGGGCTGCGCGTGGCCGGTTAGAATACGAAGTTCCGATCCTGAGCCACCGCGCTTTCCGTCAGGTCGCCTTGCAAAAAGATCACCCCATACGCGCCAAGGCCGACCGCAACACCGCCCTCTCGCGCCGTGATCTCAAGATCATCGAGACCCCTGATGCCGGAGAGCGAGAGCTGGATCACGTCGACGCCGGGGGTGAAGTCGGTGATGACATCGCCCGTGGCCACCTCGCCCTCGGAAAAGCCGAAAACGTCGTCGCCCGTCCATCCCGTGACGGTGTCTGCCCCCGCCCCGCCGACGACCGTATCGTGCCCGATGCCGCCGTTCAGCTGGTCTTGCCCCTCTCTGCCGGAAAGCTGATCATCGCCCCGGTTGCCCAGCAGATGGTCATCCCCCTGCTGGCCGACCAATAGGTCATCATCGTCGAAGCCGCGCAGGGTGTCGTCTCCGCCCCAGCCGTGGAGCGTGTCCATGGCGGCCTCCCCGTCCCAATCGAGGCCGATGTGCAGCTCGCGAACCGCATCGAGGGCGGCTTCCTTGTTGACGAAATCTTTCGTGATCAGTCCTCCTCGATCGTGATGTTGGTGGGTTTTGCAGGCAGGTCTGTAAGCGCCGCCGCACCGCCGGATGGCTTTTTCAGCGCGTTGTGATCCATGGGAACACCGGTCAATTCTTCCGTGGATGGAATGTGATGACCCAGTTCACCCTTTTGCTGCGATGGCGCTTTGCGCTCGAAGAATTCGACCCCAGCCAAAAGATCCCGCTCGGCCCGATCCATGCGATCCTCGGACCAGTCTTCGAGATTTAGGCTTGAAGCCTGCTCATTGCGGTCGTTGATGGCCTTGATGGCTTCGCGTACTGCTACGTTGTCCAAACGGTTCGAGGTCGGGTTGGCGGACCGTGTGCGCCGGATGGCGGTCAGCCCAGTCTGAGCAGCAACCCCCTTGAGCGAGGCGTCAATGGCTGGAATTTCGAACCACTCCTTGCCCAACCGGACGGAGATCGCACCCAGATCCTTCGGGTGCCACCGCACATCAACCATGTGCGGATCCTTGCGACGCATGTAGGTTTGCAGGTGTTCAGCCTGGTAGCTCACTCCGAGAATCGTGATCCCAGACTTGTCGAGGCGATACTGACGCTGCTGCCCGAAATACAGGCGCATAATCTCCATGTCCGGGGGAGGCAGGACGCCGTATTCCTTGCTCAGGCGACGCCACGCCTTGACAGGCGTCTCGCCATTCAGTCCACCGTGGGGCGTATTGTGGTTGATGTCCGCCACCCAACGGATCAGGGCGAAGGTGAAGTCATCCAAGGTCAGGACGGCCCGCTTCTCCGGATCGGCATCACCTTTCTCCAAGATGCTACCAAAAGTGTGGCCGGTCAGTCGTGGCGCGAAATCGCTCGCGAAGGTCCCAAACGCCCGTTCAATGGTGCCGCGGTTTTCTGGCACACCGTTCATAGCCATTTCCCACATGACCCCAAGATCGCTGGCAGCCATCCGAAAACGTTGTGATTTAAAGGCGGCTCCTCCGTCGAAGACGATCAATTCCGGCGTGCCATGCATGTCCCATGGCGTCATGCCGCCTACCGCGTCCGTCCACGTACCTTTGTTGGTTGTGATCATCTGCAGGAGTTGTACCGCAGCTTCCTCCCCGGGGTTGCGGCTCAGCACCATGCCGACAATGCACCGCGTTGCGCAGCAGATAGCCGCCGTCAGTGTCCAGCGTGCTGTCTTTTTGCGCTTCTTCCCGTTGTCATCAACATCTCCTTCAACGTAGAGACCCAGTGAACGCTTTTCGTCGTCCTCCATGAGGGCGTACATTCCGCTGCTCGTCAAAAACGTCATAACATCGACGGTCCATTCGTCGATCTCCACGCGCTCCAAAGGCCGTGTCACAGAAATACCATTTACAACCGGCCGAAACTTTTTGCGCGCAGCGGCTTCCCCGTTGCGAGCCAATTCAACTTGGTAGGGATCGAGCGCCCAGATGGCGCGGCGCACGGTTTCACGGCTCGGAATGGTAAGCGGTGATTGCCCGTTTGCCAGGCGTTCCTCGTTGCGATCACGGAAGCTGAGCTGGACCTCCTCATGAATATGCTTGATCGACGGCTTTTCAGGAGAGAGATACTTGCGTACCTCTTTCATCATCAGCCCGATGGCCTCCGGCCCCATCCGGTGCGACCGGTTGCCGCGATTGTCGATCCGATCAACGAGACCGCCCCGGCCAAATTCTTCCATCGCACTCAACCAACGACGCAATGTTCGCGGCGATGGAGGAATGCTGAAATCCTCGGATTTAGGCAGCTTGGCCTTCCCCGAGGGGTTAAGATTATCCGCGAGCTGAATTGCCCGTGCCACCAGAAATGGCTCACTAGCTTTCAGAGACAAATCGTTTCTTTTCAGCAAGCCCTCCCTGTGCAATCCCAAGAGAGCCTCAGTATACGCCTCCCGTTTAGACTTCCGCGTTTTGCCGCTACCAACGAGGCAACCATCTGCGACGGTCATTTTCAGTTGACGCTTTGCCGCAAAGTGCGGGTCGAAATACCCACGCTCTACGCGGATGGCATGTGCATTTCCGAGCCGCTGCATGTCCTCATGCGTGAATTGCTGCGCAAGTTGGGATTCGTCATCGCGGACAAACACAAAGCCGACTTCCGTTTCTCGATGAAGCCGGTAACTGACGCCTTCGACAGTTACACGATCGAATTTTCCAAATGCGTAGTGAGCGTTTTCGTTGTAAGCGGTGCCTGCCCAGCACTTGGTATTAGCTTGACGGCTGGAAATTCCACGGAAGTAGGTCGTCGATGCGATTGGCCGGATGGCCTGCTGCAATCGCTTCAAGCGTCGCTTTGAGATATGCGAACGGTTCGACATCATTGACCTTCGCAGTCGCTATGAGAGATGCGATGCGGCCCCAGGCGTGGCCACCTTCGTCGTGACCGCCAAAAAGCGCGTTCTTTCGCGTCAATGCAATTGTTCGGATCAGGTTCTCGACTGCATTGGAGTCGATCTCGACCCGGCCGTCGTGCAGGAAGGTCTGCAGCCCGCTCCACTGCCGATGGATATAGGTCAACTTCTCGCCGAGACGGGACTTCGAGGAGATCCGGCGCCGTTGGCTCTGAAGCCACTCGCCGAACTCTGCCATCAATGGTGCCGTGCAGGTCTGACGTGCCGAGAGGCGCTGACCCGGACCCATCCCACGGATCTCGCTTTCAATGCGGTAGAACTCTGCGATCCGACGCAGCCCTTCTGCGGCGATCTCTGAGCCGTCTCGATCAAAGACCTCTTTCAACTTGCGCCGCGCGTGTGCCCAACAATACGCGGCGGTGATCGGCGCGCCGCCTTTCCGCGACGAGCGCGTCAGTCGGTTGTAACCAGCATATCCGTCTAGTTGCAGAGTGCCGTCAAAGCCCCGCAATATCTGCTCTGCATTCTGCCCTGCACGACCCGGGGCATAGGTGAAGACAACGCCTGGCGAATCATCTCCACCCCATCCTCGATCATCGCGCGCCAGTGCCCAAAGGTATCCTGTCTTCGTGCGGCCTCGACCCGGGTCCAGAACGGGGGCGGTTGTCTCATCCATGAACAGCTTACCGGACTTCTTTAGATGCTCAGCCAAGCGGTCCACGACAGGGCTCAGATGGAAAGCCGCTGTGCCAACCCAATCGGCCAAAGTGCTGCGGTGGATGTCGATGGCGGAGCGAGCAAGGATTTGGCTTTGGCGATACAACGGCAGGTGGTCTGAGAATTTGCTGACAAGCACATGTGCAATGGCGCCCTCAGTCGGCAACCCGCCTTCGATTAAATGCGCAGGCGCCGGGGCCTGCGTGATACCTTCAGCGCAGGAGCGGCAAGCATATTTGGGGCGAACGGTGACGATGACACGCAGCTGCGCTGGAATGATATCCAGTCGCTCGGTGCGGTCTTCGCCAATACAGTGCATCTCGCCACATCCGCAGGGACAGCTCAAACTCTGAGGCTCGACCACCCGCTCAACCCGTGGAAGGTCTGCAGGAAGATTGCCACGGTTGCGCCGGGCCGCTTTGCGAGGCCGTGCCTCTGAGGAGGTCTGCTCAGCTTGCTGAGTCTCAACTTCAGCGACGGCCACCTCAAGGTCTTCAAAAGCCAACTGCCGCTCATCCTCGCTTAACTTCTCCGAGCGCTTGCCATGTGTGGCGTTCTTGAGCTCGGCAATGAGGTGTTCCAGACGCTTAACCAAAACTTCCAGCTCAGATGTTTTGGTTTGCAGCCCGGTCGTCTCTTGCTTCAACGATTTGTTCTCGCGCAGCACCGCTAAGACAGCTTCACGCTGGCTCTCGGGGATGGCAGATATATCGATGGGCGGCAGGTCGGACATGCCCGGAGTATAGCTTGATTTACGCCCAAATGGGCAGGCCTTTTGCGCCTCCGAGTCACTCTGCCGCAGCCGGTCTGCGGGGTTCTAAAGAGCGCACTCGGCGCCAGTCCAGCCCTGCAAAAAGCGCCTCGAATTGGGGGCGGTTCAAGGTGATCACGCCATCTCGAATGGCGGGCCAAATGAAGCTGTTCTCCTCAAGTCGCTTGTAGGTCATCACGAGCCCGCTGCCGTCCCAGAACAAAATCTTCATCCTGTCGGCCCGTTTGGCGCGGAATACAAAGACTGTTCCGGTAAAGGGGTCTTGGGCCAATGCCGACTGCACCATCGAAGCCAATCCATCGTGTCCTTTACGGAAGTCCACCGGCCGCGTCGCAACCAATATCCGAACACCTTGCGATGGCATCAGCATGAAGAAGCATCAAGCGCGTGGGCGATCTCTGCAATCCGAGAGGCAGATGTCTGCAGCGGCAACTCGATGGCGATCTCTCCAAAGATCAATCTGATCGCCTCATTCGGAACAGTCAGAGCTTCTGTGGGCTCTTCCGGCCCAGCAGAAACCACCAGTGGAGCGAAGAGCGGCTCAGCGGCCTCCGGCGCCGGTAGCAACAGCTTTCCTTCCTTGGCCAGTCGACGCCACGCCGATAGCTGGTTCGGAAGGATGCCATATCGCTCAGCGACAGCGTTCACCGTTGCACCGACCTCAAGCGTGTCCGCCACCACCTGTGCCTTTGCATTATCCGACCAACGGCGGTGGCCGGACGCATAAATCTCAACGCCAAGCGATCTGAGAAACGAATTTGTAGCGCACATTGCGAAACGCACTCCCCGTCATAAGATGCGTTCGTTCTCGCAGCGAAGATCACACCCTACAACGTGCCCCCGGGCCACCGCTTACGAACGATATTGGTCTTCAGCGCCATGCCGCGATCCTGAACTGAGTCCATTTCAGTGGGCTGGATCGATTGATCTCGTCTCAGGGCGGAGCAGACAGGATGGCATAGCGTAGCGGGGCTATCCGCTTCATTGAGCGGTTTGCCACCAAAGGTAAATATTAGCTTAGCAAGGTGTGTGGTCGCGCCAACAACACGACCGCACGATGATCGCGGCCCAAAGCGACAGGCGCAACCGGTCGAATCGCAATCCGCTGCCAGCATTTACGTTTCTGCTGCTCGGTGCAGGATCGAAGTCGAGCTCCGATCGGCGGAGCTCTGACTTCTCCCTTCACGTTCGACTGAACGTCTTAGCGAGGAATGCACCCGCCGACGCACTCAAGAGACGGCGGCGGGTGCATTGTGGTCCCAGTTGCAATGTAAACTGGTCGAATCGCAAACTGTTGTTAACTTTCACAACAAGTGCTTCATAAGGCGCATTATATCACCCACACTTACTATGCCCGCAGCTCCCGCAGGTCATGCAGCCCTCGACCATCCGCATGTCGAACTGACCGCAAGACGGGCAGGACTTGCCGCGCGGGGCGTCGAGGCCCACGACCTTCGCCTGCGGGTCGGTCTTCAGCCCCATGCCCTCTCCCGCGATGAAGCCGGTGGCGATCATGTGGCGCTCGATCACGCCGCCGATGGCCGCGAGGATCGAAGGGATGTATTTGCCCTGCATCCAAGCCCCGCCGCGCGGGTCGAAGACGGCTTTCAGCTCTTCCACCACGAAGGAGACATCTCCGCCACGGCGGAACACGGCCGAGACCATGCGGGTCAGCGCCACGGTCCAGGCGAAATGCTCCATGTTCTTGGAGTTGATGAAGACCTCGAAGGGACGGCGGTGGCCGTTCAGCACGATGTCGTTGATGGTGATGTAGAGCGCGTGCTCGCTATCGGGCCATTTGACCTTGTAGGTGTTGCCCTCCAACTCGGCGGGGCGGTCCAGCGGGTCGGACATATAGACGATCTCGCCGCCTTCGCTGACCTGATCGGGGCTGTCGGCGGGGGCCTTGTCGCTCTTCTCGGAAGAGACGCTCAGAACCGAACCGGTCACATCGTTGGGGCGATAGGTGGTGCAGCCTTTGCAGCCCGTGTCCCACGCCTGCATGTAGACGTCCTTGAAGGCATCAAAAGAGATGTCCTCGGGGCAGTTGATGGTCTTGGAGATCGAACTGTCGATCCATTTCTGCGCCGCGGCCTGCATCTTGACGTGATCGGCGGGCGGCAGGGTCTGGGCGTTGACAAAATAGTCGGGCAGCGGTGCATCGCCCTTCAGCTCGCGCCACATCTGCACGGCGTAGTCGACGACCTCTTCCTCGGTCCGGCTGCCGTCTTTTTGCAGCACCTTGCGGGTGTAGGCATAGGCAAAGACCGGCTCAATCCCCGAGGACACGTTGCCCGCGTAGAGGCTGATCGTGCCGGTGGGCGCGATGGAGGTCAAAAGCGCGTTGCGGATACCATGTTCGCGGATCGCTTCGCGCACGTCATCGTCCATCTGCTGCATGGTGCCGGAGGCGAGGAATTTCTCAG
This sequence comes from Sulfitobacter sp. 1A13496, assembly GCF_043557225.1. NCBI lineage: Bacteria > Pseudomonadati > Pseudomonadota > Alphaproteobacteria > Rhodobacterales > Roseobacteraceae > Sulfitobacter > Sulfitobacter sp. 1A13496. The sequence continues at coordinate 86,905 of NZ_JBIFFP010000003.1, read as the reverse complement.
CATCGAACAGCGGGAAGGCCCCCTTCTCTTTCGCCAGTTCCACGCTTGCCAGATAGGAGGCGCGGGCGATGGCTTTGAGCCATGCCTCGGTCTGGGCCGCCGCCTCGTCAGAGCCGTAGCGCAGGCCGACCATCAACAGCGCATCGGCAAGGCCGGTGACGCCCAGACCGATGCGGCGCTTGTTCTGCGCCTCAGCAGCCTGTTCGGGCAGTGGGAAGTTCGACACGTCGACCACATTGTCCATCATGCGAACGGCGGTGGCGACCAACTCGCTCATCGCGTCTTGGTCGAGATGGGCGTCGTCCTCGAAAGGCTGTGCGACCAGACGGGCAAGGTTGATCGAGCCCAGAAGGCAGGCGCCATAGGGCGGCAGGGGCTGCTCGCCACAGGGGTTGGTGGCGGCGATGGTCTCGCAATAGTTCAGGTTGTTCGCGGCGTTGATGCGGTCGATGAAGATCACGCCCGGCTCGGCGTAATCATAGGTCGCCTGCATGATCTTGTTCCACAGGTCACGCGCCTGCACGGTTTTGTAGACCTTGTCGCCAAAGACGAGGTCCCACGAGCCGTCGGCCTTCACGGCCTCCATGAAGGGGTCGGTGACCAGCACGGACATGTTGAACATGCGCAGACGGGCGGGATCGGACTTGGCGGCGATGAAATCCTCCACATCCGGGTGATCGCAACGCATGGTCGCCATCATCGCACCGCGGCGGCTGCCTGCGGACATGATGGTGCGGCACATGGCGTCCCAGACATCCATAAACGACAACGGGCCAGAAGCATCCGCCGACACACCCAGCACATCCGCGCCGCGCGGGCGGATGGTGGAGAAGTCATAGCCGATTCCCCCGCCCTGCTGCATGGTCAGGGCGGCCTCCTTCAACATGTCGAAGATGCCGGACATGCTGTCGGGCACGGTGCCCATGACGAAGCAGTTGAACAGGGTCACGCGGCGCGCAGTGCCGGCGCCTGCGGTGATGCGGCCCGCGGGGAGGTATTTGAAATCCTCCAGCGCGTTGAAAAACTTGTCTTCCCAGACGTCCGCCTTCGATTCGACCTGCGCGAGGTCGCGGGCGATGCGGCGCCATGTGTCCTCGACCGTGACGTCCTTCGGGGTGCCATCGGCCCCTTTAAAACGGTATTTCATATCCCAGATTTGTTCGGCGATCGGGGCGGTAAAGCGGGACATGGGGTAACTCCTGAGGTCAGTGGCAGGGGCTCTTATTAGCTAGGCTCTGCCTGAGAGAAAACCGGAAAATTACGCTCCATCATACAAGAATTTGCATGTGATTGAAATCCAACTACCTTATATGGCGTGGACCAAAGGAATCGCTGGGGGGCGATGTGACCGGTAAAATGAACCTGATAAAGCTTTCGGTCGGCACCGAAGGCGTCGAAAGCCTCGCCAAATGGCAGGCGCGCAAGGACGTGCGCACGCATGACGGCTTGCCGCGCCATGTGACCCGCATGTGGCCCAAGCGCGAGGCCGAGATTCTCAACGGCGGCTCGATCTATTGGGTCATCAAGGGCGTAATTCAGGCCCGCCAGCGCATCGTCCGGCTGGAGGAGGTCACCCGCGCCGACGGCATCCGCCGCTGCGCCATCGTGCTCGACCCCGAGATCATCCGCACCCAGAACAGCCTACGCCGGGCCTTTCAGGGCTGGCGTTACCTCAAGCCCGAGGACGCCCCGCCCGACCTGCCCGAGGGCCGCGAGGCCGAGGCGGAACTGCCCGTGGAATTGAACCGCGCCCTGGCCGAGATCGGCGTGCTCTGAGCTTCAGTCGGCGTAGAGCGCCTCGATCTGATCCCCATAGAGTTCGTAGACCTTGGCCCGGCGCACCTTCATCGTCGCGGTCACCTCGCCGTCGTCGTGGTCAAGCTCCTTGCGCATCAGCCAGACCTTCTTGACCTGCTCGACCCGCGCCAAATCGCGGTTTTGCTTGGCCACCTCCGCGTCGATCAATTCCTGCACCTTGGGGTGCTCGGCCAGCGAGCGGAAAGTGGTATAGGCGATCCCCTGCCCCTCGGCCCAGAGCCGGACCGTATCCATGTCGATCTGCACCAGTGCTGTCACATAGGGCCGCTTGTCGGCCACGGCGACGACCTCCTTGATGAAGGGGCTGGCCTTGATGACATTCTCGATATGCGCGGGCGCGAGGTTCTTGCCCGCCGCGTTGATCATGATGTCCTTCTTGCGGTCGATCAGCGTGATCGAACCGTCGGCCTCCTCGCGGCCCACATCGCCGGTGTGCAGCCAGCCGTCGCGGAGCGTCTCGGCGGTGGCCTTGGGGTTCTTGTAATAGCCCTTGAAGATGGTCCCGCCCGAGAACAGCACCTCGCCATCCTCGGCGATCCGGGTGCGCACCCCGCTGACCGGAAAGCCGATGCGCCCGTCGCATTGGCCCCATGAGCGCTGGATCGTGCCCACGCCCGAGGTCTCGGACATGCCCCATGCCTCGCGGATATTGACCCCGATGCCGCGCATGAAGCCCAGAAGCTCGGCGCTGATCGGCGCGGCGGCTGAGATCGCAAAGGTCGTCCGCCCAAGGCCGAGATAGCTGCGGATATGACGGTAGATCAGCGCGTCCCAAAAGGCATGGGCTAACCGGTCCCCGGCGCTCCATTTGTCGCGTCGGATCATGCCGCGCCGCTGCGCGCCCTTCAGCGCCATCAGCGTCATCGGCCCCTTGATGCGCCCGGCGGTCTGCGCCTGCACCAGCACGCCCGCCTGCATCTTCTCCCAGATCCGCGGCACGCCGAAGAAGACCTGCGGTGCAACCTCCCGCAGGTCGAGCGTGATGGTCCGAAGGCTCTCGCCGAAGTTCATCACAAACTGCTGCGCCAGCCCGTTGATCACCGTCACCGCCTGTTCCGCGATGTGGCACAGAGGCAGGTAGCTCAGCACATCCGTCCCGGGCGGGTAGTCGCCAAAGACATCCCGCGCCACGCCCACGCCCGCGTGGATATTGCCATAGGAAATCTCCGCCGCCTTGGGCAGGCCGGTAGAGCCCGATGTAAAGACCATCATCGCCGTGTCATCAGGCTCGATCCCCGCCTGCCGCGCCCGCAGATCATCAGCAAGATCGGCCAGCCGCGCCCGGCCCCGGTCGAGCAGTTCGTCGAAGCTGATTAGTCCCAGCAAATCCTCGCCCCGCGTGCCCTTGGGGTTGAAGATCACCAACTGGCGCAGCTGCGGCACCCGGTCGCCCAACTCCTTGATCTTGTCGAGCTGCTCCTGATCCTCAATGAACAGCACCGTGCTGTCCGAGGCGTTGATCAGATGCTCCAGTTCTGCCGCCGGGCTGGTGGGATACATGCCCACCACAACCCCCGCCGCCGCGTTGATGCCAAACTGCGCCTGCACCCACTCGCTGCGGTTCTCGCTTAGGATGCCGACATGGCCGCCGGGACTGAGACCCAGATCGACCAACCCTGCGGCGGTCGCCTGCATGATCTCTTGCAAGCCTGCCCAAGTGATCTCATTCCAAATGCCAAATTCCTTTTGCCGCATCGCCACGCCCATGGGGCGGTTGTCTGCATGGCTGTGCACCATGCGCACCAGCGGCGCGAAATCGCCTTTGAACTCATCAAATGCCATGGTGGCCTCCTTAGCTGAGCCAGCGTTTTCGGCGTTTGTAGTGTTTCACATCGCGGAAAGACTGCCGCGCGCCGCCCTCCTCGCCCATGCCGAGGTAAAAAGACTGGATGTCCTTGTCGCCGCGCAGCTTCTCGACATCGCCTTCCATGACGATCTGGCCGCTTTCCATGATGTAGCCGTAGTCGGCGACGGAAAAGGCCACGCCCGCGTTCTGCTCGACCAACAGGATCGCCGTGCCGTCCTCTTGGTTCAGACGCTTGATCGTGTCGAAAATCTCTGCCACCACCTTGGGCGCCAACCCCAGTGACGGCTCGTCCATCAGAATGAGCTCGGGCCGCGCGATCATGGCACGGCCAAAGGCCAGCATCTGCTGCTCCCCGCCCGAGAGATACCCGGCGATCTGGCGCCGCCGCTCCTTCAGCCGCGGGAAGAAGGCATAGACCTTGTCGTAGTCCGGCTTGGCCTGCCGCCGGTCCAGCGCATAGGAGGCGGCGATCAGATTGTCCTCTACCGTCATCTCGCTGAAAATCCGCCGCCCCTCGCGCACGTGGAACAGCCCTTGCTGCACCAACCGGTCGGGCTGGATCGTCATGATCGACTGGCCCTTGAAGGAGATGCGCCCCTCGCCGACTTCGCCGTTTTCCAGTGCCAGCAGGTTGCTCGCGGCCTTCAACGTCGTGGTCTTGCCCGCGCCGTTGGTGCCCAGCAGCGTGACGATCTTGCCGTCCGGCACCTCGAGCGACAGCCCGCGCAGCGCCTGCACCGTGTGGTGATAGGTCACTTCGATGTTCTCGATGGTCAGCACGCGGGGCCCTCTCTCTTTTTGGCCGGAAATTCATCAGTGGTCCGGGGGCGAAGCCCCCGAACCTGTTGCAATCAGACGGTGAACCAGTCCGATTTCGGCGTGAACAGCCCGTCCTCGGGGTTGTAGCCATAGACGCGGCCGGTCCCGATGGCGTTGTTCTCCATGCTCACGGGCCCGCCGAAGAAGCCTCCCGAATCCCAGTTTGAGATGCCCGAAAGCTTCTCGGCGATGTTGTCGGGGGTCAGTTCCAGCCCGGCCTCGGCGGTGTCGCGGAAGGCCTTCATGGCGATCTCAAGCCCGCACATGGTCTGGATCGCCCATGTCGACATGTAGTTCTCCAGCGGCGTGCCCGCGAACATCTGCTTGCTGAGTTCGGCATACTGCTGGTAGCGCGGCGCGTCTTCGCGGTCGTAGAAATAGCGGTAGGGCATGACGCCTTCGTAGCCCGCAAGGAAGGGCCCGGCCTCGGCGGTGATCCGGTCGGCGATCAGTTTTTCCATGCCCCAGAAGGTGCCCTTGAACTTGACCGGCAGGCCAAATTGCCGCGCGCCGCCGATGAGCTGCGGCCAGACGCCGGTGACATAGCCCTGCAGGATGCAGTGATCCGCGCCGGATTGCGCCAGCTTGGTGACATGGGTGGGAATGTCGGCGCCCTCGGCCTTGGTGCTTTCCTCGAGCACGACCTCGAGGCCAAGCTCCTCGGCGGTCTTGCGGCCATGCTCGATCGGATCGCGCCCGAACTCGGTGCTGGAGAAGATGAAGGCTACCTTCTGCCCGCCCTCGTTCTTGATGTTCTGCAGCAGGATATCGAACTGGCTCTGATAGGTTGGCCCCGAGAGATATTGGTAGGGGTGGGTCGCCGGGTCGGCCAGTTCCGAGGCAAAAGAGGTCGACCCCATGATCCGCGCATTCTCGCCCTTGAGCTCAGGCGCGATCAGCTTCATCGCCCCGGTGCTGTCGGCGAAATAGCCGATCATGTTCTTGCCCTCCGAGGCCAGCGCGCGCTGGTAGTTGTTCAGCGCGTTCTGCGGCACATAGCCGGAATCCTCGGTGACGAAGCGAATGGGCACACCGGCCACGCCGCCCTCGTCGTTGAACAGTTTCGCGGCCATGGCGAAGGCAGGCGCGACCAACTGCCCCGCCGTGGCGAAGGGCCCGGTGAGCGGCAGCGAGGCGCCGAGCACATATTCCTTGGGCTGGGCGCGCAGGATCATCGGCGTCCCCATGGCAGCAGTCGCGGCGGCCGTGGTGGCGAGGAAGGATCGGCGGTTCATGGTCATTTGTCTTCTCCCTGATGTGGCCTTCTTGGGGTTACCCGCGCGCAAACGGCCAACGGTTTGCGGCGCGCAGGATACGGTCGACGATCTGGTTGATGCCCAAGGGCTCCTTGAGCAGAAACAACACCAGCAGGACGCCGAAGGCGATCTGCTGAAGGGGCGCGCGCAGCTGCCCCGCCGCGGCGCTGTCCCCGGCAAGCGCGCCAAAGAGCACCTTGATCACCTCAGGCACCATAACGACGATGATGACACCGAAGACCGGCCCCATCGTGCGCCCCATGCCCCCGATGATCAGCGCCGCCACGAGGTTGAGCGAGAGCGCCAGTTCGAACTGCTCGGGCAGGATACGGGCGTAGAAATAGGCGAAGAGCGCCCCGGCAAGGCCGCAGTAGGCCGCCGAAAGGGCAAAGCTCATCAGCTTGTAGCGCAGAAGCGAGATGCCGAGGATCTCGGCGGAATAGTCCCGGTCGCGGATCGCGATGAAGGCGCGGCCGACGCGGGTGCGGATGAGGTTCTGCGCCGCCAGCAGCGAGACAAGGCCGACGAAGGCGATCAGCCCGAACATCTCGCGCTTGGTATCCAGCTCCCAGCCCAGCAGGTTCGGCACATTGGTGTTGAGCCCCACCATGCCGCCGGTCCAGGGCGCGAAGATCTCCTCCTCGATCAGGAAGATCACGATGAAATTCGCCGCCAGCGTCGCCACGGCGAGGTAGAGCCCCTTCACCCGCAGGCTCGGTAGGCCCACGAGCACGCCCACCGCCGCCGCCAGCGCCACCGCCAAGGGCACCGAGACGAAGGGCATCAGCCCCGCCGGGATCACCCCCGCCCCGAGATTGCCGAAGATCGTCACTGCATAGGCGCCGATGGCAACGAAGGCGCCGTGGCCCAGCGACACCAGACCGGTATAGCCCGTGAGGATGTTGATCCCCACCACGGCGATCAGCAGGATGCCCATCTGGCTCGCGATCAGGATGAGGTAGTCGTTGCCGAACAGGGTGAAAAGCACGAGCGCGAGGATCGACCCATAGACGAAAGCCTGTTTGTAGCGGTTGTTCAGCACCCGCTCGTCGGCGGCATAGCTGGACTTCAGGTTGGCGTTGATCATATCCGCTCAACCTCCTTTTGCCCCATCAGGCCGTGGGGCCGCCAGATCAGCACCACCAGCACGGTGACGTAGGGCACGATCTCGGCCCAGCCGCCGCCCATCTGCCACTGGGTCATCGCCTCCAGCACGCCGACGACCATCGCCGCGATCAGCACGCCCACGTAGCTATCCAGCCCGCCCATCAGCACGATCGCCAGCACCGAGAAGCCAAAGAGCCCGAGGCTCGGCGAAATGCCGTTTCGCGTGGCGAGGATCGCGCCCGCGATGGCCCCGGTGGTGCTGGCCAGCACCCAGGCGCGGGAGAAGACCTTGGGGACCGAGATGCCCATGGAATAGGCGGTGGACTGGTCTTCGGCCGTGGCGCGGATGGCGATGCCGCCCTTGGTGAACTTCACGAAGGCGACGATGCCACCAAACAGCAGCAGCGCCACGGCCATGTTCACCAGATCGGTGCCGAAGAGGAAGATCATCGTGCCGAACAGTTCGAACCGGATCGGCATGTTAGGCGCGATATAGGGCACGCTTGCGGCATCCGCCGTCCAGATCAACTGCGCCGCGCCCGACAGGATCGAGATTAGACCCACCGTCACCATGATCATGGCAAAGATCGACTGCCCCATCAGCGGGCGCATCAGCACCCGCTCGATCACCCGGCCGAGGATCGCGTTGCAGACCAGCGCGCCCGCCAGCCCCAAGAGGATGCGCGGCAGGTTCGCGACCCAGTCAAGCACCGCCGCCACGGGCGAAAACATCGGCAAATCGCCCCGCATCTCGACCATCCAGCCGGGCTGCCACGAGGCCAGCCAGCCGGGCGCCCAAGGCTGCGCGGGAACGATCACGGCGAAGGTGAAATAGAAATAGGCCCCGAACATGATCAGGTAGCCATGGGCGAAATTCACCACCTTGGTGGCCTTATAGACGCTCACGATTCCCACGGCGATCAGCGCGTAGATCGCCCCGGCCATCAGCCCGTTGATCGCGAATTGCACGAACTGCCCCATCAAAGCGCCTCCCTTTCCTTACCCTCGGAATTTTTCAAAAATTCCGGGCCGATTTCTTTCAAAGAAATCGTCATGCCGCGGCTCCCAGATAGGCTTCGATCACCGCCGGGTTGTTGGAGACCTCCTCAGGCGTGCCGCTCGCGATCTGCTGGCCGAAGTTCAGCACGACGATGCGGCTACAGATGTCCATCACCATATGCATGTCGTGTTCCACCAGCAGGATCGTGGTGCCGAATTGCTCCTGCACGTCGAGGATGAAGCGCGCCATGTCGGCGGTCTCCTCGCGGTTCATGCCCGCCACCGGCTCGTCCAACAGCAGCACGCGCGGGCGCATCGCCAATGCGCGGCCCAGTTCGACCCGCTTTTGCAGACCGTAGGGCAGCATGGTGATCGGATATTTGCGGATGTGGTCGATCTCGAGAAAATCGATCACCTGTTCCTCAATCTCACGGCGCAGCTCCAGCTCGGCCTTCTGCGCCGCGCCGAAATAGCGCAGCGCCTGCCAGACACTGGTTTTAAGCCGCGTGTGCCCGCCGAGTTTGATATTGTCGAGCACTGTCATGCCGCGAAACAGCGCGATGTTCTGAAAAGTCCGCGCGAGGCCAAGGCCCGCGCGCTTGTCGGGGCTGAGCGACGTGATGTTCTGACCATCAAAGGAAACGCTGCCCCGGTCGGGCCTGTAAAACCCTGAAATCGCATTGAAAAGTGAGGTTTTGCCCGCGCCGTTGGGGCCGATCACCCCGGTGATCTCTCCGGCCCTGGCTTCGAAATTCACCCCCTGCAGCGCCTTGATGCCGCCAAAGGACAGATGCAAATCCTCAACCCTCAGCAATCGCCCACTCCCATGCGGCGACGGCTGCGGCCCCCCGCAAGGGGCGCGTGACATCCGATCATCGACGGATCCTCCCTATGTCCCGACCCCTGCCCCTTTTGGCGGTGCTTGTGGTATCGGCCTGTTGACCCTTTCACCCTATCCGAAGCGCGGCATCTCGCAAGTCTTTCGATAAGACGCGCGGCAAAGCGCCCCCGCGCCGGAGCGGCTCGGAAGGTGCAATGCCATGGAAGGGAAGGGAAAAACCCGGGGCTGTGACGCTACGTCAGGTCAGCTGTGCGATCAGGGTTTTCAGCGCTTTGCGGCTGTGATCCTCTAGGGGCGCCATGCGCGACCGCCAGAGCGTTGCTTGCGATTGCAGGATCAAACCGTCGCTGAGGATCTTAAGGTGATTGGCGCGCAGGGTCTCGCCGCTGGAAGTGATATCGGCGATGGCCTCGGCGGTCTCGTTCAGCACCGTGCCCTCGGTCGCGCCTTGGCTGTCGACCAGCGCGTAATCGGCCACGCCGTGGGTGCGCAGGAACTCCCGCACCAGCCGGTGATACTTGGTGGCGATGCGCAGGCGGAAGCCATGTTCGGCGCGGAAGGCGGCGGCGGCGGCGTCGAGATCATCCAGCGTATCGACATCGACCCAAGCCTGCGGCACCGCGATGATCAGGTCGGCATGGCCAAAGTTCAATTCCTCCAGCGGCTCGACCAGTTGATCCCAAAGCGCCAGTTTTTCCTGCACCAGATCGGTGCCGGTGACGCCCAAATGGATCCGCCCTGCCGAGAGTTCGCGCGGGATTTCACCCGCCGAAAGCAGCACGAGCGAGACATCCTCGATCCCCTCGACCTTGCCCGCATATTCGCGGTCGGACCCGGTGCGTTGCAGGCTGACGCCACGCGCGCCGAACCATTCAAAGGTCTTCTCCATCAGCCGCCCCTTGGACGGCACACCCAGTTTTAGCGTCATTGCCCGGCCTCCAGTTCCAGCATCAGGCCGGGGCGCATCACACCGCCCACCGCCGGGATTTCATCGCCCTGCCCCAGTCGCCGGGTCAGCGCGTCATAGCGCCCGCCGGTGGCGATGCTGGGCAAATCGGGCCGTGAGGCCGCGCGGAAAGCAAAGACGAAACCGTCGTAATATTCCATCGATGACCGGCCATGGCTGGCCTCAAAGAGCAGCGCGTCGGTGTCGATCCCGCGGGCGCGCATCGCATCGGCGCGGGCCGCGACACGGGCCACAGCATCGCCGATGGCGGGCATGTCCACGGCCAGATCGCGCAGGCGGCTCAGCGCGTTCGGCAGGGTTTCCTTGACCTCCAACAGCGCCTCGAAAAGGTCGACCTGCTGCGCGGAGATCGGCGGCGTCTGCGCATCCTCGCGCAGGGCCGCGACGCGGGCTTCGATCTCGGCCCGTGAGCGCAGCCCCACCATCGGCGCGTCGCATGTCACCTCGGCCTCGGCCAGCAGCGCCTTGCGCCCGGCAGGCACCGGGCTGCGCCCAGCATAGCGGTCGAGCAGCGCGCGAAAGCGGCGGGGGCGCCAGATGTGCCGCATCAACGCCTGTTTGCGCGCAGGCGATGTGCCCAAGCCCTGCACCGCCGCCATCAACACGCCGATGTCGCCGGTCACCGGGCGCACCGGCAGCCCCTGCATCGCCTCGGCAATCAGGGCGAAAACCTCGGCATCCGCCGCCGCCGGATCGGCGCGGTCGAAGACCTCAAAACCGACCTGAATGTATTCGTTGGCGCGGTTCGGGTCGTGCTCCTGACGGCGGAAAACCTCGCCTGAATAGGTATAGCGCGCGGGCTCGGCCCCATGGGCCATATGCATCTGCACCACGGGCACGGTGAAATCGGGGCGCAGCATCTGCTCCCCGCGCAGCGCGTCCGAGGTGACATAGGCCCGGGCGCGGATATCCTCGCCATAGAGGTCCAGCAGCGTGTCGGCCGGTTGCAAGATCGGCGGTTCGACCAGAACGGCGCCCTGCCCCTCGAAGATCGCGCGCAGGGAGGCCGCGCGCGCCAGTGTTTCGGAACGTGTGGGCATCAGCTTGTCCGATCCAGAATATCGCGGACTGCTTTGATCAGATCAGCGCGGGGCACTTCATATTGGTTGGGGCGCTCTTTCCACTCATCATGGCTCGCCTCTTGCGCCAGTTGCGCGCCCAGCACCATGTCCTTGATCTGCACCACGCCGCGGTCTTTCTCGTCACCGCCTTCGATGACCACAACCGGGCTTTGCCGCTTGTCGGCGTATTTCATCTGGTTGCCGAAGTTCTTAGGATTGCCGAGGTAGACCTCCGCCCGGATGCCCGCCTGCCGCAGCTCGGCCACCATGGCCTGATAATCAGCCATGCGGTCGCGGTCCATCACGGTGACGACGACGGGGCCTGTCGCTTCGGCCTCAAGCCGCCCTTTGGCGGCCAGCGCGGCGAGAAGACGGTCGACACCGATGGAGACGCCGGTTGCTGGCACCTCCTGCCCGGTGAAACGCTTCACCAGATCGTCATAGCGCCCGCCGCCCGCGACCGAGCCGAAGTTGCGCGCGCGGCCCTTCTCGTCTTTGATCTCGAACGTCAGTTCGGCCTCGAAGACCGGGCCGGTGTAATAGCCAAGGCCGCGCACGACCGAGGGGTCGACGACAATTCGATCGGAATGATAGCCCTGAGCATTTAAGAGATCAGCAATCTCTCCAAGCTCGTTGGCTCCTTCCAACCCCACTGCAGAACCCTCGACAATCTCTCGTAGGTAAGAAATTGTTAGCTTATTTCTTAATTCACTCGGCGCAACACCCTCGTTAATACTGTTCATAGCAACTTCTTGAGCATGATCGCGGAACTTGCGTAAGAACGGTCGCCCTTCTGCATCATTGTCCGTCATATCGTAGGAACCCAAAAGGCGGATGCGACTTTCGATTGTTTCATTTGCCCCGACAAATCTCATCACTGTGTCGACTTGCGCCTCGCCCAGCCCCGCACCTTTGGTGAAATCGCCACTGTCGTCCTTGCGGCCCTCACCCAGCAGCGCGCGCACACCGTCGGGCCCCAGCCGGTCGAGCTTGTCGATGGCGCGCAGCACGATGCCGCGCTCGGCTTCCTTGTCGTCGCCCGCAAGCCCGGCCACTTCGAGCACGCCGTTCAGCACCTTGCGGTTGTTCACCCGCACCACATAGTCGCCGCGCGCGATGCCCACTTCCTCAAGGCAGTCGGCCAGCATGGCGCAGATCTCTGCATCCGCCGCCACCGAGGGCGCGCCGACGGTATCGGCGTCGCATTGGTAGAACTGCCGGAACCGCCCCGGCCCGGGCTTCTCGTTGCGCCAGACCGGGCCCATGGCGTAGCGCCGGTAGGGCATCGGCAGGTCGTTGCGATGCTGGGAATAGACCCGCGCCAAGGGGGCGGTCAGGTCATAGCGCAGCGCGAGCCAGTCCCCGGGTTTGTCGCCTTCGGCATCCTCCTGCCAGGCGAACACCCCCTCGTTCGGGCGGTCAACGTCGGGAAGGAACTTGCCAAGCGCCTCGACCGTCTCCACGCCCGAGCTTTCCAGCGCGTCGAAACCATAGCGGTGATAGACGGCGGCGATCTTGTTCAGCATCTCGGCCCGATGGGTCACCTCGGTCCCGAAATAATCGCGGAACCCTTTCGGGGTTTGCGCCTTGGGACGGGGGGTTTTCTTGGGCTTTGCCATGGCAAGGATCCTCGGTGCATCAATTGGCCTCGCGTCTAGCCCAAGCCCCCCGCAAGAGCAAGTAACGCGGCATCCCGCCCCTGTCCCGCGCCGCCGGTCCGTGCTAGATCGCGCAAAAAGGATGCGCGCCATGACCGACCAAAGCCCTGATCACACCGCAGACCAAACAGCCGATCATATCAGCCGCCTCGAAGAGCAGATCGCCCATCTGACCCGCGCGGTCGACGATATGTCAGAGATCGTCACCCGTCAGGAGGCCGAGATCGTCACCCTGAACCGCCGCGTCCATATGCTGATGCAGCGCGAAGGAGAGCGGGACGCCTCGGGCGGCGGCGCGGTGCTTTTGGGCGATGAGCGCCCCCCGCATTACTGAGCGGCAGCGCCGCGCACCCGTCAATTGGCTGATTTCATTGCCACGGCGGCGACGGCCCCGTCATGCACCAGCACTTCGGACCAGCGCGCGGTCTGGCCCAAACGCTCATAGGCGCTGACGAAAAAGGTGGTCTTGTCGAGTTTGCCGATCTGCCGCCCGCAGGGTTTCCCGCGCCCCGCACCGCAGACACGGGCCTTGATCGCCTCATAGGCCGCGTCGGTCTCGGCTGTGGGCAGGTTCTCTCCCCCCGGGCCGTAGTGCAGTTGCTCATAGACCGTGGGCGAGCCGAACAGCACATTGGCCGCCGTCAACTGACGCGCGCAATCATCCGCAAAGCCGGTGATGTAGAAACTGCGCGCCCCGGCGCTGCCGGGCTGCGAATCGAACAACCGATAGCCCCGCGCCGCGGGTTCCTCGACCAGTTGCCCCAATTCGCTTAGGTCCAGATCGCAGACACGGGCCACCTCGCCAAACGGCAGGACGTTGCCGAATGAAACCTCGGAGATCTGCGGGTTCGGCGCCGTGGGGGCCATGGCGCAGGCGGAGAGCAACGTCCCCATAATCAAAAGGCCGATGCGTCGTTTCATGCTCTGCTCCCCGTTGCTTGGCAGGCAGGTAGCGCAGCCACCCGCCGCCGTCCACTGGATGCGGCAGCGCGGGAGGCCGCCGAGGCGGCGCGGAGGTCAGATTTCCTCAACCTCCATCACCCCGTCGAGCGAGCGGATCGCGCCCTTGATCTGCGGTGTCACCGGAAATTCGCGCCCCAGATCGACTTCGACCTCACCGGGCAGGCTTGGGTCCATCAGGCAGAATTGCACCGGCCCCTTGCCTGCCGCCTTCACTGCCTGACGCGCGCCGTCGAGCACATCGGCCACCGATTGAATGGCCCCCGGCCCGTCGATAAAAACGCGCAACCCCATGCTGCCCGCATCCGCCACCGCCGCGTCGATCGGGCCGATGCCGCGTGCCAAAAGCTTAAGCTGGTCGCTTTCCATCGTGGCCTCCACGGTGACGACGACCTTGGAGCCGACCTCCAGATGATCACGCGAAGCCTCCAGCACGTCCGAGAAAATCGTCACCTCGTAGCCGCCCGTGGGGTCGGAAAGTTGCGCAAAGGCAAAGCGGTTGCCCCGCGCCGACTTGCGCTCCTGACGGCCCGCCACGACGCCCGCGAGCCGCGCGTTCATCGCGCCGCGGGTCGAGACCTTTTCATTGAGCTCATCAAGCGTGAGGAAAGGCAGACCGGTCTCCCGCGCCCATTTGCGTTTCAGGGGCGGCATGTAATCGTCCAGCGGGTGGCCCGAGAGGTAGAAGCCCACGGCCTTGAACTCCTCGGCCAGACGCTCCGCCGACTGCCAGTCGTCGCAGGGCAGCATCCGCGGCTCGGGCAGGTCGTCGCCCGCCTCCCCAAACAGCGAGACCTGGTTGGAGGCCTTCTGCTCGTGGATCGCCGCCGAATAATTCACCAGCCCGTCGAGCGACTGGAACACCCGCCGCCGGTTGCTGTCGAGCTGATCGAACGCGCCCGAGCGCACCAGCATCTCCAGCGGGCGCTTGCCCACGCGCTTGAGGTCCACGCGCCGCGCGAGGTCAAAGAGCGTGGCGAAGGGCTTGTCGACACCATCCACCTTGCGCCCCTCGGTCACCAGCCGCATCGCCTCCAGCCCGACGTTCTTCAACGCGCCCAGCGCATAGACAAGCGCGCCGTCGACCACTTTGAAAGTGGCATCAGAGCGGTTCACGCAGGGCGGCACCCAAGGCAGTTCGAGATGTTTGCGCACCTCCTCGAAATAGATCGCCAGCTTGTCGGTAAGGTGAATATCGCAGTTCATCACCCCGGCCATGAACTCGACGGGGTGGTTCGCCTTCAGCCATGCGGTCTGGTAGCTGACCACCGCATAGGCCGCGGCGTGCGACTTGTTGAAACCGTAGTTGGCGAATTTCTCCAGAAGGTCGAAGACCTCCGCCGCCTTCTTCTTGTCGACGCCATTGGCCATCGCGCCCTTTTCGAACTTAGGGCGTTCCTTGGCCATTTCCTCGGCGATCTTCTTACCCATCGCACGGCGCAACAGGTCAGCACCGCCGAGCGAATAGCCCGCCATGACCTGCGCGATCTGCATCACCTGTTCCTGATAAACGATGATGCCTTGGGTCTCTTCAAGGATGTAGTCGATGCTGGGGTGCACCGATTCCAACTCGCGCTTGCCGTTCTTGACCTCGCAATAGACCGGGATGTTCTCCATCGGGCCGGGACGGTAGAGCGCCACAAGGGCGACGATATCCTCGATACAGGTGGGCTTCATGCGCTTGAGCGCATCCATCATGCCGCTGGATTCCACCTGGAAGACGGCGACGGTCTTGGCGCTGGAATAAAGGTCGTAGGTCGCCTTGTCGTCGAGCGGGATGGTGGCCACGTCGTCGACATGGCCCTCGGGCGGCTCGTAGATCTGTCGTCCGTCCGCGGCGATATGCAGATGCCGCCCGCCCGCCTTAATTTGATCGAGCGCGTTCTGGATCACGGTCAGGGTCTTCAGACCCAGAAAGTCGAACTTCACCAGCCCGGCCTGTTCGACCCATTTCATATTGAACTGCGTCGCCGGCATGTCCGAGCGCGGGTCCTGATAAAGCGGCACCAGATGATCCAGCGGTCGGTCGCCGATCACCACGCCCGCGGCGTGGGTTGAGGCGTTGCGCAAAAGCCCCTCAACCTGCTGGCCGTAAGTCAGCAGCCGGTCGACGACCTCCTCGTTCTTTGCCTCCTCGCGCAGTCGTGGCTCGTCCACCAGCGCCTTCTCGATGGAGACGGGTTTCACCCCCTCCACCGGGATCATCTTCGAGAGGCGATCCACCTGCCCATAGGGCATCTGCAACACCCGCCCAATGTCGCGCACCGCCGCCTTCGACAAAAGCGCACCGAAGGTGATGATCTGCCCCACCTTGTCGCGGCCGTATTTCTCTTGCACGTAGCGGATCACCTCCTCGCGGCGGTCCATGCAGAAGTCGATGTCGAAGTCGGGCATGGAGACCCGCTCGGGGTTGAGGAAGCGTTCGAACAGCAGCGAATAGCGCAATGGATCGAGGTCGGTGATGGTCAGCGCATAGGCCACCAGCGAGCCCGCACCGGAGCCCCGCCCCGGGCCAACCGGGATGTCGTTGTCCTTGGCCCATTGGATGAAGTCGGCAACGATCAGGAAGTAGCCTGGGAACCCCATCCCCTCGATAATGCCCAGTTCGAAATCGAGCCGTTTTTGGTATTCTTCCACGCTCACCGCGTGGGGGATCACCGCCAGACGGGCCTGCAGGCCTTCATTGGCCATGCGGCGCAGCTCGGCGACCTCGTCATCGGCGAACTTGGGCAGGATCGGGTCGCGGCGGTAGGCCATAAAGGCGCAGCGCTTGGCGATCTCGACGGTATTGCTCAGCGCCTCGGGCAGGTCGGCAAAGAGCGTCGCCATCTCGGCCTGGGACTTGAAGTAATGCTGCGCGGTCAAACGGCGGCGCGGCTGGCTCTGGTCGACATAGGCGCCTTCGGCGATGCAGATCAGCGCGTCATGCGCCTCATACATGTCGGGCTTGGGGAAATAGACGTCGTTGGTCGCCACCAGCGGGATGTCCATGGCATAGGCCATCTCGACAAAGCCGCGCTCGGTCAGCCGCTCGGCCTCGGGCTGGCCGCCGTCTTCCGGGTGACGCTGCAGCTCGACATAGAGCCGGTCGCCGAAAGCCTTGTGCAGCCGCGCCATCAGCGCTTCCGCCGCCGGGCGCTGGCCACCCTGCAAAAGCATCCCCACCGGCCCCGAAGGGCCGCCGGTGAGGCAGATGAGATCGGCGCTCAGCGCCTCGAGTTCCGCCAGCGTGACCTCCGCCGCCGCCCCGCCCTTGTCGAGGTAGAGGCAGGAATTGAGCTTCATCAGGTTCTCGTAGCCCAATTCACTCTGCGCCAGCAGCACCACCGGCGCGGGCGGGCGCGGCTTCTCGCCCGGTTGGACCTCGACATAGGCGACATCGACCTGACAGCCGATGATCGGCTGCACGCCCGCCCCCGCCATGGCGACCGAGAACTCGAGCGCGGCGAACATGTTGTTGGTATCGGTCAGCGCCAGCGCGGGCATTTCCGCGTCACGGCACATGCCGGGCAGCTTTTTCAGCCGCAGCGCGCCTTCCAGCAGGGAATACTCGGAATGGCTGCGCAGGTGAATGAATCGGGGAGCATCTGACATGGGCGCAAACTATGCTAGCCGCCTGCCCGGCACCAGCGTCGGATGCGGCGGTGCTGCATTTTTCGCCCAAGGTATTTTTTCTTGCCAAAACGCCCCCCGCCCCGCTAGCCTGACCTCTACCTCGCCCGCGCCCGGTTCTACGCCGCATCGAACCCCGCGCATGTTAACGGGCCACTTTGTACCGCGGCGGATGAGAACCAATGGACATCACTTTTCTTCTCAATGGAGAAGTCGTGTCACTCTCCAACGTGTCCCCGACCACCACCCTGCTTGACTGGCTGCGCGAAGAGCGCGGCCTGACGGGGACGAAAGAGGGCTGTAACGAGGGCGATTGCGGGGCCTGTTCGGTCATGATCAGCGATGAGAGCGGGCACCGCGCGCTCAATGGCTGTATCCTGTTCCTGCCCCAGATCAACGGCAAGGCCGTCACCACAGTCGAAGGCATGGCGGGCGCCGACGGCAGCCTGCACCCGGTGCAGGAGACCATGGTCGAACATCACGGCAGCCAGTGCGGTTTCTGCACCCCGGGCTTCGTCGTCTCGATGGCCACAGCGCATCTCAACGGCGCGCGCGACCACGACGTGCAGCTTGCCGGCAACCTCTGCCGCTGCACCGGCTACGCGCCGATCATCCGCGCCGCCGAAGCCGCGGCGGACAAGCCCGTGCCGGAGCATCTGCTGGGCCTCAAATCGAAGCTCGCGCAGGACATCCCCGCCCCCGCCAAGGCCGAGGGCGCGCCCCATGTGCAGCCCGAGAGCAGCGATGAGCTGGCCGCGTGGTACCTCGACCACCCCGACGCGACGCTGATCGCCGGGGCGACGGACGTGGGGCTCTGGGTCACCAAGGGCTTCCGCGATCTGGGCGCCGTGGCCTTCCTCAACCGTTGCGCCGATCTGCGCGGCATTACCGAGGATGAGACCGGTCTGCGCATCGGGGCGATGACAACCCTGACCGAGGTGGAGGCAAAGCTTTCCCCGCTGTTCCCCAGCTTGGGCGTGATGCTGCGGCGCTACGGCTCGACGCAGGTGCGCAACGCGGCGACGCTGGGCGGCAATATCGCCAACGGCTCGCCCATCGGCGACGGCCCGCCCGCGCTCATTGCGCTTGGTGCCACCCTTCACCTGCGCCGTGGCGATGCGCGGCGCGAACTGCCGCTGGAGGACTTCTTCCTCGACTACGGCAAGCAGGACCGCGCGCCGGGCGAATTTGTCGAAGCCATCACCGTGCCGCGCCAGCACGACACGCTGCGCTGCTACAAGCTGTCGAAGCGTTTCGATCAGGACATCTCGGCGGTTTGCGGCTGCATCTCGATCACCGGCAATGGCTCTGAAATCCTCACCGCCCGCGTCGCTTTCGGCGGCATGGCCGCCACCCCCAAACGCGCCGCTGTGGCTGAGGCGGCGCTCGTCGGCGAACCGTGGAGCGAAGACACCATCCGCAAGGCGATGGAGGCGATGACGCAGGACTTCACCCCGCTGTCGGACATGCGCGCCTCGGCCGCCTACCGGATGCAGGCGGCGCAGAACATGCTGCTGCGCTATTTCCACGACGCCAATGGCACCCCCACCAACCTAGCGGAGGTCTCGGCATGAGCGTTGCAAAGCCCCTTCCCCATGACGCCGCGAAGCTGCATGTCACCGGTGCCGCACGCTATGTCGACGACATCCCCACCCCGCGCGGCACGCTGCATCTAGCCTTTGGCCTCAGCCCCGTCGCGGCGGGCGAGTTGACCGGGCTCGACCTCTCCGCCGTGCGCGAGGCTCCCGGCGTCGTCGGGGTGCTGACCGCCGATGACCTCGCGCATGATTGCGACACCTCGCCCTCGAACCATGACGAGCCGCTTCTGGCGACCGATCAGGTGCATTACGCGGGCCAGCCGCTCTATCTGGTGGTGGCCACCAGCCACCTCGCCGCGCGCCGTGCGGCGCAACTGGGCAAGCCGCAGATCACCCCGCGCGACCCGATCCTGACGGTGGAACAGGCGCTCGACGCCAACAGCCGTTTCGAGGATGGCCCGCGCATCTACCAGAAGGGCGATGCCGAGGCCGCGCTGTCAAAAGCCAGCCGTCGCCTCGCCGGCCAGATCGAGATGGGCGGGCAGGAGCATTTCTACCTCGAGGGTCAGGCCGCCATGGCGTTGCCGCAGGACAACGGCGACATGCTGGTGCATTCCTCGACCCAGCACCCGACCGAGATTCAGCATAAAGTCGCCCATGCCATTGGCCGCCCCATGCATGCCGTCCGGGTCGAAACCCGACGCATGGGCGGCGGTTTCGGCGGCAAGGAAAGCCAGGGCAACGCGCTGGCCATCGCCTGTTCCGTGGCCGCATCGCTGACCGGCAAGCCCTGCAAGATGCGCTATGACCGCGACGACGACATGATCATCACCGGCAAACGGCATGATTTCCGCATCAGCTACGATGTCGGCTTCGACGAGGCGGGCCGGATCACCGCGCTGGACGTCACGCATTACACCCGCTGCGGCTGGTCGATGGACCTGTCGCTGCCCGTGGCCGACCGCGCCATGCTGCATGCCGACAACGCCTATCACTTGCGCGACATCCGCATCACCTCGCACCGGCTGCGGACCAATACCGCCAGCGCCACGGCGTTTCGCGGCTTCGGCGGCCCGCAGGGGATCGTGGGTATCGAACGGGTGATGGACCATATCGCGCATGAGCTGGGGCTCGACCCGCTCGCCGTTCGCCGGGCGAATTACTACAGCGACAACGCCCACCGCCCGACCGAGGTGGAGAACACCGGCACCGCGATCGACAACCGCACCCCGCCGGATGCGGAGGCCGATCTATCGTCACGCGGTGCGCCTCCTGCGCCGACGGGCAAACCCGCAATCCCGGCCACGCCATCCGATGCGCAGACCACTCCCTACCAGCAGCCGGTCACCGATTGCATCATCAATGCCGTGACCGACCGTCTGGTCGAGAACTGCGACTACGACGCGCGCCGCGCCGCCATTGCCAAGTGGAACGCGAAAAGCCCGCTGATGAAACGCGGCATTGCCATCACGCCGGTGAAATTCGGCATCTCCTTCACGCTCACTCACCTCAATCAGGCGGGCGCGCTGGTGCATGTCTACCAAGACGGCTCGATCCACCTGAACCACGGCGGCACCGAGATGGGCCAAGGGCTGTTCCAGAAGGTCGCGCAGGTCGCGGCCTCGCGCTTTGGCGTTTCGCCGCAAGTGGTCAAGATCACCGCCACCGACACTGCCAAGGTGCCCAATACCTCGGCCACAGCGGCCTCCTCGGGCTCGGACCTCAACGGCATGGCCGCGCAAAACGCCTGCGACACGATCCGCGACCGCATGGCCGCGCATCTGGCGGAACGCTATCAGACCACGCCGGATCAGGTGCGGTTCACCGACGGCATGGTGCAGATCGGGGGCGAAGAGATCACCTTTGCCGCCGCCGCCGCTTCGGCCTATGAAAACCGCGTCAGCCTTTCGGCCACGGGATTCTACAAAACGCCCGACATCGAATGGGACCGCATCGCCGGACACGGGCGGCCGTTCTACTATTTCGCCTATGGCGCGGCCTGCACCGAGGTGGTGATCGACACGCTGACCGGCGAAAACCGCATCCTGCGCACCGATATCCTGCATGACGCCGGTGCCTCGCTGAACCCCGCGCTCGACATCGGCCAGATTGAGGGCGGATACGTTCAAGGCGCAGGCTGGCTCACGACAGAGGAACTCGTCTGGGACGAGACCGGCACCCTGCGCACCCATGCGCCGTCGACCTATAAAATCCCCGCCTGTTCGGACCGCCCGCCAGTCTTCAACGTGGCGCTCTGGGACCAGCCGAACCCGGCGCAAACGGTCTACCGCTCCAAGGCCGTGGGCGAGCCGCCCTTCATGCTGGGCATCTCGGCCTTCATGGCGCTGTCGGATGCGGTGGCGGCCTGCGGCCCGCATTACGGCGACCTGCAAGCCCCGGCCACCGCCGAGGCCGTGCTCGCCGCCGTTGGACGGGCGCGGAAATGACCGCGATCTTCGTCGAGGTCACCGCCACGCGCGGCTCGGCCCCGCGGGATGCGGGCACGGCGATGAAGGTCACGCCCGATGCAATCGCGGGCACCATCGGCGGCGGCGCGCTGGAGCATCAGGCCATCGCGCACGCCCGCCAGATGCTGGCCGAGGGCCGAACCGAAGACAGCCAGACCCTGCCGCTCGGCCCCGGTCTGGGCCAATGCTGCGGCGGCGCGGTAAGCCTGCGTTACACCACGACGCCGCGCCCGCTGGACGCGGCCACCCCCCTGCCCCTGCCGGATGTACACAGCGACGTGCCGCTCTGGCTCTGGGGCGCGGGGCATGTGGGCCGGGCGGTGGTGGCCGCCTGCCCGCCCCGGGCCTTCGATCTGACATGGATCGACAGCGCCCGCGACCGTTTCCCCGACCAGATCCCGCCCCATGTCACCGTCACCCCCGCCGCCGACATGCCGCGGTTGGCCGCCCATGCGCCGCGCGAGGCGCATCACCTGATCTTCACCTATTCCCATGACATCGACCTCGCACTCTGTGCCGCGCTGCTCAATCGCGGCGCCGCGAGCGTCGGGCTGATCGGCTCTGACACAAAAAAGTCACGGTTTTCCCGCCGCTTGCGTGACATGGGGTTGGATCCCTCTGGCATCACCTGTCCAATTGGCGATAAATCGCTGGGCAAGCTGCCTGCGCAAATTGCCCATGGCGCGCTGATCGCCCTCATCGCCCGGACCCAGACAAAGGTTTCCGCATGACTGATTCACTTCTCGACCTCACCGGGTTGACCAAGGCCTACCCCGGCGTCGTCGCGAACGATGACGTGTCCCTACGGATCGCTCCGGGCGAGGTTCACGCCCTGCTGGGCGAGAACGGCGCGGGCAAATCCACTTTGGTTAAAATGATCTACGGGCTGGTCAAACCAGACGCGGGCCAGATGCTAATGCGGGGCGAGAGCTTTGCCCCCACCGACCCGCACGCCGCACGGCAGGCGGGCGTGGGCATGGTGTTTCAACATTTCTCGCTTTTCGATGCGCTCAGCGTGGCGGAAAACATCGCGCTTGGCATGGAAAACCCGCCGCGGATGCGCGAGCTTAGCCAACAGATTCGCGATGTGTCGGACACCTACGGCCTGCCGCTTGCGCCGGACCGCACCGTCGGTGACCTTTCAGCGGGGGAACGTCAGCGGGTTGAGATCATCCGCTGCCTGCTGCAGGAGCCGAAGCTGCTGATCATGGACGAGCCGACCTCGGTCCTGACACCGCAAGAGGTTGAAATCCTGTTCAAAACCCTGCGCAAACTCAGCGCTGAGGGCACCGCGATCCTCTATATCTCACACAAGCTCGAAGAAATCCGCAGCCTGTGCGACAGCGCCACGATCCTGCGCTTGGGCAAGGTCGTCGGCCATTGCACCCCGCGGGAGACATCGGCCCGGGACATGGCCGAGATGATGGTGGGCTCCGCGCTGAAAACGCCCACCCGCGACAGCAAGGAACCGGGCGAAGTGGCGCTGACGCTGAACAACCTCTCGGCCCGGTCGGCCCATGCTTTCGGCATGCCGCTGCGCGATATTTCCGTCGAGGTGCGGCGCGGGGAGGTGCTGGGCATCGGCGGCGTTGCGGGCAACGGGCAGGACGAATTGCTCAACGCGCTGTCGGGCGAAACACTGGTCGGCGCGGGCATGATCACCTTTGACGGGCGCGACATTGGGCTGCTCGGCCCCACCGCCCGCCGCGCGCTTGGCGTCTTGACCGCCCCCGAGGAGCGGCTGGGCCATGCCGCCGTGCCGGACATGTCGCTGACGGAAAACGCCATGCTGACCGGTGCGGCGCGTAAGGGGCTAGAGCGCGGCGGCATGCTCGACTGGGGCAAGGCGCGCAGCTTTGCCGAGAAGATCATCAAGACCTTCGACGTGCGCACCCCCGGCCCGGCCAATGCCGCGCGCTCGCTCTCAGGCGGCAACCTGCAGAAATTCGTCATCGGGCGCGAGGTGCTGCAACGGCCCGAGCTGCTGGTGGTGAACCAGCCCACATGGGGGGTCGATGCCTCGGCCGCCGCCGCGATCCGGCAGGCGCTGCTCGATCTCGCCTCGGGCGGGACCGCGGTGGTCGTCATCAGCCAAGACCTTGATGAGTTGATGGAGATTTCCGACAATTTCGCCGCCCTGAACGAAGGCCGCCTGTCGCCGTCCCGCCCCGCGCAGGGGCTCACGGTCGAAGAGATCGGCCTGATGATGGGCGGGGCACATGGTATGGAGGTCGCGCATGTCTAAGCCGAACCTCGCATCTTTCACTCTGACCATTGGGGGTGATCTGTGATCCGCCTTGAAAAGCGTCCGCAGCCCAGCCGGGCCCTCTCGCTGTCGACACCGATCATGGCGGTGCTGGCCACTTTCATCTTCGGCGGGCTTTTGTTCGCGGCCTTGGGCAAAGACCCGATCGAGGCGCTGCAAACGATCTTTTGGCAGCCCCTGTTTGGCGATTACGCCTTTTACTACCGCCCGCAACTGCTGATCAAAGGCGCGCCCTTGGTGCTGATCGCCATCGGCCTCAGCCTTGGGTTCAAAGCGGGCATCTGGAACATCGGGGCCGAGGGGCAGTATATCATGGGCGCCCTCTTTGGCGCGGGCGTTGGGCTGGCTTTCTACCCGCTTGAGGCCTGGTATATCTTCCCGCTGATGGTCCTCGCCGGGGCGCTCGGCGGATGGCTCTGGGCGATGATCCCGGCCCTTCTCAAGGTGCGGTTTGGCACCAATGAAATCCTCGTCTCGCTGATGCTGGTCTATGTGGCGGAACAATTCCTTGCGTCCATGTCATTGGGATTGCTGAAAAACCCCGAAGGCTACGGCTTTCCCGGCTCGCGCAACCTGCAACAATACGCTTCTGCCCATAACGCCGAACTCTTCGCAGGCTCTGGGATGCACTGGGGCGTGGTCGCAGCACTGATCGCGGTGATCTTTGCCTATGTCCTGCTCGCACGGCACCGTCTTGGCTTTGCCATCCGCGTCACCGGAGAGGCCCCCCGCGCGGCGCGCTTTTCCGGCGTGAACCCGGCGCGGCTGGTGCTGTTTTGCCTCGGCACCTCTGGTCTGCTTGCCGGTCTTGCGGGCATGTTCGAGGTCGCTGGCCCCTCAGGGCAGGTCACCATCGACTTCAACGTGGGCTATGGTTTCACCGCCATCATCGTGGCCTTCCTTGGCCGGTTGCACCCGATTGGCATCCTGCTCGCCGGGGCGCTGATGGCGCTCACCTACATCGGCGGGGACATCGCGCAGTCCAACCTTGGCCTGCCCGCCGCCGCCATTCAGGTGTTCCAAGGCATGCTCTTGTTCTTCCTGCTCGCGCTGGACGTTTTCACTCATTACCGGCTGCGCTTTGGCGCGGCGGAGGCTGCCTGATGGATCTTTCCGCAATCAACCCGCTTTTGTTCGTCGCCGGTTTCCTCGTGGCCGCGACGCCGCTGATCTTCGCCGCCATCGGCGAATTGGTGGTCGAGAAATCGGGCGTTCTGAACCTCGGCGTCGAAGGCATGATGATCACCGGCGCGATCTGCGGCTTTGCCACGGCGGTAGAGACCGGATCGCCGCTTTTGGGCTTCGCCGCCGCCGCCGCGGGCGGTGCCGTGCTCAGCCTGCTCTTCGCCTTCCTGACCCAAGTGGCGCTGGCCAATCAGGTGGCCTCGGGCCTGTCGCTCACGCTCTTCGGTCTCGGCCTCTCGGCCCTGATCGGGCAGAGCTACGTCGGGATCAAACCGCCACGTTTGGGTGACATCGACTTCGGCCCGCTGGCCGATATTCCCGTGATCGGGCCGATCCTCTTCACCCATGACATCATCCTCTACCTCGGCATCGCGCTGGTCGCTGGTGTCTGGGCGGTGCTAAAGTTCACCCGCGCGGGCCTGATCTTGCGCGCCGTGGGCGAAAGCCACGACGCGGCCCATGCGCTCGGCTACAAGGTCAAGCGCATCCGCACCGCCGCGATCCTCTTCGGCGGGGCCTGTGCAGGCTTGGGCGGCGCCTACATCAGCCTCATTCGCGTGCCGCAATGGACCGAAGGCATGACCGCCGGCATCGGCTGGATCGCCCTTGCCCTTGTCGTCTTCGCCTCCTGGAAGCCATGGCGCGCGCTTTTGGGTGCCTATCTTTTCGGCGGCATCACCCAGTTGCAGTTGAACTTGCAAGGCGCGGGCGTTGCCATTCCGGTAGAGTATCTGGCAATGTCGCCGTATATCATCACCATCATCGTTCTGGTGGTGCTGTCGGCGGACAAAAGCGCCGCGCCGGCCTCGCTGGGCCGTACTTTCCACGCCTCGAACTAGGGGCATCACGTCACGCGGCATCGCCCGCACATCAAGCCCCGGCAAAGGGGCACGCAAACAGGGGAAACCTCATGAAACTAACCACCCTTATGACCAGCGCGGCCCTTGCGCTCGGCCTTGCTTCGGGCGCTGTGGCCCAAGACAAGACCAAGGTCGGCTTTGTCTTTGTCGGCCCCGTGGGCGACGGCGGCTGGACCTATGAGCATAACGAAGGCCGTTTGGCCGTCGAAGAAGAGTTCGGCGACAAGGTCGAAACCGTCTTCGTCGAAAGCGTCGCCGAGGGCCCCGATTCCGAACGTGTGATGACGCAGATGGCGCTCGACGGTGCCGATCTGATCTTCACCACCTCCTTTGGCTACATGGACCCCACCATCAACGTGGCCAAGAAATTCCCCGATGTGAAATTCGAGCACGCCACCGGCTACAAACGCGCCGACAACGTCTCGACCTATTCCGCGCGTTTCTACGAAGGCCGCGCCATTCAGGGCCACATCGCGGGCTCGATGACCGAGAGCAATATCATCGGCTACATCGGCTCCTTCCCGATCCCGGAAGTGATCCGCGGCATCAACTCTGCCTATATCCACGCCAAGAAGGTAAACCCCGACGTTCAGTTCAAAATCGTCTGGGCCTACACGTGGTTTGACCCGGCCAAGGAAGCCGACGCTGCCAAGGTGCTGATCGAACAGGGCGCCGACGTGGTGCTGCAACACACCGATTCCACCGCGCCGCAGGCCGCGGCACAGGAAGCGGGCAACGTGATCACCTTTGGCCAAGCCTCCGACATGGCGCAATATGCACCCAAGCCGCGCGTGTCCTCGATCATCGACAACTGGGCGCCCTATTACATCGACCGCGTCAAAGCGGTGATGGACGGCACATGGGAAAGCCAAGACACATGGGACGGCATCGGGCCGGGCATGGTCGGCATTGGTGAGATCACCGACGCCGTGCCCGCAGATGTGAAAGCCGAAGCGCTGGAATTGAAAGAGAAAATTGCATCGGGCGAGTACCACCCCTTCACCGGTCCGATCAACAAACAGGACGGTTCCGCATGGCTGGCCGAAGGCGAGACCGCAGATGACGGCACGCTTGCGGGCATGAACTTCTATGTCGAAGGCATCGAAGGCACCATTCCTGAGTAAGCCGAACCGGCTGACCGACAACAGGGGCGCACGGGCAACCGCGCGCCCCTTTTTCGTCGCCGCCCCGGTCGGGGCCCCATGCGTGCGGTCCCCAAGCGCGCCGCCGCCTGCCCCTGCGTAAACCCATTGCGCGCGGGCAGCGCACATGCCACCAATCTGGCATGACACAGAAGCTCACCAGCCTTGATGGCACCCCCGCCAGCCGCCTCGCCTTCGGCACCATGCAGTTCGGCGGGCGCGCCGATGCGGCAGCCTCCCGCGCGATGTTCGACGCCTGTATCGAGGCCGGGATCACCCATTTCGACACGGCCCATGTCTATACCGACGGGGCGTCAGAGCGGCTGTTGGGCCAGTTCGTCCAGGACCGCCGCGAAAGCCTGATCGTCGCCACCAAAGCCGCCTATACCGGCGGCGCGAGCCGGGCCAATATCCTCGCCTCTGCCGAGACATCCCGCCAGCGGATGCAGCTTGATACGCTTGATGTGCTCTACCTCCACCGCTTCGATCCCGACACCCCGCTGACCGAAAGCTTCGCCGCGCTGGCCGACCTGCAACAACAGGGCCATATCCGCCAAGTGGGCCTATCGAACTTCGCCGCATGGCAGGTCGTCAAAGCCGCCCATATCGCCGCCGACTTCGGGCTTGAGATCGCGGTGATCCAACCGATGTACAACCTCGTCAAACGTCAGGCCGAGGTCGAGATCCTGCCGATGGCCCATGACCTCGACATATTGGTCGCCCCCTACTCCCCCCTGGGTGGCGGGCTGTTGACCGGGAAATACGCCAAGGGCGGCACTGGCCGCCTGAGCGAGGATGACCGCTATGCCGCCCGCTACGGGCAAGAGGGGATGCACGGCGCCGCTGCCGGTCTTGCCGCCCTTGCACGTGATCTGGGCACCCATCCCGCAACCCTCGCCGTGGCCTGGGCAGCGGCCCATCCCACGAAGCCGACGCCGATCATCTCGGCCCGCTCCTTGGCCCAACTAGAGCCGTCGCTCGCCGCGCTGACCTACCTGATGACGCCGCAGACCTACGCCGCCATCTCGGCCCTGTCGCCGACACCGCCCCCGGCCACCGACCGGCTGGAAGAGCAGGCATGAGCCGCCTGCCCTCCAACGCCAGCGTCGCCGAAGACGCAGGCGGCGACCGCCTCTTCGCCCCTGCCGCCGCGCGCAATCTCGACGCGCTTTGCGACCTGCTAGCCACCCACGCCCCGCCCCGGGGCCGTGCGCTGGAAATCGCCAGCGGCACCGGCCAACATGTCGTGGGCTTCGCCAAATGCCTGCCGGGCCTTAGATGGCAACCCAGCGACATCGACACCGCCCGCCGCGCCAGCATCAACGCATATGCAGCCGAGGCCGCTTTGCCCAATATCGCCCCCGCCCTGCCGCTCGACGCGACCGCGCCCGGCTGGGCGGGCGACCACGGCTCCTTCGACCTGATCATGCTGGCCAATCTGCTGCATCTGATCTCGTCCTTCGCCACCCGGTGCCTGATCGATGAAGCCGCCGCAGCCCTCGCCCCCGGCGGCACGCTGATCCTCTACGGCCCGTTCAAACGCGACGGCCAAACCACCTCCCCCGGCGATACCCGCTTTGACGCCCAACTGCGCGCCGCCGACCCCGCGATCGGCTATAAAGACAATACCGAGATGGCCCGCTGGCTCAGCGATGCAGCCCTCAGCCCGATCGACGAAGTGGACATGCCCGCCAACAATCTCGCCTTCATCGCCAGAAAGCCCAGCCCATGATCCTCCGCCGCGCCCTGATCCTGACGCTCCTCGCCCTCACCGCCTGCGGCTCCCCCGGAAGCCCGCCCCCGGCCCCGCCCGGCGTGCTCTTCCCCGCCGCCTTCGGCGACAGCGACCAGGTGAGCTTTAAAGGCCGCACCCCCGCCGCCTACCCCGTGCACGGCATCGACGTGGCCCGTTTCCAAAATGATATCGACTGGAACACCGCCCGCCGCGCGGGGGTGAACTTCGCCTTCATCAAAGCCACCGAAGGCGGCGACCTCAAAGACATCAACTTCGACAGCCACTGGCAAGGCGCGGGCCAAGCCGCCGTGAAACGCGGCGCCTATCATTTCTACTATTTCTGCACCCCGCCCGAAGATCAGGCCCGCTGGTTCATCCGCAACGTGCCCAAGACAGGCGGCACGCTGCCCCCGGTGCTCGACATGGAATGGAACCCCTTCTCCCCCACCTGCGCCCATGTCCGCCCGCCCGCCGCAGACGTCCGCGATCAAATGCGCCGCTGGCTGCGCGTGGTCGAAGCCCATTACGGCCAACGCCCGATCATCTACACCACACCCAAATTCTACCGTGAGAACGACCTTGGCCGCTTCCGGGGATACGACTTCTGGCTGCGCACCACCGCCAAAACCCCAGCCGAAGCCTACCCCGGCCAAACATGGCGCTTCTGGCAATACAGCGCCACGGGCATCGTCCCCGGCATCGGCGGCGACGTGGACCTCAACGCCTTCTCCGGCAGCCGCGCCGACTGGCAAAACTGGGTCGCCACCCGCGCCCTGCCCTAAAACCAACGGGAAGGCGCCCCTCCCCCTCCTTCATCCTTTCTCAAATACCTCTGCGCCACCCTGCCGCAAAAGCGACGTGATCGGTTACCCCCCCCAAACCAAACGCCTCCAATAGAAACGCCACCCCGCCCTCTTCATCCTTTCCCAAATACCTCTGCACAACGTCCACCCCAGACGCCACGCCACCCTTCACCCCCGCGCATAATACCGCGCCACAACGAACAGCCCGCCCACCAACAAAAGCGGCAACAAGAATATCCGAAATACATGCACCCCGAGCACCGCCAAAAGCGCGCCGATCAACTCATCCGCGCGGCTCCAAAGGTTGCTGGCAAGCTGCCGATACTCCGTCAAACCCGGTTCTTCCTCACCCAAAGCCTCGCTGCCGCCGACGTGGGCGGTGATCTCCTCGATCACCTCCATGTTCCGCAAATAGACCCCTTCGGTAAGCTGTCCCGCCAGCGGCTCAGACACCACTAAGGCAAGCGGAAGCGCCAAGCCCAGAAACCCGCCATACCACGCCAACCGCCGGGGCAGCCCGGCATGACCGCGCTTGCTCAAAGCCCAAACCGCCAGCGCGACAGACAACAGCCCCAACCCGATCGCACTCACCGGACCAAGGGCCACGGCGATCACCCCCGTGGCCACCATGACACCGAAAACCAGCCCCGCGATCCGCTCCACCGTGTCGTCAATCGGCTCCAACACCTTCAGTGGCCGCGCCGAGCCGGAGGCGATGAAGGACAGCCCCACCTCGATCTCCTGCGCGGTGGAGAGAAAGGCGTTCAACGTGCGCAGCGTGACATAGGAGGCCGCCGCCGTGGTCGCCACATCCGCGGCATAGCCCTGCGCCGCGCCGACCACGGGATTGTCGCGCAGCAGCGCCGCCGTCAGCGCCAATACGCAAAAGAGTGCAAGCAGCCCGCGCCGGATCAACCGTCCGCCCGGATGCGCTCGTTCTTCGGATCATAGGGGCTGTCTTCGACCACCTCGGCCTCCCACAGTTGATCAAGCATCTTTACCTTCAGCCTCGTGCCTACCACCGCATGCTCGGGTTTGACATAGCCCATGCCGATGCTCTTGCCGAAGGCCACGGAATAGCCCCCAGAGGTCAGCCGCCCGGTCCGGGTCTCGCCATTGTAAAGCACTTCACGGCCCCAAGGATCGGCATCCTCTGGCCCATCGATCAGCACGGTCACGCATTTCGCGCGGATGCCATGACCGACCATCGCTTGCTTCCCGTGAAACTCCTTGTCCAGGTCCACGAAGCGCGGCAAATCCGCTTCCAAAGGCGTCGCATCCCGGCCCAACTCATGCCCAAAAGCGCGATAGCTCTTTTCCTGCCTCAGCCAGTTCTGCGCCCGCGCGCCGACCAGCTTCATCCCATGCGGCTTGCCTGCCTTCTCCAACTGGTCGAACAGATGGTTCTGCATCTCGATCGGATGATGCAATTCCCAGCCAAGCTCCCCGGTATAGGCCACCCGGATCGCGCGGACCGGCACCATGCCCAATTCGATGTCGCGCATGGTAAGCCACGGGAACCGCTTGTTGCCCAACACCGTCTCCGGCGCCGCATCCCGCACCAAAGCGCCCAAAACATCCCGCGACTTCGGACCGGCAATCGCGAAGACACCCCACTGCGTGGTCACGTCATGGCACTCAATATAGCCGACCTCGGGCATCTTATCGGCAATCGCCTTGCGCAGATAATCGCTGTCATAGGCCGTCCACGCCCCCGCCGAGACAAGGTAATATTCGTCCTGCGCCAAACGCACGATGGTATATTCCGTCCGCGTCGTTCCCGCCCCGGTCAAGGCATAGGTCAGGTTGATCCGCCCCACCGAAGGCAGCTTGTTGCAGGTGAACCAATCCAGAAACGCCGTTGCCCCCGGGCCGCGGACCAGATGTTTGGTAAATGCCGTGGCATCGATCAGCCCGACACCCTCGCGGATCGCCCGCGCTTCCTCTACGGCATATTGCCACCAGCCCCCGCGCCGGAACGAGCGGCTGTCATGATCGCTGAACCCCTCCGGCGCAAAATAATTCGGCCGTTCCCAGCCATTCACCTGCCCGAATTGCGCCCCCCGCGCCGCCTGCCGCTCATAGGCAGGCGAGGTCCGCAGCGGACGGCACGCGGGCCGCTCCTCATCCGGATGGTGCAGAATATAAACGTGGTCGTAGGCTTCCTCGTTCTTGCGCGCGGCATATTCCGTGGTCATCCAATCGCCGTAGCGTTTGGGATCGAGGCTCGCCATATCGATCTCGGACTCGCCCTCCACCATCATCTGCGCCAGATAATAGCCGGTGCCGCCCGCCGCCGTGATCCCAAAGGAAAACCCTTCCGCCAGCCACATATTCCGCAGCCCCGGCGCTGGCCCCACCAAGGGGTTGCCATCGGGCGTGTAGCAAATCGGCCCGTTGAAATCATCCTTCAGCCCGCAATCCTCGGCCGAGGGGATGCGGTGGTTCATCGCCATATATTGCTCTTCGATCCGCTCAAGATCGAGCTGAAACAGATCGGCCCGGAAACTGTCCGGCACCCCATATTCAAACCGCGCCGGCGCGCCCTTCTCATAAACCCCAAGGATCCAGCCACCACGCTCTTCGCGCACATAGCTCTGCGCATCGGCATCGCGGATCACCGGATGCTCCCCGTTGCCCGCCGCGCGGTAATCGACCAAGGCCGGATCGCGGTCCATCACGATGAACTGATGTTCCACGGGAATCGCTGGCATCTTGATGCCCAGCATCCGCGCCGTGCGCTGCGCATGGTTGCCGCTCGCGGTCACCACATGTTCCGCCGTGATGACGATCTGCTCGTCCGACGGCACAAGGTTGCCGCCCTTCTCGACCATCTTGGTGCAGGTCACCTCCCAATGCGTCCCATTCCAATGGAACCCATCCGCCTGCCACTTGCGCTCGATCGCCACACCACGCTGCCGCGCCCCCTTGGCCATCGCCATGGTCACATCGGCGGGGTTAATATAGCCATCGGTCTGGTGATAAAGCGCCCCCTTCAAATCCGATGTCTCGATCAGGGGCCACTTCGCCTTGATCTCATCGGGGGTTAACCATTGATAGGGCACGCCGCAGGTCTCGGCGGTAGAGGCATAGAGCATATACTCATCCATCCGCGCATCCGTCTGGGCCATGCGCAGATTGCCCACCACGGCAAAGCCCGCGTTCAACCCCGTCTCCGCCTCCAGCGTCTTATAAAACTCGACCGAATACTGATGAATATGGGTCGTCGCATAAGACATGTTGAACAAGGGCAAAAGCCCCGCCGCATGCCAAGTCGAGCCAGAGGTCAACTCGTCCCGCTCCAAGAGCATCACATCATCCCAACCGGCCTTCGCCAGATGATAGGCGATCGACGTGCCAACGGCGCCGCCCCCGACAACCAATGCTTTGACTTGCGTTTTCATCTGCCAATCCCCCTGCGCTAGGCCCACTCCCGTTGTACGCAGCAGCACCACGCCCCGCAGGCAGCAGCCGACCCAACATCGCCAAAAACCGACCTCACCCGCTCCCCCAAAGCGCCACCTTAGCCCCAGCGCGCCCCCTCACCTTCATCCTTTCTCAAATACCCTGCACCACCTCTCCTGCCGCACAACATCAAGGCAGAACACACCGCCCCCCCATCTTCATCCTTTCCCAAATACCCTGCACGACCCATCCCGCCGCACAACATCAGGGCAAAACACCCAATCTCACCCCGGCAAAATCTTCCCCGGGTTCAAAATATTCTGCGGATCCAGCGCCGCCTTTAGGGTCGCCATCACATCCACCGCAGCCCCCAATTCCTTGCGCAGATAGGGCCGCTTGCCCTGCCCGATCCCATGTTCGCCGGTGCAGGTCCCATCCATCGAAATCGCCAGTTCCGCCAACCAGCTGACGAAAGCCTCGCCGCGCGCGACTTCTTCGGGGTCGTCCATGTCGATCAACAAGGACGCATGGAAATTCCCGTCCCCTGCATGGCCCACGATGGGGGCGATCAACTGCAACTCTTCCGCCCGCGCTTGGGCCGCCACCACGGCATCGGCGAGGCGCGAGATCGGCACGCAGACATCCGTGGCCACCGCCTTGCAGCCCGGTCTCAGCGCCAGCACCGCCCAATAGCCGTCATGACGGGCCTGCCATAGCTTGCTGCGCTCTTCGGGGGTCGTCGTCGCCGCATAGCCGCTGCCGCCGAACTCTTCCGAGAGCATGCCAAAGGTCTCGGCCTGTTCCACCACGCCCGCCTCGGAGCCGTGGAATTCCAGCAGCAAAAGCGGCGTTTCGGGCAGGGTCAGCTTGGAATAGGCGTTCACGGCCTTGACCACATCGGCGTCCAGAAGCTCGATCCGCGCCACCGGCAGGCCGTATTGGATGACCGCCATCACGGTCTCGCAGGCGGCCTGTACCGTCGGGAAGGAACAGCGGGCCGAGGACATCGCCTCGGGGATGCCTTGCAGGCGCAGGGTGATCTCGGTGATGATCCCCAGCGTCCCTTCCGAGCCCACAAAAAGCCGCGTCAGATCATAGCCCGCCGAAGATTTCCGCGCCCGCCCGCCGGTGCGGATCACCCGGCCATCGGCCAGAACCACCTCAAGGCTCAGGACGTTGTCCTTCATCGTGCCATAGCGCACCGCATTGGTGCCGCTGGCCCGCGTCGCGGTCATCCCCCCGAGCGACGCATTCGCGCCGGGGTCGATCGGAAAGAACAGCCCCTGATCGCGCAGATGGGTGTTGAGCGCTTCGCGGGTCACGCCGGGCTGCACCCGGCAATCCAGATCGCCCGCATTGACCTCAAGCACGCGGTCCATCTGCATGACATCGATGCAAATCCCGCCCGCCGGGGCGTTCACATGCCCTTCGAGAGAGGTGCCCGTGCCGAAGGGGATCACCGGCACCCGATGGGCGGCGCAGATACGCACCGCCTGCGCCACCTCTTCGGTCGATCGCGCCATGACCACCGCGTCGGGCGCCTGCGTGTCGATCCATGTGGTGGTGTGGCCGTGCTGTTCGCGAATGGCTTGGCCGGTCAGCAGATTGTCCCCAAAGGCTTGTTGCAACTCGTCCAGCGCGGCGGTGATCCCCACCTCATTTCGCGGCAAATCTGCGATTTTCGTCACGTTTTATCTCCCAATAGCATCCACACGCCGCAAAATCTTGCGGGCGGCATCTTTGTAAATTAATCACCCGAAAGGCCCGCGTTGCCGCAGCCGTTCGTGGGTCAGAGCATGGAGGGCACAACCTGATCCGGCGGGCGGTGGCCGTCATCGAAGGTCTTGATGTTGATCAGGACTTTCTCGCCCATCTCGATCCGCCCTTCCAGCGTGGCAGAGCCCATATGCGGCAGCAGCACGACGTTCTTTAGCTCGCGCAAGCGCGGATTGATCTCGCGACCATGTTCATAGACGTCCAGCCCCGCGCCCTTGATATCGCCCGAGCGCAGCATCCGCGTCAGCGCGTTCTCGTCGATCACCTCCCCGCGGGAGGTGTTCACGATCACCGCGTCGGGCTTCATCAGGCCCAAACGGCGGGCGTTCATCAGATGGAAGGTGCTGGGGGTATGGGGGCAGTTGATGCTGATCACGTCCATCCGGCTGACCATCTGATCAAGGCTCTCCCAATAGGTGGCCTCTAGCTCGCCCTCGATCTCTTCGCGCAGGCGTTTGCGGTTGTGGTAATGCACCTGCATGCCAAAGGCCCGCGCCCGGCGCGCCACGGCTTGACCGATGCGGCCCATGCCCAAAATGCCCAGACGGCGACCGCCAACGCGCCCGCCCAAGAGCGCCGTGGGCGCCCAGCCGTCCCAATTGCCCGATTGCATCACCGCCATGCCCTCGGGCATGCGGCGGGTCACGGCAAGGATCAGCGCCATGGTCATATCGGCAGTATCGTCGGTCAGCACGCCGGGGGTGTTCGACACCAGCACGCCGCGCTGGCGCGCGGTGGCCACATCAATGTGATCGACCCCGGCCCCGTAGTTGGCGATCAGCTTGAGCCGTTCGCCCGCTTGGGTGATTAGCGGCGCGTCGATCTCATCGGTGATGGTGGGCACCAGCACATCGGCCTGACGCATCGCCGCGCCCAATTCCTCGCGGGTCATCGGCCTGTCATCTTCGCGCAGGGTCACGTCAAACAGCTCTGACAGCCGTGTTTCCACGGCCTCTGGCAACCGTCGCGTCACTACAACACTCAACCGCTTCTTTGACATGCCTGCTCTCCCGGTCTTGGCGTCGCCTCGTTTCGCGGGCATGGTGTCTCATGCAGCGACGAGGCACAAGAACTCGCGCCGGAAAAAGAGCAACAATAACCCGCAGATTTGCACAGCACCGACCCACAGCAGTGAACCGCATAGCAGGCAATTCCATGATAACCGCTTTCTTTCGCAGCGCCCTGATGGTGGGCGCGCTGCTTTTGGCACAGCCGACCTCCGGCTTTGCAGAAGAGGCGCGTGGTCAGGTCACGAACCTGCCCCTGCCCCGTTTCGTTTCGATGAAAGCCTCCGAAGGCAACGTGCGCCGCGGCCCGTCGCTATCGCACCGGATCGACTGGGTCTACAAACGCCGCGACCTGCCACTGAGGATCACCGCCGAACATGGCCACTGGCGCCGGGTCGAAGACCGCGACGGTATGGGCGGCTGGGTCCACTACTCGCTTTTGTCCGGCACCCGCACGGTGCTGGTCGAACAGGACATGCTGCAACTGCGCATCAATCCCGACCCCAAAGCCGCCGTGGTGGCACGGTTGGAACTCGGCGTGGTGGCCCGTCTGGGCGAATGCACGCTGGAATGGTGCGAGCTGCGCTCGGGCGGCTTTACAGGCTGGGCGCCTAAGGTGCGGCTCTGGGGTGTTGGCCCCAAGGAGCTGCGCGAGTAACGCCCGCCCTCGCCACCGCAATTGCATGATCCCGGCGCATGCGCCACTCTGCCCGCGAAATTCAAGCCGGAGAGAGCGCCATGCAAGCCATCACCTATGACCAATTCGGAGCCGCAGCCGACGTGCTGCGCCTGTCGGAGGTCGACAGCCCCGCCCCGCAAGCCGGAGAGGTCTGCGTCGCGCTCAGCCATTCGGGCGTGAACCCGTCGGACGTGAAGGCCCGCGCAGGCACCCGCCCCGGCGTCAGCAAACCGCCCTTCCCGCAGGTCATCCCCCATAGCGACGGCGCGGGAGAGATCGTCGCCGTGGGCGCGGGCGTTGATGCGAGCCGCGTGGGCCAGAAGGTCTGGATCTGGAACGGCCAGTGGCAACGCGGCTTTGGCACGGCGGCCCAGCAGATCACCCTGCCCGCGCATCAAGCCGTGCCCCTGCCCGATGGCGTCTCGTCCGAGGTCGGCGCGCAGCTTGGCATTCCGGGGCTGACCGCCTGCCACGCCGTCTTTGGCGGCGGCGGGGTGGCCGGGGAAACCGTGCTGATCCAAGGCGGGGCAGGCACGGTGGGCTATCTTGCCGTGCAACTGGCCAAATGGGGCGGGGCCAAGGTGATCGCCACCTGTAGCCCCCGCGACAACGATCTGCTGCGCGATGCAGGCGCCGATGCCGTGTTCAACTACGCCGACCCCGATCTCGCCGCCGCCGTGCTCGATGCCAATGGCGGCAAGCCGGTCGACACCATCGTCGAGACGGAGTTCGGCCTGAACATCACCACCGACACCGAGGTCATCGCGCCCAATGGCCGCATCGCCGCCTATGGCTCGGCGGCGGAAATGTCGCCGGTGCTGCCCTTCTATCCGCTGCTGTTCAAAGCGGTCACCATCGACATCATCTTGATCTACCTGCTGCCCGCAGGCCCGCGCGAACAGGCAATCAACCGGTTGCACCACGCGTTGGAGGACGGCGCCCTGCGCTGCCCCGTCGACACGGTCCTGCCGCTTTCTGAGGCCGCCCGCGCCCATGAGTTGGTCGAGGCCGGACAGCGCAGCGGGGCGGTGCTGCTCGATTGTCAGGGGTAACGCGCTAATTGGCCAAGCCACCGCCCCCCTCGCCCGGGGGCGGTGGCCCATCCCGCTGACGGAGTTCCCCCATGCGCCTCACCGCCGCCCTGCCCCGCCTGTTCCTCTGCCTGCTGCTGAGCTGCGCGCTGCCCCTCACCCCGGCCTTTGCGCAGACCAGCGACCAGCCCGAGGGCACCATCGCCGTCGAAGGCGACGCCACGGAGGACGCCGCCATCGCCAAGCGCATCCGCGCCATCCTGCGCGAGCTTGAGGGGTTCGAGAAGGTCCGCGTCTCTGTCGCCTCCGGCATCGTCACGCTGACCGGCACCACGCTCGACACCGCCAGCGCCGCGCGGCTGAACGATTTGGCGGGCCGTGTCGAAGGGGTGGTGGCGATCCGCAACGAGGTGCGCGAAAGCACCGATGTGGCCGAGCGCCTTAACCCCGCCGTGGCGCGTTTTCGCGACCGGATGGCGCAGGCCGTGGCCTTCCTCCCGCTGGCCTTGGTGGCGCTTGGGGTCTTTGGCCTGATCGTCGTCGCCGGGCTGGCGCTGGCGCGGCTGCGCAACCCGTGGGATCGGCTCGCCCCCAACGCGTTCATCGCTGACATTTACCGCCAGATCATCCGGCTGGCCTTTGTCATCGCCGCACTGGTGGTGGCGCTGGATATCCTCGGCGCCACGGCGCTGCTCTCGGGCATCCTTGGCGCGGCGGGGATCGTCGGCCTCGCCATCGGTTTCGCGGTGCGCGACACGGTCGAGAATTTCATCGCCTCTATTATGCTGTCGATCCGCCAGCCCTTTCGCCCTAACGACACGGTCGAGATCGACGGCGACACCGGCAAGGTGATCCGCCTGACGAGCCGTGCCACGATCCTGCTGACCTTTGACGGCAACCACCTGCGCATCCCCAATGCCACCGTTTTTAAAAGCCGGATCACCAACTATTCACGCAACGCCGAGCGGCGGTTCACCTTCACCCTCTCGGTCGCCAGCGACGCCGATCTGGCCCGCGCCCGTGATTTGGCGCTGGAGGTGCTGAACGACCTACCCTTCGTTCTGTCCAGCCCCGAAGCCGCCGCTTGGGTGGACGAGGTCGCCGATCACTGGATCAACATGCAATTCGCCGGTTGGATCAACCAAGAAAGCACCGATCTTGTCGCCGCCCGCAGCGAAGCGATTCGCCTGACCCTCTCGGCCTTCGATGCGGCGGGCCTCACTGCGGGGCCACCGGCCTATCAGCTGCTCTCTCAAAGCGAATCCCCCTCCGACGCGCCCGTCGATTCGCCGCAAACGGCAGCCGCGCCCACGAATCCCGCCGCCGTTCAGCCCGTCGAGCCCCAAACCGAGCGGGAATTGACCCGCATCGTCGCGCAGGAACGTGCCGAATTGCCCAGCAAAGACCTGCTCTCTGTTGATGCAGCCGAAGAATAGGCTAATTTCTTTAAAACGGGTCTTGCACCCCGGGCCAGAGAACTTTAGTTAGCGCCCAGTGTTGGGATGTAGCCAAGTGGTAAGGCAACTGTTTTTGGTACAGTGTACCGTAGGTTCGAATCCTACCATCCCAGCCAACACTCTCCCCCGATAGCCCCCCCGCACAGCGCCTGGCCTACGACATCGCGTCGCAGATCAAAGCGCCCTATAGCCTTGCCGCGACAGCCGGGGTATCAGGGCGCATGTCCGCCGTTTCGCGCATATCCTCGCTTCGGGTCAGCCTGACCCTCTTGCTGCTGCTGGCCCTTGCCAGCTTGCCTTTCGCCCATCGGGCGACCGCGCAGGTGCAGCAGGATCCGGCGTTCATCGCCTTTATTCAAGCGGGCGGCACGTTGAGCGATCTTTGCGACGGACCGCTCGAAGGGCAGAACCATGCGGCATTGGATTGCGAAGCCTGCCGCATCGTCAACGCGCTGATCTTGCCCAGCCCGGCGGATGTCTTGCTGCCGCGCGCGGCGCTGCACTTTGCCACGCCCCGCCTGACCCGCGCCTTGGGCGCACCACGCAGTCCCGCCGGGGCGCCACCGCCTGTCCGGGGGCCTCCCTTCGTCTGAGCCACCACCTTTCTTGCACATCTCAGACAATGGAACATGACAATGAAATCTCTCTATACCGCAGCCTTGGCTGCCCTCCTCGCCCTGCCCGCCGCCGCGCATGAGTACACCGCAGGCGCTTTGACCGTCGATCACCCGATGGCCTATGAGACCCCGAAAACCGCCCGCGTGGGCGGCGGCTATCTGACGATCACCAATGGCGGCGACACCGCCGACCGTCTTGTCAGCATCAGCGCCGAGGGCTTTGACGAAGTCTCTCTGCATGAGACGACCACCGATGACATGGGCGTCGCGCGCATGTCCCATGTGGACGGCATCGACCTGCCCGCGGGCGAGACTGTCACCCTCAAACCCGGGGGGCTGCATGTGATGTTCATGGGCCTCGACGGTGACCCTTTTGAGGAAGGCGAGAAAATTCCTGCCACCCTGACCTTTGAAAAGGCCGGAACCTTGGATGTGACGTTCAATGTCGAAAGCCGCCGCGGGCATGACGCGGGCGGAATGGATCACTCCTCGCACGAGCATAAACACTAAGCCCCAGCCCATCGCAGGATGCGCCGCAAGGCGTTGACCGGCCCGCTTCAACACCTCTGCCTCTGGGCGGTGGTGTTGTTGTTTGGGGCGTTCTCGGCGCTCGCGCCCGGAACCATGCCAGAGCGCCAACAGGGCGCGCTGACCATGGTGCTGTGCACGGGCTACGGGGTGGAGACGGTGACCATCGGGCCGGATGGCGAACCGGTGCAGCCCGAGCACAAGCCCTGCGACTGGAACCAGCACTCCCTCGCTGCCCTACGCAGGGGGCTGGCGGTGCAGCCCTTGGCCGTCACCTTTCACCCGGCGCCACCGCTGCCCCCTGCCCTTGCCACAGGGCCCAAACCGCGCCGCGCCTCTGTCAAACGCGCAAGGGCGCCGCCACGGGTTCTCTGACCTCCAAACCACATATCAATTCAGTCAGAGGACCAAACACATGGTTTCCATCGATCCTGCAGGCGCGGCAGCCCTGCAAAACGACAACACGCAACGTGCGAACAGCTTTTACCGCGCCGCTTGGCGCTGGCATTTCTATGCCGGGGTCTATGTCATCCCCTTTTTCATAATGCTCGCCCTGACCGGGCTTGTGATGCTGTGGATTGCCTTCATCGGTGGGCGGGACGGAGAGCGGATTGCCGTCACGCCCCAAGACGCGCCCCTTGCCCTCTCCGATCAGGCCGCCGCCGCGCAGGCCAGCATCGAAGGTGGCACCCTTGTGCAATATGTCGCCCCCCGCGCCGATGATCTGGCCGCGATCTTTCGGGTGGACGCGCATGACGTAGCGACCATGGTCGCCGTCGATCCCTATACCGCCGAAGTGCTCGCCAGCTTCCCACGCCGCAGCGGCTGGTACGACATGGCCGACAACATCCACGGCAGCCTGCTGCTGGGTGTCACCGGCGACCGCATGATCGAGATCGCGGCCTCGCTTGGCATGGTGCTGATTGCGACGGGGCTCTACCTCTGGTGGCCGCGCGGCACTGGTTTGCGGGCGGCACTGCTTCCGCGATTGGGCCGTGGACGGGCGCTGTGGAAATCTCTGCACGGGGCGATCGGGCTTTGGGTGTCGGTGGTGCTGTTTTTCTTCCTGATCTCGGGCCTCTCTTGGGCCGGTATCTGGGGCGAAAAGATGGTGCAGGCATGGAGCCAGTTCCCGGCAGAGAAATGGGAGGCCCCGCTGTCGGATGACATCCACGCCAGCATGAACCACGGGCCCAAGGAGGTGCCTTGGGCGCTGGAGCAGACCCCGATGCCCGCCTCAGGCAGCGATGCCGGGGTGGCAGGATTGGCCGAAGGCACGCCCGCCACGCTTGACACCATCGACGCGCTGGCCCGGCAGATCGGCTTTGACGCGCGCTATCAGATGAACCTGCCCCGCGGCGAGGACGGTGTTTGGACGCTGAGTCGGGATTCGATGAACACCGATGCCGAAGACCCCACCAGCGACCGGACGGTGCATATCGACCGGCACACGGGCAAGATCCTCGCCGATGTGCGCTATGCGGATTATTCGCTGGCCGGGAAGGCGATGGCCGTGGGCATCGCGCTGCATATGGGCACTTTGGGTTGGCCGAGCGTTCTGGCCAATACGCTGTTTTGTCTCTCGGTGATCTTTCTCTGCGTCTCGGGCGTGGTGATGTGGTGGAAACGCCGCCCGGCAAATCCTGCCGGTTGGCTCTCTGCCCCGCCGGCGCCGCGCAATATGACGCTGTGGAAAGGCGCGGTTGTGGTCGGTCTGGTGGTGGCGCTGGCCTTTCCGATGGCGGGGGTCACCCTGCTGGCCGTGGGGCTGCTGGATTGGCTCCTGCTGCGCCGCGTGCCCGCGCTCAAGCGCATGGTCTCCTAAGATGCCGCCCGCCCCTTCGCGGGGGCGGGCACCCATCGGCGTTCAGGCCGTGTGCTGTTTGATCAGCTCTTTGTACAGCGCTTGGATGCGTTTGGTGACAGGCCGCTCGCCCGTGCCGATGGGTTTGCCGTCGATCTCGGCCACCGGGGTCTGCGCGCCAAAGGTGCCGGTAAGGAAAGCCTCATCCGCGCCATAAGCCTCGTAGAGCGAGAAGTTCTTTTCCTTCATCGGGATGCCATTCGCGTGGCAGAGGTCGATGACCTTCTGCCGCGTCACGCCGTTCATGCAGTAGTCGCCTGTGGAGGTCCAAACCTCACCCCGGCGCACGATGAAGAAGTTACAGGCATTGGTGGTGTTCACGAAACCATGCGGGTCGAGCATCAGCGCCTCATCCGCGCCCGCTTCCTCGGCCTGAAGACAGGCGATGATGCAGTTGAGCTTGGAATGGCTGTTGAGCTTCGGGTCTTGGCTGTGCGGCAGGCCGCGCACCTGCGGGACCGAGGCCAGACGGATGCCCTTGGACTGCAGCCGGTCGACGGGTTTGGAATGCTCCATGATGATCACCAGCGTCGGCCCGGTGGTGCTGAGCGACGGGTGCTGGAAGGGTTTGTCCTTGATCCCTCGGGTCAGCATCAGGCGGCAGTGCACGTCCTCATGCATGTCGTTGGCCTCCGCCGTTCGGCGCAGGGCGTCGGCGATGCCGGCCTTGTCCATCCCCGCATCGAGCGAGATCGCTTTGCAGGAGTTGAAGAAGCGGTCCATATGTTCGTCAAAGAACGCCCATGTCCCGTTGTAGAGGCGCATGCCCTCCCAGATGCCATCGCCCAACATGAAGCCCGCGTCATAGACCGAGACTTTGGCTTCGTCGCGGTGAACGATGTCGCCGTTGACGTAGATTTTGATGTCACGGTTGCGGGCGTCTTCGTCGGCGGCGTGGGTGGTGGTGTGTTCGGTCATGATGGGGTCCGTTGGTGAAGGTGTTTGCGGTATTCATACGCAAATGGTGAGCCGTTGCCACCCCGGCCCGGAATCAAGCCGCAGGCGCTGGGCTTTCAACGTTTTGACTACCACCCGGGCCCGGGATCAAGCCGCAGGCGCCGGGCCATCGCCTGCCCGCCCCGCGGGTAGGCGATTTGGTGGGGCTGGGCGTGACCTCGCAGGCCGCACATCACGGTTGAATCATAAAGTGGAACAAACTCACGTCAGATCGCCGACCCGCGGACAGGCGCCGGCCCTCCTCAAAAACCTCAGACCCGCCAAGTCAACACACGTCGCTCCACCACCGCCACAGCCGCCGACACCGCCACCCCCAGTAGCGACAAGATCACCACGCCCGCGAAAAGCCGCTCCAGATCATACAAGCTCCCCGCCTGCAGGATATACGCCCCAATCCCATATTCCGCGCCCAGCATCTCTGCCGCCACCAGCAGGATAATCGCGATGGTCAGCGAAATCCGCAGTCCCGAAAGGATCCCCGGCATCGCGCCGGGCACCACGATCTTGGACACGATCGACCACCAGCCGAGGCCGAAACTCTGCCCCATCCGGATCAGCACCCGGTCCACATTGTCGACCGCCGCATAGGTCGCCACCACCGTGGGCGTGAAGGTGCCAAAGGCGATCAACGCGTATTTGCTGGCCTCATCAATGCCGAACCAGATGACGAAAAGCGGCAACAGCGCGATCTTGGGGATCGGAAAAATCGCGGCCACCAGCGGCACCAACCCGGCGCGGACCAAAGAGAACAACCCGATCAACACGCCAATACCAATGCCCAATGAGGCACCGATCAGCGCGCCGACCGCCAAACGGGTCAGCGAGGGGCCGAGGTGTTTGAACAGCATCCCCGACTGATAAAGCTCTTGAAAGGTCAGCAAGACATCGCTGGGCCGCGGCAAGGTCAGGGGGGAGATGAAGCCGCTGCGCGTGCCCCATTCCGCCAGCAGGATCAGCACCACAAAAACCGCAAGCCCCACGCCGCGCCGCGTGCCGGGCTGGAAGCCACCGCCGCGAAAGGTGACCTCGCGGGCATTCACATCCGTCATTTCAGCCATCGATCAACTCCGCATCCGCCGCCGCGGCCTCATCACGCATCAAGCCCCAAAGGTGCTGCTGCTGCGCCTCCAAACCCGGATCGCCGTGGCGCCGCTCGGCCAGTGGCATGTCCAATTCTACCACCTCACGCAGTTCACCCGGACGGCGCGACAGGACGACGATCTTATGCCCCAGCCGCACGGCCTCGGCGAGGTTGTGGGTCACATAGACCGCCGTGAAAGGCTGCCGCGTCCAGAGCGCCACAAGGTCATCCATCAGCAATTCGCGGGTCTGGCTGTCAAGCGCGCTCAGCGGCTCATCCATCAGCATCACGGCGGGGTTCACCGCCAGTGCCCGGGCAATCGCCACCCGCTGTTTCATCCCGCCCGACAACTGTTTGGGCAGCGCATCGGCGAAATCGGTCAGCTTGGTCCGCGCCAAGACATCGGCGATGATCGCCTCGCGCCGCGCCTTGCCCAGCCCAT
Organism: Sulfitobacter sp. 1A13496; assembly: GCF_043557225.1. NCBI lineage: Bacteria > Pseudomonadati > Pseudomonadota > Alphaproteobacteria > Rhodobacterales > Roseobacteraceae > Sulfitobacter > Sulfitobacter sp. 1A13496. The sequence continues at coordinate 43,159 of NZ_JBIFFP010000003.1, read as the reverse complement.
GCCCCTCCAGCACCAGCGCCACATTGCCGCGCACGCTGCGCCAAGGCAGCAGGGCGAAGTCCTGAAAAATATAGGTCAGCGGGTTCAGACAGCCCTCCGGCGCATCGCCCATTTGCAACACCCGGCCTTCGCTGGGGCGTTCCAACCCGCCCAGCATCCGCAGCAAAGTGGATTTGCCACAGCCCGACGGGCCAACGATGCAGACGATCTGGCCGGAGGGAATGTCGAGCGTGATGTCACGCAAAACTTGGGTATCGCCATAATAATGGCTGACGGAGGAAAGCTTGAGATCCATGCCGCCCTTTTTCAGCAAAAACGCCTCGCGCGCAATGTGCGATCCGCAAGCGGGCGCGACCGCCCTGCCCCGCGGGGTCGGTTAGGAGGGCGGCTCCCCCTTGCCGCGCAGCCCGTCCACCGCGATCCCGGCGGTGAACCCGTGCACCAAGGTCGACAGAAGGATGGCAAAGCCCACCATGGCCCAAAGCGGCTCTTCGTCCAGAAACTCAACCTTCCCCGCCGCATAGGCGAGGTAATAGATCGACCCGATCCCCCGTATGCCATAGAGCGCGATAACCCAGCGGGGGCGCGTCTCAAGCGGCGTGCCCATAAGCGACAGCCACCCCGCCAAGGGGCGCACGACAAAGATCAGCGCCAGCACGATCACCGCGCCTGCAAGGGTCAGATCGCTCAGCAAGGCAGGCATCACCGCGCCAATCGCCACCAGCAAAAGCGCCGTCAGCGCATGTTCAACAGCGGCGGTGAAGTCATGCAAACGGCGGTGGAATGCATGATCCGCCTCGACCCGCCGGATCACCAGACCGGCCATTGCCACGGCGATAAAGCCATAGCCCTCGGCCAATTCGGTGGTGCCATAGCACAACAGCACCCCCGCCAAGGCCACCACGCCCGAGGAGGTTTCGGCCAGTACTGCATTGCGCGGCACCGCGAAGAGAACCTGCCCCAAGGCCCAGCCCCCCGCAGCCCCCATGGCGGCCCCCACGGCGATGCGCCAAAAGACGTCCCGCGCCAGCCATTCCACGCCCCAAGACGCCGGGGCCAACCCCTCGGCGGCGACCAGAATGCCGAGGTAGACGAAAGGAAAGGCCAAGCCGTCATTGAGTGCCGCCTCGGTCGTCAGCGCGAAACGCACCGGATGCTCGCCCCCTTCATGCGGCGGGCCGACCTGCACATCAGCGGCCAGAACCGGATCAGTGGGCGCCATCACCGCGCCCAAGAGGATCGCGCCCGCCGCGGTCATCCCCGCAAAGGCCCAGCCCATCATGGCGACCGACAGGATCGTCAACGGCATGGTCAGCGCCAGCAACCGCGCCGTCGGCCCCCAGCGGGACCAATCCGAAAGCCGGTCGATCCTTAGCCCCGTCGCGAAAAGCGCGACGATCACGCAAAGCTCCGAGACGACTTCCCATGGGAAGGGCATCGCGCGGGGGTCGGGGAATGTCGGCATGCCGGGGACAAGGGCGAAAACCCCCATGCCGAGCAGGATCAACAACCCCGAGGCCGCAGGCTCACGACGGCTGAAAAAGCGGGGCAGCCAATGGGCAAGGATGACCACCGCCCCCACAGCCCCCAATGCGAAATGATAGCCGTTCAGGGCGAAAAAACTGCCGTCGCTCACTGCCGATTCCCGTTTTCTGCTCAGGGGCTTGGCCCCGTCTCAGCATCATAGGTATCGTGGCGCGGCGGCATTGCCAGTCATGCGGTGCCGAAATCCCCTAGCGGGCCGGAAGCAAAAGGCGCGCCCGTGGGGAGCGCGCCTTGCACAGCGTAGCAATCAGGTGGGCGGGCGTTTAGCTGCCCGCCGTCTCGACATAAGAGGTGTCGATCAGCGTCTCCAAAGTGATGTCGGCATCGACCAACCCCTCGGACTGGAACCACTCCAACTGATCGCGGACCGAGGCGACGTTCAGCTTGGCCCCTTCGTTCAGGCGCATGGTGCCATTGATGATCGAAGGCGCGGCCTTGTCGCGCGGACGGTCGGTGTAGACATATTTATGGATCAGATCGACCATCTCATCCACGCCCGCATCACCGCCATCCTTGGCGATCATCGCGGCGTTATAGTCGGCGACGCCTTTGGAATAGCCCGCAAGGAAATTCTTGGTCATCTCCTGCTCATCCGTGGCGTTTTTGGTCGAGGTGAAGACCGTGGTCACCTGATAATCCGGCAGATAGGTCGCCACATCGCCGATGATATGCACGGCACCCGACCCGGCCAGCGGCTTGGCGATATGCGGCACGATCGACCATGCGTCGATCTGGCCCGACTTCAGCGCGCCGATCACCGCGCCGACCTTTTGCAGCGGCTTGAACTTGAGGTCGATCCCCTCAGCCGCGGCCATTTTGGAGCCCATATAGTGGAAGGACGACCCCGCCTGCGTCATGCCAAAGCTCTTGCCGTCCAACATGCCAGGCGCGGTGATGCCCGCCTGATAGGCCGCGTCAGAGACGAGGAACTTCTGCCCGTCGATGCCCTGCTCTTCTTGCAGGCCGCCGCCGATCACCTTGACCGCGCCCTTTTGCGCCAGCGACACCAGCCCACCGGAAATCGCGGTGATCGCATAGTCCACATCGCCGCTGGCAATCGCCACGGCCATCGGCTGCGCGGCCTCGAAGAAGCGCAGTTCGACATCCAGACCGGCCTCTTTGAAATAGTCCCGTTCAAAGCCGACGAAGCTGCCCGCGTGGCTGGTGAAACGCAGCGCGCCCAGGGTGATCTTGCGGTTCTGCGCCAGTGCCGGTGCCGCCAGCCCCACAGCCGTTGCGGCGCCCAAAGTTGCGATGGCCTGACGGCGGGTGAACAGGGTCATGGTCTTACTCCTCCAATTTTGCCGCAGCATGGTCGGCGGCTGCGCAAAAAGTCAAGCGAGAGCGGTGTTTACCGATACAACCAAGACTAGCATATCATCCCAAAGCGTGGCATCGATTTGTCCATGAAGCTCTTTTCGTCCAAGACCCGCCCCATGCATCTCGGCCCCTTCCCGCTGGAACGGCTGCGCCGGTTGCAGGCACCGCATGACCGGCTGCCCAAGACGCCCGAGCCGGAACTGCGGTTCGAGCGGCCCGAGACGCCGCAGAGCATCTGCAACGCTATGGCCCCCTTTCAGGCCATGATGGACGTGCTGCGCGACGGGCCGGTCAACAGGGCGGGCGCGGTGATCCCCGACAGCCCGCAGGAGCGGGCCAACCATCTGAAATCCTTTGGCTATTACAACGATGCCTCGATGATGGGCGTCTGCGCCCTGCCGCGCGAGGCGCGGCTACCCCACCCGCGCCGCAGCCAAGGCACCGCGCAATTGGCCGAAGGTCTGCGCAGCCGCCAGACCAAGACGCTGGCGGCGGGCGTCGATGTGATCATGGCCAACCTGCGCGACGCCGTGGATGCGCCAGAAACCCCGATCGACGGCCACAGTCATGCGCTGGTGATCCTCACCGCTTACCCCCGCGACCCGCGCGAGGGCGAGCCGGGCAGCGACTGGATCATGGACGCGCAAGCCGAGCGCGCCTGCCTGCGCGGGACCGAGAACGCCACCGTGCTCGCCGAATACATCCGCCAGTTGGGCTTCGCGGCCAAGGTGCATTCGGCCACCACCTCCGACGTGAACCTCGGGCAACTCGCCGTGGCGGCAGGGCTGGCTGTGATGGAGGACGGCTCCCTGCAAGCGCCATGGATCAGCCCGCGCTTCGGCCTTGCGGTGGTGACGACCGACATGGCCCTCGCGCCCGACATGCCGCTTGCCCCACTGGCCGAGCAGCCGTGGTCGGTGCTGAAAGGCCCGCATTGGCAGTTGGGCACCCACGGCGGGGTCAGCGCCCGCGACGTCGATCCTTACGCCCGGCGCGATTATGCCATGGGGCCGCATCCTTTCGAGACGTTGAAGCGGGTCGAGGAGCCCACGACCTATATCGACGCCGCCAATGTGCCGCGCGTGCCGAAACGCGGTGACCTTTTCGCGCGCGGGCAGTTCGGCGACATGGGTCCGAAGGTGCAGAACGCCATGAAGGGCGGGCATCACGTGATCAAATCCGCCCCCTCCGCCGCGCAGCGCCGTCTGCTGGGCGCGCTGATCCTGTTGCAGGACGGGCCGGTGAACGAAGACGCCCCCGAGGCCGGGGATGCCGCCCGCAATGCGGCGAACCTCAAGGCGGCGAGTTATTTCCTCGGCGCCGATGCTGCGGGCCTCTCCGCCTGCCCGGACTGGACGTGGTACAGCCACGACGCCACCGGCACCCCGATCACCCCGCCGCATGACCAAGCGCTGAGCCTCATCATCGACCAAGGCTATGACACGATGGAGGGGTCTTCGGGCGACGATTGGATCGCCGTGTCGCAATCCATGCGCGCCTATCTGCGCTTCTCGATGCTCGGCGGCGTGCTGGCGCAGCATCTGCGCAACCTCGGCCATTCGGCCAAGGCCCATACGGTGATGGACGGCTACGTGTTGCAACCGCCGCTTCTGTTGCTGGCGGGCTTGGGCGAGGTCAGCCGCATCGGCGAGGTGATCCTGAACCCCTTCCTCGGCCCGCGCCTGAAATCCGGCGTGGTCACCACCACCCTGCCCGTCGCCCACGACAAACCCATCGACTTTGGTCTGCAAAAGTTCTGCGAAGCCTGCAACAAATGCGCCCGCGAATGCCCCTCGGGGGCGATCACCGCCGGGCCGAAGAAGATGTTCAACGGCTACGAGATTTGGAAATCCGACAGTCAGAAATGTGCCACCTACCGGATCACCAACCAAGGCGGCGCCATGTGCGGGCGCTGCATGAAGACCTGCCCGTGGAACCTCGAAGGGCTCTTTGCCGAGGCGCCCTTCCGCTGGGCCGCCTCGAACATTCCCGCCGCCGCACCGCTCTTGGCCAAGCTCGACGACAAGGTCGGCAAAGGCCGGCTGAACCCGGTGAAGAAATGGTGGTGGGACATCGAGCGCAAGCCCTCGGGCCAGTTCGATACCCCCGCGCAACCCGTGAACGCGCGCGACCTGCAACCGGAGTTAGACCTCAAGTATGAAGACCAGACCCTCGCCGTCTACCCCGCCCCGCTGGCCCCGCACCCCTGGCCCTATCCCGACCCGATGAACCGCGAGGCCGGGATCAAGGCCCATGCCGCCCTGATCACCGCCGACGAACACCGCCGCAAGACGGCAGCGGGGGAGACCGAGCACCTGCATCTCTACGCGGTCGGCAGCGATACCCCGGTGCTCGACCTGCGGATCACCGCGGTGGAGGAATTGAACGCCACAACAAGGCTTTACGACATCGCCCACCCCGAGGGGCATGACCTGCCCGCTTGGACCGCAGGCGCGCATCTCGATCTGGTGGTGGCCCCGGAATACCTGCGCCCCTATTCGCTCTTGGGCGACCCCGAGGACCGCAGCCGTTACCGCATCGCCGTGCTGCGCGAGGAAGCAGGCCGCGGCGGTTCGGCCCTGCTGCACCGGGTGTTTACGCAGGGCCGCCGCATCTTCGTCGGCAAGCCGGTGAACCATTTCGAACTCATCGAAGACGCCCCCCACAGCCTGCTGATGGGCGGCGGCATCGGTATCACGCCAATGATCGCCTTCGCGCATCGTCTGCATGCGCTCGGGCGGCCCTTCGATCTGCATTATTCTGCCTCGACCCGCGAGGCCGCGGCCTTTGCCAAGGAACTGGCCGCCATGCCCTGGGCCGACCGGGCGCATCTGCATATCTCCGCCGAGGGCACCCGCGCCGACCTGTCCGCCATTATGGCCCGCGCCCCCGAAGGCACCCATGTCTATACCTGCGGGGCAGAACCCTACATGCAGGCGGTGCTCAGCGCCGCCGAAGAGGCCGGCACCCCCGAAGAGGCGCGGCATCTGGAATATTTCTCGACCCCCGAGGTGCCGGATTACGAGAACCACCCCTTCACGCTAAAGCTCACCTCGGGCCGCGAGATCGAGGTGAGGCCCGAGGAGACCGCCGCCGAGGCGCTGATCGCGGCGGGGGTGCCGGTGGATCTGAAATGCTCCGACGGCATCTGCGGCGTCTGCAAATGCGGGCTGCGCGGCGGCGAGGTGGAGCACCGCGACTTCGTGCTCTCGGCCAAGCAACGCGAGGGGGCGATCATCCTCTGCCAGTCCCGCGCAGCGCAGCCCGGCGGGGTGCTGGAGCTCGACCTCTAGCCCTCTTTCCCCGGGGGCGGTCAGCCGTTATGAGGGGCCAACCCTCGTAACAAAGGCCTGCCCCCATGACTTTCGACCGTTCGATCAAGATCGCCCCCTCCATCCTCGCCGCCGATTTCGCCAATTTCGGCGCCGAATGCGAAGCCATCGAAACCCAAGGCGCCGACTGGGTGCATGTGGATGTGATGGACGGGCATTTCGTGCCCAACATCACCTTCGGCCCCGCCACCTGCGCGGCGATCCGGCCCCATATCAAGGGCGTGATGGACGTGCATCTGATGATCGCCCCGGTCGATCCCTATATCGAGGCCTTCGCCAAGGCCGGTGCCGATGTCATCACCGCCCATGTCGAGGCCACACCCCATATCCACCGCACCCTGCAAGCGATCCGCGGCGCGGGCGCGAAGGCGGGCGTCGCGCTGAACCCCGGCACGCCAGCAAGCGCCGTAGCCGAGATCCTCGACATGGTGGATCTGGTCTGCGTGATGACCGTGAACCCCGGTTTCGGTGGGCAGAAGTTCATCGACATGACCGCCAAGATCCGCGAGCTGCGCGCGATGATCGGCGACCGGCCCGTGCATATCGAGATCGACGGCGGCGTCGATCCCAAGACCGCGCCGCTGGTGGCCGAGGCCGGGGCCGATGTGCTGGTGGCGGGTTCCGCCGTCTTCAAAGGCGGCTCGGTCAGCGATCCGGCGCCCTACGGCGAGAACATCCGCGCGATCCGCGCAGCCGCCGATGGGACTTACGTCTGATAAAGATGCGGGGCGCCTCTGCGCCCCGCCCCGTCACGCCAATTGATCGGCAAAGGCCGTCAGCAAGCGGTGCTTCAGGATCTTGCCCGTGGGCGCTGCGGGGAGATCAGTGGCCACGATGATCTGTGCGGGTCGTTTGTAGCCGGTGAGCCGTTCCTTGACGAAACCACGCAGCTCCTCTGCCGTGACCTCGTCCCCCGGTGCCACCTGCACGAAGGCCAGCACCTCTTCATCGCCCTCGCGTCGCCGTCCGACCACCGCCGATTGCACCACGCGCGGGTGATCGTTCAACGCGGCCTCCACCTCGGGCGGGTAGACGTTGAAACCGCCGTGGATGATCAACTCTTTCGAACGTCCAAGGATGTGCAGCCGCCCCTCCTCATCGAGCTTGCCTAAATCGCCGGTGTGTAGCCAGCCCTCGGCGTCGATGGCTTTGTCGGTCTCGGTCGGGTTGCGGTAATAGCCCTTCATCACATGCGGGCCGCGCACCAGCACCTCGCCCTCGCTCGCGCCATTGCCGCCGGGGGCTTGGTCGTCGATCTTGCACTCAGTCCCCGGCGTCACCGGCCCGACGGAGGTATCGGGGGAGCCAAGCGCATTGGTCGTGGCCGATGCGCCCGAGCAGGTCTCGGTCATGCCGAAACCGTTTTGCAGGGGCAGTTCGTAGAAAGCCTCGGCCTTGCGCTTCCACGCCGGGTCGAGCGGCGCACCGCCGGAGGAGACATAGCGCAGGGTCGGGCTTTCCAGTTTCGGCATGCCGCGTTCACTAGAGTATTGCATGACCAGCGCGTGCATCTGCGGCACCGCAGGCAGGATCGTGACATCCTCATGGGTCGCGGCATGCAGCTTGGCCGCGGAAAAGCGGCTTTCCTGCCGCACCTTCGCGCCCGCGCTAACCGCAGCCATCAGCACCGAGACAAGGCCGAAGACATGGGTCATCGGCAAGACGCCATAGACCACATCGCCCGGCACCATCTGGCGCAGATCGGCAGAGGCCCGCGCGCCGAAACGCAGGTTGGAATGGGTCAGCATCACGCCCTTGGGATCGCCCGTGGTGCCAGTGGTATAAAGCAGCACCGCCACATCATGCAGATCGGCGTCCGGGCTGCTGGGCAGAGGTGTGGCAAGGTACAGGCTGCCGAAATCGCCCGAAACCTCGCGCGCGTTCAGCCGTTCCGCATGGGCCGCCGCCTCGGGCGAGACGTCGCAAGTCAGCAGAACCGCCGCCGGGGTGGCGTGGTTGATGATGCGGGTGACCTCGGCCTCGCTCTGGCGGGCGTTGACGGGGATCGCCACGGCGTCCAACTCCCACGCGGCATAGAGCCCGGCCACGGCGGAAACGCAGTTTTCCACCATCAACAGCACGCGGTCGCCCGCCTGCACTCCCGCGGCGCGCAATTCCGCCGCCAAAGCCCGGCGCGCGCGGTCCAGATCGGCAAAGCTCCAAGCCGCGCCGCTGGCGTCGCTCAGCGCTGGTGCCTCGGGGCGGGTCGCCAATTGCTCCGCTAGAAAATCCTGTACCCTGGCATTCATGGGTGTCTCCTCCTGCCTAATAGCGGCCCCCTCCTCCGGCAGCCGCCGCCCGGCTAGAACCGGGGCTTTCGTTTCTCCAAAAAGGCCGCGATGCCCTCGGCGGCCTCGTCGCCGCCCGCGGCGCGGGCCATGGCGTTGCGCTCGGCGTCGAGCTGCGCGGCCTCGTCGGTCTCATAGGCCTGCCCGACCAAGGCCCGGATCGTGCCCTGCGCCGCGCGCGGACCCGCGGCCAGCGTGTCGGCCAGCATCAGCGCCTCGTCGAGCGCGCGACCATTGGGGCAGATGCGGTTCACCGCGCCCAGTTCGGCAAAGCGCATGGCCATGACCGGGCGGCCCAGCAGGCACATCTCCATCGCCAAGGGGCGCGGCAGGAGCCGGGCGAGCGAGGCGGTGAGGCCCGCGTCGGGCACCAGACCGGCCTTGACGTAGGCGGCGGTAAACTGCGCGTCCTCGCAGGCCACGATCATGTCGCAGGCCAGCGCCAGCGACAGGCCCGCGCCCGCGGCACCACCTTCGACGGCGGCGAGGACGGGGACCGGGCAGGCGCGGATCGACCGCACCAGATCATGCAGCGCATCGACCCGCTCGCGGCGGACCTCTTCGGTCAGCTTGCGGCGTTCGATCAGCACGTTGAGGTCGCCCCCGGCGCAGAAGAACCGCCCCTCGGAGGTCAGGATCACCGCGCGGATGCGCGGCTCCTCGGCCAGCCGCATCGCCTCGGCGATGGCGTCGTAGAGCGCGGGCGTCAGCGCGCCGCGTTTCTCGGCGTTGCCGTTCCAAACGATCAAGCGGTCGCCCCGGTCCTCGACGCGTGCAGTCATGTCTTGGCCCTCTTGAACACACCGGTGGCGCGCGACAGCAGGCGGCCTTCGGCATCGTGCAACTGCGCCTCGGCATAGAGGATCTTGAAGCCCCCGCCGGTGACGCGCCCCGTGGCGATGATCTGCCCCTCGCGGACAGCACCAATGTAATCGGTGGTCAGCGAGAGCGTCAGCATCGGCACGAAAGGCCCGCTCATCGCGCAGTGCCGCGCGCAGGCGAAACCGGCGGCAACGTCAAGCATCAGCGTATGCAGCCCGCCGTGCAGCACGCCCGAAACATTCAGGTGCTGCGGGCCGAGATCAAGCGTCACGCGGGTGCTGCCATCGGGGTTCGACAGGTCGGGGGTAAACCCGATCAGCTGTTGAACCCCGCTGGTCGGTGCATCATGCGGCGGATAGTGCAATGAACCGCTCCAGATGATGGTCGACATCGCCAAAGCGGTGGTCCGCCATGATGATGCGCTTGGCGATATGCGCCAGTTCGTACTCCTGCGTCATGGCGATGCCGCCATGCATCTGGATCGTGTCCTCTGCAACCAGACGGCCAACGCGGCCCATCAGGTTCTTCGCCGCCGAGACGTGACGCTCGCGGCTGGCGCGGTCATCTTCCAGATGGCCCGCCGCGTTGATCACCGCCGAGCGCGCCTGTTCGAGGTCGATGAGCAGGTCCGCCATGCGGTGCGCCAGCGCCTGAAAGCTGCCGATCGGGCGGCCGAACTGCTTGCGGGTGCCAAGGTACTCGCGCGTGAGGTCGCAAGCGGTCTCCATCGCGCCCAGCGTTTCGGCGCAGAGCGCGGCGGTGGCCATGGCGGTGCGGGTCTCGATGGCGTCAAACGCCTTGCCCGGCGCGCCCAGACGGGCGCTTTCGGGCAGGGTCACGTCATCCAGCGTCACCTCGGCGGCGCGGCCACCTGCAAGCAGCGCATAGCCGGTCACCGAAAGCCCCTTGGCATCGGCGGGCACGAGAAAGAGCGAGATGCCATCGCGGTCCCCCGCCTCGCCGCTTTCGCGGGCGGAGACGACGAGCATGTCGGCGGCCTCGGCATTGGCCACCACGGCCTTGCGGCCGCTGAGCACGATCTGGTCGCCGTTTTGGGTGGCGGAGGTGGTGACGCGCTCGAGGTCATAGCGGCTGCCCGGTTCGCCATGGGCAAAGGCCAGTTGCAGCGCGCCGCCGATCAGTTGCTCGATATGCTCCTGCTGTTCTTCGGTCCCGAGGTCGGCGATCAGCCCCCCGGCCAGTACGGCGCTGTCCAGAAGCGGCTCGACCACACCAGCGCGGCCCAGCTCCTCAAAGACCACGGCAAGGTCGAAACCCGCGCCGCCGAAACCGCCCTGCTCTTCTGTGAAAAGCGCGCCGATCACGCCCAGTTCGGCCAGACCTTCCCAGATCTCGGTCGAATAGCCGGTCTCGCTTTCAAGGATGCGGTTGCGGGTCTCGGTGTCGTATTTGTCGCGCAAAAACCGCCGCAGGCTGTCCTGCAGCATCTGGCGTTCATCGGTCAGGTCGAAATTCATTTGCCACCTCCCAGCATGGTCTTGGCGATGATCTGGCGCTGGATCTCGTTGGAGCCGCCGAAGATCGACAGTTTACGGTTGTTGAAATACTGCGCGGCCACGGGGCCCGCGTCATTGGGATCGGGCAGCGCGTCGTTGCTGCCTGCCACCGCTTCCGAGGCAAAGGGCATCGCGTAGACGCCAGCCGCACGGCGCGCGAGGTCGTTGATCTCTTGCCGGATGATCGTGCCCTTGACCTTGAGCATCGAGCTTTCCACGCCCGGCGCCTGACCGGCTGCGGCTTTCGAGATGATGCGCAGGTTGGTCGTGGCCATCGCCATCAGGTCGATCTCGGCCTGTGCCACGCGGGCGGCGAAATGCGGGTTCTCGATCAACGGACGGCCCCCGGCCATCTCGGATTTGGCGATGCGTTTGACGGCCTGCAGACCGGCCTGAGAGAAGCCCACGCCCGCGATGTTGGTGCGCTCATGGGTCAGCAGGTACTTGGCGTAGGTCCAGCCCTTGTTCTCTTCGCCGACGAGGTTCTCGGCGGGCACTTTCACGTTGTCGAAGAAGACCTCGTTCACCTCGGCGCCGCCATCCAGCAGAATGATCGGGCGCACGGTGATGCCCGGGGTTTCCATGTCGATCAGCAGGAAGGAGATGCCCTCTTGCTGCTTCACGTCCTTGTCGGTCCGCACAAGGCAGAAGATCATGTTGGCGTGCTGGCCCAGCGTGGTCCATGTCTTTTGGCCGTTGACGATGTAGTGGTCACCGTCCTTCACCGCAGTGGTCTTCAGCGAGGCAAGGTCCGACCCCGCGCCCGGCTCGGAATAGCCCTGACACCACCAGTCCTCACCCGACAGGATGCGCGGCAGCCAGTAGTCCTGCTGCTCTTTCGAGCCGAACTTCTGCAGCACCGGCGCCAGCATCGACAGGCCGAAAGGCACGATGCGCGGCGCGTGGTGGGCGGCGGCCTCTTCCTCGAAGATATGACGCTGCACGGCGTTCCACGCCGCCCCGCCGAACTCCTTGGGCCAGTTGGTCGCAAGCCAGCCTTGTTCGTTCAGGATCGCGTGCCAGCGTTCGTGGTCGTCCTTGGTCAACTCCTGCCCACGGCGCACCTTTTCGGAGAGTTCCTTGGGCAGTTTCTCGGCGAGGAATTGACGCACCTCCTCGCGGAAGGCGCGTTCTTCGTCTGTATAGCTCAGGTCCATATCGGCCCCCTTTAGTAGATTTCGAAGAGGCCAGCCGCCCCCATGCCGCCGCCGATGCACATCGTCACGACGCCGAGTTTCGCGCCGCGGCGGTGGCCTTCGCGCAGGATGTGGCCGGTCATCCGCGCCCCGGTCATGCCGAAGGGGTGACCGATAGCGATGGAGCCACCGTTCACGTTGCATTTGTCCGGGTCGATGCCCAGACGGTCGCGGCAGTAGAGCGCTTGGCTCGCGAATGCCTCGTTCAACTCCCAGATGTCGATGTCATCGACGCTGAGACCGTGGCGTTCCAAGAGGCGGGGAACGGCGAAGACCGGGCCGATGCCCATCTCATCGGGCTCGCAGCCCGCGACGGCGAAGCCGCGGAACGCGCCCATGGCCTCTAGCCCCTGCTGCTCGGCTTGCTTGCTGTCCATCAGCACCAGTGCGGCGGCACCGTCGGACAATTGGCTGGCGTTACCGGCGGTGATGAAGGCCCCCTCGCCGCGCACCGGGGTGAGGCCCGCAAGCCCCTCCATCGTGGTATTGGGGCGGTTGCATTCGTCGCGGTCCACGGTGACCTCGCGGGTGGAGATTTCCTTGGTCTCCTTGTCCTGCACGCCCATGGTGGTCTGCATCGGCACGATCTCGTCGTCGAAGAGACCGGCCTCTTGCGCCTTGGCGATGAGCTGCTGGCTGCGCAGACCGTAGGCGTCCTGATCCTCGCGGCTGATGTTGTAGCGTTTGGCGACGATGTCGGCGGTGTCGATCATCGCCATATAGACCTCAGGCTTGTGCTCTTCCAGCCAAGGCTCCTTGACCGATTTCACATGCGGCTGGATGAGCGAAATGCTCTCGACCCCGCCCGCGACCATCGGGCCTGCGCCCTCCATGCAGATGGCATTGGCGGCCATGGCGACGGTCTGCAAGCCGGACGAGCAGAAGCGGTTCACGGTCACGCCCGAGGCGGTCACCGGCAGGCCCGCGCGCAAGGCGATCTGGCGCGCGATGTTGGAGCCGGTGGCCCCCTCGGGGTAGCCGCAGCCGATCATCACGTCTTCGATGGCCGACGGATCGACGCCCGAGCGTTTCACGGCTTCGGCGACGACATGACCGCCCATGGTGGCCCCATGGGTCATGTTGAATGACCCGCGGAAGGATTTGGCCAGCCCGGTGCGGACGGCGGAGACGATAACGGCCTGTTTCATTTGGCAGCTTCCTTGTTCAGATCATCAAAGTTGCGGTTGGTCTTGACCAGTTCGACGAGCAGCGGCGCCGGTTTCCAGAACCACGGGTCCTGCTCGGCGAAGCCTTCGATCGCCGAGAGCACGTTGGGCAGGCCCTGAATGTCGGCCCATTTCATCGGGCCACCCCAATAACGCGGGAAACCGTAGCCGAAGAGCAGCGTCATATCGATGTCGAGCGGGCGTTTTGCGATGCCCTCTTCCAGCACCTTGGCGGCCTCGTTGACCATGGCGCACATGTAGCGGCGCACGATCTCGGCGTCGGTGAACTCGCGCGGGGTGATGCCGCGCTCCTTCTGCTCTTCCTCGATCAGGCGGGTGACTTCCGGGTTCGGCGTGCCGCCGCGCTTGCCCTTCTCGTAGATGTAATAGCCCTCGCCGGTCTTCTGACCGAAGTGGCCCTGCTCGCAAAGCCGGTCGATATAGGTCGGCACCCGCTCCTCGGGGTGGCGCGTGGCGGCCTTGCGCTTGCGCGTGGCCCAGCCGATGTCGAGACCGGCGAGGTCGGCCACGGCGAAGGGGCCCATGGCGAAGCCGAATTTCTCCAGCGCCGCGTCGATCTTGTAGGGGCTGGCCCCGTCGAGGACCATGTGGTCCGCCGCGGTGCGGTAAATGGCGAGGATGCGGTTGCCGATGAAGCCGTCGCAGACACCCGCGCGGACGCTAACCTTGCCCAGTGCCTTGCCAAGCGCGAAGCCGGTGGCGACCACGTCTTTCGCGGTCTTGTCGGCGACGACGACCTCGAGCAATTTCATCACATGCGCGGGCGAAAAGAAGTGCAGCCCGATCACGTCCCCGGGGCGCTTGGTGCTGGCGGCGATCTCGTTCACGTCGAGATAGGAGGTGTTGGAGGCCAGCACGCAGCCCGGCTTGCAGACCGCGTCGAGCTTGCCAAAGACCTGCTTTTTCACGTCCATGTCCTCGAACACCGCTTCGACCACCAGATCGACGTCCTTGAGGCTGTCGTATTCGGTGGAGACGGTCAGCGCCGTGCGGGTCAGGTGATCGAATTTCGCCTGATCGATCTTGCCGCGTTTCAGCGCACCGGCGAGGTTGCCGGAGATACGCTCATGCGCGGCCTTGGCGGCCTCTTCCTTCATCTCGATCAGCACGACCGAGAAGCCCGAGAGCAGCGCCGCGGTGGCGATGCCCGCCCCCATGGTGCCGCCGCCGATGACGCCGATGGCTTTCAGCGCGCGCGGCTCGACGCCTTTGAGTTCGGGCAGGTTGCTGACTGCGCGTTCGGAGAAAAATGCGTGGATCATGCCCTGCCGCTGGTCGGTGTTCATCAGCTCAGAAAAGATGCGGCGCTCGGCCTTCATGCCCTCCTCGAAGGGTTTCTCGACGCCCGCCTGCACAGCGCGCACGGCCTCGGCGGGAGAAATCTGGCCGCGGCCCTTCTTCAGCGTCGCCTCATAGGCGGCATCCCAGTCGATGGGTGCGGGCGCGGGCATTTCGCAGATCGGGCGGCGCTCGGCCCCGCTGTCGAGCAACTCGCGGACGTAGGCGAGGCCCACCTCCTGCGGATCGCCCTCTTCCACGCGGTCGACGATGCCCATTTCCAGCGCCTGCGGTGCCTTGATGTGGCGGCCCGTGGTGATCGCATCGAGGGCGGGTTCCACGCCGATGAGGCGCGGCAGACGCTGGGTGCCGCCTGCGCCGGGGATCAGGCCAAGGTGTACCTCGGGCAGACCCACCCGCGCCGAAGGCTGGGCAATGCGGTAATGCGCCGAGAGAGCGACTTCGAGACCGCCGCCGAGGCTCACGCCATGCATGGAAGCCACGACCAGCAGCGGCGAGGCTTCGATGCGGTTGCAGAGGTTCGGCAGATGCGGCTCCATCGGCGGCTTGCCGAACTCGGTGATATCGGCCCCGGCGATGAAGGCGCGGCCCTCGCCTACGATCATCACGGCACGCACGCCGTCCTCGGCCTCGGCACGGTCCATGCCGTCGGCCAGCCCCTGCCGCACGGCTTGGCTCAGCGCGTTGACGGGCGGGTTTTCGATGCGCAGCACGACGATGTCGTCATGGCGGGAATAGGCGATCTTGTCGGTCATTTTAATAACTCCTTTTCTATCCGCGCCGTGACAGGGCGGGTGCCCGTCCGGTGCGTTGTTCGATGCCGCTGACCACGTCACGCAGCGCTGGCCCCACTTGTGACAGAATGCGGCTGTCGGGCAAGTCGCCCGGCAAAGCTCCGCAGGTGAAGGCCACAGGCTCGCCGAATTCACCGGCGTAATAGGGCACGCTCACGGCGTTGATGCTGCGAGCATAGCGGGTCTCGGGCGGGGCGAGGACAAAGCCCTGCGCCAGCAGTTGTTCATAGCCCTCGCGACGGTAGCTGCGCAGGCGGTCATCAGGCTCCAGCGCGTCGAAACGGCCTTCGTCGAGGCTGGCCAACGTGGCGAGGCCCGAAGACGAGCCATAGACCGGAATGCGGTGCCCCGGCTCCAGCCAGATGGTCGACGCGGTATGCGGGCGCCAAGTGCGCACCAGCATCATCCGGTCGCCATCGCGCACCGCGATCAGCGCCAGCGTGCGGGTCTCATCCGCCAGTTGCTGCATCGCATCTGACGCCATATCGACGAAGCTGACCGCGACGGAAGCGACGGAGCCGAGCGCGATTGCCGCAGGTCCAAGCCGAAACTTGTCGTTGCGCCCGCCATGCGCCAGATACCCTAGCTCGCAAAGCGTGTAGGTCAGCCGCGACACCGTGGGTTTCGGCAGCCCCGTCCGCTCGGCAATCTGAGCATGGCTCAGCCCACTGTCGCTGGCGCGAAAGGCCCGCAGAATGCCAAGCCCCCGCGCCAGCGTATTGGCAAACTTGCGGTCCGTGCCGGTATCGGATGCCGCCTGATTCATCGCGCCGCCATCGGGATCAGGAGCGAGATCATCGGGAAAGACATGATCAGGATCAAAACGATCACGTCAACGCTGAGAAAGCGCGTGATCCCGGCGAAGATTTTGTCGATCGGCGCTTCACGGCCCACCACATTGGCGATGACGAAGACGTTGAGGCCGACGGGCGGGGTGATCAGACCGATCTCCAACAGTTTGATGACCACGACGCCGAACCAGATGAGGTTCAGGTCATAGCTTTCGACCAGCGGGATCATCAGCGGCAGGGTCAGCACCATGATGCCGATGGGGTCAAGGAACATGCCCAGCAGGAGATAGATCAGCGCGATGCAGAGCATCAGCACCACAAGCGACAGCTGCGCCTCGGAGACGAAGCCCACGATGGTGCCCGCCACGCCAGTTAGCGCGACGAAGGCCACGAAGATCTTGGCCGAGGCAGCGATGAGGAAGATGGCAGAGGTCTGCACGCAGGTTTCCTTGACCGCGGACCAAAGACCGGCCCAGTCAAGTTTCTTCTGCGCAAAACCGATCAGCGTGGCCGAGACGACGCAGACCGCTGCGGCCTCGGTCGCGGTGAAGATGCCGCCGTAGATGCCGCCGATGATGAGCACGAAAAGCAGCAGCGCGGGCCAGCTTTCGAGCGCTGCGGTCCAACGCTCCCCCGCGCTGTAGCGCTGGTCGGTCGGGGGGGCGACCGATGGATCGCGCCAGACCCAAACGGCGATGACCAGCACGAAGCCCATCAGCGTCAGCAGCCCCGGCAAAACACCGGCGAGAAAGAGCGAGGAGATCGAGGTCTCGGTGAAGATGCCGTAGATGATGAACAGCACCGATGGCGGAATGAGCGAGCCCAGCGTGCCACCCGCCGCGACCGATGCGGTGGCGAGGCGCGGGTCATAGCCCATGCGCAGCATCTCGGGCGTGCAGATCTTGCCCATGGTCGAGGCGCAGGCGATGGACGAGCCGGTGATCGCGGAAAACCCGCCGCAGCCCATGACGGAGGCCATCGCCACCCCACCCGGCAGCTTGGTCAGCCAGACCTTGGCCGCGTGGTAGATTTTCGTCGTGATATCCGCGCGATAGGCGATATGTCCAAGCGCCACGAAGAGCGGGATCATCGACAGATCGTAGGAATGGATTAGGTCGAAGGAGTTCGAAAACACCATCGAGGTGGTCGCCTTGATCGCGCGTTCGGGCATGAAGGTCCCGGTGCGGAAGGCGAAGATGAAGAAGGTGGCGACGGTCGCGACCGAGGCCAGCGTGAAGGCGATCGGCACCCGCAGGGCCAGCATGATCAGCACCGCGGCAAAGGCGATCATTCCGATGGTCGAGGCATCCATTAGCGCAAGTCCTCTTCAACCATAAGGTCAGCCGCATGATGTTGCTCATCCGAGACGACGCCGCCTGCAAGCACCGTGCGCCCGTCGCGCCATGTCAGCTCGGCCAACCGCAAGAAAGTGGCGATCATCCCGATCAGGAACAACAACCGCCCCGGCCATTTCGGCAGGTTCAGGTCGCCATAGAAAAAGCTGCCCTTCTCCACCACGGAGAGGAATTCACGCCCGCCGGAATAGATCAGCGGCGCCAGCGCCAGCATCCCGATGGCAGAGCCTGCAACGATCAGCACCGAGCGTGCGCGTTCCGGGAAACGGTCAGTCACGAAGGCGACCGAGACATGCGCACGGGCCGCGGTGGCGGCGGCGAGGGGCAGCAGGATGGCGGCGACCATGAGCTCTCGCACCATGGTCACGCTATCGGGCACCTGACTGGCAAAGAGCGCGCGGGCGATCACGTTGGAGGTGATCAACACCCCCAAGGCGATCACGGCCAAAGCGCCCAGGCCCAACAGGATTTTCTCCAAATTTACCAACATATGCTGCCCCTCCCCAGTGTCAGCGATCAGTTACCAGCGGCTTCCCAAGGGTAGCCATTAGCATCACGCTCTTCAGTATATTTGGCGATCAGGCCCTTATACTCTTCCAGCAGTTCCTCACCGGGCAGACCGGCGGAGCTTGCCGTTTGCACCCATTCGTCAAGGAACTTCTCACCGGCTTTGACCAGTTTCGCGCGGTCCTCTTCGGGCAGGGTGATGACCTCGACGCCCTGCTCTTTCATGGAGGCGATGGCCTTTTCGTTGGCGGTGGTGATCAGACGACCGAATTCATCGGCCATGTCCGCGCCGACCTCGGCCAGCGTGGCCTGCTGCTCTTCGGTCAGGCTGTCGTGCATGTCCTTGTTCATAAAGATGCCCAGACCGCCGACCTGACCCCAGTCGAGGATCGTGTAGCTGTCCATCACCTCGGCCTGTTTCAGCGCCGCGACGGCATAGCTGTAGCCCTGCGAACAGTCGATCAGACCGGTGTCGAGCCCTTGGTAGGCGTCGTAGATCGACATGTTGACCATATTCGCGCCCTCCTCGCCAAAGACCTTGCCGTAAGCGCCCACGCCGCGGACCTTCTTGCCCGCGATGTCTTCAACCGATTTGATCGCGCCGCCCTTGCAGCCGATGTTCACCTGAGAGGTGGTCCAAGTGCCGATGTAGACGAGGTTCTTGTCGGCGAGGTCTTCTTGAATGGCTTCGTTGCTGCGCATCAGCTCATCGGTGGCGCGCATGCCGACCCAAGCGTCGGGGTTGTTCACCGGCAGGTCGGCGATGCCGTAGCCCGCCATCTCTTGCGGGTAGTAGACCGCGATGACCGAGCCGGTGTCGGCCACGCCATCGGCCAGCGATTGCACGGCGGCATTGGCTTTGAACAGCGCCCCGCCCCACTGGATGTCGAGGCGCATATCGCCATCGGACCGTTCGGCGACCTGATCGGCGAACCACTGCAACGCCTGCGCGCGCGCACCGCGGTTCGGCCCGGCTTCCCCATGAATCAACACGGTCTCAGCGCTTACCGCGCCACCAGCCAGCGCCAGAGCTGCGGCGCAGCTCAGGTGTTTGAAAATTGTCATGTCGGCTCCTCCCAGAGACTTGTTTCGCAATGCGAACCGTTGTTTCGCATTTGTCGCAGGTCACGCTAGTCCGCGGACCGAAGGCGATCAAGCGAAACTTCGGCCATCGGCAGGAGGATCGGTTAGGCTATTGAATTTGTTAAGGGAAAATTTCCCGAAGGATGGTGCAGGCGCGGAACAGCCCCACCAGATCCCGGAATCGGCTGTTCGGATCGAGGAGCCCGTATAGAAGGCGGCCACGCCCGCACAGGACGTGGTCGCTGAATTTTAATACCAGTCGCCGAATTTGACCTCCACATCGGTGCCGACGCGTTTGGCGAACTCTTGCGGGTCTTGGGTGCCGCCGTCTTTGCCCCGGAAGTGATAGGGATAGACGTAAGCGGGCTTGAACTCGGCCACCGCCGAGGCGGCGGCGTTGGAATCCATGGTGAAGGGCAGGTTCATGCAGACGAAAGCCAGCGAGATATCGGTCAGCCCGCGCATCTCGGGCGTGTCTTCGGTATCGCCCGAGATATAGACGCGGAAGCCGTCGAAGCCGAGGATATAGCCGTTGTCGCGCCCCTCGGGGTGGAACTTCTTGCGCTCTTCGGTGGTGTTATAGGCCGGGATCGCGTTGATCGGCAGGCCGTTGAACTCGGTATTCTCGCCATTGGCGATTTTGCTGGCCTTGGCGGCGAGCGCTTCGGGCAGCATGTCGAACACCGCTGGGTTGGTGATGATCTGCACGTCATCGCCTGCCAGTGCGGCCAGCGTATCGGCATTGTAGTGATCGCCATGCTCATGGGTGATGAGGATCAGATCCGCCGCCGGGAAATCGCTGTATTGCGCGGGCTCGCCCACCGGATCGACATAGATCACGCCCTTTGGGGTCTCCAACACGATGGAGGCGTGATCGACGGGGTGCACGGTGATCGGTCCTGCGTCGGTGTCGAAGGTATCGCCGCTCTGCGTGGCGGCGCGGGCGGCGAAGGGCAGCAGGGTCACGACGCCAACAGCGGCGGCGGAGGTGGCAAGGAAATGGCGGCGGGTCTGGGACATTTCAGGCTCCTGTTGGTTGCTGGAACGGGACATAGCGGCCCCGCCCCGCATTTCAACGCGGCAGCCGTTTTGCGGCAAGCCTATGAGGGGCGCAGGCCGAGAATCTCACGCGCTTGTGCAGCCGTGGCAACGGGGCGCTCATATTTCGCGCAGAGATCCGCCGCGCGCTGGATCAGCGCCGCGTTCGACGGCGCCAGCGTCTCGCGGTCCAGCCGCACGTTGTCCTCCAGCCCGGCCCGCGTATGGCCGCCCGCCGCGATGGCCCATTCGTTCAGCACGATCTGATTCGGCCCGATCCCGGCGGCACACCACTGCGCATCGGGCGCGAGGCGGTTCAGCGTCTTGATGTAGAAATCAAAGGTCTCACGGTCCACAGGCATGGCGTTTTTCACGCCCATGACGAATTGCACATAGAGCTGGCCGGGAATGCGCCCGTCGCGGTTCATCTCGGCGGCCTTGTGGATGTGGCTGAGGTCAAAGGCCTCGATCTCGGGCTTGATCTCGTAAGTTTTCATCTCCGAGGCCAGCCAATCGACCAATTCCGGCGGGTTCTCGTAAACCCGCGTCGGGAAGTTGTTGGACCCGACCGAGAGCGACGCCATATCGGGCCTGAGCGAGAGCATCCCGCCCCGCTCCCGCCCCGCGCCCGAGCGCCCGCCGGTGGAGAACTGGATGATCATGCCGGGGCAATGTTTTTGCACGCCTTCCATCAGTCGCGCGAATTTTTCGGGATCGGAGGACGGAGTTTCATCGTCGTTGCGCACATGGGCGTGGCAGATCGAGGCCCCGGCCTCGAAAGCCGCATGGGTCGACTCGACTTGTTCCGCGATCGAGATCGGCACGGCGGGGTTGGCGGCTTTGGTCGGGACGGAGCCGGTAATGGCGACGCAGAGGATGCAGGGGGTGGTCATGGGTGGGGGTCCTGTAGTGTTTGGTGCAGAAGGTCGCATATGGCGGGGGCGGTGTACACTGGTTGGGAAGGTTCAGGCGCAGCCAAACCCCGAGGGGTTTGGCACGAGGTTTACCATTCCTTTACCACCTCGCAGCAACCTCCACGGATGTCCTTCCTATCGCCGTCCTCGCATTGCCGGTGCGACCATCTTCTTCACCGTCAACTTAGCCGACCGCCGGTCGGACATTCTGGTCCAGCATGTAGATTTTCTGCGCACTGCGATACGCCAAACCAAGGCAGAACGGCCGTTCCGGATCGACGCCTTCGTGGTGCTGCCGGATCATCTACATTGCGTTTGGACCCTGCCTCCCGGCGACTGCGATTACTCGCTGCGCTGGCGATTGATCAAGGCGCGGTTTTCAAGGGCCTTGCCGAAAGGCGCAACGCGGTCGAGCCATGACAGGCGCGGCGAACGCGGCCTTTGGCAGCGCCGCTTCTGGGAGCACCACATTCGGGATCGACGCGACTTCGACGCGCATGTCGGGTATTGTTGGAACAATCCCGTCAAGCACGGGTACGTCGAAAACCCGGAAGATTGGCCTCTGTCGTCCATCCACCGAAATGCGGCCCCGTAGGGTGCGTGGTCCCCACGCACCCTTGTATGCGAGGCGGCGCGTGTTTTGACGGTGTTCTTTGCGGGCGGTGACATGGTTTGAAAGGTGCGTGCGGAGCACGCACCCTACGGGTGGTTTTGAAGACCGCGCACCGAAAAATGGCCAGCTTTAGCTGTCCATTTTCAGTGCGGAAATAAACGCCTCCTGCGGGATATCCACCTTCCCGAACTGGCGCATCTTCTTTTTACCGGCCTTCTGCTTCTCCAGCAGCTTCTTCTTCCGCGTGGCGTCGCCGCCGTAACACTTCGCCGTCACGTCCTTGCGCATCGCCGAGAGCGTCTCGCGTGCGATGACTTTGCCGCCGATGGCCGCTTGGATCGGGATCTTGAACATGTGGCGCGGGATCAGGTCTTTGAGCTTTTCCACCATCGCCCGGCCGCGCATCTCGGCGCGGTCGCGGTGGACCATGGTCGAGAGCGCATCGACAGGCTCGTCGTTCACGAGGATCTGCATCTTGACCAGATTGTCCTGACGGTAGCCGATCATCTGATAATCAAAACTGGCGTAGCCCTTGGTGACCGACTTCAGCCGGTCGTAGAAATCGAACACCACCTCGTTCAGCGGCAGGTCATAGACCACCATGGCGCGCGAGCCGGCATAGGTCAGGTCTTCCTGAATGCCGCGGCGGTCTTGGCAGAGCTTCAGCACGTCGCCGAGGTAGTCGTCGGGCACGAGGATCGTGGCCTTGATCCGCGGCTCCTCCATGTGATCGACCAGCGTCATGTCGGGCATGTCGGCGGGGTTGTGCAGCTCTTGCATCTCCCCGTCCTTCATGTGGACGTGGTAGATCACCGAGGGCGCGGTGGTGATGAGGTCGATGTCATACTCGCGCTCAAGCCGGTCGCGGATCACCTCGAGGTGTAAAAGCCCAAGGAAGCCGCAGCGGAAGCCGAAGCCAAGCGCGGCGGAAGTCTCCATCTCATAGGTGAAGGAGGCGTCGTTCAAGGCAAGCTTTTCGATCGCCTCGCGCATGTCCTCGAAATCATTGGCGTCAACCGGGAAGAGGCCGCAGAAAACCACCGGCACCGAGGGTTTGAAGCCCGGCAGCGCGGTTTCGCATTTGCGTTTCTCATGGGTGATCGTGTCGCCGACACGCGTGTCGCGGACCTGTTTGATCGAGGCGTTGAGATAGCCGATCTCGCCGGGGCCGAGGCTGTCGACGCCGACCATTTTGGGCCGGTAGACGCCCACGTCGTCGACGTCATAGGTGCCGCCGGTCTTCATCATGCGGATGCGGTCGCCCTTTTTTAGGGTCCCGTCGATGATCCGGACGATACAGATGACGCCGAGGTATTGGTCGTATTTACTGTCCACCAGCATCGCTTTCAGCGGCGCGTCGGGGTCGCCACCCTTGGGCGCGGGCAGCCGGTTCACGATCGCTTCCAGCACATCGGGAATGCCGACGCCGGTCTTGGCGGAGATCAGGCAGGCCTCGGAAGCGTCGATGCCGATCACGTCCTCGATCTGTTCGCGCACCCGGTCGGGGTCGGAAGCGGGCAGATCGACCTTGTTCAGCACCGGCACGATCTCATGATCCGCGTCGATGGCGGTATAGACATTGGCCAACGTCTGCGCCTCGACGCCCTGCGTGGCGTCGACGACCAGCAGCGAGCCTTCGACCGCCTGCATGGAGCGCGCGACTTCATAGGCGAAATCGACGTGTCCGGGCGTGTCGATCAGGTTCAACACATAGGTCTTGCCGTCTTTCGCCGGGTATTCGATGCGGACGGTGTTCGCCTTGATGGTGATGCCCCGCTCCCGCTCGATATCCATGTTATCCAGAAGCTGGCTTTGCATGTCGCGTTCGGCGACCGTGCCGGTGAGTTGGATCAACCGGTCGGCCAGCGTGGATTTGCCGTGGTCGATATGCGCCACGATGGAGAAGTTGCGGATGTTTTCAAGCGGTGTCATGCAAGGGGATATGGCGCAGTGCTGCGCCTGCGTCAATTGGCCATGAACGCGCCCATGCCCCCTGCCCGCACGTCACGGCGCTTTATCGCGGGTCGAAGGGCGCAGCCCCCCAAAGGAGAATTGCGCGAAGCCCCCTTTTGCGGCATAGTGACGGGCAGAGCAGATCGGGCCGACAAGGGGGAAAACCCCATGGTCCAGAACAATAGGGCAAATCAATGCGGACAGTTGCAAGTTTGATGGCGCTCGCCATCTTGGCGGGTTGTGGCGGCACACGTTATTCCAGCGATGCCGCCGTCGGACGTTTCTCCCCCACACCGGTTCTTTTCGCCACGGGGCCGATCCAAAAGGCCTGTCTGGCCGATGGGCGCCGCGGCTCCAGCCATGCGCGCTGCGGCTGTGTGCAGGCGGTGGCGGATCAGACGCTGTCGCGCTCGGACCAGCGCCAGGGTGCCAAGATTTTCCGCGACCCGCACCGTTTGCAGGAAATGCGCCAATCCGACAACAAGAGCGAAAACGCTTTCTGGAGCACATGGAAAGCCTTCGGCCAAAGCGCCGCGGCGGCCTGTTCCAACACCTGATTGCTCAGTCTGCGCTGAGCGGCTGGCCAAAACGGTCAATCAGCCGTCCGACGATCTGATCGCGGGCGGCGCGAAACTGCGTGAGCTTGGCCTCGCGCCCCTCGCCCAGCCCGGTGGGATCGAGGATCGGCCAATACTCCACATCAAGATGGTAAAACCGCGTCAGTTCCAGCGCCCGGCGCTGACTGGCGGGGCTGAGCGCGATGACAAGATCGAATGAACCGAGGTCGTCGCCCCATTCCTCCATCTCATCGAAACTGCGGCTGCGGTGGCGGTCGAGCTCCACATCCAACTCTTTGCATACAGCGATGGAGAAACCGTCGATCTCCATATCGTTCTTGACGCCGACGGATTGGACATAGGTGCCGGTGCCGTAGAACTTCTTCATCAACCCCTCGGCCATGGGGGAGCGGACGGCGTTATGATCGCAGCAGAAGAGAACGGATTGAGGCAGCACCTGCGTCATTTATCCGCCGAAATGCAGAACGCAGATCAGGGTAAATAGCCGCCGCGCGGTGTCGGTGTCGATCTCGGCCTTGCCCGACAGCCGCTCTTGCAGCACGCGGGAGCCTTCGTTGTGAATGCCGCGCCGGGCCATGTCGATCGTCTCGATCTGGCTGGGGGGCAGTTTCTTGACCGCTTCGAAATAGCTTTCGCAGATTTGGAAGTAATCCTTCACCACCTGCCTGAACGGGCCGAGGGAGAGGTGGAATTCCGCCGCCTTTTCAGCCGCCTCGGTCTGCACATCAAAGACCAGCCGTTTGTCGCGGATGGAGAGGGACAGATGGTAAGGCCCTTCGGGCACCGGCCCCTTTTCGCGTTCGGGCAGTATGAAGCTGTTCTCTTCCAGCAGGTCGAACATGGCCACCTTACGCTCCTGATCGATCTCGGGCGTGGGCGGCGGCATGTTCGCGTCATCAAGCGCGATATGGGTGATGCGGGTCATCGGCGCATCCTTTTTGCTGGCGATACCCTTCGTGGATAGCGCAGCGGTGGGAAGGGGGCAATGCGCGAGCGCAGGGGGCGCTTGCGAATGTCCCCCTGCGGCGCATCTGACGATGCGTCAGAGCGCGCAGGCAAGGGCACTCTGCGCCCGCTGCCCTAGTCGTTAAGTTTGCGCAGACGCGCGGTGACCGACAGGCCATGCGCCTCAAGGCTTTCCGACTGGGCCAGCCGCTCAGCCGCGGGGCCGATGGCCTTGAGCGCCTCGGGCGACATCTGCGCCAGCGTCGTCCGCTTCATGAAATCCAGCACCGACAGGCCAGAGGAGAAACGCGCCGAGCGCGCCGTAGGCAGCACGTGGTTCGGCCCGCCAACGTAATCGCCAATCGCCTCGGGCGTCCATTGGCCAAGGAAGAGCGCGCCCGCATGGGTGATCTTGTCCGACAGCGCCTTCGGGTCCGCGACGCAAAGCTCAAGGTGCTCGGGCGCAATGCGGTTGCTGAGGGCGGCGGCGGCGTCGAGGTCCGGCACGGTGATGATCGCCCCATTGTCGCGCCAGCTTGCGCCCGCGATGACGCGGCGTTCGAGGGTGAGCAGACGTTTCTCAACCGCCTCTTCCACCGCGCGGGCAAAGGCAGGGTCAGTGGTGATCAGGATGCTCTGCGCGCTCTCGTCATGTTCGGCTTGGCTGAGCAGATCGAGGGCGATGAAATCGGGATCATTCTCTCCATCGGCGATGACGAGGATCTCGGATGGGCCCGCGATCATGTCGATGCCGACCTTGCCGAAAACGCGGCGTTTGGCGGCGGCGACGAAAGCGTTGCCGGGGCCGGTGATCTTGTCCACCGGGGGGATCGTTTCGGTGCCATAGGCCAGCGCCGCCACGGCCTGCGCGCCGCCGATGCGGTAAATCTCATCCACCCCGGCGATGCGGGCGGCCAGCAGTACAAGCGGGTTCAGCACGCCATCGGGCGTCGGTACGACCATGGCCAGACGGGCCACTCCCGCCACTTTGGCCGGGACCGCGTTCATCAGCACCGAGGATGGGTAGCTTGCCAACCCGCCCGGCACATAGAGCCCCGCGGCAGAAACCGGCGTCCAGCGCCAGCCCAGCGTGGCGCCATCGGGGTCGGTCCATTCCGCATCCTCGGGCAATTGCCGGGCGTGATAGGCGCGGATGCGGTCGGCGGCGAGTTCCAGCGCCTTGCGGTCTTCGGGAGAGACTTCGGCCACGGCGGCGTCGACCTCTTCCGCGCTGATGCGCAGGGTCTGGGCGGTCAGGGTCACGCGGTCGAATTTCTGCGACAGGTCGATCACGGCGGCATCGCCACGGGCGCGCACATCGGAAATGATCTCGGCCACCACGGCATCGACATCGGGGCTGTCCTCGCGTTTGGCGTTTAGCAGTTTGTCAAAAGCCGCTTCGAAATCGGCAGCGGAGGCATCGAGCGTGACAGGCATGGGTTCAAGCTTTCGTAGAGGAGCCGCCGCGCAGGGCTGGCCCAAAAATGTTAAGACGCCTGCGGGCGGCGCAGGCTCGGCTCGGCCCGCAGGCCCGCGGTTTTAGAGGTGGCAGCGGGGGCGGAGCGCTGCGCCAGTCGCATGGCGCGGGTGTCTTGGGCATTGTCGAAAATCGCACGCGCCACCTGCGCCACCAAAATGGCGGAGAGACCGCCCGAGACCAGCGCAAGCGGCACCACCAAAGTCGCGACCGAGAGCGACGCGATGAGTTGCGCCGCGCCCAAGACGCAGCCCAAGAGGACCAGTGCCCAACCGGACACCTCGGTCAGCAGCGCGGTGATCCGGCCCCGGGTAAATCTATTCTGTTTCAGTTCAGGCATCTTGCGATCCTTGCCCGCCATGCGGCGGCGTCACTCAGGGTGAACGGGCCGTTTCTTGGACGGGGCGACATAGGGGCGGGTCACGTCCTTGAGCGTTACCTCAAGCGCTTCGACCTGCAACCGGATCGCGCCGTCTCCGGCCAATGTCAGCGTCACATGGCCCGAGGGCGCGTTGCCCTCTTCAAACGCGATGTCGAGGAGCGAGAGAATCGTATCGGCATCGCCCTGCGGCACACCTTGGCTGGCGACACGTTGCACGTTGTTGAACATCAGCACCGATTGCACCCGTTCGGGCGCATGACGCGCCGCCCCCGTATCCTCATGCCGCAAGCGGTTCAGCAGCAGCGCAAAGCGCGCGCCCGCGCGGTGCCAGCGCATTTCGGAGGCGGGAAAGACCGCGTCTTGGGTCAGCGAGGCGATCACCGTCAGATCCTCGGCATCCAATGCGCCAAGGTTCAGCGGCGCTTCGCGGCCATCTTCGAAACGTGCATCTTCGGTCATTTGTCGCTGATCCTTTCGATATCCGCCCCAACGCCGCGCAGTTTGGAGACCACATGCTCATAGCCGCGATCAAGGTGGTAGACCCGGCTGACCGTGGTCTCCCCAGTGGCGGCCAACCCGGCAAGAATGAGGGAAATCGACGCCCGCAAATCGGTCGCCATAACCGGCGCCCCTTTGAGCTTTTCGACCCCGGTGACCTTGGCCGTGCCACCCTGCACATCAATCCGCGCGCCCATGCGGATCAGCTCAGGCGCGTGCATGAAACGATTCTCAAAAATCTTTTCTTCCAGAACCGAGGTGCCTTCAGCCGTACAGAGCAGCGCCATCATCTGCGCCTGAAGATCGGTCGGGAAGCCGGGGAACGGCTCTGTGGTGACATCCACTGCCGAAATCCGCCCGTTGCGCCGTGCGACCTTGAGGCCCGCACCAGTCTCACTCACGTCGATGCCCGCCGCGTCGAGCTTTTCGCAAAACGCCTCCAGCAGGTCGATTCGCCCGCCCAGAAGCTCAACCTCACCGCCGCAGAAGGCGGGGGCCAGCATATAGGTGCCAAGCTCGATCCGGTCGGTCACGACCTTATGGGTGGCGCCATGCAGGCTGTCGACTCCCTGAATGGTGATGCTGGAGGTGCCATCGCCTTCGATCTGCGCGCCCATGGCCCGCAGACAATCCGCCAGATCGACGATCTCAGGCTCGCGCGCGGCGTTGTTGATGACGGTCGTCCCCTTGGCGAGGGTGGCGGCCATGAGGATATTCTCGGTCGCCCCGACAGAGGCGAAGGGGAAGTCGATCACCGCCCCCTTGAGCTTGCCGCCCGCGGCCTTGGCATGAAGATAGCCGTCCCGCAGGTCGATCTCCGCCCCCATCTTGGCCAGACCGTCGGTGTGAATGTCCATCGGGCGCGCACCAATCGCGCAGCCGCCGGGGAGCGAGACTTCGGCATGGCCTTCCCGCGCCAAAAGCGGCCCCAAGACCAGATTCGACGCGCGCATCTTGCGGACGATGTCATATTCGGCCCGTGTGTTGATCTCCCCATGGCTTGCCATGGTGATGACCTTGCCGTCCTGCATCGCGGCCACTTCGGCACCCAGAGACTGCAAAAGCTGTGTCATCGTGCGAATATCGCTCAGACGCGGCGCGTTGGTCAGCGTCAGCGGCTCTTCGCTTAGCAATGTCGCGGGCATCAGCGCCAGACAGGCGTTTTTAGCACCCGCGATGGGAATTTGCCCGTTGAGCGCACCGCCGCCCCTGACCAGAATGGAATCCATCGTTCAGCTGTCCTTTTCCGGCCCCTCGGGGCCATTGCCTGTATCCTGCGCCACATCCTCGGCCCGCGCACGCGCCTGCGCCTTGCGCCGCGCCATATTTGCCTTGAGCGCAGCTTTCAGCCGCGCCTCCCGCGCAGAGGGTGTTTTCGCGTTCTTTTCCGGGGCGTTTTGCTTTGCCATGCCGCCTATCTAGCGCAGGGGGCAAGAAGGGTCCAGATCAGGGGTTGCGCCCCCTTTCGATTGCGGCTAGTCACCCGCCCACGGCGCTGCTGTAGCTCAGAGGTAGAGCACTCCCTTGGTAAGGGAGAGGTCGAGAGTTCAATTCTCTCCAGCAGCACCATGAAACTCCCTTATTTCCGGATATGTGACGTCTAGCACGAGCGCCGGTCTCTCGACTTACGCCCGACGCTACGCGTCAGTCTGAGTGCGAGAGTTCAATTCTCTCTAGCAGCACCATGAAACTTCCCTTAGTTATCGAAGTACCCCCGCGAGAGTGCCGCTCGTTTCTTTAGAGCCAACGCTACACGCCTAACCTATACATCGAATCGACACCCCCGCCCCGATAACCCCGGACGGAGGCGCCAAAAACTCACATCAAATTACGACGCCTCAAACACGCCACAAGCAATACGCGAACCCGCGTCGCCCGAAGGCTGCGATTCGTAATCGTCTGCGCCGCTGTGAATGATGAAGGCCGCACCGTCCTCATCTTTGATCATGGTCTCAATATCGAGCAGGTCGAGAAAGACTTCGGCTTCCAGCACCCCATCTTCACCCACGACCATATTGGGCATATCACCGGGATGCGGCCCACCTTCGACGAGCACACCGTGCTTGCGGTCCCCCGCGATATGACCACCGGCGGATTTGAAATCCTCGGCCGAACAATCGCCGGTCTCATGCAAGTGCACGCCGTGGGTGCCCGCAGGCACGCCGGTCACGTCGATTTTGACCAAGGCGCGGCCCGATACGGTCGTGTTCAGCGAAACATTGCCTGAAATATCGTTAGAATTGCCAGCGACCTGAGCTGTCGCCGCCGTTTGCATATGGCTTTCGGCCTGCGCCGCCACGGCGCCTGTTGTGGCCAAAGCGGCCCCGAGTAGGATATTGCGCAGATACATGGCTTCCTCCTTTGGGTTATATGTCCGATGACGGCTCAACCCACCCGGACCGCGTCGGGTTCCTCTTGATGCAGGGCGAGGCTTGCCCCTATAAGCGGCCGAGTGCTCCCTTAGCTCAGCTGGATAGAGCAGCCGACTTCTAATCGGCAGGCCGAGGGTTCTTATGTTACCCAGACATTAAAAACATCTTAATCGCCCTCCGTATTCCAGATAAGTGACTGAACTAAATGCTTTTTTCCGAAGATATACGCAGGTGTTGACTGATACACATTAACCTCTAAGGTGGTCCACCAAACTTAATGGGGTCGGAACAAATGAAGAATTACACTCGTTTGGCACGACAGACTGGGCGCTATGAAACATTCATTCTCCTCGACAACGCGGGAGGTTCAGTTCAAGCATTCGACCTTTTCGTAAATAGTCTCATTCGCGAAGGACTTAGTCCTTCGACGGTAACGACCTATTCAAATCATATAGCATCATTCCTGGACTATTTGACTGAAGCGAAAGTGTTTGGCTTTCCTTCCAGGCAGCTCGAACTGCAGGCTGCCATTAAGGGCTACCTGCCTGCGAGATTGGCGGGTGCGAACGCGCGTGGCGATTTCGACATCATCTCGCGCAAAATACTCGGGCAAAAGAGGCTAACCAAAGCAGCTGCAAAGAACCATGCAACGGCAATCAACAAGTTCATACTTGAAAGCGAAGGTCACGCATTGCACTTGCAGCAAATCGAGGAATGGGAAGGAAGTATATCTGAAGGCCCTTCCAAGCAGGTTTTCCAAGAGACCACACGTCAAAGATCCGGAGCTGAGATAAAGAGAATTTATCAAAGCAGCATGATGGTAAATGTCATGAACCATCATCCTAAGGTAGCTCGCGGGAAGATCGTGAAGGTAAGTGGCAAGGACAATAGCCCCAATCGAGACAAGGACTTCCCGGCAGAATACATCCTCTCTCTACTCGACTGTGCATCATGCGCAAGAGATGAAGCATTGTGGGCACTGTCAGCGGGAACGGGCGTTCGACCCCATGAGGCTCTCCTATTGGAGATGGATCACATTGACTTTGAACGCAGAAAAGTAGTCGTTGAAGACCCCGATAACCGCCGTTTCGCCAGTCAGATGCCTGATGAACTCCGGAGAAGATGGAAGGGCCGCGCGGTAAGTGAAACATACTTCATTCCAATCCTGCGAGATCGCTTCTTCCAGACGTTGGAACGTTACATCAGAACCGAGTATATGCCCGTCCCAAACCAAAGCCTCGTGTTTCAGCAGCTGAGAGGTGATCGAAGCCCATATATTGGCGTGGCCGACAAAAATAGAATTCAATCGTTCAAGCGGGCAGTTCGGCGAGTCCAGAAACGGTTGCCGAGCGAAGACGCACGCCTAACTGGTCTTACCCCCCATTCACTACGCCACTTCTATGGCACATTCATGCTTAATTATGTGCCACTGGGCAACAATCAATATGGCCTGAGACCAGTCGAGGTTCAGCGGCTAATGGGGCATGAACAACTTATATCTACACTGAAATATGCCCGCCAGGACAAGCTTGCACTCGATGCAAAGATCTTGCTCATGAACATGCATGCCATGAATGAGGCTCCAGAGATCGATCACTTGATAAAATGGATGGCCAACAAATATTCAGATCACGCCGATCGTTTGAATAAGGCCGTAGCTGCGAGGCAAATAGGGAATGATTAACCTAACCGGCGAACCAATCGTCTCGGATAGCCTAACCATCGGCCAGCTTTTCGCGCATATAGATTCAGCTCTCTCTCATATTAGGCAAATAGCTGGCGCAGAACCCAGTAGAGGGGAAATAAGGAAAATCAAGCTCGCAGAGGATGTGGCTAACTCAATAACTCAACAGGACAATCCTCTTTCTGTCATAAAATCCTTTTGCGAGATCGCAAATCGCAGGCCTCGGGTCGATGATAAAATCGTTCAGTCCTGCAAATACTACTCGTATGCCGAAACGGCGCAATCTCGAAACAAGATCCGCAACTTCTGCCGTTTGGTTCTATACAACGCGTGGCTCAAGAGCGATGTCATTTTACCGCCCGGTATCTCGATGCAGAAGTGCATAACCGAGGAGATGAGGAAGGGGAGCCCTTCCGAGATCCTAAAGGCATTGGCCAGCTATAAGCCAGATGCCGAAGAGCTTAGCAGGTTCGGGCCGCATGTTCAGAAGTATATGAATCAGTATTCACTGAGCTGGATATATAGCACAAATTGGATTGAATTCTCCGACATCGAAGCAAATGAAGCGGCGCGACTTCATGTTTTTATCTCCGACAAGATTACAAGCAATAAAGGAAACCCCTCGTCGGTCGAAAGAGCGGTTACGATATTCAAAGATCGCGGATATATTAGCTTCGACCAAAAAGCCTTCGAGAATACGAAGACTGCCGAATTTACTTCCATCGCCAGAGAAAGGCTGAAGTCGAGAGGGCAGTCGAAGTCAAACGAGGCAAGCGCACCGGAGGCAGGCGCTTTTATGTCTCCTCGCCAGCGAACGGGGGATAGCTTCTTTTTTATTCATCCGCAATTGGAGCTGGATGGGCTTAGCCCCCCTGTGGGAACCATCAAGACTTGGGATAAGCTCTTCTCTCAATACCTCATCCACCGGGAGCAAACAGGGCGAACTGCCACCCATCCGAAAAAGAAGCACTTGTATACTCTTGCTGACTACCTCTCGGTATTGCTCCCTACGTATTCAATGCACTCGTCCGAGCCCTTTTCTGTGCCTGCGTCTCCAAAAGAGTTCACGCGATATCCCTTCGTCGATCAAACGCTTCGCCCAGAGTCGTTCCCTACTTATCTTCAGTATCTCGAAAAGCGCGGCTTGGCGGCTTCCTCAAGGAAGGGCGTTCTCTATACAGTTGAAGATTTCTTTCAGTGGGTTGAGATGAGCCTTAATTCGGAGGCGTTTTCGGATATCGCTGGTCCGGGCTTCAGGTGTCCAATCACAAGGAGGGATTTTCCATTTGTGCGGCGACCTTCCGGAACTACGAAAATCCCGTTCTCGGAAGAGATATATCCGCTCCTATTCCACTATGTCCATGAACTGGAGCGCATTGGCATGTATCTTGATGCGCGCCCAGAAATTGCAGGCAATGTTTGCATCTTTAGCAATAGGTCCACTGATCATTACATCGACCTCACCAATCTCGATGTAGAGTTTAACGTTTCCTACAAGAACGAGATATTTAAGATATCGCGAATTCCGCAGCGCATCATTGTGGGAACACATAGGGCAGCAAGAGGAATAAATCTTAGCGCGCTTCGGCTATTGACATTTGTTCTTGAAACTGGTCTGCGCGCGCAGTCGTCGCAATGGCTCGACAAAGATAGCTGGGCCAAGCATCTCGACGATTACAGCGAAGACGATCCCATCAAGCTCATACATGTCAATACTGATAAAACAGGGCAAACCAAAGATATACGCGTGTTGTCTCGTGTGGTCGAAATGCTGACGCGCCAACAGGACCATAGGGCGGCAAAGGGGATCCCTGAGATTGCACTTGATTATGAAGGGCGCTCTGCTTCTCCGTTCGAACCCTTGGTGCCGTTCTTCGCCAATGAAGACGGCTCTGTCATTTCCGATCAAGGCTATCTGAAGGTTTGGGAGGATATCCTGCTCGGCATGCAGGGTTTTCTGCAAGACAATGGCATTGCCTTCAAGCCTCTCATTCGGGTCAAGCCACCGAAAGAGGACGACCCCGGAATATCCCCGCACGGCTGTCCTCCCTTTTGTAGACTTAATTGGTCGGCGGTCCATACTCCTCACGCCCTAAGGGCAAGTTTTGTGACTCGGCGTTCTGGTTCGACCGAATACGTAATTCTGGCCGATCT
The DNA here is from genome assembly GCF_043557225.1 of Sulfitobacter sp. 1A13496. Taxonomy (NCBI): domain Bacteria; kingdom Pseudomonadati; phylum Pseudomonadota; class Alphaproteobacteria; order Rhodobacterales; family Roseobacteraceae; genus Sulfitobacter; species Sulfitobacter sp. 1A13496. The sequence goes on along the minus strand of NZ_JBIFFP010000003.1, from coordinate 9,515 downwards.
CGTTGGGCACAACGATCCGGTGGTTACGGCGTATTACGACGTCCCGGAGGTCGAGAAGATCGTCGACATCCTTAAGCACCATGAACGGCCGCAGTTGAATGCCTCGTCTCCGATTTCCGAGTTGCGATCACAACTCACGTCGCCGGATCATGACAGAGAGGACGTAATACGACGGTTCGGCATCAGCAGCTTGCGAGACCTTCATGAGTCAGAGACCAGTGACAAAGACCCTATGGGTGTTGAACTACTTAAATCGAGCCAGGCAGCAGAAATGGTGTTCCGCGATACTCACATCTGTGTGGCCGGAGAAGTATGTCCAGATGACGTAATCTTGGCTGCCGGAGGCCCCATGCGTTGTGGGACCTGTAAGCTGGCATGCAAGTCTGTAGACCACCTCCCAGCAATCGAGGCAGAGTGTAGGCGGCTCACAGCCCGCATACAGGCCACAAGCGCCGCGCTGGTGAGGGCGAAGCAGTCTGGGGCAGACCAAGCGCACCTGAGGTGGCTCCACGGCAATCTGATGACTGACAGCTACCAGCTGGTTGGCTGGCAGGACGCAAGCATGACACTCCGTCGTCTGCTTCATGAGAAGAACTTCGAAGGTATTGTAACCGGTAGCCCGGACATAATTAAGCTGCATCTTAAACGCGTAGTTCGCCAGGTGGAGCCGGCCCAATTCCTCGTTGATCGTATTGTCGATGCGAAGATGTATCCTTCGATGAGCGATGAAGTTCTCCAACGGCAAGCATCCAGATTGGCGAGGAAACTGGCCATGTCTGAACAAGAGATTTTCGCCGACGAGAATGAAGAGCTGATGGCGCTATACAGCTTGATCAAGTCTCGCCTGAAAGCGCTTGGCATGACTTGGGATCAAGCAGGGGAGCTTATCGAACGAGAAGTCGCATCGCTCATATCGGACGCCAAGCCAGAAGGGAGGCAAATCAATGCCAGCTCCTAAGGGTTCAAAAAATGCGCGGGCGTATCAAGATACCCTTGTATGCCAAAACAAAGCGTTGATTGAGGAAGAACTCGCAAAGCTGAAGGAAACTCGCGCAAATTTCCAATCCATTACGGCGCTGTCGCAAGCCATATCTAATGCAACCCGGCTCACAGACGTTACCCTGAGGCGCAACAGAGTATACCGGGCGCTCTTAATAAAATACATTAACGAGCAAGGTAGCAGATCTGGATACATGTCGAGGGCGGAAGCCGAACTGAATGAGCTAAGGCACAAAGTGACGGAGCTCGAACTTCGTCTCAGCAACGTCTCAACAGACAACGATCGTTTGCGTGCCTTTATCGGAAAAATGAAAGACATTGAAAGTTCTCCCACCCAGATCCCTTTCAACAACGCGGAAAAAGGGGTGGCAGAAAACAGGGAGCAGGAACGACTCCAAACGTATCAGTTGGTTAACGCACTCGTATCCCATGCATATTACGAGGTAAACTTTGACAAAAATACCATTGAAGATAGGACGGCCATCGATGGGAACGAGGTGGTTGCCGGATCGAATCTTGCTCAGCCCTATGTCGAGTGGTGCAAGATGGAGGGGTTAGGAAATGGCTAATCAGAAAATTGGTGGACCTCAGCGCCTACTTTACGGCCTTGCAAAGTTTGAAGGCGAATATCCCACCAATAACCAGGGGCGTATAGACCTCAAGAACCTTACCGTTCTCCTCATTGAAGTTACTAAGGGCGAGGGGAAGTATCAAGTTAGGGAACACGATAAACAATACTTCACTAAGGATGAAAACCTTCGTGACCAAATCTCCGAGATTAATGCAAGGCTGTATAGAGGCCAAGATGCAGGGCGCGATATTGATGAGCTCGCAGCCGAGCGAATTGCCGGGGTGACAAAGCAAGCAAAGTTAGCTCGCGAAAACGCTATCAAGGCGAAGGCAGATTATGCAGCTGTCCTTCAGAGGCTCAACGAGAGTGAACAACAGAACGCGGCGCTAACCCGAGAAGTTCAATCGCTCCGCGAACAAATGCAACTCGTTCGACAAGGCATCATGCCGCGGGTGAAGTAGATGGAACTGGTCGTCACATCAATAGTCAATCAGTTGGCAAAAGGAGTCATCTTCGGCGCTGAGAATGCGCACGGCTCTAAGTTTCGCGTAGTAGTAAGCGATCTACCCTTGTTCCCGATAGCCGGCGAAACGTATCGTGTGGATGGCATAGAAGGCGAGTATCGCGATCACTATGGGCGAGTGCACAAGCAGATTGAAGTTGCATCAATACGACGCGTCAAAACATCTGGCTATTTGCTTCGCACCTTCCTTACCAAGCTGACGGGAGTAGGTCAGTCTCGTGCGAAAAAAATCGTGGAGGCATTCGGCTCAGAGGTTGAGAATGTTCTGTCAGATCCAGAACGCCTCGATGACCTCGCCATAGTAATTCAAGGTGATCGACCAGCCTTGGGACGAAAGATCGCCGCACTGGTCCAAGCCGAGTTCGCAAGTAAGAATGTCGAAGAAGGCATTGTCACAAGGGAATACGACTTCTACTCAAAGCTCGATGCCCTTGGCATGAACGATCGGCGCGTTGCCAATAGGCTCTGGAGACTTTTGGGGCAGTCTCCGAGCGGAGACGCGATAATGGACAACCCATATCTGGCTGCGGCGCTCTTGAACTGGAAAGAGGCCGACGAACTTGGCTTGCGGGTTCTACGTTCCAAAGGAGTTGTAAACCCTGAGAAAGATGTTGAGCGCTATCTTGGTGCCGTCGATATTGCCACCAAAAAGCTGCTCGCTAAAGGTGATACAATCGCGAGCCGGGACAGATGGAAAAGCCTCGCACCTTCAGGTGTCAATCGTTCCAAGATGGTTGAGCACGGGTTGGCTGCTGGGAAGCTAATTGAAGCGTCCAATGGTCTCCGTCCTGCTGCAACCCGCTTTCTCGAGGATAGCGCTTCTGCGATGTTGGCTGATATCCATATGGCCGGAAAACGCGTTCCCGAACAGAATATCGAAGCCGCGCTTGAACATGCGCAAAGAAGTATAGATTTTGCTCTCACTCCAGAGCAAACGACAACCATCCGAGAAATCCTATCTCGGCCGCTGGCATGTTTGCAGGGCGGAGCTGGAGTCGGCAAAACGACGGTGATGGCGGCGGTTACGCATGCTTGGGAGTATCTGGGTGGAGATGTTGTTTTTGCTGCATTGAGTGGCAAGGCTGCATTGCAGCTAACCAAGTCGGTAAGTGAAAGAGACCATCTTCGCGCTGCGACAACTATTGCGAGACTCCTGTCAAAGCTTCGGGACCTGTCCGATGGGAAGGCTGTTGAGGGGATTGAACAGATCCATGCCAATACTATGATTATTCTCGACGAAGCGAGTATGATCGATACGCCAACGCTGTATGAACTATTGGCCGAATTGCGGACGCACGATACCGTTCGCTTGTTAATGGTTGGTGATGCCCATCAGCTTCCGCCTATCGGCTTTGGAGCGACCTTCCACTCTCTTGTTGAGAAGGAAAAGATTACTTCATACCTGACGAAACCTCTTAGGCAGGTTGATGGGTCCAGTATCCCTGTGATCGCTTCAATTATCCGGGCTGGGGGCGTGCCCGAAATCGAAGACTATACAGGGCAAACAGAGGGAGTTCAGTTCGTCAGTGCATCCAAATCGCAACTCCTTGATACTTTGGAGGCGCGATATGCAGACCTGAGACGGTTTAGGAATATCGACGATATCCTCGTTGCAGCTGGAATGAACGAGACCGTCAAGCGATTCAACGATCGAATGATTGCGCCGAACTACGAGGGCTCCAAGCGCCTTGGTGTGCACGCCAGGGTCTACCCAAATGATCCTGTGATCTGCACACGTAATCACTATAAGCATGGCGTTGTTAACGGGCAGCTGGGAAGGGTAGCCCGGATTTATCCTCAGATTGAGATCACTTGGGATGGAGATGATTTGATTTCGAGCAAGCCGGTCCCCCCAGAGATGGGCCTGGATGTGTCTCTCGCTTATGCCGTTACATGCCACAAAAGTCAGGGTTCGGCTTCTCCCGCAGTCATTGTAGCATTGGAAAATGCACCCATGATCACGCGCGAATGGCTGTATACAGCTATTACACGAGCGAGGCAGCATGTCTTGATAGTGGGGGCGCCGAGTGACTTGCCGAAGATCATTGAGCGCCGATCTTCGCGCCAAACCGGCTTTGCGCTGGCTCTCAATTAGGGCGGGGTTTACGTAACCAAGCGCGGTTCAAATTGGCTTGTTCTGGCGGCCCTCGGGCGGCCGGAACGAGGCAAAGCCGAAAAAGAGCGCTTTGGATATGTAAAGGGTCGAAGGCTCCAGGCTGGCCACCGAAGAGCGTTTAGAAAACCGAGACGAGTGGGTCGGTTTTTAGCGACGCGTTGGGCACAGATACAAAGTATCTGAGAGCCTGGATAAGACCCGACCCTGCCCGGCGATTGACGATTAAAACTTCATGAATTGAATAAGTTTCTTCTTCCGTTTTAACTTTTCAGCCCCCTGTCATGGTGGTAGTAGAAACCGCGTGGCCCGGTAGCTCAGCTGGATAGAGCAGGAGCCTTCTAAGCTCTTGGTCGGGGGTTCGAGTCCTCCCCGGGTCGCCAGCCGCCTGACTTGGACGTCGACTTCCTCCGAAGAAGGCGCAACACATACGCCTCATCTGCGATCAACAATGAGGTGAGCCCTTCTCCGATACCGCGCTGGCGCCCGCGGAAGCTTATGTCGTCCAAGTTGGGTAGAAACTCTGGTGCTATTCAAAATGCCCGATCCAGTCGCAGACCAACCCCGAAGAGCTTTGCTATGGGTGTTCGGTCTCCTATCCTCTCCGAGTGGTTCAGCACCTTGAGGTATTCAGGTAATTCTAAAATTTCGCCTAAACCCACGGGAAGGAGGTCAATCCAGAGAACTGGTCATCTGCTCTGGTCATGCACTTGACCATCAAGTTGGTAGGGCGCATTCGCAATAAAGCGGCGCAGGCGCTCCGGATCGTGCGGTCGATCTCGGCCGCTCACCCGAGCCAAGTAGGCCATATAGGCGATGGTCACGACAGCCAAAACGACCGACGCGATCGCCACGATGATGTCAATAGTAGCCATGTCCTCTCCTTTAAGCCGTCGCCCATGTCCACACTGAACAAGATAGCATATAGCACGGTTCTGTCGCAGAGCATAACGAACCACACGTTTTTACATGGGGTTCCTTTCGCTTGTGACGAAGACGCGCTGCTACTTAGCGAGTGCCAATGGGAACGGGCAAAGTGTCTGAAGGTGCTTCGCGACCTGCCGCACCTTGTCATGGGGCAGTCCCATTTCTGACACGAAGGACACCTGAAGCTCCGGGGAGACTTCAGAGAAGAAGGAGAAGGCCGGCCCCATGAAGGACTGAGCAGCCTCAATGTCAGAGATTGCGGTTGACCTGCCCCCCATTGGTCCCTCACTCATAACGAGAGTTTGCAGGTTTGGTTTTGATAGTTGGGGGTTCCGGATTGGGCAAGCGCGGCGGGCGCGGAGCCCTCCAATTGCTCAAGCGCCTGCCGCGCTTGCTTTGGCGTCTGGTTTCCGAGCGATGAGTGTGGCTTGACGGTGTTGTAGTCGTAGCGCCATAGGGCCAGCTTCCGCCGCGCATCATCCAGAGTGTCGAAAATCTCCTCATTCAGAAGTTCATCGCGCAGGTTGCCGTTGAATGACTCGATGAAGGCGTTCTGCTGCGGCCTGCCGGGATCGATGTAATGCCATGGAATGGCGTTTTGGTCGGCCCATCGCAGGATGGCCCTACTGGTGAACTCGGTCCCGTTGTCGCTGACAATACAAGCGGGCTTTCCGTAGATCCGCACCAGCGCGTCCAGTTCCCGAGCGACACGCGCGCCGGAGATGCTGGTGTCAGCAATTAGGCCCAAGTTCTCGCGGCTGCAGTCGTCGATCACCGCCAGAATACGGAACTTCCGTGAAGCCCCGAAGCTGTCGGAGAGAAAGTCCAGCGACCACCGTGCATTGGGGCGCACTGCCTGCGGCATGGGTGTGCGCGTGCCTTGGGCCCGCTTGCGACCACGTCTCCGCTTCACTGAAAGCCCTTCCTCACGGTAGAGCCGATACAGTTTCTTGTGGTTCATGATCATACCTTTGCGTTCGAGCAAAACGCCGATCCGGCGGTAGCCGAACCGACGCCGCTTGCCGGCGACCTCCTGCATCTCCCTGCGTATCTCAGCACAGTCCGGCGGGCGTTCACGCCGGACCGTCTTTGGGTCGACACCGACAAGCCTGCAGGCCCGACGTTGCGAGATCTCATGGTCCCGCATTGCCCTAAGCGCTGCCTCCCGCCGCTTGCTCAATGTCGTCAGTTCTTTCCCAGCAGATCTTTCAGCACGACATTGTCGAGCATCGTATCGGCCAGCAGCCGCTTAAGCTTGGCATTCTCATCTTCAAGAGACTTCAGCCGGGCAGCTTCGGAAACATCCATCCCCCCGTATTTGGCTTTAAGCTTATAAAATGTGGAGGGACTCAGGCCGTGGCGACGACACACTTCCGCTGTCGGCATGCCTGCCTCTTGCTCCTTGATCATCCCAATAATCTGCGCCTCGGTAAAACGGCTCTTTCGCATATGTTTGCTCCTTCGTAGTTGAGCAAACTCTACATTAAAGTGAGGGATCTCGCGGGGGGCAGGTCACGGTGGCAAGCTGACAAGCGGATAGGTTCGCACCATATGGCGCGTTCACTGTTCCGAGAATCTTCGATGCGACGTGCACCATCCTTTATCTCCTTGCCCAGATCGCATGTTTGGCCTTCTTCCGCACAATGATCTCTTGGGCCTCGGCGCTCACCTTCATCAAGTGACACTTCCACATACTCTCTCATGTGCGCTACAGCCAATGTAGGACTCATGTCGCAGAAGAGGGTGCGGGGCACCCGCTAATCTCGATTTTGAACCCTCTTGATCCACAATCAAGCTTTCCAACCAACTGTGTTTAGGCGGCAATGATGCGGATTTAGCGCCGCCCGGTTTTAGCGTCAACTTTGTGATAAACTCAGTTCAGCAGAGTAGGAGCATTGGGATGACAGACCCAAAACCGGATGAATCAGACCCCAAGTGGGAGGAATGGTTTATAGAGAAGATGGGCCAGCCTGGGCCCGATGAGGAAGCGTTTTTCGAACGACTGCGGTGCCTTGGACTTGGAGTTGGCCTCGATGAGGACGGGAACCTTGTTTACGACAAAGACCTTCCCGAAGCCAAGAACAGGCTTGGAGAATAGACCCTGCCAATCAGCCAGCTCCCACCTTTTTAGTTGGATTTCATCGTCTAATAGGACAAATTTGACCAGTAATTCTATTTATAAGCCATATAAGACCAGTAATGTCGAATCTTCGTGCCCAGAGGGCTTTGGTAAACCTTGGCCGTAACATCAAACAAGCGCGCCTCGCGCGTCGTCTTGCCATGCTCGATCTCGCCGAACGCGCAGGCGTGTCAGAAAAGACGATCCAGCGTCTGGAGCGGGGCGATGCGGGCGTGGGCATCGGGAAACTGGCCGGGGTGCTTGCGGCGCTCGGCGAGCCCGATGCCCTCGCGGAGATCCTGCGAATAGAAGAGGATGCTGTGGGCCTGTCCCTCGCACTCGACGCAATTCCCAAGCGGGGGATATCCTATGTAAAGCGCGGCGGCGCACGAGCTCCGGATAACCGCCACGAGGCCGAAGGCGATGACGATGAAGGCGTAGGCTTCTGATGGCCCCGGGCGCCCCGGAACAGAAGGTCACCCATGTCTGCCTTGGAAGCGCGCTCTTGCCAGTCGGTAAGCTGCGGTTCACCCAAGGGTCGCGCCGCCATCATTCTGAATTTCAATATTTCGAGAGCTGGCTGAACGATGCGCGTGCCTTCGCGATCGCACCTCAGCTGCCGCTCGGATTAACGCCCTCCTATGTGTCTAAGGCATCCAGTGGCGATCAGCGCGACAGCCTGCCTTCAGTCCTTCAGGATGCAACCCCTGATACATGGGGACGTCTCTTGATGGCGCGCGTTCACGGCGCGGGCCTCAGTGAATTCGACATGCTTGCCCTGCTGGATGATGCCACGCGTCCGGGCGCACTCCGGTTCACTGGAGAAGACGGCGGGATCATCAGTGGACATCGCGCACCGGTGCCGAACCTCAACCAGCTTGACGCACTCCGACAGATTGCGGTTAGGGTCGAGCAACGACGAGAGTTATCGAGCGAGGATCTGCGCCTGATCGCAGGCGCCGGCGGCTCGATTGGCGGCGCCCGACCGAAGGCAACTGTGCAGGACCGCGACGCGCTCTGGATTGCTAAGTTCTCGTCCCTGGGAGACCAAAGCCCTGTCGAGCGCATCGAGGTCGCGACGCTACAGTTAGCGCGGGAATGCGGCCTGCGTGCGCCAGACGCACGGCTAATGCTGGAAAACTCTGGCCATCCAGTGGCCCTGATCAGACGCTTCGATCGGCGGGCGGGCAGGCGTGTCCCTTATTTTTCAGCCCGCACCGCTCTTAATCGATCCGGTGCGGAGCAAGGCTCCTATACAGAGATCGCAGAGGCGATCCGGATGATCAGTAAGGCTGCGCGGGCAGATCTGCATGAGCTTTGGGCGCGAATGACCTTCAACGTCCTTGTCACCAACACGGATGATCACCTGAAGAACCACGGATTCATCTATGCCGACAACGGCCTTTGGCAGATCTCCCCGCTCTTCGATGTGAACCCACAAGCGGGCGGCCATCGCTACCTCGAGACGGCGATCATAGAAGGAGGGCCATTTAAGGCGTCACTCGATCTTGCGGTGGCCGCTGCGGAGTTTTTCGATCTATCGGAAAACGAGGCGCGCAAGCGCGCGCGCGCGATGGCCTCACTCATCGCCAACCGGTGGAGACCACTCATGCGGCAATTCGGTGTTGGTAGAGAAGAACTGATATCTCTCGCAAAGGCCTTTGAACACGGCGAGGCAGAGAAGGCTCTTAGCCTTTGATCAACGGCCGTCGATCTCTCAGGGGCTTCGCCACGGTTGAGCGTTTCTGAGCCTCAAAGCGCTACGTCCGCTTTGAGCCCGTTGTTGCCTTCGTTGCAGGACAGTCGAAGTCATCATTGGCATTCGATTTCCATCCAATGATTTACCGAGAAGGTTCGGCCTCCGCCAATACTTTGAAGCTGAACTGTGGCTCCGCGATCACCTTTTTCGAAGCGCACATCTATCGACGATATATCTCCCGCCCCATTACTATAGCTCAGGATCTGAATATCGGGTTCGCCAAATTCAAACTGCATCGAAAAAACAAGTGCAGCGAACTCTTCAAGGTCGCCTTCTCGTTTCTCATAGACTGAAGAGACGACCCCGTTGCAAACAAATAGGGATAGTTTCGAACCTTTGACCGACCATTGTCCCGGCAGGTCTTCCGAAGCAGGCACGAGTTCGAGAAACGTGCGAAAGTTGGTGATGCCCTGAGGGGCGGCATATCATGGCGGTGTTCAGACGCCGTCGATTCTCTGCTGAGAAAAGGATATGCCACATGTCAGAGTCTACCATCACCCAACT
>NZ_JBIFFP010000002.1:0-390748 GCF_043557225.1 Sulfitobacter sp. 1A13496 | reverse complement strand
TACAGACGTTGATCCATCGAATGAACCAAACCGCCCACATATCTCTTCAGATATCAAATTTTCAAACAGCGTTGAGACAAAAGAAACTGAGATGCGCCCTAACTTCTTGGCGCGCCCCGCCTCTAATACCTCGAATTCTTATCCGCCTCGTGATCCGAACCACCGCGCTTCCGCTGCCGTCCGCCCCGTCTGGCGCCCCAGCGGTGCGTCTCAGCGCCGCCGGTAGAGGGGGTTCTAAGGTTAGTGGGGCAAAGCCGCAAGCAGAAAGTTGAGAAAAGATGAGATTTCGGGGAACTTTTCGGCAAGAGGCTGAAATGGCGTGCTAATTTCCATAGGAACTGGCCCTGCGCTTCGCCGCGATGGCAGCATGACACTGGTAGAACCCTCCATGACCGCGTGAATCATCTCCGAGTGGAGCGCCATAGAGGGGATGCTGAGTGAATCGCCCCGAGGCAGCGCGACTCGCTGAACACTTGCGCGGTGACGGGCCTTGGGTGAGTAAGCCTACAAAGAATAGATTGCCGCAGACCGCCATAGCCTTAAAGGCACGGCCCTGCCTCTCGCGGATGCAGGACTCCGCAAAAAAGAAGAATACGCCCGCGCGGCTTCGTCGTTAATTTAGGGAAATGTGGCAGGGGCTGAGGGACTCGAACCCACGACCCTCGGTTTTGGAGACCGATGCTCTACCAACTGAGCTAAACCCCTATGCCGGTGGCTTGGGTAGTCGCAAACGGGCGGCGGATCAAGAGCAGATCTGACCTTTCCGCCGATATTCTCTTCTTTGGGGAACATTGAGCGCTCAGCTTACGTTTTCCCGTCGAACCAAGCCCGAAATTGGAGGACGACCGATGACTATGAACAATCTCAAAGACGTCTACACCGACCAACTGCAAGACCTCTATTCTGCCTGCAAGCAATCGCTCGAAGCGACCAACGCTCTGGGCCGCGCAGCCGAGGACAAAGAGTTGAGCGAAGCGCTGATCGACGGCAGCAATGGAATCGCCAAGGGCATGGATGTGCTGAAGTCCATCTGCGCCAAACATGACCTCGACCCGGAAGGCGAGCACTGCCACGGGATGGAAGGCCTCGTGAAAGAGGCGCATAAACATGTGCTGGAGGAGGATTTTGGCGACAGCGATGCCCGCGATGCCATGATCATCACGCAGTATCAGCGGATGGTGCACTATGCTCTGGCGGGCTACGGTTGCGTTGTCGCCTTCGCCAATCGTCTGGGCGAAAACGAAGATGGTGCACAACTGCAAGAGCAGCTTGATCACACCTATGATGGTGACCGCCGCATGACAGAGATCGCGACCAAAGGTGGGGTGAACGCTGACGCCGCTTGATTGCGGTTGAATTAGAATGATGAAAGCCGGCTCTTACGGGGGCCGGTTTTTCTGTTTCAGGGGGTCGCATACCCTGCCGAAGCAAAAGGCCGCAGCAAACGCTGCGGCCTTTCGAATATCTGGACCGTGGTCCCCGGTCAGGCCGGGGGGTGGGCTCTCATCGCTCCTGCGGAGCAACTGCCGGCCACCGGGTCCGTTCCGAAATCACTCAGTGATTTTGGAAACGACGCCCGCGCCAACAGTCCGGCCACCTTCGCGGATCGCGAAGCGCAGGCCGTTTTCCATGGCGATCGGTGCGATCAGCTCAACGCCGAAGGACACGTTGTCGCCAGGCATGACCATCTCGGTGCCTTCTGCCAGCTGAACGGTGCCGGTCACGTCAGTTGTACGGAAGTAGAACTGCGGACGGTAGTTCGCGAAGAACGGCGTGTGACGGCCACCTTCCTCTTTGGTGAGGATGTAGGCTTCGGCTTCGAACTTGGTGTGCGGTGTCACGGAGCCGGGCTTGCAGAGAACCTGACCACGCTCAACGCCGTCACGCTCAACGCCGCGCAGCAGGGCGCCGATGTTGTCGCCAGCTTCACCACGGTCCAGCAGCTTGCGGAACATTTCCACGCCGGTGCAGGTGGTTTTCTTGGTGTCGCGGATGCCGACGATTTCGATTTCGTCGCCAACGTTGATCACACCACGCTCGACACGGCCAGTCACAACGGTACCACGACCGGAGATCGAGAAGACGTCTTCGACCGGCATCAGGAAGGGCTGGTCCACGGCACGCTCAGGTGTCGGGATGTAGGCGTCAACCTCGGCCATCAGCTTCTTGATGGACTCTTCGCCGATCTCGGGCTTGTTGCCTTCCATCGCCGCCAGAGCGGAACCTGCAACAACGGGAATGTCGTCGCCGGGGTAGTCGTAGGAGGACAGCAGTTCGCGGATTTCCATCTCGACGAGCTCGAGCAGCTCTTCGTCGTCAACCTGGTCAACTTTGTTCATGAAGACGACCATGGCGGGGATGCCAACCTGACGGCCAAGCAGGATGTGCTCGCGGGTCTGGGGCATCGGGCCGTCGGCCGCGTTCACAACCAGGATCGCGCCGTCCATCTGCGCCGCACCGGTGATCATGTTTTTCACATAGTCAGCGTGGCCGGGGCAGTCGACGTGGGCGTAGTGACGGTTCTCGGTCTCATACTCGACGTGCGCGGTCGAGATGGTGATGCCGCGGGCCTTCTCTTCGGGCGCGCCGTCGATCTGGTCATACGCTTGGAAGTCACCGAAGTACTTGGTGATCGCCGCGGTCAGCGTGGTTTTACCGTGGTCAACGTGGCCGATCGTGCCGATGTTGACGTGCGGTTTGGTGCGTTCAAACTTTGCCTTTGCCATGGTGGCGCCCTTTTAATTGAGGGGCCCCAACGGGGACCCGAACCCTATCTGGCGGGCGATGTATTGGGTTCGAGCGGTAAAATCAAGCGGGACTTGCGTCTTGGCGCCACTTAAAGCCCACCGTGGGCCTGCCGCATCGGTCGGGCGCGCCTCGGCTATGGGCTATTTATCCTTCGGCTCCCCTGCGGGGGACAGGGCTGTGCCGCCGTTGAACCACCCCTCTTCGCGGTTTTGCTTGACCAGATAGGTCTCGATCGCCTTTGCGGCGTTCTGGCTGAGGTTCTTCAACTGCTCCTCGGCGGATTTGGTATAGCCCGAGCCCACCACCGGCCCCTGATCGAGGGATTCGAAGACGGTGATCTGATGCGGCTCGGGGTTCAGCTTTTTGTTCTTGGCGTCGTCCCAGACCGTCAGGTTGAGGATCAGGATCGATTTGGGGGCAAAGACTAGCGGGATGCCCGGCTGGGCCAGAACGTAGCCCTCGACGCTGATGCCGAAGTGGTAAAGCCGCTCGCCCTCGTAGCGATCAAAGCGTTCGGCAGTGGCGGCGCGCACGGCCTCGGCCAGTTCTTCCTTGCTCACCTCGCGGCTGAGCGGCCCCTTCTGCGCCTTGGGCGCCACCACGATATTGTGGTGCAGATTGAAATCCCCCAGCGGGGTCGGCGCCTTGTCGAGGTCGGATGCCCCGTTGCAGGCGGCCAGCGTCGCGACGAAGGTCAACAGGGCAAGAACTCTCAGCATGGGCGATCCCTCAGGGGTGTTAAGGTTTCGAAAAGGGGTAGCCGATGGGCCCAAGGGGCGCAATCATTTGCCGCAGTTGCGCAGTCCCCGGGCCGGTCTATCTTGGACTGAGAGTGAGGACAGCGAGATGACCCAAGCCCGCCCCCTGCCCGTTCGCGTGCCGCTCGTTACCGAGCCTGTCGGCATGCTCGGCAGCCTGCAGATGGCGCGGCGCAACGTGCTGAGCATCATTCCCAAGATTGCCACGAAGCAGCCCATGGTCTCGGGCAAGACCGGCAAGCGCTGGCATATGGTGATGGACCCCGGCGCGATCCGGCAGATTCTCCTCGACCGGTTGGAGGATTACCCGAAATCCGACGTCACCAAGAACCTGCTGCGCCCGGCCATCGGCGAGTCGCTTTTTATCGCCGAGGGCGCGCATTGGCGCTGGCAGCGCCGCGCCGCCGCCCCCGTCTTTTCGCAGCGCAACGTGCGCAACCTCGCCCCGGTGATGAGCGCCGCCGCCGCCCGCTCGGCCGAGCGCATCGCCGCCGCCGGGCCGCGCGCGGTCAACATGCTCGACGAGATGGTAACGACGACCTTCGACGTGATCGGCGACGTGACTTTCTCCGGCGACGGCACCTTCGACCGCGACAAGGTGCATGGCGCCATCGACGACTATATCGCCGAGGCCGGCAAGATCAGCCTTTACGACATCCTCGGCCTGCCCGACTGGCTGCCGCGCCCAGGGCGGATGATGTCCGGCCAAGCGCTGAAGCAAATGAAGGCCATGGCAGATCAGGCGATCGAGGCACGGGTTGCGCGCGGCCATGACGGCACGCCCGACCTGCTGGACCTGCTGCTGGAGGGCGAAGACCCCAAGACCAAACGCCAGATGAACACCGGCGAGCTGCGCGACAACCTGCTGACCTTCATTGTCGCGGGCCATGAAACCACGGCGCTGACGCTGGCCTGGTCGATGTATCTGATGGGCTTTGACCCCGAGATGCAAGAACGTGCCCGCGCCGAAGTGCACGCCGTGCTTCAGGGCCGTGCCTGCACCGGCGAGGACGTGGATAAACTACCCTTGGTGCGGATGATCATCGACGAGGCGCTGCGCCTCTACCCTGCCGCCGGGATCATTTCGCGCACGGCGCAGAAGCACGACACGCTCTGCGACCGGGAAATCTGGCCCGGTGACACGGTGATGATTCCGATCTACGCGCTTGGCCGCAACGAATTGCTCTGGGAGGACCCGGATGCCTTCCGGCCTGAGCGTTTCGCCGACCGCAAGGCGATCGACCGCTACGCCTATCTGCCCTTCGGGGACGGGCCGCGCATCTGCATCGGGGCGAGCTTTGCGCTGCAGGAGGCGGTGATCATCCTCGCCACCCTGCTGGGGCGGTTCAAATTCACCCCGGTGCCGGGCCGCGACCCGGAGCCGGTGATGATCCTGACCCTGCGCCCCGAGGGCGGCGTCTGGATGACCGCCGAGCCGCTGGACTGACCGCGCCCCGAGGGGCGCGGGTGTTTCACGTGAACTTGTTGTCGCGCGGGAAGCCGCGGGGGGCCATGCGGCCCGAGCTTGCGCGCTTGCCGGTCCATTCCGCCAGATCGGCCTCGGTCCGCGTGCGGCCCGCCGGGTCCTGCCAAGTGAGACCCGCCTCGCGCGTGAAGGTAATGGCATCCGACAGGCCGCCGTCCTTGAACTTCTGCAGCCGCACACCCTTGCCCCGGCCCATCTCGGGCAGCTCATCAAGGCCGAAGACCAGCACCTTGCGGTTCTCGCCCACCGTGGCGACGCTATCGCCGGTGACGGGGTGACAGACCAACGCCGTGACCCCCTCGCCGCGCACGTTCAGCACCTGTTTGCCGCTGCGGGTCTGGGCCACAACGTCATCCTCAGGCACGACAAAACCGTCGCCCGCGGTGGAGGCCACCAAAAGCTTGCGTCCCGGCTGGTGGATGAAGAGCGAGACGATCTGCACCTCGTTGGGCAGATCGACCATGAGGCGCAGCGGCTCGCCCATGCCGCGCCCGCCGGGCAGGTTGGCGGCGGAGACAGTGTAGAACCGCCCGTTCGAGCCGAAGACCAGCAGCCGATCCGTCGTCTCGGCATGGAAGATGAAGCGCGGGCCGTCGCCGTCCTTGAACTTCAACTCGCGGTTCAGGTCGATATGGCCGGTCATGGCGCGGATCCAGCCCATCTGGCTGCAGACCACGGTGATCGGCTCGCGGTCGATCATCGCCTCGATCGGCACGTCTTCGACCTCTCCGGCGGTGTCGAACTCGGTCAGACGCTGGCCGCGCTTCACGCCGTCGATCACCCAATCCTTGCCGAACTGCTTTTTCGTCGCGCGCAGCTGGTCGGCGATGGTGGACCA
The DNA here is from genome assembly GCF_043557225.1 of Sulfitobacter sp. 1A13496. Taxonomy (NCBI): domain Bacteria; kingdom Pseudomonadati; phylum Pseudomonadota; class Alphaproteobacteria; order Rhodobacterales; family Roseobacteraceae; genus Sulfitobacter; species Sulfitobacter sp. 1A13496. The sequence goes on along the minus strand of NZ_JBIFFP010000002.1, from coordinate 384,918 downwards.
TTGCAAGTCCTCGCTTTCCAGCAGGTCTTCGAGCCCCGCACGCTCGGTCATCAGCGCGTCACGCTCGGCCACCAGCGCGTCTTCTTCCAGACGCCGCAAGGACCGCAGCCGCATGTTGAGAATCGCCTCGGCCTGCACATCCGAGAGCCCGTTCTCCCGGCCCGCGTAGCTGTGCGGCACCGCGCGGGTGTCGCCGCTCTCGGCCAGAACGCCGGTGGCCTGCGCCTCGGCATCGGCGATGACCGCCAGTTTCGAGACATCGACCCCCGCGAGCGGCGAGACATAAGCCGCCTCGTCCATGGCGCGGCTGAGCGTGTCCTGATGCGCACGGCTCCAGTCCTCGTACATCAACGCGGCCTTGGGGTCTTCGTCGTAGCGGATGATCTCGATCACCCGGTCGAGGTTCAGAAACGCCGTGATCAGGCCCTGCAACACCTCAAGCCGGTGGTCGATCTTGTCCATCCGGTGCCGCGAACGGCGCTGCAGCACCTCGCGCCGGTGGTCGAGGAAAGCGCGCAGCACTTCCTTGAGCGAACAGACCTTGGGCGTCTGCCCGTCGATCAGCACGTTCATGTTGAGCGAGAATCGCACCTCCAGATCGGAGTTGCGGAACAGCATCCCCATGAGCACATTCGGTTCGACGTTTTTGGACCGCGGCTCAATGATCATGCGGATGTCTTCGGCGGATTCGTCGCGGATGTCGGCGAGAATCGGGATCTTCTTGGTCTGGATCAGCTCGGCGATCTTCTCGATCAGCTTGGACTTCTGGACCTGATAGGGAATCTCGGTGACGACGATCTGCCACGCGCCACGGCCCAGATCCTCGACCTCCCAACGACAGCGCAGCCGGAAGGAGCCGCGACCTGTGCGATAGGCATTGGCGATGTTTTCGGGCGGCTCGACGATGATGCCGCCGGTGGGGAAATCGGGGCCGGGAACGTAGTTCAAGAGCGTGTCGTCGCGCGCGTCCGGCGTCTTGATCAAGTGGATACAGGCGTCGCAAAGCTCGGCGATGTTATGCGGCGGGATGTTCGTGGCCATGCCTACGGCGATGCCCGATGAGCCATTGGCCAAAAGGTTCGGGAACTGCGCGGGCAGCACCGCAGGCTCGGTCAGCGTGCCATCGTAGTTCTCGCGGAAGTCGACGGCATTCTCGTTCAGCCCTTCCAGCATCGCCTCGGCCACGGCGGTCATCCGCGCCTCGGTGTAGCGCGAGGCCGCCGGGTTATCGCCGTCGATGTTGCCGAAGTTGCCCTGCCCGTCGACCAGCGGGTAGCGCACGTTGAAATCCTGCGCCAGACGCGCCATCGCGTCGTAAATCGCGGCATCGCCGTGCGGGTGGTAGTTACCCATCACGTCGCCCGAGATCTTTGCCGATTTGCGGAAGCCCCCGGTGGACGACAGCCGCAGCTCGCGCATGGCGTAGAGGATGCGGCGGTGCACCGGCTTCAGCCCGTCGCGCGCATCGGGCAGCGCCCGGTGCATGATCGTGCTCAGCGCATAGGTCAGGTAACGATCCCCCAAGGCGCGGCGCAGCGGCTCGGACAGGTCATTCGGGTCGAGTTCTGGGGGTGTGCTTGTGTCTGACATGACGGGTCTTTTAGCCAAGCACGCCAGAGCGGGCAAGCGACAGATTACCCGCAAACGACTCGGCAAAATGGCCGCCTGCACGGTTTCAAGTGAGAAAAAAGCAATACTTTCCGGCTATGCGAATTCTTGCCAATCGGAAATGAACCATTCGCGAGGTTTCGCGTTGGTCTCTCAACAGCAACGTGGTTTGACACGGGACGAGGAACAGCAAAAATGAAACGGTTCATCTTTTTGACATTTGGTTTCATGGGCTGGGCATTCTACGAGATGAGCGGCGGTGCCGATTTCGTGCCCGCAGGCCCGCAAACGGCCAGCGCCGAAGCGGCTGAGGCGGCCCTGATCGCCAGCGCCACCCCCTCTTCCAACCTTGTCACTGCCACTGCCGCGAACGCGGCCCGCAAGGCGGAAAGCCCGATCATCCCCTTCGCCGAACGGACCCCTGCGCGTGATGCCACGGCAACCCGCGTGGCGCTGAACCTCACGACGCTGAGCGACCTGCCGCAGGCCAATGACGGGATGGTGCAAAAGGCCGCGGCCACCCCTGCGGACCGTGCCGGGGCGAAAGTGGTGAAGGCCAAGGCCGTCAGCACCCCTGCCCCCAAAGTGGAAAAGGCCGCTTACACGACGACAAGCGCCAATGCGCCCGCTGTCATCCCGAGCCTGATCGAAGGCGCTGACAACGGCGCGAGCTTTGTCAGCACGACCCAGGCCGACATCCGCGAAGTCAACGGCACCCGCGTCAATGTCCGCGGCGGTCCGGGCACCAACTTCGGCGTGGTCGGCAAGCTCGGCAAAGGCGACGCTGTCGAAGTGATCGAAGACAATGGCGCAGGCTGGGTGCGTTTCCGCAGCGTCGACGGCAGCGAATCCGGCTGGATGGCTGACTTCCTGCTCAGCAACGGCTAACTTGCCAATCCCATAGCATCGCGCGATGAAGGGCCTTTCACACGAAGGGCCCTTTGCATGTCTGCGACCCGCTCCATCCTCATCACCGGCTGTTCCAGCGGCATCGGCTATGCCGCCGCGCACGGCATGCGCGCCCGTGGCTGGCGCGTTTTCGCTGCCTGCCGCCAACAAGCGGATTGCGACCGGTTGCAAGCCGAAGGCTTCGACGCGCCCCGCCTCGATTACACCGATGAGGCCAGCATCCAAGCGGCGCTTGCCCATGTACTGGACCAAACCGGCGGCACGCTCGACGCGCTGTTCAACAACGGTGCCCACGCCACGCCCGGGTTGGTCGAAGACCTGCCCACCGATGCCCTGCGCGAGATATTCGAGGCAAATTTCTTTGGCTGGCACAGCCTGACCCGCGCGGTGATCCCGGTGATGCGCAAGCAGGGGCATGGGCGGATCGTGCAATGTTCCTCGGTGCTTGGCATGGTGGCGATGCCGTGGCGCGGGGCGTACAACTCCACGAAATTCGCCCTTGAGGGGCTAACCGATACCCTACGGCTTGAGATGCGCGGCACCGGGGTCGCGGTGATCCTGATCGAACCCGGCCCCGTCACCTCGAAACTGCGAACCAAGGCCATCCCGCGTTTCGAGCGCTGGATCAACTGGCAAAACAGCCCCCGCGCGGCGGAGTATGAAAGCACCATGCGCCCCCGGCTTTATGACGACAGCGGCAAAAAGGACCGCTTCGAACTCCCGCCCGAGGCGGTGGTCGAGAAGCTGGTGCACGCCGTCGAATCCCCCCGCCCCCGCCCGCGCTATTTCGTCACAACCCCAACGCATATCGGCGGTATTTTACGGCGTATCCTGCCGACGCGGGCGCTGGACTGGGTCACCAGCCGCTGATTTTGGTTGCGCGGCTGCACGGTGCCGCTACATCTCAGGCCAACGAAAGGACAGCCCATGCCAAATGATCCGTTTTTCGTGATCGTCCTGATCTCTGTCGTGGCGGTCGCCGTTGTGCTCCTGGTGGGGCTGGGCGGCTTTGCCACCGGGGGCAAATTTAACAAACGCAACGCCAACAAGCTGATGCGCTGGCGGATCATCGCGCAGTTCATCGCCGTGCTGCTGATCCTTGCATATGTTTATTTCCGAGGGGGCACGATCTGATGGTTGTACTGAACAAGATTTACACCCGCACCGGGGACAAGGGCACCACCGCCCTTGGCAATGGCGACCGTGTCGCCAAACATGACGCGCGGGTCGAGGCCTATGGCACTTCGGATGAACTGAACTGCTTTGTCGGGGTGGCGCGGCTTGAGGCTAAGGGCGCTACGGATGAAGCGCTGGCGCGCATTCAAAACGATCTTTTCGATCTGGGCGCCGACCTTTGCCGCCCCGATATGGAAGCCGATAAGGATGCGGAATACCCGCCCCTGCGGGTCACCCAAGAACAGGTCGACCGGCTGGAACGTGAGATCGACGTGATGAATTCCGAGTTGGAGCCGCTGCGCAGCTTCATCCTGCCCGGCGGGCGCGCGCTGGCGGCGCATCTGCATGTCTGCCGCACCGTGGCGCGCCGCGCCGAGCGGCTGGCGGTGCTGCTGGCTGAGCAAACGGCGGTGAACCCCGCCTGCGTGACCTATCTGAACCGGCTCAGCGATTGGTTCTTCGTCGCCGCACGGATGGCCAATAACGCGGGCAAGGAAGACGTGCTTTGGGTGCCGGGGGCGAACCGGGCGTAAAATAGCGCTAACAGACGAAAAACCGGGAAAACGCCGCGTTCAAAACTGCCAACCTGCCGATTTTGGCCTGTTTTGATCCGATCCGCTTCGTTACACCCGTCTGGAGAATTAGGGAGACCGGGCCACCAGCCCGCGTCGCAAACTGAGGAGAGAGACCGCTCATGAAGGTACTGGTGCCTGTCAAACGCGTGATCGACTATAACGTGAAAGTTCGTGTCAAAGCGGACGGATCGGGTGTTGATCTTGCCAATGTGAAAATGTCGATGAACCCCTTCGACGAAATCGCCGTCGAACAGGCGATTCGTCTGAAAGAAGCCGGTCAGGCTGAAGAGGTCGTCGCCGTCTCCATCGGTGTGAAGCAAGCGCAGGAAACGCTGCGCACCGCCCTCGCCATGGGTGCCGACCGCGCGATCCTCGTGGTGGCCTCGGACGATGTGCACAAGGACATTGAACCGCTGGCCGTGGCCAAGATCCTCAAAGCCGTGGTCGACGAAGAGCAGCCGAGCCTCGTGCTCTGCGGCAAGCAGGCGATCGACAACGACATGAACGCCACCGGGCAAATGCTCTCGGCGCTGATGGGCTGGTCGCAAGCCACCTTTGCTTCCGACATCGCCATCGAAGGCGACAAGGCGAAAGTCACCCGCGAAGTCGATGGCGGCCTGCAGACCATCGAAGTTACCATGCCGACCGTGGTCACCGTGGACCTGCGCCTGAACGAGCCGCGCTACGCCTCGCTGCCCAACATCATGAAGGCCAAGAAAAAGCCGCTGGATGAGAAGACCGCCGAGGACTACGGCGTCGACGTCTCCAACCGTTTGGAAGTCGTTAAGACCGAAGAGCCCGCGGAACGTGCCGCTGGCATCAAGGTCGGCTCGGTCGACGAGCTTGTGGCGAAACTCAAAGAAGCGGGGGCTGTGTAATGGCTGTTCTTCTGATTGCAGAGATTTCCGACGGCGAACTGTCGATGGACGCAACCGCCAAGGCGGTGACCGCGGCCAAGCAACTGGGCGACGTGACCATTCTGGCGGCTGGCAGCTCTGCTGCGGCGGCAGGCGAAGCGGCGGCCAAGATCGATGGCGTCTCCAAGGTGCTGGTTGCCGAGGACGAGATGCTGGGCCACCGTCTGGCCGAAGCCACCGCGGCGCTGATCGTCAGCCTTGCCGGTGACTACGACCACATCGTCGCGCCCGCCACCACGGACGCCAAGAACATCATGCCCCGCGTCGCGGCCCTGCTCGACGTCATGGTGATCTCGGACGCTTCCGGCGTTGTCGATGCCGACACCTTCGAGCGCCCGATCTACGCGGGCAACGCGGTGCAGACCGTGAAGTCCAACGACGCCAAGAAAGTCATCACCTTCCGCACATCGACCTTCGATGCGGCAGGCGAAGGCGGCTCCGCCTCGCTCGAGACCATTTCGGCAGCCGAGAACCCCGGCCTGTCCACATGGGTCGAAGACAAGGTCGCCGAATCGGACCGCCCCGAGCTGACAAGCGCGGGCGTGGTGGTTTCCGGTGGTCGCGGTGTCGGCTCCGAAGAGGACTTCGCCCTGATCGAGAAGCTCGCCGACAAACTGGGCGCCGCCGTTGGCGCCTCCCGCGCGGCGGTCGATTCGGGCTATGCCCCGAACGACTGGCAGGTGGGCCAGACCGGCAAAGTGGTCGCCCCCGACCTCTATGTCGCGGTTGGCATCTCGGGTGCGATCCAGCACCTTGCCGGGATGAAAGACTCCAAGATCATCGTCGCGATCAACAAAGACGAAGAATCGCCGATCTTCCAAGTTGCCGACTATGGCCTTGTGGCAGACCTCTTCGACGCGGTGCCGGAACTGATCGAAAAGCTGTAAGGCTTCTCATATGAGACACCAAAGGCCCGCCGTTCTCGGCGGGCCTTTTTCGTGCATGTCCCTACCGGGAGCGTCAGGACATGCTTTGCAGCGCATCGGTCAAAGCGGCGGCGGCAGAGGCATGGGCCATCGGGCCCAGCATTTCCGACGCGGCCTGCGCCTCGAATTCACTGACCACCATGCCAGCGGTCGGCGCCCCTGAGGGGTCTTTGGGAGAGACGACCTCGATCTTGGCCGTGGCGTGTTGGGCCACCGCGTCCAACATTTCGCGTGTCACGAAAAGCGGATCATGGCCCAACTCCCCCACCGGCTGCGCTGCTGTTGCGACCGGCGGGCGGTCGGCCAGCCAAAGCAGCAGCGTGCGCCCCTGTATCTGCCCCAACATCAAACGCATGCGTGCCATCCACGCCTGCTGCAGTTCGGCCCGCACCGCCTCGAACCGCTCGGGCGAGACCTGCATGAGATGGGTCAGCATGTGCCGGTTGAAGTGGAACTGCGAGAAATCGACCTCGCGGTAGATCGTCTGCAACAGCGCGGAGGCCCCGACGAAACGGTCGTTCCGACGCCGGTGCACGGAATAGAAACGGTTGGTCATGTTCTGCGCCCCCATGACCTGAACCACCGTCACATCTGCCTGCGAGGCGGCCTGTGCAACGAAAGGGTCATGGGCAAAAGCGTCGATCCCCGCGTTGGGAAAGCCGAAGTTCACGCAGGTCTTGCCGATCTCGGCCTCGACCCGTGCGGGAAACGGCTCTTCAATGAATTTGCCATAGGTCTCCGTCCCGCCAAGAAAGGCGATATAGGGCGCCTCCAACCTGCGGCGCGGGCCGCGAAACATCAGCTTTGACGTGCCATAGCGACATGGCAAATAGTCCAGAGGCGCTGGCCCCACTGCATCATAGGTCATCGAACCACCTTTTTGTTCACCCAAAGCCAGATTGCACAGCAGGGGCTGCGATTCTGTTAACGGGCGAATTTGTCGTGAGATTTCGTAAACAGCTGCCCTTGCGGCACCCCCGCCACGCGCCCTATTGTGCGCCGAACTCAAGCAAAGGACAGGCCATGGACATCCAGACAATCGGTATCGTGGGAGCGGGGCAAATGGGCAATGGGATCGCCCATGTCATGGCGCTGGCAGGCTACGACGTGCTGCTGAACGATGTCAGCGCCGATGCGCTGGCCAAAGCGATGAAAACCGTGACCGGCAATATGGACCGCCAAGTCAGCCGCGAGAAGATCACCGCCGCCGACCGGGACGCCGCCATGGCGCGGATCACCACGACGCAGACGCTAAGCGATCTGGGCCAAAGCGATCTGGTGATCGAAGCCGCGACCGAGCGCGAAACGGTGAAACAGGCGATCTTTGAAGACCTGATCCCGCATCTGAAGCCGACGACGATCCTGACCTCGAACACCTCCTCGATCTCGATCACCCGCCTTGCCAGCCGCACCGACCGGCCCGAGAAATTCATGGGCTTTCACTTCATGAACCCTGTGCCGGTGATGCAGTTGGTCGAATTGATCCGCGGCATCGCCACGGACAGCGAGACCTATGACGCTTGCAAAGCCGTGGTCGACCGTCTGGGCAAGACCGCCGCCTCGGCCGAGGATTTCCCCGCCTTCATCGTGAACCGCATCCTGATGCCGATGATCAACGAGGCGGTCTATACGCTCTACGAAGGGGTCGGCAACGTCGAGTCGATCGACAGTTCGATGAAGCTGGGGGCGAACCATCCGATGGGGCCGCTGGAGCTTGCGGACTTTATTGGTTTGGACACCTGCCTTGCCATTATGAACGTTCTGCATGACGGGTTGGCGGATACGAAATATCGCCCCTGCCCGCTGCTGACCAAATATGTCGAAGCCGGGTGGTTGGGCCGCAAGACGCAGCGCGGGTTCTATGACTACCGCGGCGAAAAGCCCGTTCCGACGCGCTGAGTTGCGAGGGTGTTGGGGGCCCTGCCCCCATCGCGCCCGAGGCGCGATTCCCCCGAGGGTATTTTTAAAAGGATGAAGTTTAGTTGGTGAGCGCCAGAGTATGGGCGCGCAGCCAAGCCATGAAGCCGCGCGGGTCGTCGGCCCAGCGGTCGATCTCTTCGCGGGCGAGCGGGTGGCCGACGATGGGCCCTTGGGGTTTGTCGCAGGCGTGGGCGATTTCATGCAGCAAAAGCCCTTGGCGCAGCATCGGGCTGAGCCTGTTGGCGATCTGATAGGCGCGGCTGTTCTGGCCCGGGAAGCGCATCGGCACCACCTGCGCACCAGAGCGGCGGATCATCTTGGCGGTGAAGACGTTCCATTCCGCTTCGACCGCCGGGCCCCACCAGCTTTCCGAGGCCGCGACGACGCCGGAGGGGAAGAGCGCCACGACGCCCCCCTCTTTGAGGTGGGCCATGGCCTTGGCGCGCATTTCCACGCCTTTGCGCTGCGCATCCGGGTCATGTGGGAAGGGCACCGGGATCATGTAGCTGCCTGCCACCTCGTCGATGGAGGTGAGCAGCGACCGGGTGAGGATACGGTAATCGGGGCGCACGCGGCCGATAAGATCGGCGAAAATCATACCGTCGACCATGCCGTGGGGGTGATTTGCCACGACCACGACCGGCCCTTCTTTCGGGATGCGGTCCAACTGCTCTTGCGGGGTGGTCAGATCGATGCCCATCGTGTCGAGCGCCGCGCGCCAGAAGGCCTGGCCTGAGGGGGTGCCGCGTTGTTCAAACTTGCGGATTAGCCGCAGGATTTTGAGCTTGCCGGTGAAAAGCTCCATCGCGGAGATCACCCGCGCCTTCCATGGGTCATCGAAGGTCGAGGCATAGGACAGGCTGCGGCGGTCGTATTTGGTGAAGGTCACCGTGCCGTCGCCTGTCTGGGCCGGCTCGGCCGCGATGTTTTGCACGTCATCCATGGGGTCGGCGGATCCTTTTTCCCGCTTGGCGGGCCTAAAACCCTTCGCCGAACTTATCCGCCACGAGGGCGGTCAAAGCTTCGGCCAAGGCCTCGGCATCGGGGCCGGAGGTTTGGACATCGATGGTGGTGCCGCGCGACGCGCCGAGCATCAAGAGCCCCATGATACTGTCGCCCGATGCCGACATGCCATCCTTGCTGACTTCGGCGCGGGCATCAAACGCCTCGACCACCTCGACCAATTTGGCGGAGGCGCGCGCGTGCAGGCCTTTTTCGTTAACGATCTTTAATGAAAATTCGGGCATGACGTCTTGGGGCCTTCTAACCTGCGCTGACATTCTGGCTGTCGATATACTTCTTACCAGCTTCGAGCGCGGCACGCACGGCATCGGGCACATCCATATGCCGCGATTTGGCGAGTTTGATCAGCATGGGCAGGTTCGCGCCGTAGATGATCCGGCGGTTTTCCGGGCGGCAGGCCAAGAGGCTGAGGTTCGAGGGGGAGCCGCCGAAAAGATCGGTGACAACCACCACACCGGCGCCTTGGTCCACCGCATCGGCGGCGCCGCAAATCTCGCGTTCTTTGTCGGCGCGGTCATGGTCGGCTTCGATGGCGATGGCGCGCACGCCGAATTGGGATCCCACGACATGTTCGATGGCGGCAAGATATTCTTGCGCCAGCCCCCCATGTGCGACGATGACGATCCCGATCACGGCTTGCTTCCTTCACGATGCTGACGGTCCAGCTCTCGATGCCTAATTGACACCTGCCAGCCCTGCTCTGCAAGGCGCAAAGCGTGATCTTCGGCCATGGCGACAGAGCGGTGTTGCCCGCCCGTGCAGCCAAAGGCGATGGAGATATGGGATTTGCCCTCTTCGCGGTAGGCGGGCAGCAGCAGGAGGCTGAGGTCGAGCACCTTGTCGGCGAAATCGGCGTAGCGTTTGTCCCCCGCCACATGGGCCGCGACGGAAGGGTCGCGCCCGTCGCCACTGCGCAATTCAGGAACCCAATAGGGATTGTTCAGAAAGCGGCAGTCGTGCACCACATCAACGCCACGCGGGAGGCCCCGCTTGTAGGAAAAGCTTTGTACCGAGACCGTGAGTTGGCGCTGCCCGCCGGGGGCGAACCATTGTTCGACCTCGGCGCGCAACTCGTGAACGTTCAGCGTTGTCGTATCGATCAGCACGTCGGCACGGGCGCGGATCGGGTGAAGCAGTTCCTGCTCGCGCGCGATCCCGTCGACTGGGCGGTCAGCCGGGGCCAGCGGGTGGCGGCGGCGGGTTTCGGAAAAGCGTTGCAGCAGCACATCGGGGGCGCAGTCGAGATAGAGCAGTTCCGCGCGCCACCCCGGTTCAGCCGTCAGGCGGCCCATCAGCTCCAGCACGCCTTCGGTGGAAAAGTCCCGGTTGCGGGCGTCGATCCCCAAGGCCACCGATTGCGCATCGCCGGGGCGGTCAAGCAGCGCGGGCAGCAGCCGCAGCGGCAGGTTGTCGATCGCCTCAAACCCCGCATCCTCCAGCACGTTGAGCGCGGAGGACCGCCCGGCGCCCGAAGGGCCGGTGACAAGGACCAACCGCCGGGGGGCGGGGTCTGTTGATGAGGTCTGACTGATCAATTCGGTTCTTCCACACCTGACATATACAGATGAATTGCTGCCGCAAAATGAGCGCTATCGCATTTGTGAAAACAGGGCAACGTGACACCCCGTAGCATATGGCTGTGCCCTTCGGGAAGGCGCTGGTCTTCGGTACGGGCCAGATCGACGACGAGGGCCAGCGGCACAGGGCCGTGATCTTCCGCCCGCAGAATGCCCACATAGCGTGCCTCGATCAGGCCACGGATCGGCTCGGGGACGCTGGCGATCACCTGATCCCCCTCGCGCATGATATCGGTGCGATCATCGGCCACCAGCTTGGCACCGAAGGCGATCAGTTGCAGGGCGAGCGCCGATTTGCCCGCACCGGACGGGCCAAGGATCAGCACCCCGCGCCCATTGATCGCCACGCAGCTGGCGTGGAGGTTTTCGCGCTCGACGGTCATATCAGGCCCCGCGCCCGGGATTTAGGTGGGCAGCCCCACGACAAAACGCGCGCCGAGCGGTTCGGAGGTAATGTCGGCCTCGGTCGGGCGGATGTTCTCGGCCCAAATCACGCCGCCATGGGCTTCGACGATCTGCTTGGAGATTGCGAGGCCGAGGCCGGAGTTGTTGCCGAAATGCTCTTCGGGGCGCTGCGAATAGAAGCGTTTAAAGATTTTGCCGAGCGCCTGTTCGGGGATGCCGGGGCCGGTGTCCTCGACCACGATCAACACGCGATTGGCACGTTTGCGGGCCCAGACCCGGATCGCGTCGCCGTCTTCACAAAAGGAGATCGCGTTGGTGATCAGGTTCACAAAGACCTGCGCCAAACGGGCTTCCAGCCCATGCACGGTGATCGGCGCAGCGGGCAGATCGGTGATGAAATCAATGCCTTTGGATTTCGCATCTTCGCCGAGGTACTGGCCCAGATTGCCCAGCATTTGCAGCAGGTCGAAGGGTTCTTCCTCTTCCTTGACCAGTTCAGAATCGAGCCGCGAGGCATTGGAAATGTCGCTCACCAAACGGTCGAGGCGGCGCACGTCATGTTCGATCACATCCAGCAGTTTCTCGCGCTGGTCGTCGCGCTTGACCATCCGCAGCGTGCCCACGGCAGAGCGGAGAGAGGCGAGCGGGTTCTTGATCTCATGGGCCACATCGGCGGCGAATTGTTCGTTGCCGTCGATCCGGTTGTACAGTGCCGAGACCATGCCGCGCAGCGCGCCTGACAGGCGGCCAATCTCATCGGGCCGCGCGGTCAGATCGGGAATGCGGATGCGGCCGGGGTTCATCTTGCGCGCGTCCTTGTCACGGCCCAATTCGGCGGCGGCAGAGAGGTCGGCCAGCGGATTGGCGATGGTCGAGGCCAGAACGAGGCTGAGGCCGATGGAGACGAGGGTCGCGATGACGAAGATCTGCAAGACGCGCTCGCGTTCGCTGCGCACAAGGCGGTCGATCTCTCCCGCCGCACTGGCCACGGCGACCACGCCGACCGGGGCCTCGCCCTGCATGATGGGAGTCACCACGCTGAAAAGCGTGCCGCCTTCGATGGCGAGCGTGCCTTCCCGCCGGGTTCCGCTGGTCACGCTGGTGCCGACCATGCCGCGCAATTGCTCTTCGAGCGGCGGGGTGGCGGTGACCTCATCGGTGCTGAAGGGGGCCGAAACCCGGTCCCAAAGCCAGTTCAACCCGTCGTTCAGCAAGGTCCGCTCACCCGCCTCGGACGCGGCGAGGGCCTCAGCCACGGTGAGGCTGCCTGCGGTGCGGGCGACCAAGGTTTCCGCCGGATCATAGACAAAGACTTCGATGCCGCCGCGCAGGTCCAGCCCGTCGAGCGTGGCAGCCACATCGACACCATCGCCAGTGGTCAGGTTCACCGGCGCGCCTGCGGGGAGTTGGGCCTCGATCACATCGGCGATCAGCTCAGTCTCAGACACCAGTGCCGCGGCGCGTTGCAGCGCCAGACTGTCTCGCGAGGAATTAAGGTAGAGGATCCCCGCAACCAAAACGCTCAGCGCGATCAGGTTGAAGGTAATGATCTTGCGCGTCAGCGGCGAGGAGCGGAGCGAGAACAGCCCCCGCCGTTCACGCTTGACCCGAATTTCATCCGGCGCGGCACTGTCGGGGGTGACCCAATCGTCGCCCAATACAACATCACCGTCCCTGCCAGCAGCCATGTCCCGCACAAGCTTCCTTTCGACCCGCGTTAACCGACGGGTTTACTCTTCGTTATATCTATAGCCGATGCCGTAAAGCGTCTCGATCGCCGAGAATTCATCATCCGCGCTGCGCATCTTCTTGCGCAGGCGCTTGATATGGCTGTCGATGGTGCGGTCATCCACATAGACCTGATCATCATAGGCTACATCCATCAGTTGGTCGCGCGATTTCACGAAACCGGGGCGCTGCGCGAGGGCTTGCAGCAGCAGGAATTCGGTCACGGTCAGCGACACATCCTTACCCTTCCAGCTTACCGCGTGGCGCAGCGGGTCCATCCGCAGATCGCCGCGTTCCATCACCTTGGTCTCTTCGGTATCGCCGACCTCATTGGTCTCGACCGCGTCTTGGCGGCGCAGAAGGGCGCGGATACGCTCGACCAACAGGCGCTGGCTAAAGGGTTTTTTGACGTAATCGTCGGCCCCCATGCGCAGGCCCAGCACCTCGTCGATCTCATCGTCCTTGGAAGTCAGGAAGATCACCGGCATCGCGGTTTTCTGGCGCAGACGTTGGAGCAGATCCATGCCGTCCATACGGGGCATCTTGATGTCCAGCACCGCCATATCGGGCAGTTTCTTGTTGAAGGCGTCCAGCGCCGCTTGGCCATCGTTATAGGTTTCCACTTCGAAACCTTCAGCTTCAAGAGTCATCGAAACGGATGTCAGGATGTTCCTGTCATCGTCTACCAATGCGATCTTTGACATTGCCTGCTTCCTTATGCTGCTCAATTCGTTCTTATTTTTGGAGTCAGTGATCTCCAATATTACAGATCGAATCAATCCTTAAGTGCGAATCGCGCCTCTGAGATGCACCAATTCCGTCATAATTTGGTTAGGAATGGCTAAATTGCCGCACTTTGACTGGCCCCGCCCAAGGTGAAGACGCGGCAGCATCCACCGCTTTGGGGCGGGATCTAAGCGCTCAGAAACAAAGTTTTAGATGATGGCGCTAACTGTGACAAAGCTGCCTGTTCAACCTGAAAACGCCCGTGTTAAGAGGCTTCCAAGGCCCCCGATGCCCAGGGCAATTGCGCCCGCTCGGACACGTTCTGCGCTGCTCACGCGCTACCACAGGAGACATCATATGACATTTGGACGGGTAAACCCGCAGTTCAGCCTTGAGGATCAAAAGATCAGCGGGCTTGGCGATGTCTATTACAACCTGACCGAGCCTGCGCTGGTCGAGGCGGCATTGAAACGGGGCGAAGGCAGCCTTGGCAAAGGCGGGGCCTTCCTCGTGACCACCGGCAAGTTCACGGGCCGCTCGCCCAAGGACAAACACGTGGTCAAGACCGACAGCGTGGCCGACAGCATCTGGTGGGAGAACAACGCCGAGATGTCGCCCGAAGGGTTCGACGCGCTCTATCAAGACATGCTCGCCCATATGGAGGGCAAGGACTATTTCGTCCAAGACCTCGTTGGCGGCGCCGATCCGAAACATGCGATCAACGTGCGCATGGTGACCGAGCTGGCTTGGCATGGTCTTTTCATCCGCACCATGCTGCGCCGCCCCGACGCGGAGGCCATCAATGACTTCACCGCCGATTTCACCGTGATCAACTGCCCCAGCTTCCAAGCCGATCCGGCCAAGCATGACTGCCGCAGCGAGACCGTGATCGCGATGAACTTCGACCGTAAGATGATCCTCATCGGCGGCACCGAATACGCGGGCGAAAACAAGAAGTCGGTCTTTACCCTGCTGAACTACCTGCTGCCCGAAAAAGGCATCATGCCGATGCACTGCTCGGCCAACCACGCCAATGGCAACCCGGTCGACACCGCCGTCTTCTTTGGCCTGTCGGGTACGGGCAAGACCACCCTCTCAGCCGACCCTGAACGCACGCTGATCGGCGATGACGAGCACGGCTGGTCCGACAACGGCACCTTCAACTTCGAAGGCGGCTGCTATGCCAAAACCATCAACCTTAATCCCGAGGCCGAGCCGGAGATCTACGCGACGACCTCCAAGTTCGGCACCGTGATCGAGAATATGGTCTTCGATCCCGACACCTTCGAGCTCGACTTCGACGACGACTCGCTCACGGCCAACATGCGCGCCGCCTACCCGCTGCACTACATCTCGAACGCCAGCGAGAAGGCCGTCGGCGGCCACCCGAAAAACATCATCATGCTGACCTGCGATGCCTTCGGCGTGCTGCCCCCGATCGCGCGGCTGAGCCCGGCGCAGGCGATGTATCACTTCCTGTCGGGCTTCACCTCCAAGGTCGCTGGCACCGAGCGTGGCGTGACTGAGCCCGAGCCCACCTTCTCCACCTGCTTCGGCGCCCCCTTCATGCCGCGTCGGCCCGAGGTTTACGGCAACCTGCTGCGCGAAAAGATCGCCCAGCACGGCGCCACCTGCTGGCTCGTGAACACCGGCTGGACCGGCGGCGCATACGGCACCGGCTCGCGGATGCCGATCAAAGCGACCCGCGCGCTGCTTAGTGCCGCGCTCGAAGGGCGTCTGGCGGATGCGGAGTTCCGCAAAGACCCGAACTTCGGCTTCGATGTCCCTGTCGAGGTGAACGGCGTCGCCGACATCCTGCTCGACCCGCGCCGCACTTGGGACGACCCGGAAGCCTATGACCGTCAGGCGGCAAAACTGGTCAAGATGTTCTCGGACAACTTCGAGCAGTACCTGCCCCATATCGACGACGACGTGAAAGCCGCGGCGATCAGCTAAGCCCTTCGCCAAGGACGAAACAGAAAGGGCCGCCCTTATTGGGCGGCCCTTTTCGCATCTCACGCTCCGTGACCCTTAGCCTGCGAAAGTCACCTTCGCATCCAAAGGCATCTCGCGCAGGAAACTATCATCGACGCCGACGATATTGACCGAGGTCGACCGATCAACCGCCGCGATCAGGGCAAAGCTCTTATCCGGATAGCGCCCGGCCATTAGCAAACGTTTATAGGCCAGAGGCACCGGCGCGCCCCCCTCCTCCCGCGGGATTTCGGTGACCACCTCGTCCAAGCGAACGCCACAGGTCGCCTCAACCTCCCGAAAGGGGTAGTTCAGCATATTCTCGAACTCAGGCCCGCCCGGAAACAGCTTGATCGGCCGTCCTATGCTGCTGCGCGCGTTGGTCCAGCCCCACCATTGCGTGTAAAAGGATTTCTCCCCCACTTCGGTACAAATCCATCCATTGGGCGAATCGCGATACACCAACACATAGGGGCGCATGGCGCGAAAGGCTTCGCTTTCCAACTCACCCCGGCTCAAGCTCCACGCCTGCAACACGGCCTGAAGCATGGCAGAGCCGCCATCCCAGATCAGCGACAGGGGCTGCTGCTGTTGGTGAAAACACCAGCCGTTCGGCTCTTCATGGGAAAGGCGCAGCATACCGTCGGCATGGCGGGTCTTGCCATCCAGCCACAGCTTGCCCCGGTCGATAATATCGCGGGCCTCGGGCAGGGCCTCGGCGCCTGCTTTGGTCAGGGAATAGCGGCGGTTCTCAATCGTGAAGAGCGGCGCGCCCATCGCCTCTTCCAACTGCTGGATATGTCGCCGGACCGTCTGCCGTGTGCTGGCCAATTCGGCCACCGCATGGCTGAGGTTCAAAGTATGCGCCAGCGTCACGAAAGAGCGCATCATCTCGAACAGAAGCGCCGGAGCGGGGTCCTTCTGCAAGGCTTGGGGCACGGGTGCGACCCGCTCAATATCGGACATATGCTGGTTCATAGGCAAGGGATGGTACATGAATCACCCGGTAACGCAACATAATCCATACAGCTAGGGTGAATTGGTTAACGCAAAGAGGCCAGATCTAGGCAATTGATCCTCAATACATTGCGGGTAGTGAATATATTGTACTCAACCTGAGGTATTGAACTATGTCCCACCCCGTAGACGTTCACGTCGGTCGCCGGCTCAAGCAGGCACGCACCCTGCGACGGCAATCCCAGACCGATGTGGCACGCGAACTCAAACTGTCCTTTCAGCAGATCCAGAAGTATGAAATCGGCTCTAACCGGATCGCCGCCAGCCGCTTGCACGAGCTGGCCCGGATACTGGATGTCACCCCCGGCTATTTCTTCGAAGGGCTGGATGACGAGAAGCCCGAGGCCAGCAACGACCCCTCGCTCGACATCGCAAACGCCATTGGCTCTATCAAGGATGATGCGGTAAAGGCCCGAATTCTAACGTTTATTGAGGATGTTGCCGGCGTCACCGTCGCGCGCAAAGGCTGATCACAGCCCGTCGTTCACGCGAAACTCCGCCCGGGCCAGACGGCTCACACCACCTAACCAACGGCTACGAAAGCCCGCGGCAAACTGATGCGCACTCGCTTTAAGGGCCGGACCAAGTCACCGGCGTCTCCCACCTTCACGCGACCAGCGTTTCCGCCTTTTTCAAATCGACAGAGACCAATTGGCTCACCCCCTGCTCCGCCATGGTGACGCCAAAGAGCCGGTCCATCCGGGCCATCGTCACCGCATGGTGCGTGATGATCAGAAAGCGCGTGTCGGTCTGACGGCACATCTCATCCAGCAGATCGCAGAACCTGGTCACATTTGCGTCATCAAGCGGCGCGTCGACCTCATCCAGCACACAGATCGGCGCCGGATTGGCGAGGAAGACGGCAAAGATCAGCGCCATCGCGGTCAATGTCTGCTCCCCGCCTGACAGCAGGCTGAGGGTACTCAGCTTCTTGCCCGGCGGCTGGCACATGATCTCCAACCCGGCTTCCAAAGGATCATCGCTTTCGACCATGACGAGGTTCGCCTCACCGCCGCCGAAGAGATGGGTGAACAGCATCGAGAAATTCTCGTTCACCTGATCAAAGGCGGTCAGCAGCCGCTCCCGCCCCTCGCGGTTGAGACCCGCAATGCCGCTGCGCAGGGTCTTGATCGCTTCTTCCAGATCGGCCTTCTCGGTCAGCAGCGCTTCGTGCTCTTCACGTATCTCTTTCGCATCATCCTCGGCGCGCAGGTTCACCGCGCCCAAGGAATCCCGCTGCCGCTTGTACCGGTTCACGCCCTCTTCAAGCGTTTCCACAGGTGGGATCTGATCCGTCTCGACATCAAGCGCATCGCGCAGCGCCTCGGGCGTGCTTTGCCGTTCGTCCTGAATGCGTTCTGCCGCATGGGTCACCGTTTCACGGGCGGCATCGCTGCGCGCCTCGGCCCGGGCACGGGCCTCCCGCGCATCCGATGCCTGCCGCTCCGCGTCGCGCTCGGCGTCCGTCGCGGCTTTCAGGGCGGCTTCCGCGGCGGCCAGCGTTTCCGTGGCATGGGCGCGGCGGGCCTCGGCAGAAGTGATCGCGCCTGACAGGTCTTCCCGCTTCGCCGCGATCTCCGCCGGGACAGCGCTCGCCTCGGCCAATTCGGCCTCCGATGCGGTCTTGCGCTCGACCAATTCAGCGCTGCGCTTGCCCGCCGTTTCCAAGCGGTTCCGCCACCCGCTGACCTCTTTCGCGACCTCTTGCAGCCGCCGTCTGCGCGCCTCGCCCTCGCGGCGCAATTCGTCATGGGCCGAGCGGCGCGACATCATGGTGATCCGCGACGCCTCGACCGTCATGCGGACATCCTCGACCGTCGCACGGGCGGCGGAGAGGTCATCCAAGCCCGCCAGCGTGCGCTCGGCGTCCATCACCTCGGCCCGCGCGGTGATCGCAGCTTCCTCATGGCGTTTCACGGCTAGGCCGAGGGATTCCAACCGACTTTGGGCGAGGTTGCGATCTGCCTCTGCCCGACTTAACGCGCGGCCCGCCTCGGCCACTTGCCTGTCGGCATCGCGCCGCGCCTCGCGGGCCCGTTTGTCGGCTTCGGCCTGTTCGGCCAATTGCTGCTGGAGGGTCTCATGCGCCGCCCGCGCGGCATCGGCACGGGTGCTGGCCTGTTCCAGCGTCTGTTTAAGGACTTCCAACCGGTTCAACTGCTGCAAGCGCAGCGCGGCGGCCGAGGGCGCATCTTCGGCCATCGCACGGAAACCGTCCCACCGCCAGAGGTCCCCCTTCTTCGACACCAAGCGCTGCCCCGGCTGCAACTGCGCCTGAACCTTCGCGCCCGCGTCGGCGTCAACGAGTCCGACTTGGGCCATCCGGCGCTCTAGCACCTGCGGCACGGTGACATGCTGCGTGAGCGGGGTCACTTCGGCGGGTAGTGGCTGCGGCGCCGGGTAGCTCGGCAAATGCGCCCATCCTGAGGGGCGATCGGCCTCTACCTCAGGCGCGCGCAGGTCATCGGCCAAGGCTGCGCCGAGCGCTTTCTCAAAGCCCTGTTCCACCTGCAACCGGTCGAGAACCTGCCCGCCTTCGGCGCTGTCACGCTCCACCAATTTCGCCAGCGCGCCAACCTCGGCGCGCAGGGCCTTGGCCTCGCCCTCCGCCTCAGAGCGCTCCGCGCGGGCCTCAGCCTCGCGCGATTGCGTGTCGGCGCGGGTCTCTTCGGCAGCCAAAAGGGCGGCATCCGCCGCCGCCGAGGCGGTGACGGCTGCGGCTTCGGCCTTCTCAGCCGCCGCGAAATCTAGCCCGGCCTTGTCGAGGGTCGCTTGGCTTTGCGCCACCGCATCGCGGGCCTTGCGGGACTCGGCCTCCGACTTTTCCAACGTCTTGCGGCTGTCCTGAAGCAAGCGTTCCGCCGAACTGTGGCGCGCCGCCAACCGGGCTACGTCTTCGGTCTGCTGCGAAAGATCGGCCTCGCGGGTTTGCAAGACTTCGGCTGCCTCCCGCGCGGCCTGTTCCGCCGCCTCAACCGCGCTGTCGTGACCCTTGTCCGCCTTGGCGAGGTCTTCCGCTTCCTCTTCGAGGCGCGCGATCGTTTCTTCCGCGTCGCGGTTCAGCCCGCCTTCGCGTTCGATGTCGCGGGTCAGCTGAGCAATGCGGCCTGTCAGGGTTTCGATTAGCGACGCCGCCCGTGCCTCTTCCTCGGTCAGGGTGTCGCGCTGCGTGGTCAGACGTTGCAGGATCGCAGTCGCAATTGCCTCTTCCTCGCGCAGGGGTGGCAAGGCGGCCTCTGCCTCCTCCCGCCCTTCGGCCACGCGGCGAACCTGCGCTTCGGCCTCCGCCGTGGAGGCGACGCGAGCACGCAATTCCCCCTCGGCCTTCGCACGCGCCTCATCGGCTTCGCGCCAGCGGCGATACAGCAACAAGCCCTCGGCATGGCGCAATGCTTCGCCAATCTCACGATACCGCGCCGCCTGCCGGGCTTGCCGGGCCAGCGTGGCCAATTGCGCGGCCAGTTGTTCAACCACATCGTCTACGCGCGCGAGGTTTTGCTCCGCACCGTTAAGTTTCAACTCGGCCTCATGGCGGCGCTGATACAGGCCCGAGATGCCAGCGGCCTCTTCCAAAATGCGGCGGCGGCTCTTCGGCTTGGCGTTAATCAACTCGGCAATCTGCCCCTGCCGTACCAAAGCGGGGCTATGCGCCCCGGTTGAGGCATCGGCGAAGAGCATTTGCACATCGCGCGCGCGCACATCCTTGCCGTTCACCTTATAGGCACTGCCCACGTCGCGGGTGATCCGGCGGACGATTTCAAGCGCGTCTTGTTCGTTAAACCCCGCAGGCGCCAACCGGTCGCTGTTGTCGAGGTGCAGCGCCACTTCGGCGAAGTTGCGTGCGGGCCGGGAGGAGGCTCCGGCGAAGATCACATCTTCCATACCGCCGCCGCGCATGGCCGTGGGGCGGTTTTCGCCCATCACCCACCGCAGCGCTTCGAGCAGGTTGGATTTGCCACAGCCGTTCGGCCCCACGACCCCGGTCAACCCGTCGGAAATGACGAGGTCGGTCGGGTCCACAAAGCTTTTGAAGCCGGTTAATCTGAGTTTGGAAAAGCGCAAGTTAGCCCTGCCGTGATTGATTCTCGCCTGAGCGGCGAACTTGCCGTTTGGCATGGGTCCGAGTCAATCAAAAGCCCCAAGGGAGAGGGGGCGGTCGGCGGTTATCCACAAGATATTGTCTTGATCGGCGAGTTTGCCCTATCGGGCACGCGGTTGGATCGGGTCGATAGCACGCTTCGCCCATTCCGCGTCCCTCGCCCCATGCGATGCCGCAATACAAAGCCCGGCCTAATCACAGTCCAGCACCCCAAGCGCCAGCGCCTGATCGCCCAGAACCTCCTTCACCTCACAGCCGCTAACCAGTGCCATCGCGCGCCCGGCCCGCGCGCGGATGGGGCCAAAGCGCGGTGCGTATTGGGTGTTTACCCGCACCGCCTCTGCCCGCTCCCCTCGAACGCGGACATCGAACACCGACCCCTCCACGGTGATCCGCTGCGCCGGCAGCCCCCGAAACTCCCGACTGGGCGCCGTACAGGCCGCGAGGCTGAATAAGACTACAATGATAACGAGCAACCGCATGGCTCAACCCTGCCCCTGCAGAGTTAACAAAAGCCTAACGCAAAAGAAAAAGCCCCGGCGGGGCCGGGGCTTTCAAAACTCTATAAAACGCTGGTTCAGTGCAGTTTGGCTTCGACTTGGGCGATGCCTTCGTCGATCAGCTTGTTGCCCTGTGCGGCGGTCATCTGCTTGGCGATCACGTCGCGCGCGGCGGCCACGGCGATGGTCACGGCTTGGTCGCGGACTTCCTTCACAGCGGCGGCCTCGGCCGAGCTGATCTGGTCTTTCGCGGCGGCCATGCGACGCTCAAGCGACTTGGCCATATCCGCCCGCGCCTGTTCGGCGGCAAGACGGGCGTCCTCCTTGGCAGAAGACACGATCCGGTCCGCTTGGTCCTGCACCTCTTTCTGCTTGCGCTCGTAAGAGGCCAGCAGGGTTTGCGCTTCTTCACGCAGGGCGCGGGCTTCTTCCAGCTCGGTCTTGATGCCGTCGGCGCGTTTGTCGAGCATGCCGATCAAAAGCGTTGGCACCTTGAAGTAAATCAGGATCCCAAGGAACAGCAGGAAGGCCAGCAACACGATGAAATCGGTGTTGCGCAGCGAAAAGAAAGGCCCCGTGGCGGCAAGCGCCGGCGAAGCCGCAAGACCGGCGAGCAGGGTCGAAAGTGTCAGGCGCATGGATTTGGTCATGGCTTATCCTTTCATCCGCGCGTCGACGGCAGCGCTGACGGTTGCGGTATCGGCCGTGCCACCCAGAGCGGCGACGAGGGCCTCGGCGGTGTCCTTGGCAACGGCTTGTACGTTGTCCATGGCGCCCGCGCGAATTTCGGCGATGGCTTTTTCCGATTCCGCCACTTGCGCGGCAATCTCGGCATCGGCCTTGGCCATTTCGGCATCCAGATCAGCCTGCATGTCCGCTTTTGCCTGAGCCACGATCTGCTGTGCCTCGGCGCGGGCGTCGATCAGGGCCTTGTCATAGGCGGCTTCGGCTTCCTGCGCCTTGACCTTGAGGTCTTCGGCAGCCGCGATGTCATTGGTGATGGTCCCTTGGCGCTCGGCCAGAACCGCACCGATACGGGGCAGAGCCACGCGCGACAGGATCAGGTAGGTGGCGATCAGCGCCAGGATCAGCCAGAAAATCTGGTTGCCCCAGTGATCGAAGTTCAGCTGCGGCATGCCCGGCGTTTCGGCAGCATGGGTCGCAATGCCGGTCGCGTCGGCCAGCCCGTCGCTGGTTGTTACAGTTGCCATCGTGGCTTCTCCTTGGAAACTTTGCCGTTACAGCCGGGCAGACACGGCGATGCGCGCCTGCCCGCTCGTAAGGATTACAGTTCCGAGAGCTTAGACAGCGAACATCAGCAGCAGAGCGACGAGGAACGAGAAGATCCCCAGAGCTTCTGCAAACGCGATGCCGATGAACAGGGTCGCTGTCTGGCTTGCGGCTGCCGAGGGGTTGCGCAGAGCGCCGGACAGGAAGTTGGCGGCAACGTTGCCGACACCCAGGGCTGCGATGCCTGTGCCGAGACCTGCGATGCCTGCGCCGATATGTGCGAGTTGACCTTCCATTGGGGTATCTCCTTACGATTGGAAGTTAAAACTTTGACGGGAAACCCCGCCGTTGTTGGGGTTGTTAGTGTGCGGGGTGCAGCGCGTCCTTGAGGTACACGCATGTCAGGATGGTGAAGACATAGGCCTGAATAAAGGCCACCAGCACTTCGAGACCGTACATCGCGGTGATCGCGACGACCGAAACGGGCGAGATGACAGCGATGGCGGCGAAACCGGCGAAAACCTTGATCACCGCGTGGCCCGCCATGACGTTGCCCGCCAGACGAATGGAGTGGCTGACCGGGCGCACGAAATAGCTGATCAGCTCGATGATCGCCAGCACGGGGCGCAGGGCCAGAGGCGCCGAGGACACCCAGAAGAGGCTCAGGAACGCCGCGCCGTTCTTGACGAAACCGACGACGGTCACGGTGATGAACACCGCCAGCGCCAGCACCACGGTCACCGAGAAATGCGCGGTGGGGGTGAAGGCTGTCGGGATCAGGCCGAGGAAGTTGGCCATGACGATGAACATGAACAGGGTCATGATATAGGGGAAGAACTTCAGCCCCTCTTTGCCGCAGATGTCTTCGACCATCTTGTGGATGAAGCCGTAAGCCAGCTCAGCGACCGATTGCATGCGGCCGGGAACGACCGAGCGGCGCGCGCTGCCCAGAACGAGCATCGCGAAAGTGGCCAGAACCGCCAGCGCCATCCAGAAGGTCGCGTTGGTGATGGTGTACCAAGCAACGGAAGCATCGTCGCCAAAGAGCGGCGATACGATGAACTGGTCCATCGGGTGGAATTCCAGACCGCCTGTTTCAGCGCCGTGTGTCTCTGTTGCCATCTCAGGCTCCCTCGTCCTTGCCCGAATGGGGCGTATCCTGTTCGGCCGGTTCGGCCTGTTGTTTACCCTGGATCTCCTCAGCGGTGCGGAGCATCGTCTTCACCCCCGCCGCAAGGCCCAGCATTACAAATAGCACCATGAAGATGGGCAGCGTGCCAAAGAGCACATCAAGCCCGTATCCGATGCCGAAACCGATCCCAAGACCGGCCACAAGTTCGATCACCATCCGCCATGCCATATTGGCCTGAGAATAATGCTCATCCGCTCGGGGCTTGGGTGCGCCGCGCTCTTTCGCAGCTGCCAGTTTGGCCTCAAGCTGCTCCATCTGCTGCCGTTGGTCCGGGCTGGTCACACCAAAATCCCCTTAGGAATATCTGCTGCGGTGCTACTGTCAGGGCGGGTTAGAGTCAACAACCTTGGCCGCCGCGGGTTTTTATTCGTTTACAAGGGTTTACGGTAGGCGGAGCCCGCTGGCACTTGAAATGGGCCCGGCAAATCCCACGGAAATCGCGCCGAAGGGTTATTCAACTCAGCGGTTAAGTTAGCCGCAATGCCCGCTTTCGCCTACGCGCGCCCCGCGCTATTCAAGCGTATGACCCAAGACCTCGATCAGGTGTTTGCCGCCCTCGCCGACCCCACACGTCGCGCCATCCTCGCCATGCTGCTGGAGGATGACATGGCCGTGACCGATGTCGCCGAGCCCTTCGAGATGTCGCTTGCCGCGATCTCGAAACACTTAGGCGTGCTGACAGCGGCGGGGCTGATCAGTCAGGAAAAGCGGGGGCGGGTGAAATGGTGCAAACTGGAACCGGATGCGCTGCGGGATGCGTCGGTCTGGATGCAAGGGTTTGGGCAGTTCGAGCCGGTGAACCTTGATGCCTTCGAGCGTTTTTTGGAGATCGAACTGCCTGAGGGCGGCGAAGGCGAGATGCGCTCAGGGTCAGAGTAGGTGAAGCTTATATAGATAGAGTGATCCCCCCTTGCCACGAGGTAAATAAGACAAGGGGAGGATCAATCGACGGTCAGATGACGCCGAATGCGAAACGCAAAATAGCCAAAACCACGACGATCAACCCGATCAGGTAAATAATACTACGCATGGTGGTGTCCTTCACTGTTAATTCACGCCCCAACGCCGGGCGTCGCGCTTAGGTTCCGCCGATTCCGCAACTTTCTGAATTTTTATGATTTTTCTTCGCCATCCGCGCGCAGCAGCAGCGAAAGCGCGAGGATCGTCAGCAGCACCCCGCCCCAGACCAGCGCCCCCGGCAGGGCATTGCCAAAGGCCAACTCCCACAGGATTACCCAGCTGGGCGTGAGATAGGTATAGGCCATGACCTTGGCCGAGGGCAGCCGCAGCGCCGCGAATTGCAGCAGAACCACCGTGGCCGCCGTGGCGAAGACCGCGACATAGAGGATGGTGATCCAGACCAAGGGGCGCAGCGCGCTCCAATCGGTCGCGCGAAGGTCTTTCCAGCCGTAAAGCCCCAGCAGCACCGTGCCCGCCAGCAGGGTGCCGAAGGTGAACATCACCGCGCTTTCGCCGCGGTTCAGCCGCCTTACCATGGGGGTATAAAGCGCGTGGCTGATGCAGCCGACAAAATAAATCGCCTCCCCCCGCCCGATGTCGAAGGCCAGAAGCGCCGCAAGGTCGCCGCGAAAGATCACCCAAAGCGCCCCGGCCCCGCCGATGGCCAGCGCCAGCGCCATGCGCGGCGTCATGACCTGCCGCATCAGTAGCCAGGCAAACCCCGCCGCCATCACCGGCACGAGGGTAAAGACCGCCGCCGCAGCCACCGGGGGCGCGGTCTTCAACCCCTCGAACATCAAAACGAAGTAGAGCGTGAACAGCCCCGCCAGCACGAAGTAGCGCCAAGGTGCTGCCAAGCCCGCCCGACTGATATCGCCCCGCCCCCATGCCAAAGCCCCGACCAAAACCGTCGCCAAGGCGAAACGCACAGCGTTCAGCGCCGTCGGCGTGATCTCATTCGCCACCTGCGCCCCGAGCGAGAATGACCCGGCCACCAAAGCCGAGAAGCAAAGCATCGCCAGATGCCCCTGCGCCGCGGCGCTTATTCGGGACATGCGACCGCTTCCTCGGCATGTTCCTTGAGGAACCGCAGCACCGCCTGCACCTTGCTGGTGCGGTGCAGATCGACATGGGTGACCAGCCAAAGCGCACTGCCCCAATCGGGGCGCGGCGCGTGAATCTCGACCAATTGCGGATCATTGCGCCCCATGGCGGCGGGCAGGCCGCCGATCCCGGCCCCGGCCCGCAATGCCGCCTCCAGCGCCGTGCCGCTGGTGCTGCGCCATGTCACGCTTTCCTCCGGCACCGTGCTCCAGAGCCACTTGTGATAGGGCGCGCGGCTGTCTCGGTTGTCGGCGGCGATGAAACGGTGCTTGTGATAATCCTCCGGCCCCTGCGGGATGCCGTACTGCGCCACATAGTCCCGGCTGGCATAGGCCCCCACCGCCAGCTGCGCATAGGGCTGCACCACATTGTCGGGCTGATCCGGCGCGGCCCCGGCACGGATGGCGACATGCGCCTCGCCATATTCCAGCCGGAACAAGCGGTCTCCGATCAGATAGCGCACCACCAGTTCGGGGTTCTGGCGCTGGAACTCGGTCAGCAAGGGCGCAAGCTGCGGGGCGAGGAAATCGAGTGAGGTGATCACCAACTCCCCCGAAACATCGCTGCCGCGCCCCTTGATCCGCCCCGCCAATTGGCTGAACTGGTCGTCCGTCGCCCGCGCCACCCGCAGCAGGTCCTCCCCCGCCTCGGTCGCCGTGTAGCCGCGGGCATGGCGCTGAAACAGCTTCACGCCAAGCCGCCCTTCCAGCGCGTCGATATGGCGGATCACGGTGGCATGGTGCACGCCCAGCACCTCTGCCGCGCCGCTGACGGTGCCAAGCTGGGCGACCTGATAGGCGGTCCTGATCTCATCCCAATTGTCCACTACTCACCTCGCCTTCCCGACTTGTGCATTTACGAACATGGTCACGCTCATTCTGGCAGTTGCGTTCGCGAGCACAATGGCCAATTCCATGCCATCAGATTTACCCTTGGAACAAGGATCAACACCATGGCCACATTGCGCATTGAAACCTCGGTGAACCGCGAAAACTCCGTCACCCGCCAACTGACGGACCGGATCATCGCAACCCTGGGCGACTGCGACGTCGTCGCCCGTGACATCGCCAGCGAACCCCTGCCGCTGATCGATTCGACATGGGCCAGCGCCCGGGTGAAACCCGCTGAAGAGCGCACCGAGCTGGATCAAGAAGCCCTCGCCCTCTCCGACGCGCTGGTCGCCGAAGTGCAGGCCGCCGATACGATCGTGATCAGCGCGCCCATCTACAACTTCACCATTCCCGCCTCGCTCAAAGCCTGGATTGACCTGATCGCCCGCGTCGGCGTGACCTTCCGCTACACCGAAGACGGCCCCCAAGGGCTGCTGGAGGACAAACGCGTCATCGTGGCCTTCGCCTCGGGCGGGACAGGCATCGATTCCGCCGCCGATTTCGCCAGCGGCTACCTCCGCTTTGTGTTGGGCTTTCTGGGCATCACTGATGTGACCTTCGTCGCAGCGGACCAGCTGGCCGTGGACGCCGAAGGCACCATCGCCCGCGCCCATGCGCAGATCGACGCGCTGCGCGACGCGGCCTAAGCGCACCGCCCTCTCCTCCAAAACTGCCTCGTCCCCACACCGGGGCGCGGCTTTTGCGTGGCAGCCCTTCGCCACCCAGCCCACCCGGCTTGACTCGCACCCCCGCAGCGCGTAAACGCCAACCGATCTCCGGAAGCATTGCCTTCCGGTCCCGGCCTGTCGTCGGGATCGCCCCCAGTCAGCGCGTTGCGCCCACTGGGGCGTTTGTGCATTTTCGCGCGCGTCCTTAAATAGGGGCAAGTGCAACCGACCCGAAAGGCCCTGTGCCCATGTTTGAAAACCTAAGCGAACGGCTCTCTGGTGTCTTTGACCGCCTGACCAAACAAGGCGCGCTCAGCGACGAGGACGTCAAGACCGCCCTGCGCGAAGTGCGCGTCGCCCTGTTGGAAGCGGACGTTTCGCTGCCCGTGGCGCGTGAATTCGTCAAGACGGTGCAGGAAAAGGCCACGGGCCAAGCGGTGACCAAATCGGTGACGCCGGGCCAGCAGGTCGTCAAGATTGTCCATGACGCGCTGATCGATGTGCTGAAAGGCGAAGGCGAACCCGGTTCGCTCAAGATCGACAGCCCGCCCGCGCCGATCCTGATGGTCGGCCTGCAGGGCGGCGGTAAGACCACCACCACCGCAAAACTCGCCAAGCGCATGAAAGACCGCGACGGCAAGCGCGTGTTGATGGCCTCACTCGACGTGAACCGCCCCGCCGCGATGGAGCAGTTGGCGATCCTCGGCACGCAGATCGGCGTCGACACGCTGCCGATCGTCAAGGGCGAAAGCCCGGTGCAAATCGCCAAACGCGCCAAAACGCAGGCGGGCTTGGGCGGTTATGACGTCTATATGCTCGACACCGCGGGCCGCCTGTCCATCGACGAAGAGTTGATGAGCCAAGTCGAAGCCGTGCGCGACGTGGCCAATCCACGTGAAACATTGCTGGTCGTCGACGGCCTGACCGGTCAGGATGCCGTGCACACGGCTGAGAACTTTGACGAGCGTATCGGCATCTCCGGCGTCGTGCTGACCCGGATGGACGGCGATGGCCGTGGCGGTGCTGCGCTCTCGATGCGGGCCGTGACCGGCAAGCCGATCAAGTTCGTTGGTCTGGGCGAAAAGATGGACGCGCTTGAGACCTTTGAGCCCGAGCGCATCGCGGGCCGCATCCTCGGCATGGGCGACATCGTGGCGCTGGTCGAGAAGGCGCAGGAAACCATCGAGGCCGAACAGGCCGAGAAGATGATGAAGCGCATGGCCAAGGGTCAGTTCAATATGAACGACCTGAAGATGCAGCTTGAACAGATGATCAAGATGGGCGGCATGCAGGGCATGATGGGCATGATGCCCGGCATGGGGAAAATGGCGAAACAGGTCGAAGATGCCGGTTTCGACGACAAGATCCTCAAGCAGCAGATCGCCCTCATTCAGTCCATGACCAAGAAAGAGCGCGCCAACCCTGCTCTGCTGCAGGCCAGCCGCAAGAAGCGTATCGCCAAGGGTGCCGGCATGGAGGTCTCTGACCTCAACAAGCTGATGAAGATGCACCGCCAGATGTCCGACATGATGAAGAAGATGGGCAAGATGGGCAAAGGCGGCATGCTCAAGCAGGCCATGAAGGGCATGATGGGCAAGGGCGGCATGCCCGGCGGCATGGACCCCTCCCAGATGGACCCCAAGGCGCTGGAAGCGGCGGCCAAGCAGATGGGCGGCAAGCTGCCCGGCGGTCTGGGTGGCATGGGCGGTGGCCTCGGCGGCGGCATGGGCCTGCCCGGCGGCCTCAGCGGTTTCGGGAAGAAGAAATGACCGAGCCCCTCACGGATACCGCCGCCCGCGCCGCCGAGCTGTTGAAAGAGCACCGCGCCTCGATCGACCGGCTCGACGCGATCCTCGTCTATACGCTGGGCGAGCGGTTCAAACACACGCAGGCCGTGGGGAAACTCAAGGCCACGCACGACCTTCCCCCCTCCGATCCGGCCCGCGAAGCGGCCCAGATCGAGCGGCTCGAAGATTTGGCGGAAGCGGCGGACCTCGACCCCGTCTTCGCCAAGAAGTTCTTGAACTTCATCATCGCCGAAGTCATTCGGCACCACAAAACCCACCAAGAATAGGGCGGCCTCCCGTCCCCCCAACCAACCTAAAGGATTAAACACCATGGCAATGAAAATTCGTCTCGCCCGCGGCGGCTCCAAAAAGCGCCCATTCTACCGCATCGTGGCTGCAGACAGCCGCATGCCGCGCGATGGCCGCTTCATCGAGAAGCTGGGCACCTACAACCCGCTGCTGCCGAAAGACAGCGAAGACCGCGTGAAAATGGACGTTGAAAAGGTTCAGGAATGGATCGCCAAAGGCGCCCAGCCGACCGAGCGCGTGGTTCGCATGCTGGAAGCCGCTGGCATCCGCGAAAAGACCGAGCGTAACAACCCCAAGAAGGGCGCACCGGGCAAGAAAGCCCAAGAGCGCGCGCAGGAGAAAGCCGACAAGGCCGCTGCCGCTGCCGAAGCTGCCAACGCCCCTGCCGAAGAAGCTTCCGCAGAATAAGCTTCGAGCGCCCGGCATGGATACATTCTCTGATGACTTCCGTGCCGGGCTGCACGACCTGATGCGATGGCGGCGCGACGTGCGCCGCTTTCGCACAGACCCGCTGGACGAGGCGCTGGTGCAAAGCTGCCTCGACAGTTTCAACCTCGCCCCCTCTGTGGGCCTGTCGGAACCCTGGCGGATCATCCGCGTTGCCTCCGACACCGCGCGCCAAGCCGCGCTTGAGAATTTCCAATCCGCCAATGCCCGCGCCCTCGCCGGATACGATGGTGAAAAGGCCGCGCTCTATGCCGGGCTCAAACTCTCGGGGATGAGCGACGCGCCCGAGCAATTGGCGATCTACTGTGATGAGAGCACCGAAAAGGGCAGCGGCCTCGGCGCGGGCACCATGCCCGAGATGCGGCGCTATTCGGTGGTGGGGGCGATCACCCACCTATGGCTCACCGCCCGCGCCCATGGCCTCGGGCTGGGCTGGGTCTCGGTGCTCGACCCGGCAAAGCTGAACCGTGACCTTGCGGTGCCAGAGGACTGGTCGCTGGTGGCCTATCTTTGCATGGGCTGGCCCGAGGAAAACAGCCTGACGCCGGAACTGGAAACCAAGGGTTGGGAGACCCGCGCCCCCCGCCTTAAGGTCGAGACCCGCTAATGAGAAAGCTACTGTTCCTTCTGTCCGTGCTCGTGCTCGGCTTTGTCCTTGGCATCCGCTATGATCGGCAGTTAATGCAGGATGAATGCAAAGCCGGGGCCGGTGAATGGACCGGGACGATCTGCGTGAATTCGGAGTTGTTGCAATGAGTGACCAAGACCTGATCTGCGTCGGTGCCATCGCGGGCGCCTATGGCGTGCGCGGCGAAGTGCGCGTGAAAAGCTACTGCGCCGTGCCCGAAGACATCGAAAACTACCGCCCGCTGAGCACCGAGGACGGCAGCCGCCAGTTCACCCTCGCCCTGCTGCACCCGGTCAAAAACGGCTTTGCCGCGCGCATCGCCGAAATCACCACCAAGGAAGAGGCCGACGATCTGCGCGGTGTCTCGCTCTTTGCCGCGCGGGATCAATTGCCGGGCCTGCCGGATGACGAATTCTACCACGCCGATCTCATCGGGGTTGAGGTCTATGACACCGGCGGCGTGCTGCTGGGCCGCGTGAAAACGGTACAGAACCACGGGGCGGACGATCTGCTTGAACTGCAACTGGCGGGCACCTCGGCCACCACATTCCTGCCCTTCACCAAGGCCGCGGTGCCGACCGTCAATCTCGCCTCGGGCCGGATCATCGCCGACCCGCCCTTGGGCGTGCTGCCCGAGGGCAAGGATGGCTGAGACCGGAGCCGGATGATGCCCCGCCGGATCATCCTGCATCCCGGCTTTCACAAGACCGGGACCAGTTCCGTTCAAGCCACCCTGCGCGCCAACCGCGCCCTGCTGAAACCCCATGTTGCCCTGCGCCTGCGCTGGCAGATGAAAGACCTGCTGCATGCCGCGCGCGGCTATTCCACATGGCGCGACCCGCTCACGCTGCTCAAGGCCGAATACCGCTTCGACGCCCTTCTCGATGCCCTGCCCCGGATGCCGCGCCGGACGCTGGTCCTTTCGGCTGAGGAACTGGCTGGTCACATGCCCGGACGTGGCGATCTGGCCGACTACAGCGCCGCGCCCGACCTGCTGGAGATCTTTACCCGCAGCCTGCGCCGCCGTTTCCCCCGGGCGGAGATCATGGTCTACCTCTCAACCCGCGACCCGGCGGATTGGATCACTTCGGCCTATTGGGAGCATGTCAAAGCCTCCTCCATGACGCTCGACCTTGCCACTTTCACATCCCGCTACGCCCCAGCGGCAGATTTGGATGGGGTGGCCGAAACGATTGCTCACCGCCTGCCCTGCCCGGTGCATCACGCGCGGCTGGAGGCCTGCCGCGAGCTGCCGCTTGGCCCCGCCACGCCGCTCTTGGACCTTTGCGCATTGCCGCCTGAGGTCTTGGCGCAGATGACCGTGCCCCCGCCCGAGAACCGGCGCTTGCCTGCGGAACTTTTGCAGGCTCTGCTTGACGCCAACCGTCAACACGCCGATGACCCCAAGGCGCGCCGCCGCGCCAAGACCGCCCTATTGCAACAGGCAGGAACCGCATGAAACCCACCCGCTCTCACGGACGTCAAAGCGCACGCCCCAGCCTCAAACCCCGTGCCTTGATGCAAGACGCGCCCGATTACACCAATGTCTGGCAGGCCCGGATCGTCACGCTGTTTCCCGATCTCTTCCCCGGCGTGCTGGGCGCCAGCCTGACCGGAAAGGCGCTGCATGAAGGGCGTTGGCAATTGCACACCCATGACCTACGCGACTTTGGCATCGGCAAGCACCGCAATGTCGATGACACCCCCGCAGGCGGCGGGGCGGGCATGGTCATGCGCGCCGATGTGGTCGGCCCGGCGCTGGCGCGCGCGCAAAGCCACGCCCATGGGCGCTGGCCGATCCTCTACATGTCGCCGCGCGGGCGGCGGTTCGATCAGGCCATGGCGCGCGATCTGGCAAGCTGCGCGGGCGTGACAATGCTCTGCGGGCGATTCGAGGGGGTCGACGAGCGGGTGATCGAGCATTTCGGCATCACCGAGGTTAGTCTGGGCGATTTCGTCATGACGGGGGGCGAGCTGGCCGCCCAAGCGATGATCGACGCCACTGTGCGCCTCTTGCCCGGCGTGCTGGGCAATGCCGAGAGCATCGAAGAAGAAAGCCACGCCTCGGGCCTGCTGGAACATCCGCAATATACCCGCCCCGCCGAATGGGAAGGGCGCGAGATTCCGCCCGTTTTGATGTCGGGCAACCATGGCGAGATTGCGAAATGGCGACAGGCGCAGGCCGAAGAGCTGACCCGCAAGCGCCGCCCCGACATGTGGGCCGCCTTCGAGAGCAAGGATTGAGCCCGCGCCCCGATACGGAACCCGCCCCTGCGCGGCGCGTTGATCCCCCATATCGGAGGGAGAATCCAAATGCTTGAACTTATTCTTATTCTGCTGATCGTCGCCGCCGTCGCAGCCCTCTTGGGCTTTGGCCGCGTATCGGGTGCCGCGATGACCGGGGCGAAAGTGCTGATCGGCATCGTTCTGGTGCTGTTCCTGCTCGTTGTCTTGGGCGTGATCGCGCTGGCCTGACGCGACAGCGCGCAGAGGTTGGAAACACTGAGGATCAAGGTGGCCACAGCCCCCTTGATCCTATCGCTTTTGCCCCCTATACCCCGCGCATCCGGAATCGCTTTGGCGGCTCCGGTGCTTTGCGTTTAACGCAGCAAACTAAGTAATGACGACGATACCTCCGGCGGGGGGCCTTGATCGGAAACGATCGTGGCGCTGCCCGATAGAACCCGAAGCTCTGGGTCGCGACATAATTTCGTGGAATACCGCGAACATCATAGGAGAATGGTCAGATGAACCTGATCGCAGAGATCGAGGCGGAACAAGTCGCCGAACTGGGGAAAGAGATCCCCGACTTCCGTGCCGGTGATACCGTTCGTGTTGGCTTCAAAGTCACCGAAGGCACCCGCACCCGTGTGCAGAACTACGAAGGCGTCTGCATTTCGCGCAAGAACGGTCACGGCATCGCCGGGTCCTTCACCGTGCGCAAGATTTCCTTTGGCGAAGGCGTGGAGCGTGTGTTCCCGCTGCATTCGACCAACATCGACAGCATCACCGTCGTGCGCCGTGGTCGCGTGCGTCGTGCCAAGCTGTACTACCTGCGCAGCCGTCG
Source organism: Sulfitobacter sp. 1A13496 (assembly GCF_043557225.1). Classification (NCBI taxonomy): domain Bacteria; kingdom Pseudomonadati; phylum Pseudomonadota; class Alphaproteobacteria; order Rhodobacterales; family Roseobacteraceae; genus Sulfitobacter; species Sulfitobacter sp. 1A13496. The sequence continues at coordinate 351,556 of NZ_JBIFFP010000002.1, read as the reverse complement.
CGGCAAATCCGCACGGATCGCCGAAAACGTCCACTACAAGCCGCTTTCCGGCGCGAACGCATAAAGGACTGGTCGATGAAAACCGATACACATCCCGAATACCACATCATCAACGTCAAGATGACCGACGGCACCGTTGTGGAAATGAAATCGACATGGGGCAAAGAAGGCGACCAGCTGTCGCTCGACATCGACCCCTCCGTGCACCCTGCCTGGACCGGTGGCACTGGCCGCATCATGGACACCGGCGGCCGCGTGTCGAAGTTCAAGAACAAATACGCAGGTCTGGGCTTCTAAGCCTTACAGAAATTGCGAGATAAAGGCGCGGCCCCTCGGGGTCGCGCCTTTTGCGTTTGGGGGATGGGGCAGTGGATGGGGCCTAGGCCGGGTGCGTGCGGCAAGCGGTGTGGAGGTATTTTTAAAAGGATGAAGTTAAGGGGGTGTGCGTGCCGGTGGGGGCCGGCGCACATGGGGGAGGCCGGGTTAGAGGCGGCGTTCTTGTAGGGCGGCTTGGGCGCCGTAGCCGTGCAGGTGGGACAGCACCGCCCCATAGGCGATCAGCAGATAGGCGAGCAGTTCTGTGCCCTCTTGGACGGTGGTTTTGATTTGCGGGTCATAGGCGGCACCCATGACGGCCTCCCACAGGGCGCCGGTGCCGAAAATCCGCGAGAAGAAGAGCAGCAGCACCACGCCGATATAGACGAAGGTGGCGGAGCGGGTTTGCAGGTGGTGCAGCATGGGCAGCAGCGTGGTGCCGCGATTGCGCCATGCGATGAAGCTGCCCATCGCCAGTGTGACGAGGGCAGGGTAGATCCAGAACCCGTGTTGGATGCGGTCGAGCGCGGCGTCATATTCGCGCAGGAACATGCAGGCGAAGAGCGTGGCCGCCAGTGTTAGATACCCCCGCATACCCACGTGTTGATAAGCGCCCATCATGAAAATCCCAGCCGCGATGGCCAGCAGCGTGTTGTGCATATGTTCGGTCAGCGAGTCTTCGGTGACGCCATCGCCCAGAACGGCCGTATCGAGGTAAACCGTCACCGGCACCAGCGCCACCAGCAGGCAAACCAGCGCGAATTCCGCGATCATCATGCCCAGAGACGGCAGCACGCCGCGGACTGTTGTCTGTTTCGATGTGGTGGGGTGGTGATCTGGCATGGGGGAGGCCTTGCTTGAGCGGTTCGTTGGGGTGCGCGGCGCGCGGTAAGGCGGGGTGTTACACGGCGCCTTAACCGGTGAAAATAGCGCAAATGTGCGCGATGTCCAAACGCGGCAGGGCTGCCACGGTCGGGCTCAACAAGCGGCCTCGCCACTTTCCAAAGGCGTGAACCCTACATATAGTGCGGCTCAACAATATCCTGCCTTGAAGGGCAGGCGCGAAGGGACAGCAGTATGGCGCATATTATCGTCGTCGGTAACGAAAAAGGCGGCGCGGGCAAATCGACCGTTTCCATGCATGTGGCGACGGCGCTGGCGCGGCTTGGCCATAAGGTCAGCGGGCTGGACCTCGACCTGCGGCAACGGACCTTTGGGCGCTATATCGAGAACCGCCGTGCCTTCATGCGCGAGTCAGGCCTGACGCTGGCCAGTCCGACGCTTTGCGAATTGCCGGACGTGGAGGCCAGCAGCCTGCGCCCCGGCGAGAACATGTATGACCATCGTCTGAGCGCGGCGGTGGCGGCGCTGGAGCCAGACAATGATTTCATTCTGATCGACTGCCCCGGCTCGCACACGCGCCTCAGTCAGGTGGCCCATTCGCTGGCGGACACATTGATCACGCCGCTGAACGACAGTTTCATCGACTTTGATCTTTTGGCCCATATCGACGCCAATGGCGAAAAGATCACCGGCCCCTCCGTCTATTCCGAAATGGTTTGGAACGCGCGGCAGCTCAGGGCGCAGGCCGGGCTGTCGGCGATTGATTGGATCGTGGTCCGCAACCGTTTGGGCGCGCAGCGCATGGTCAACAAGGAGAAGATGGAGCGCGCGATCAACAACCTCAGCAAACGGATCGGGTTCCGCGCCGCGCCGGGGTTCAATGAGCGGGTGATCTTTCGGGAGCTTTTCCCGCGCGGTCTGACCTTGCTGGACCTCAAGGATATCGGGGTGAAACAGCTCAATATCTCGAACATCGCCGCGCGGCAGGAGCTGCGTGAATTGATCAAGGCGTTGGAGTTGCCGGGCGTCAGCCCCGACTTTTGATCCTAGTGGCGCGGCAGCGGGGGCACGACCCGGCGGCGGCGCGACAGGGCGACGAGGTTCGACAGGAACAGCGCGCCCACCACGATCCCACCGCCCATCAGCGCGTAGATCCCTGGGTCTTCGCCTAGCACCGCCCAGACCAGCAGCGGCGCCAGCACAGATTCCAACAAAACGAGCAGGCCCACTTCCGCACTTGAGATATAGCGCGGGCCAAGCGCGATGAGCCCGGCGCTGGCAGCCATGAACGCCGCGTAGAGCAGCATCTGCGGCAGTTCTGCGGTGGGCATGTGCAGCGGCTGCGCCACGGGCAGCAGCACCGCACCGGCCAGCAGATAGGCCAGTGCCACCGCTGGCACCATCGACACCGCGCGCGCGTGGCGCGCCGCTGTCAGCGCTCCGGCGAAGATGGCCGAGATCGACAGGGCCAGCAGATCGCCCGCGCGCGAGGCATTCTCGGTCTCGCCCGAGCCGAAGGCGATCACGGCCAAGCCAGCGAGCACCGCCGCGATGGTAAAGAACATGCGCCGGCTGATCGGCTCGCCCAGAAAGACCCGGCTATAGATCGCGGCAAAGACCGGCAGCGAGGCGAGGATGAAGACCACATTCGCGACCGAGGTCAGGCGCACGGCCAGCACGAAGCCAACCCCGGCGCAGGCCACGCCGCCGATGTAGATCGCGCTCGCCCATCCGGCGCGGCTGAGGGCGCGGAAGGGGGCGGTGCCTTGGGCCAGCAGCAGGCCCGCGCCAATCGCCATGCCCACGAGGGTCACCTTCCAAAAGGCGAGCGTCAGCATCGGCGCGTCGATGACGCGCACGAAAAGCGCTTCGGGAACGATGCACATCACCCCAAGAAAGGTGAGCAAGAGACCTTTGGTCTGATCGGTCATGCGCCATCGGTGGCGGTTTCCACGGGCTAAGTAAAGCCCCCCTGCCCCACATCCGACAGCTTGAGCAGCGCCCGCCGCAGCACCGCCGCCTCGGCAGGGTCGAGCGCATCCATCAGCGCGGCATTGTAGCGCTGCGCCACGGCGCGCAGATCGTCATAGGCCGCTTGGCCCTGCCGCGTCAGCGACAGATGCTCCACCCGCCGATCCTCTGGATCGCGGCTGCGGGTGACGAAGCGGCGCTCGGTCAGGCGGTGCACGGCGCGGCTGATCTTGGTCTTATGCATCCGCGCGCGCTGGCCGATCTCGCTCGCCGTGAGTTGCCCATAGAGGCCGAGGTGGAACAAGACCCGCCATTCGGTGCGCAGCATGCCATAGCGGCTTTTGTAGATCTGCTGAAACTCAAGCGATGACGCCTCCGCCGCTTGGTTCAGCAGGTAGGGCAGGAAATACTGAAGCTGAAAGTCACCGTCCGCCATGCTGCGCCGCTTGTTAGTTACAAATCCAACTATTACGCTTGTAACAGATTCTGCAAGGGGGCACAGATGACCAGCCAGTCCAAGCCATCGACGATGACAACCGCGGCCACCACATCGGGCACGCATCCGGGCTATATGCCGGGTTTCGGCAATGATTTTGAAACCGAAGCCCTGCCCGGCGCCTTGCCGCAGGGCATGAACTCCCCGCAGAAATGCAACTACGGCCTCTATGGCGAACAGCTGTCCGGCACGGCTTTTACCGCACCCTCTCATCAGAACGAGCGAACGTGGTGCTACCGCATCCGGCCCTCGGTCAAACATTCGTCGCGCTACACGCGGATCGACCTGCCCTATTGGAAGTCCGCGCCGCATCAGCCGCAGGATGTGACCAGCCTTGGCCAATACCGCTGGGATCCGGTGCCGCATTCCGACACGCCGCTGACCTGGCTGACCGGCATGCGCACGATGACCACGGCGGGGGATGTGAACACCCAAGTTGGCATGGCGAGCCACATCTACCTCATCACGGAAAGCATGGTGGACAGCTATTTCTACTCCGCCGACAGCGAGTTGCTGATCGTCCCGCAGGAGGGCTCCCTGCGCTTTTGCACCGAGTTGGGTGTCATGGACGTCGCCCCGCAGGAGATCGCCATCATTCCGCGCGGGCTGGTCTACCGGGTGGAGGTTCTGGACGGCCCCGCGCGCGGCTTTGTCTGCGAGAACTACGGCCAGAAGTTCCACCTGCCGGCACGCGGCCCGATCGGCGCCAACTGCATGGCGAACCCGCGTGATTTCAAAACCCCCGTGGCGGCTTTCGAGGACCGCGAGGTGCCCTCCACCGTCACCATCAAATGGTGCGGGCAGTTCCATGAGACCAAGATCGGGCATTCGCCGCTCGACGTGGTGGCATGGCATGGCAATTACGCGCCGGTGAAATACGACCTGAACACCTATTGCCCCGTGGGCGCGGTGCTGTTCGACCACCCAGACCCGTCGATCTTTACCGTGCTGACCGCCCCCTCGGGCGTCGAGGGCACTGCCAATATCGACTTCGTGCTGTTCCGCGACCGCTGGATGGTGGCCGAGGATACCTTCCGTCCGCCATGGTATCACAAGAACATCATGTCCGAGCTGATGGGCAATATCCACGGCCAGTACGACGCCAAGCCCAAGGGCTTCGTTCCCGGGGGCATGAGCCTGCACAATATGATGCTGCCGCATGGGCCGGACCGGAACGCCTTCGAGGGCGCGTCGAATGCCGAGTTGGCACCCCATAAGCTCGACAACACGATGTCCTTCATGTTCGAGACCCGCTTTCCGCAGCATCTGACCGAATTCGCCGCCCGCGAAGCGCCCTTACAGGACGATTACATCGACTGCTGGGAAAGCCTTGAGAAGAAATTCGACGGCACCCCGGGCAAGAAGTGACCGCTGTCCGCGAAAGGACCAATATGACCCTGATGACCTCTTGGGTGGAGAGCGCCAATTCGGCCACCACCGATTTCCCGCTGAACAACCTGCCCTACGGCGTCTTTTCGACCAATCAGCTTGAGGCGCGCTGCGGCGTGGCCATCGGCGATCAGATCCTCGACATGGCCGCGCTGGAGGAAGAGGGGCTGATCGCCCTCGCCGAAGAGCCGGTGTTCGATGTGCCCTATTGGAACGATGTGATGGACCTTGGCCCCACGGCTTGGGCTTCCTTGCGCTCCCGGTTGATCGAACTGCTCAGCGCTGATGCACCGGATCAGGCAGCCGTGGCGCCCCATCTGGTGCCGATGGAGGCCGCGCAGTTGCACATGCCGATGATGGTTTCCGAATATACGGATTTCTACGCGGGCAAGCATCACGCCACGAATGTCGGCACCATGTTTCGCGGGGCCGAGAACGCGCTGCCGCCGAACTGGCTGCACATCCCCATCGGCTATAATGGCCGCGCCTCCACCGTCGTCGTCTCGGGGACCGAGATCACCCGGCCCAATGGTCAGTTGAAGGCCCCCGAGGCCGAAGCGCCGCATTTCGGCCCCTGCCAGAAACTCGATATCGAGCTGGAGATGGGCGCGATCGTCGGCACCTCGACCGAGATGGGCCAGCCGATCGGCATCGACGCGGCGGATGAGATGATCTTTGGCTATGTCCTGCTGAACGACTGGTCGGCGCGGGACATTCAGGCGTGGGAATACCAGCCGCTCGGCCCCTTTCAGGCCAAGGCATTCGCCACGTCGATCTCTCCGTGGATCGTGACCCGCGACGCGTTGGAGCCCTTCCGCACCTCGACGCCCGCGCGGGAGAAAAACCTGCTGCCCTATCTGCGCGAGAGCAAACCCGGCCTTTATGACATCGACCTGTCGGTGATGCTCCAGCCCGAGGGCGGCGAGGCCGAGGAAATCGCCCGCACCAACTATCGTGAGATGTATTACTCCGCCGCGCAGCAGTTGACGCATCATGCCTCTTCGGGCTGTGCGATGAACGCGGGCGATCTGCTCGGTTCCGGCACGATCTCCGGCCCCGAGAAATCGCAGCGCGGGTCGCTCTTGGAACTGTCATGGGGCGGCAAGGAGCCGATCACCCTCGCAGACGGCAGCACCCGCAGCTTTGTCGAAGACGGCGACACGCTGACCCTCACCGGCCACGCGCAGGGCGATGGCTTTCGCGTGGGTTTCGGCGCCTGCACCGGCAAGGTCCGCCCGGCAATCGACTTTTCCTGAACAGGCCGCGCATCCGCGCTGGCGAAGCAAGACAGAAGGACAACACATGGCCAAGCAATTCGCATCCCAAGGCGACATGACCGAAAAGGAAATCTCCTTCACCGAGGTCGGCGAGGGGCTCTACGCCTTCACCGCCGAGGGCGACCCGAACTCCGGTGTGATCATCGGCGACGACAGCGTGATGATCATCGAAGCACAGGCGACACCGCGGCTCGCGAATAAGGTCATCGAATGCGTCCGCTCGGTCACCGACAAGCCGATCAGCCATTTGGTGCTGACCCATTACCACGCTGTGCGCGTGCTCGGGGCGTCTGCCTTCGGCGCCTCGCAGATCATCATGTCCGAGAAGGCCCGCGCCATGGTCGCCGAACGCGGGCAAGAGGATTGGGACAGTGAATTCGAGCGTTTCCCCCGTCTCTTCGAAGGCCATGAGAGCATCCCCGGGCTGACCTGGCCCACCACCACCTTCAACGGGCGGATGAGCGTCTATCTCGGCAAACGCCGGGTCGATATCATGCAGTTGGGTCGCGCCCATACGGCGGGTGACGCGGTGGTCTATGTGCCGGACCAGAACGTCATGTTCACCGGTGACATCGTGGAATATCACTCCGCCTGCTACTGCGGCGATGGGCATTTCCACGACTGGCCCGCCACGCTGGAACGCATCCGCGCCTTCGACCTCGACGCCATCGCGCCGGGCCGGGGCGACGCGCTGGTGGGGCGCGAGATGGTTAATGCCGCGATTGACAGCACCGCCGATTTCGTCCGCTCCACCTACCGCCCGGCGGCCCGCGTGGCTCTGCGTGGCGGCACCTTGAAAGAGGCATGGGACGCCGTGCGCGCCGAATGCGACCCCAAGTTCGGCGATTATGCGATCTATGAGCACTGCCTGCCCTTCAACGTCGCCCGCGCCTATGACGAGGCGCTGGACATCGACACGCCACGCATCTGGACGGCGGCGCGCGACAAAGAGATGTGGGAGGCGCTGTCGGACTGATGTCCCTGCCCGCGCTTCTTCCTGCCCTGATCGCTCTGGCGCTGGCGCTCTGGTTCTATCTGGTCTTCGCGCTGGTGATGGAGCACCGCCGCCACGCGGCACGCCGAACCGAGCAGCCCTACGCCGGGCTGCGCGACACGGCGCAGGTTTGGTCAAAGATGCTGCGCGCGCCCGAATACCGCGGTGCGCGCCGCCGGGTGGCGCTGGTGTCGCTGGCCTTGCTAGCCCTGCTGCTCTTGCGCGCCTTTCTCTGAGGATACCGCCATGGCCTATGCCTACACCCCCTTCCCCTACAGCCCCCCACCCGGCCTGACCGCGCCCGAGCCGCGGCACCCGGTGGTGATCGTAGGCGCTGGCCCTATCGGCCTGTCGATGGCCGTGGACTTGGCCCTGCGCGAGGTCAGATCGGTCGTGTTGGATGACAACAACGTCGTCTCCCTCGGCTCGCGCGCGATCTGCTGGGCGAAACGGACGCTGGAGATTTTCGACAGGCTCGGCATCGGCGAGCGCATGTTGGAAAAGGGCGTGACGTGGAAAGTGGGCCGCCAGTTTCACGGGGAACAGGAAGTCTATAACTTCGACCTGCTGCCCGAGCCGGGGCATAAATATCCGGCTTTCGTGAACCTTCAGCAGTATTACGTCGAAGAGTATCTCATCGAACGCGCGCAAGAATTCCCCGACCTGATCGACCTGCGCTTTCTCAACAAGGTGACCGATCACAAGGGCCACGCCGACCATGTTGAGCTGACGGTCGAGACGCCGGATGGCCCCTACCGGCTTGAGACCGACTGGTACATCGCCTGCGATGGCGCAGGCTCGGCCACGCGCAAACGAATGAACCTGCCCTTCGAGGGGCAGACCTTTGACGAACATTTCCTCATTGCCGATGTGGAGATGGAGACCTCCCCCTTCGGCGACCATGACACGCCCGAGCGGTGGTTCTGGTTCGCCCCGCCCTTTCACAACGGCCAGTCCGCGCTGCTGCACAAACAGCCCGACAACATCTACCGCATCGACTTGCAACTGGGGCCAGAGACCGACCCGAAGGCCGAGGCGACCGAAGAGAAGGTCGTCCCCCGCCTGAAACAGATGCTGGGCGATGCGCCGTTCCGGCTGGATTGGATGAGCGTCTATAAGTTTCGCTGCGCGCGGCTGGAGAGGTTCGTGCATGACCGCGTCGTCTTTGTCGGCGACAGCGCCCATGTGGTCAGCCCCTTCGGGGCGCGGGGCGGCAATGGCGGGGTGCAGGATGTCGACAACCTTGGCTGGAAACTGGCGGCTGTGGTGCAGGGCGAAGCGCCGCCAAGCCTGATCGAGAGCTATGACATCGAACGCGGCCATGGCGCGGACGAAAACATGCGCAACTCCGCCCGCGCGACCAATTTCATGACGCCGAAATCCCCCATTGAGACCCTGTTTCGCAACGAGGTGCTGACCCTCGCAGCACGCCACCCTTTCGCGCGCAAACTGATCAACTCAGGCCGGTTGTCGCAGCCCTGCACGCTGGCCCATAGCCCGCTGCAAACCGCAGGCGACGCGCCCCTGCGCCCCGGCAGCGCATTGATCGACGCGCCGTTGGTCGGGCCTGCGGGGGATTGCTGGCTGTTGGGCGCGGTTCAGGGCCGGTTCACCCTCCTCGCCGTGGGCGAGATCACCGCCCCCGACCTGCCCGGCCTTGCCCGGATCGGCATCGATCAATCCCATGATGCTTACCCCTGTTTTCAGGGCAAGAACGGCCACGCGCAGCGGCGCTATGGCGGCGGGTTCCTCTATCTGCTGCGCCCCGATGGCCATGTCTGCGCGGTTTTCGACCAGCCCGACAGCGCCGCGATTGCCCGCGCCTTTGACCGTGCGAAAGGAGCCACCGCATGATCCTCGAAGACAACCTCGGCGCCGAGGGCGACAGCGTCTATGCCGCCCTCATGGCCGCCCACGAAGGGCTGACCGAGGATGAAAGCCACGCCCTCAACGCCCGATTGGTTTTGATGCTGGCCAATGAACTCGGCGACCCGGCCCGGCTTGCGGCGCTTTTCAAAGCCGCGCGCGATCTGGCCTAACCCGCCAGCCTCACAGCACTTTTCCCCCATGCCCGCGCTTGCCGGGCCGCTTTCCTGCGCTAGCTTGCTGCTCAACTTCCCGCGACAGGCTTGACGCAACGCGCCTGATCGGCAGACTAAACACCCCGCGCCCACCTCAAGAGGCGACAAAAGCAGGTCAACTGCATCACCTGCCCCACCGTGAAAAGTGGGGATCCGCGATGGCCCGGCCAGCGCACCAACAGAGAGGAAAATCATGGAATTTTTGACACGCACCGGAAAACCGCTGCCGCAATCCGTGCTGACATCAGCCGAGAACGCCAAGAAAGACCCCGTCAGCAGACGCGAGTTTCTGGCGATTGCGAGCGCCTTCGGGGCCACGTCCGCCACAGCCTACGGGATGCTTGGCATGGCCGCGCCCGCGCGTGCGGCGGCCCATGCCAACCTCAAGGAAGGCGGCACCGTGCGGATGCAGATGGAGGTGCGTGCCCTGAAAGACCCGCGCACCTATGACTGGTCGCAGATCGCCAACTTCAGCCGCGGTTGGCTGGAATACCTCGCCATCTGGGAGAATGACGGCACCTTTACCCCCGGCCTGCTGGAAAGCTGGGAGATCAACGACGATGCCACCGAATACACGCTGAACGTCCGCAAGGGCGTGACATGGAACGACGGCACCGCCTTCACCGCGCAGGACGTGGCGCGCAACATCGAAGGCTGGTGCGACAAGTCGCTCGAAGGCAACTCCATGGCGGGCCGTTTCGCCACGCTAGTGGATGAGGAAACCGGCAAGGCCATCGAAGGCGCGATCGAGGTGGTGGATGACCACACCGTCAAGCTCACGCTGCCCAAATCCGACATCACGCTGATCCCCGGCATGGCCGACTACCCCGCCGCCATCACGCCCGAAGGGTTCGACCCCGACACGATGTTGGAAAACCCGAAAGGCACCGGCCCCTACCTGCCCGAGTCGCTCGAAGTTGGCGTGAAAAGCGTACTGGTCAAGAACCCCGATCACACATGGTGGGGCACCGAGGTCTTCGGCGGACCCTACATCGACCGACTGGAATACATCGACTACGGCACCGACCCCTCCGCTTGGATCGCCGCAGCCGAGGCCGAAGAGGTTGACGCTTTCTACTCCATGGAAGGCGAATATATCGACGTGATGAGCACGCTGGACGGCTGGGTCGAGAATGAGATCGCCACGGCGGCGACCATCGTGATCCGCCCCAACCAATTGGCCGAAGTCGACGGCATGAAACCCTATGAGGACAAGCGCGTGCGCAACGCGCTGCAACTTGCCGTCGACAATGCGGTTCTGCTGGAACTGGGCTATGCCGGGCGCGGGATCGTTGCCGAGAACCACCATGTCGGCCCGATGCATCCCGAATACGCCGAGGTCGAGCCGCCCAAGACCGACCCTGAAGCCGCCCGCGCGCTGATGGAAGAGGCGGGGATGGCGGATTACGAGCATGAGCTCTTCTCGATCGACGATGCGTGGCGCAAGGACACGACCGATGCCGTGGCCGCTCAACTTCGCGACGCGGGCATCAAGGTCAAACGCACCATCCTGCCCGGCTCCACCTTCTGGAACGACTGGGTGAAATACCCCTTCTCCTCCACCAACTGGAACGCGCGGCCCTTGGGCGTGCAAATCTGGGCGCTGGCCTACCGCTCGGGCGAGGCGTGGAACGAGTTCGGCTATGCCAACCCCGAGTTCGACGCCCTGCTGTCAGAGGCGCTGGCCACGGCGGATGTCAACGCCCGTCGCGAGATCATGGCGAAGGGTGAGAAGATGCTGCAGGACGATGGTGTCACGATCCAGCCCTACTGGCGTTCGCTTTACAACCACACCCGCGAGGGGCTGGTGGGTGCCGCGCATCACATCGGGTTCGAATATCACCCGGCGCGGATGGCTTGGGCGGAAGAATGATCTGCCGCTAGCTAGACACGCGAAAGGGCCGCAGCAATGCGGCCCTTTTTCTTGGCGCAGAGGCTCGGTTAACCGCCGATCAACTCTTTCGCCATCATCATATGCACGCCCTTCTCGCGATTCACCGTCTGGGTGATCCGCAGATCGCCGGCCAGCGAACAGAGCACATAGGCATCCTCGCGGCTGATCCCCGCGCGTGCTGAGACCAATGTGATCATCTCGCGCAGGGCTATCTCCGCGCAGCGGTCGAGGTCGGGGGCCATGCCCATGGTGATCACATGGGTCGGGGTTTCGGCCTGCGGATAGCTAAGCGCGCGGTCCTTCAACACGGCCAGACGGAAGCGGCCCTGTAACGCCGTCTCAATCGCCGTGACGCAGACCTCCCCATCGCCCTGCGCGCCATGCCCGTCTCCGCAGGAAAACAGCGCCCCTTCGTTGAAGACCGGCAAGTAGAGCGTGCTGCCCGCCCCCAGTTCCTTGTTGTCCAGATTGCCCCCATGTTTGCGCGGCTCGATGGTGGCGATCCGGCCCCATTCGGGCGGCGGCGCCACGGCCATCACGCCAAAGAACGGGGCCAAGGGCAGTTCCAGCCCCCAAGGCAGCCGGGCGACGCCCCGCTCTGCATCCAGCGGGATGTTGCTGTGATAGGTCTCGGGGAAATCCTGCGGCAGCGTGCCCGCCAAGGGGCGGATGAAGTTATACCCCCAGTCCTGCCGCAGCGCGACATCGAGGATTTCGACCTTCAGCACATCGCCGGGCATCGCGCCTTCGACGGCGACCGGCCCGGTCAGGATATGGCCCGGCATCGGCGGCGGGCCTGCCTTGTGGATGTCGTAGAGTTCGGGTGGGACGTGGAAGCCCTCGGGCGGCAGGCAATTGGGCGCGCCAGAGACGGTGTTGATTATCACCTCTTCGCCGCTTTGGATGGTCAGCGCAGGCGGGCGGCTGGCCTCGAAATAGCCCCAATGGCAGCTCTCGGGCGAAGAATGCAGCGTGGCGGTCATGACTGCGCCCCCCGGTTGGCCAAGATGCCTTCGATCAGTTGCTGCACCCGCAGCGCTTCCTCTGGCGTGGCCAGACGGCTGGGCTTGCCCGCCATCAGCAGCGCCATGTCGTCAAGCTGCGCCTTGAGGCTGGTGGCGCGGGTGTCGGCGGGGGCGTCGCTGGTCGGCGCGAATTCTTCCCCGGTCGAGACGGTATCGATGGAGAATTCCGAGATGCGGCGGCTGGCCTTCGCGCCTTTCACCGTCACCTCCTGCCGGTCCGGCTGCGCGCCGCCGACAGAGCCGAGGATCGAAACCGGCAAGCCCTCGGCATTGACCAGCCGCGCCGCAACATGGGTCTCGCAGAGCTTGTCGTCAGGGTATTCCGCATGAGCCCATTGCAGGGTCAGTGGCCCCAACACCCGCTCGCTCAAGAACAGGAAATGCGAGATCACCTCGCGCGTCATGCCCCCCTCAGCGGCAAAGCGCAGCCAATCGGCATCCACCTGCCATGCGCGGGGCCAAGCCGGATAGGTCACGATGATGTCGATGCCGCAAAGATCGCCAAGCGCGCCCTCTTGGATCGACCGCGTCAGATCGGTCAGCGCCGCCCCCGCCGCTTGGGTAAAGTTGACCGCCGCCGGAACGCCTGCGGCCTGCAACTCGGCCACCAAGGCGCGGCTCTCGGCAATGTCCACGCCAAGCGGTTTTTCGAGGAAGATCGCCTTGCCCGCTGCCGCGGCCTCAAGCGCATAGGCTTTGCGCGGCACCGGAGGGCAGGCGAGGTAAACGAGATCGACATCGGCCATCGCCTCGGACGCCGTGGCGGAGACAACCGCCTCCGGCGCGACCTCTTGCGCGGCGGCGCAGGCCGCGGGGTCGGGATCCCACATAGTGGTGACCGTGAAGTCAGGGTGCAGCACCATGTTCTCGGCCATGCGCCGCCCCATGATCCCCAATCCGATTACCGCAGTCCTGATCGTCATCTTCGTCTCCCTCGATGTGCTGCGCGATAAGACGCTGCAATTGGGGGAACTTCAACTGCTCGCGGCGCGATTGCTTCAGGCGAGGTCGGCGCGGACCAGTGGTTTGATTACGCGGGCCAGTTCTTCGGGCGCGGATTGGCTTTTGAACACATCCGCAATGGTGAAGACGCAGGTAAACGACCCCTCGAAACACAGCACCCCATTCTGCCGCGCCTTCATGCCGAAGGTGATGGATTTGTTGCCAAGCCGCGTCGGATAGGTTTCGCACATCAGCTTGTGCCGCGGGGTGACCGGGCTGCGGAAATCCATCGACAGGTTGACGAAAGGCGTGCCGATATTGCGGTCGATCTGAAGCTGAAACCAGCCATCACCGTCAAAATGCGCCTCCCACCACGCGTTGATCGCATCCAATGCGAAATAGGGCAGCCGCGCGGTATAGGCGATCTGCGCCGGGTCACAATCGCCCCATGTGACGTTGATCTCGTGAACGAAGTTTTCCGTGGTCATAAGGCTGCTTTCATCTGCTCAAACCCGCGCGGGGCATGGGCTATCTTCTATCCCTTCCAGCCCCACGCGCAACCCAAGCGCGGCGCACACGCAGCAGCGCTGACGCCGGATGCTCATCTGAAACAAAGGGGGGAGGATGGTGGCGTTACCTGGATTTGAACCAGGGACCTAACGATTATGAGTCGTTCGCTCTAACCAACTGAGCTATAACGCCGTGGCGCGTCGGATAAGGCAGCTTGGCATTGGGGTCAAGGGAGAAATCTGGATGATTTCACTTTTGCCACAGAAAACTGCCGCCCGCCCTCAATGCGCGGGGGCCGACACCACATCGAGCAGGGTGCGCCCGCCGTCGATGGTCATGATTTCGCCCGTCATGAAGCCCGAACTTTCAGCGGCGAGGAATTGCACCGCCTCGCAAAGCTCGTTCGGCCCGGCGATCCGGCCAAGCGGCGTATGCGCGCGGATGTCGTCGCGCCAGTCGCGGTTTTCGGCCACGGCAGCGCGCAGGGACGCGCTCATCACCGAACCGAAAGAGATCGCATTCACCCGTATCCGATGCGGCGCCAGCACCAGCGCCAGAGAGCGGGTCATCTGCTGCACCGCCGCCGAGGCGATGGCATAGCCCATCATATCCGGCTGGTGGCGCTGTGCCGCGATAGAGCTGAGGTTGATGATCGACCCCACCTGCCCCTCGGTCTGGCCCTCGGCCTGTTTGATCATCCGCCGCGCCACCTGCTGCGACAGTTGCAGTGCCGTCATCAGGTTTTGCTGCAACAGGGTCTCGACCGAGCCATCCTCCACATCGAGCGGATCGGTCGGCATCACCTGCCGCGAGGCATTCACGAGGATATCAACCTGATCATAAGCATCGATCGTGGCCGAGACGAGGTTGGCGATGGTCAGCCGCTGGCGCAGATCACCGGCAAAGACGCGGATATTGCCGTCGTCCGGCGTGTCGCCCAACTCTTCCATCAGCTTTTTCTCGTTGGAATCAGCGCACATCACATTGGCGCCCCGGTCGGCCAGATGCCGCGCGATAGCAAGGCCGATCCCGTCCGCCGCGCCGGTGATGATGGCTGTTTTACCAGAGATCGAGAATGACATCGGGATACCCCCTTAAGGCTCAGCGGCGCCGGGTCAGCGGGCGTGTGGCGTGGAACAGTTTGAACCGCGCATCGCCTCCAAGCTCGGCCACCTGAGCAAAGCGTTTCTTCAGTTCCGCCTCATAGGGCAGATGCCGGTTGGCCACCATCCACAGATCGCCCTGCCCCGAAAGGATCCGCGCGGCCGCGGCGACAAAGGCCTGACCGATCTGCGGCTCGGCAGCGCGGCCTGTGTGGAAAGGCGGGTTCATCACCACGGTATCCATCCGGTGCGGGGGCTGCCATTCGGTGGCATCCTCCCAATGGAACACGGCGCGGTCATCGGTCACGTTATGGCGCGCGCATTCCAGCGCCATATGCCCGGCCTCGACCAAATGCACCGTCTTCACCTTGGGTCGCGTCAGAACATGCGCCGAAAGGAACCCCCAGCCCGCCCCCAGATCGGCCACTTCGGCCCCGAGGTTATCGGGCAGCACATCCACCAAAAGCGCCGAGGCCAGATCGACCCCATCGGCAGAGAACACCCCCGGCGCGGTCCAAAACCCGCCTTCGGTCTGGGCCGGACCAGCCTCCCAATCGGTGAAAAAATCGCTCGCGCCCGCGTCGATCCAGTAAAGCTTGCCATGCGCCTTGGAGATCGGCCCCTGCACCGTCACCCGCGCCCGCATCTCGCGCAGGATGGAATCCGCGCCATCGGTCTTTTGCCCATCGACCACCACCGGCCCATCGCTTACGGCACAAGCTTGGGCCACCAAAGCGCGGGCCTCATGTTTGGCGCGCGGCAGACAGACGATGGCCGCAGCATAGCGCCCCTCGATCGAATGCGCCGCCTCATAGCCCCGCGCCGTCCACGCGTCATAGGCGGGCTTGAAATCGTGAATGATCTTGCAACGCTCAGGCGGAAGACCGGCCAGATCCGCATCCACGGGGGGCTGAAAGACAGCGATCACTCCAGTTTCGGGCAGGTCCAGCCCACCGCCGTTCAGGGCCAGTTCCAGTCGCGGATCAATCACGTGTTATTCTTCTTTTTCCATGGTGCATTGCAGCGGGTGCTGGTGACGCCGGGCGAAATCCATCACCTGCGCCACTTTCGTCTCCGCGATCTCGTGGCTAAAGACGCCAACCACGGCCAGCCCCTTCTTGTGAACCGTCAACATGATCTCGAACGCCTGCGCATGGTTCAGGCCAAAGAAACGTTCCAAGACATGCACCACGAATTCCATCGGGGTGAAATCGTCGTTCAGCAACATCACCTTGTAGAGCGGCGGGCGTTTGGTCTTGGGGCGGGTCTTGGTCAGCAACTCGCTGTCGTCGTCATCCTTGGGGCCGTCGGCCATCATCCACGCGCCCGGCGCGGACCGGCCTGCGGGCTGGATCGTCCAATCTGCTTTCACGTCGTCACGGTGCATTGCTGCTCCTGCGGCTGGGGGTAGAGCTTGTTCGTCGTGCAGCCGTCTATATAACCCCTGAACCAATTTAGGAAAGAGGCAGCACATATGGGCGGGGCACTCACCACTATCGGTTTCGATGCGGATGACACATTGTGGCATAATGAACGCTACTTTGCACTCTCTCACGACCGTTTTGCAGCCCTTCTCGCCGAACATAGTGAACGCGACCACCTGATGGCCCGGCTGCTGGAGGCCGAACGGCGCAATCTGCCGCATTACGGCTATGGAATCAAAGGCTTCACCCTGTCGATGATCGAGACCGCGATCGAGGTGACAGAGGGCAAAGTCCCCGCCGAGGTGATCAGCGATCTGCTTGCCGCCGGGCGCGAGATGCTGGACCATCCCATCGAATTGCTGCCCCATGTCGAGGACGTGCTGGAAAACCTGCGCGGCGACTACCGGCTCATCGTGGTGACCAAAGGCGACCTGCTGGACCAAGAACGCAAACTGGCCCAATCGGGCCTGCGCGACAGGTTCGACGCGGTCGAAATCGTCTCTCACAAGACCGAAGCCGCCTATCGCCACATTTTTGAGCAGCACGGCCAAGGTGCCGAACGGGGGCTGATGGTCGGCAACTCGATGGCCTCCGACGTGCGCCCGATGATCGCGGCAGGCGGCTGGGGCATCTACGTGCCTCACGACCTCACATCGGCAATGGAACATGCCGAAGCGCCAACCAATTCCCCCCGTTTCGCCGAGATTAGGGACCTCTCAGGCCTCCCAGAAACGATCGAAAAGATCGTGTCGGGGTGACTCGCCCCGCGCCTGAGTCGTTCTGACACATCGCCGAAAATGCCGCACTGCGGGCCAATTTCCGCCCAATTCTTGCCTTATTCGCGCTTATAGTGGGTTGATGTGTGCAAGCCTCTACATATTGGAGGAGAGATCCGCCCCTTTTTCCCCTGTTCACTGGATTCGACGGCTTCCGCGATGCAGCGTCCTATGCTAGCCTTGAACCAATTAATAAATGGTCAGCCAGAAATCGGCGGCCTGAGGCAGTAAAAGGCAGGCAAATATGAAGGCTCGGCGCATTCAGCCGGCCCGTTACGGGCTATTTCTATTCGCGGCACTCTGGGTTCTGGTTTTCCTGCCCCTCAGCGCGATCGCTGCCCCCTACGCCGCCTATGTCATCGACGCCCGCACCGGCAAAGAAATCCACGCGGAGAATGCCGATACCCGCCTGCACCCGGCTTCCCTGACCAAGATGATGACCCTCTATATCGCCTTCCAAGCGGTCGAACGGGGGGAAATCTCTCTCGACACCCAAGTGACGATCTCGAAAAACGCGGCCTCCGAGCCGCCTAGCAAATTGGGCATGCGCCCGGGCCAAAAGATCGCCCTGCGCTATCTGATCCGCGCCGCCGCCGTAAAATCCGCCAATGACGCCGCCACCGCGATCGGCGAGGCCATCGGTGGTTCTGAGGCCGCCTTCGCCCGCCGGATGAACCGCACTGCCAAACAGCTTGGCATGACGCGCACCACGTTCAAAAACATGCACGGGCTGACCGAGAGCGGCCACCTCTCCACCGCCCGCGACATGACCCGGATGGGCCGCCACCTGCTCTATGATTACCCGCAATACTACAACCTCTTCTCGCGCATCACCGCCGACGCAGGCGTGCGCAAGGTCTCCCATACGAATCGCCGGTTTCTGGGGTCCTACAAAGGGGCGGATGGCATCAAGACCGGCTACACCCGCGCCGCTGGCTTCAACCTCACCGCCTCGGCCGAACGGGGCAATGAGCGCATCATCGTGACCGTCTTCGGCGGCAAATCCACCGCCTCGCGCAACGCCAAAGTGGCCGAGCTTATGGACCTCGGCTTCCGCCGCGCGCCCTCCTCCGCGCCGCTGCGCAAACCGGTCCCACCCGTCTATGCCGATGTGGAAACCGCCCCCGGCGCCGCAGGCAAAACGATCCGCCTCGTCGGCGCCGTCACCACCTCCAAACGCCCACAACTGCGCCCCCGCAGCGACGTCGTGGTCGTGGCCACCGCCGCCGCGCCCGAGGCAACCAGCGTGGTCTCCAACAGCGATATCACCGCAGCGCTGCGCGAAGCGGTTGAGACGGCGCCAACCCCGCCCGCCGCCGCGCCCACGCCAGAGGCCAATGAGGCCGAGGTCGTCATCGCCGCCGCCAAAGCCTCCCCCCGCCCCGAACCGCGCCCCAAGGACGTGACGCTGGCGGTACAACAGGCGGTAGAGCAAGAGATCGTGACCCGCGTCTCCACCTCCGGCGGGCGCCACTGGGGCGTGAACGTGGGCCGTTTCCCCAGCCGCTACGCCGCCGAGAAGGTCCTGCTGAAAACCGCCTTGGCCGAAATGTCGACCCTCGATGGCACGCTGCGCAAAGTGGTGCGCCGCCCACAAGGCTTTGACGCGAACTTCCTCGGCATGTCCCGCGAAAGCGCCGACCTCGCCTGCCGCCGTCTGGCCGCGCGCAACGTCAGCTGCTTCATGATCGGCCCCAGCGAAGGCTAAACGCGCAACCCGCGCCGCCCCTTCATCTTCATCCTTTAAAAAATACCGCGGGGGAATCGCGCCCCCGGCGCGATGGGGGCAGCGCCCCCCCTACCCTCTCCGCAAATGCAACGCCCGCTTACCCTGCCGCCTGCAACAGGTTCCGTGTGTATTCCGTCTGCGGATTGTCATAAAGCGCGTCGACATCCCCATATTCCACCACGTCACCGCGTTTCATCACCATCACCTTGTGCGACATGGCCCGCACCACTTTCAGATCATGGCTTATGAAGAGATAGGCCAGCCCGTATTTCGCCTGCAAATCCCGCAGAAGATCAACGATCTGCACCTGCACTGTCATGTCCAATGCCGAGGTCGGCTCGTCCAGAACCAGCAGCTTCGGGCGCAGCACCATGGCGCGGGCGATGGCGATGCGCTGGCGTTGACCGCCGGAAAACTCATGCGGGTAGCGGTCCATCGTCGCGGGGTCGAGCCCAACCTCGGTCATCACCTCGGCGACCAACTCGCGCTTGTCGCGCCCCTTGTCGATCTTGTGGATCGCCAGCCCCTCACTGATGATCTGGAAACAGGTCATCCGCGGGCTGAGCGAGCCGAAGGGGTCCTGAAAGACGATCTGCATGTCGGCGCGCAGCCGGCGCAGCTTCTTGGTAGACCATTTGCGCAGGTCCTCGCCGCGGAAGGTCACCTCCCCTTCCGAGCCGATGAGCCGCATGATTGCCAGCGCCGCCGTGGTCTTGCCCGAGCCGCTTTCGCCGACGATGCCCAGGGTCTCGCCCGCGCGGATCGACAGGCTGGTGTCGTTGACGGCTTTCACATGGCCCACGGTGCGGCGCAGCAGGCCTTTCTGGATCGGAAACCAGACCTTGAGATTATCGGTGCGCAGCACCTCGGGCGCATCCTCGGCCACCGGGGCGGGCGCGCCCGTGGGCTCTGCGCCGAGCAGTTTGCGCGTGTAGGGGTGCTGCGGGTTGTCGAAAATCTCCGCCGTCGGGCCTTCCTCGGCGACCAGCCCCTTTTGCATGACGAAGACCCGGTCCGCGATGCGCCGCACGATGCCGAGGTCATGCGTGATGAACAAAAGCCCCATCCCCATCTCGTCCTTCAAATCCTTCAACAGGTCGAGGATCTGGGCCTGAATGGTCACGTCGAGCGCCGTCGTCGGCTCGTCCGCGATCAGGATGTCGGGCTTGTTGGCCAGCGCCATGGCGATCATCACGCGCTGCCGCTGCCCGCCCGAAAGCTGGTGCGGATAGGCGCCCATGCGGCTTTCCGCGTCGTTGATGCCGACCTGCTGAAGCAGCTCCAGCACCCGCGCCCGCGCCGCCTCTCCCTGCAGCCCCTGATGCAACGCCAGCGATTCCGCCAACTGCTTCTCGATCGTGTGCAGCGGGTTGAGCGAGGTCATCGGCTCTTGGAAGATGAAGGAGATGTCGTTGCCGCGCACGTCGCGCAACAGCTTGTCGTCGGCGCCGATCATCTGCTGGCCGTTGTAGGTGACCGACCCGCTCACCTCGGCACTTTCGCCCAGCAGCGACACGGTCGACAGCGCCGAGACCGACTTGCCCGAGCCGCTTTCGCCCACCAGCGCCACCGTCTCGCCGCGGTTGACGGCAAAGCTCACCCCGCGCACCGCCGGGATCAGCTGCCCGTCCTGCCGAAAGGAGACTTGCAGGTCTTTGACGTCCAACAATGCAGTCACGAGAAGGTCTTTCTGGGGTCGAATGCGTCGCGGATGCCCTCGAAGATGAAGACCAGAAGCGACAGCATGATGGCAAAGGTGAAGAAGGCCGAGAAGGCAAGCCATGGCGCTTGCAGGTTCTGCTTGGCCTGCAACGTCAATTCGCCCAGCGACGGCGCCGAGGACGGCAGGCCGAAGCCGAGGAAGTCGAGCGTCGCCAGCGTCGAGATCGTACCGGTGATGATAAACGGCAGCATGGTGAGCGTCGCCACCATGGCATTGGGCAGCATGTGCCGCAGCATGATGGTGCCATTGCGGACCCCAAGGGCGCGGGCGGCGCGGACATATTCAAGGTTACGGGCGCGCAGGAACTCGGCCCGCACCACGCCCACCAGCGCGGTCCATGAGAACAGCACCAGCAGGACCACCAGAAGCCAGAAGCTGCGCCCCAGAATGGCGAACATGATGATGATGACGTAAAGCGACGGGGTCGAGGACCAGATCTCGATGATGCGCTGGAAAATGAGATCGAGCCAGCCGCCAAAGAAGCCTTGCACAGCGCCCGCGAGGATACCGATGATCGAGGCCGCACCGGTGACGATCAGCGTGAACACCACCGAGAGCCGGAAGCCATGGATCACCCGTGCCATCACGTCGCGTTTGGTGCCGTCGGTCCCGAGCCAGTTCTGCCCGTTGGGCGGCAGGGGTGCGGCGCCGGGACGGTCCACGGCGGTGTCGAAGGAATAGGGGATGACCGGCCAAAGCGCCCAGCCCTTCTCAATCGCCTCGCCCTCAACCTCGCCATCCTCGGCGTCGATGATATAGCCCTCGGGGTCGTCGAAACAGTCCTCCAGCCCGCCGGTGGCGATGAGGCATTGCACCTCGGGATCGCGGTAGGCGGCCTCGGTCTGGAAATCGCCGCCGAAGGCGGTCTCGGGGTAGAAGTTGAAGATCGGCGTGTAATATTCGCCCCGGTAGCTGACAAGGATCGGCTTGTCGTTCGCCACGAACTCGGCCAGCAGCGAAATCCCGAACAAGATCGCGAAGATCCACAGCGACCAATAGGCGCGCCGGTTCGCGGTGAAATTGCGCCAGCGGCGCTGGTTCAGCGGAGAGAGTGCCATCAGCCTTCCCTCTTCTCGAAGTCGATGCGCGGGTCGACGAGCACATACATCAGGTCCGACAGGATGCCGACGACAAGGCCGATGAGGCCAAAGATGAAGAGCGTGCCGAAGACGATCGGATAGTCACGCGCCACCGCCGCCTCGAAGCCCAAACGCCCAAGGCCGTCGAGGCTAAAGATCGTTTCGATGATGATCGACCCGCCAAAGAAGACCGAAATGAAGACCGCCGGGAAACTGGCGATCACGATGAGCATCGCATTGCGGAAGACATGGCCATAGAGCACCTTGCGCTCGGACAGCCCCTTGGCACGGGCAGTGATGACATATTGCTTTTTGATCTCGTCCAGAAAGCTGTTCTTCGTGAGCAGCGTCAGCGTGGCAAAGGCCGAGATCGTGGAGGCCAGCACCGGCAGGGTGATGTGCCAGAAGTAATCGGCCACCTTGCCCAAGGGGCTGAGACTGTCGAAATTATCCGAGGTCAGGCCCCGCAACGGGAAGATCTGCCAGTAAGAGCCGCCGGCGAAGAGCACCAAGAGCAGGATGGCGAAAAGAAAGCCAGGGATCGCATAGGCCGCGATGATCGCGCCCGAGGTCCACGTGTCGAACCGCGACCCGTCGCGCACCGCCTTGCGGATGCCCAAGGGGATCGAGACCAAGTGTGCGATCAGCGTCGACCAGAGACCTAGCGTGATCGAGACCGGCAGCTTTTCCTTGATCAGGTCGATCACGCTGATGGCGCGGAAATAGCTCTCGCCAAAATCGAGCCGCATGTAGTTCCACAGCATGTGAAAGAACCGCTCCACCGGGGGTTTGTCGAAGCCGAATTCCTTCTCCAATTCCTCGATCAACTCGGGCGGCAAGCCGCGTGCGCCGACATAGGTGCTGTCGGACCCGCGGGCCATGGTATCGACACCGGCATCGTTGTTGCCCCCGGCGAAACCGCCAAAGACGTCACCGCCGCCCTGAATCCGGGCGATGGCCTGTTCCACCGGGCCACCGGGCACGAATTGCACCAGTGCGAAGTTGACCAGCATGATGCCGAACAACGTCGGGATCACCAGCAAAAGCCGTCTGAGGATATAGGCTCCCATTTGGTCGCCTTACCGCAAGGCGCCCGAGGCGCGCAACTGCTGGGCGGCCTCTTCGTCGTACCACCAGAAATCAAGGTACCCCAAAGCGTAGGGCGGGATCTCGGGGTGGTCATACTGGTCGTAATAGGCCACCCAGTAGCTGTCGTTGTACCACGTCGGGATCATGAAGAACTCGTGCCGCAGCGCGCGGTCGAGCGCCATAAGTGCTGCGTCTTCTTCCTCGGCTGTCTCCGCATTCAGAGAGGCGTCGATGATCGCGTCCACCAGCGGGCTGGCGAGGCCTGCCGGGTTGAAGAGCGAGAACTCAGCCGCCTCGGAGCCGTAGCGCTGTGCCAGACCGGTGCCGGTGCCGAGGAACGCCGCATAGGCGTCATAGATCATGTCGTAGTCGCGGTCGCGCTCGCGGGCGGTGTATTGCGAACTGTCGACCTTCTCGAGCCGGGCGTCGATGCCGATGGACGTGAGGTTACCAACGAAGTTCTCGATCACTGCCGAAATCGTCGGCGACCCGGCGGAGTTCATCAGGAAGTTCAGCCGCAGGGGCTCGCCTGTCTCGTTCACGCGCATCCCGTTCTGCACGGTCCAGCCGGCCTCTTCCAGCAGCTTGGAGGCGCGGCGCGCGTTGCGACGGTCCAACAGGCGCGCGGGGTCGGAGCTATGCGGCACCACGGCGGGCTCGGTCAGCAACGCGTCCGGCACCAGATCGCCGAAGCTCTCCAAAAGCGCCAGCTCGGCCCCCTCGGGCGCGCCCTGCGCCATCAGCGGCGTGTCCTGCGTGAAGGAGGCGCGGTGGTTGAACAGCCCGTATTGCAGCGACTCGTTGGTCCACTCGAAGTTGAACATCAGCGCCACGGCCTCGCGTACGCGGCGGTCCTGCAGCGTCTCGCGGCCCAAGTTGAAGATGATGCCCGAAGGCGTGGGCGGCGAGCCGTCGGGCAGTTCGGCCTTCACGATGGCACCCTCACTCACCTTGGAGAAGTCATAGCCCGTGGCCCATTTCTTGGAATCCCCCTCGGCGCGGAAGGTGTATTCGCCGGCCTTGAAGGCCTCGAAGGCCGAGGTGTCGTCGCTGAAGATCTCCAGCCGGATGCGGTCGAAGTTCATGCGGCCGCGGTTGATCGGGAGGTCCTTCCCCCAGTAATCCGGGTTGCGCTTCAGCACGATGCGCTTGGTCAGATCGACGCTCTCGACCATATAGGCGCCCGATCCGGGGGGCGGGTCCATCCAACTGTCCTTGAGGGTATTGCCGGTCTCCTCGAACCAATGTTTCGGCCATGCGGGCACGCCGCCCACGGTCTCGATCAGGCTGCGGCGCGAGATGCCGTCGGCGAAGTAGAACTTCACCGTGTGGTCATCCAACGCCTCGACCTTGGGAATGCGCTTGCGCACCGCGTCGGCGTAAGATTTCAACCCCTCGTCCAGCAGCAGGTTGTGCGAAAATACGATGTCATGCGCCGTCACCGGCGTGCTGTCCGAGAAACGCGCCTCGGGGCGCATGTGGAAGGTGACCCAGGATTTATCCTCGGGGTATTCGAGGCTCTCGCAGAGCAGGCAGTAGCTCTCGCCATAGACATCCGCCGGCAGCGGCTCGCCCGAGGGGGCCTCTCCCAACAAGCTCTCGAAACCGAAGATCGAGAACAGATGCGCGCGGCCCTTGCCGGAATAGGGGTTCATCGAATCCAGCGTGCCGACGAAGGGGATCGAGATCTCCCCGCCCTTGGGCGCATCCGGGTTCACATAGTCGAAATGCTCGAAATCCGCCGGATAGGTCAGGTCGCCGTAAAAGGAATAGCCGTGGCTTTTGATGATCTTCTGCTCCTGTGCCACGGCGGCACCGGCCAGCAAGGCCGCCACCATCAGCGTCAGCGTCGCGAGCCAGAGCGGCAGGTCATCAAAGACCGAAGGACGGGTCGCGGCGCGGGTCTGGGCACGGGGCATAGGTCACTCCTTAGCGTGGCGTAGTCCGGATAGGCGTCATCTAGGCTAACGCTGTGCGACGCCAAGATACAAGTTGCGAATATGTAAGGTTGCCCCGCACGGGCGGTCCACCGCAAAGCATGCCCCGCGGATTGGCGGTTTCCCCCGCCCCAGCTCGCGACAAAGTGTAGCCCGCTGCCCCTGTATCTTCGCGGCCCAGCCCGTTTCTCGCCCCAAAGTTAACAGATTCTTCACTCAGATTAACGATGCGTAAACTGGAGCTGAGCATGAGAACCTACCCGATTCCCTTTAACGAAGAAGCCCGTCTGCGCGCCGTTTTCGATGTGCCCGGCCTCACCGCCGAGAACGAAGCTCTGTTCGACACCATTTGCGAGGCCACCCGCCGCCTGCTTGACTGTCCGATCGCACATATCAGTGTCGTGGAGGCAGATACCCAATGGTACAAATCCGTGGTCGGCTACCCGCTGGAGCCGATGCCGAAAGATACCGGGTTTTGCAGCCATACAATCATGTCGGACGCGCCGCTGGTGGTTCCCGACCTCAGCAAAGACCCCCGGTTCGCGCGTCACCCCATGGTCGCCGAGGGCGGCCCCGAGGCGCGCTATTACTGCGGTGTGCCGCTGATCCTGTCGTCGGGCCACCGCTTCGGCAGCCTGTGCGCGCTGGACCTGCAATCGCATGAGGCTCCTTCTGAGAAGCAGATTGCCCTGTTGGAAGATATGGGCCGCATGGTGGTCGCGGCCCTTGAACGCTCCCAGCCAGACGCGTCCGAGCAAAAGGCCGACAACAGCGCCGAAGCCACTTTCCTGACGCTGGTGGGCCATGAACTCCGCACCCCGCTGACGGTTCTTTTCGGCAGTCTGCGCATGTTGGAGGCCAAGGCCGAACAGGGGGTCAATCCGCTCCTGATCCGCTCGGCCCGCCGGTCTGTCGACCATCTGAGCGCCCTGATCGAGACGATCATTTCCTACAGCAATGTCAGCACCGGCGAGCTGCGCCTGAACGAGCGGAAATGCAACCTGAGCGACCTTCTGCAATCGGTCTCCGCCCTGCATTTCGCCACCACGGATGCGACGCCCAAGACCATCACGCTCCGCGACAGTCTCCCGCTTGAGGAGATGCATATCGACGGCGACCAGATCGAATTGGCGGTGACGGCACTTGTGCTGAACTCCGTCCTGCATGGCGGCAGTGAGATCGCCTTGGAGACGTTCAAAGACGCCGAGGGCAATATCGAGATTTCGATCATCGACAACGGCTCATTCGATGAGCACGTCGATCTGGCCGAGCTTTACAAACCCTTCGTCGTCGGCGGCATGATGGAGCACCGCAGCACGAAGGGCGGGCTCGGCCTTGGCCTGCCGCTGACCCGCAAGCTGATCGAAATGCACGGTGGGGATTTCGAGGTGCATGTGGAAGCAGGCCAAAGCCGCGCCGTGATCCGCCTGCCCGCTTGGCGCTGCGACATCGGCGGGATTGCCGCCGCGAATGCCACCGCCCCGGTGATCGCCGCTCAGTAAAGTCGAAACGGGGCGCGTACTATGCCGCGCCCCGCATCCGATCACTGCCCGTCGACCATGCGGATCAGCGCGTTGATCTCATCCGCCAGCACCTCGGGGTGATCCTCCGGCGTGAAGTGTTTGCCCCCTTCGATCCGACGCAGGGGTGCATTAAGGTCTTTCGCCAACCGCTCGCCATATTCGATCTTTTGGAAGTCATCCGCAGCGCCCCAGACGATCCGCGCGGGGATGTTGAGGGTGGGCAGCTTGTCCGCGATGGCTTTCGTGTCTTCCACGTCCAGCGACTGCGCCTGCCGGACAAAGGCTTCGGCCTCTCCGTGCTGCGCGTAATGCGGGGCGTGGGCGTCAAAGGCAGCCTCGGCGGCGGCGTCGGTCTCATGCCCCTTCGAGAACATCATCTTCAGCAACTGGTGGAATGAGCCATCGGGCGCATGTTTCGCCACGCCGCCGGTCTTGGCCACCGCGCTGACCAGCGGAACGGGCCACGAATCATAGCTGATCGCATTGGTCAAAAGCAGCCCGCTGACCATCTCAGGGTGACGCACCGCCGCAATCTGCGCGACCCCGCCGCCGAGGTCATGCGCCGCGAGGATCGCGCGCGTGATGCCCAGATCGCGCATCCAAGCGACCAGATAGTCCGCCTGTTTGGCGACCGAGATATCGCGGCCCTCGCCCTGCGGGATCGAGGCCCCATAGCCCGGCATCTCCCAAGCGAGCACCCGACGGCCCGTAATCTTGGGCGCGACATCCCGCCAAAGCGCGGGACAGGTGGGAATGCCGTGAAGCAGGATGACAGGATCCCCCGCCCCCGTCTCTTCCCAACGCATTTCGATTCCATCGACCGTGGTTTTGTGGCTTTGCATGGCGCGTCTCCTTTCGGTGTGGACGTTTCATGGCCCAACACCTCCAGGGATAAGACGTTCCGCCCCGCCCAAACGCAGAAGCCGCCCCGGAGGGCGGCTTTCTCTCACGCGATGGCGCGGGATATCAGTTGGAAACGCTTTGCAGGTAAGCGATCACGTCGGCGCGGTCTTCGACCTTACGCAGACCGGCGAAGCCCATGGTGGTGCCGGGCGCGTAGCCTTTGGGGCTTTGCAGGAAGGCGCTCAGCTCTTCCGGGGTCCAATCGCCTTCGAGCGAGGTCAGAGCGCCGGAATAGCCGAAATCGCCAACCGAGGCGATATCGCGGCCAACGACACCGTCGAGGTGCGGACCAACAGCGTTGGACCCGTCGACCTTGTGGCAGGCGGCGCATTTGCGGAACACTTTCGACCCGCTGTCGGCATCGGCTTCGGCCATCACGGCAGCAAAATCGATCTCTTCGCCGCCATCGTCACCACCGGCGTCGGCCACTTCGATGACATAGGACGCTTCCCCATGTGCATCGGCGTGGTAAATCTCTTCACCCGCCCATTTGCCCAGCAGAAGTACCAACCAGGCGCCGAATACGCCGGCTGCGATTTTGGTCAGGGTCATTGTATCGAACATGCGTCAGGGTCCATCACTTGGTATTGGCACCATGGGCGGGCCATGGTTCTTGGCATCGTTGCCCGCGTATCTATTGCTTTCCCTTGGCGCAGGCAAGGTGTAGTTACCGCGACCAATTGCCCTTCTCCGCGCCTTTTGCAGCAGGATACGATCCATGACCGCCCAGACCACGCCGCGCATCGCCTTCCAAGGGGCCCTTGGCGCCTATAGTCACGAGGCCTGCCTTCAGGCCTGCCCCGACATGGAACCGGTGCCTTGCCAGTCGTTCGAAGGCGTTATCCGGGCCGTAAACGAGGGCCGCGCCGAGCTGGCCATGCTGCCGGTCGAGAATACGACCTATGGCCGGGTGGCCGACATTCACCGCCTGCTGCCGGAAAGCGGGCTGCATATCATCGGCGAAGCCTTCGTGCGGGTGCGCATCGCGCTGATGGCCCGCCCCGGCGTGGCACTGGACGACATCAAACATGTCCGCGCACATCTGGTGCTTTTGCCTCAGGCACGCAGCTTTTTGCAGCAACATGGCATCACCTCTGAACCCGCCGCCGATTCCGCCGGGGCCGCCGCCGAACTCGCCGCGACCGAGGGCAGCACCGATGGCGTTCTCGCAGGCGAGGTCGCGGCAGAGATCAACGGCCTCACCGTGCTGGCCCGCGATATTGAGGATATGGACCATAACACCACTCGCTTTTTGCTGATGGCGCCCAAGATTGACCTCTCGCGCCGGGCCGAGCGGATGCTGACCACCTTCGTCTTTGAGGTGCGCAACATTCCCGCCGCGCTTTACAAGGCGATGGGGGGCTTTGCGACCAATGGCGTCAACATGACCAAACTGGAAAGCTATATGGTCGGCGGCTCCTTCACCGCAACGCAGTTCTACGCCGATATCGAAGGCCATCCCGAAGACCCGGCGGTGAAACGCGCGCTGGATGAACTGGGGTATTTCACCAACAAGCTGGAAATTCTCGGCGCCTACCCCGCCCATCCCGGCCGGGGCGCGCCGACCGGGATGTGAGGTGAGGCGAGGCGCGCAGGCTCAGACCTTGACGCCGCTGGCGTAGCGTTCTTCCATCCCGCGGGCATATTCCGCCACGCGGTCTTTGTATTTCTGGGTCAGCGTGGTCTTGGCCAGTTTGAGCGATTGCACCCAAAGCCGCGCTGACAGGGTCAGCGGCTTGACCTCAAGCGCCACCAAGACACGCGTGCTGTTGCGCGACAAGGGCATCAATTCAAAGGACATCTGCCCCGCCAACCCCTGCGACATGCTGTCGATCACCATCTCGTTGGGCCGGTCGAAGGTCACCATCTCTAGCGTCAACTCGCGCCGCTTGCCGCGCAGGGGGAAGACCGCCTTCCATGTCATCCCGACGCCGGGCTGATGCAGGGCATCGGCGCGCTGCACCTCGGCCCCGCGCCGCATCGCCGCCCGCTCAAAGCTCTCAAAATCGCACAACATGTCAAAGACCGCCTCAATCGGCGCTTCGACGTCTTCTTTGGTGGAGAATTTCATTCGGTCCGTTCCAATTCTTCTGCTCGCATTTGCCACCCGCGCCGCTTTGTCCGGGCCCGTCAGCGCGGTGTGTCAGGTCAGTCTATCCGCAAGCCAGTTTTCCAGCAAGAAATGCGCGATGGCACCACGACGAGCGGGCAGAAGCCGCGGGTGGCTTGCGGCAAAGACCTCCATCATCTCTTCGCGGGTGACCCAAAGCGCGTCTTCGATCTCAACCGGGTCGATGGTCAACTCCCGGCTCAGCGCCTGCCCCGCACAGCCCAGCATGAGGGACGCCGGAAAGGGCCATGGCTGGCTGGAGAGGTAGCGCACCGCGCCGACCTGCACGCCCGCCTCCTCAAAGACCTCCCGCCGCACAGCGGCCTCTACCGTCTCTCCCGGTTC
Organism: Sulfitobacter sp. 1A13496; assembly: GCF_043557225.1. Taxonomy (NCBI): domain Bacteria; kingdom Pseudomonadati; phylum Pseudomonadota; class Alphaproteobacteria; order Rhodobacterales; family Roseobacteraceae; genus Sulfitobacter; species Sulfitobacter sp. 1A13496. Next base: position 322,078 of record NZ_JBIFFP010000002.1, on the reverse strand, counting down.
GACAAAGCCCGCCAACAGGGAATACATCCCCTCGGGCCAACCGGGGGAGCGCCCCATGAGGACCGAGTTGCCGTGGGTGATCAGCATGATGACCACCGGATCGGTGCGCGGGAAATGCGCGCCGCCACAGTCAGGGCAGACCCGTTGCCAGCCACCCTGTGCCAGATCGGTGGCGCTGCCGCAGCGCGCGCAATGGCGGTGGGTCTCGTGCCAGCCGAGGATCGCCTTGCCGCTGGCCGCCAGTTCGGCATCGCGCGGATCGAGCCATGTCATCACCCGCCGCAATTCGGCAAAGGCCATGTCATCGCCCAAAAGCGGATGGCGCTGTTCGGTGGGGTCAAGGAACGCGCCCAGTTGCGATTGATCCAGATCGGGGGGTTCCCAGCCGGAGATATCGACCGCAAAGCGCGGCGCCCCATCCTCGCGCCCCAGCAAGATCGCCGTGCCTTCGGCCTCTTGCAAGACGGGGTGATCCATCGCCAATCGCGCCAAAGCGGCGGGGCGTTCGGGCGCGATCAGCGGCTTGCCGCGCCAAAAGACCACCGCCCGCGCCGCCGGGTCGGCGCGCAATTGCGCCAAGGCTTCCGGATTGCCGCGTATCTCCCCCGCCCGATCAAGGGCCGAGCCTCCAAAGGTTACCGTCTCCGCGTGACGCATGGCGCTCTCCCGATACAGGCCCGATACAGGCTTTTGGCGTTTCGCCCAGCCATGCCACGGCGCATGAGAGATTGGCAATCCCAAGCCCCCTTGCCAGATCGGTTGAAATCTGGTCATATCAAAACATCTTTAAGTTGCAAAATTTGACGAGTACTTACCTTTTCGGTGAACAGGCGCAGCACATATGCCTCGACCGGTGTCGTTCCCCCTGAGGGTGGCATCCCGGCCGAGGCACGTCTGCGCATTCTGGCGACGACCGATCTGCATATGCAGATCCTGGGGCATGACTATGTGGGTGACCGTTCGGTCGGGCATCACGGGCTGGCCGGAATCGCCACCTTGATCCGCACCGCCCGGGCGGAGGCGGCGGAACAGGGGGCCGCCTGTATCTTGCTCGACAATGGCGATCTGTTGCAGGGCAATGCCCTGGGCGATCAACTGGCGCAGAAGCCGGTCACCCATACGCATCCGCTTGTCGCCTGTGTGAACCATCTGCATTATGACGGTCTGGGCCTTGGCAATCACGACCTCGACCATGGGCTGCCCTATCTGCGCGCCGTGGCCGGGGCGCTGGACATGCCGCTGATCTCGACCAATCTGCATCTGACCGACCCCGGCCCGCTGCGCCGTTGGGCCGTCGTCTCGTGTCTGCTGCCTGCCGTTGCGGGGCATCCCTCTTCTCGGCTGCGGGTGGGCCTGCTTTCCGTCCTGCCGGGCCGAACCGCGATCTGGAACCGCGAGGTTTTGGAGAATGAGGCCGAGATCATTTGCCCGCTCGAAAGCCTGCGCAGCGCCGCACTAACGCTGCGGGCAGAGGGGGCCGATCTGACCGTGCTGCTGGCCCATATGGGTATCGCCCATGAAGGTGAAATCACCACCGAGGAAGACATCTGCACTTTGGCCCAGATCGACGGGATCGACGCGGTGATCACCGGCCACACCCATCTTCGTTTTCCCGGAGAGGACCACGGCCCGCGCGAGGGGGTTGATACGCAGGCCGGCACGCTGTCCGACCGTCCGGCGGCGATGCCGGGCTTTGGGGGGTCCGATTTGGCGGTGCTGGATCTGGCCCTTGTACGGGATGCGCAGGGGCGTTGGACGGTGTCGGGCCATCAAAGCCACCTGCGCGACAACAGCACACAAACGCTGGCCGACCCCACGGTGCTGAGCGCGGCCCGGGTCAGCCACATTGGCGTGCGCAGACATCTGGAGGAGGTGGTCGGCCATACCGACACCGCGCTGCACAACTACTTTGCCCTCGCCATGCCCACACCCATCGATGCACTCAGCGCCCGCGCGCAAGCCGAGGTGATCCGCCAAGGGGTCGCGGGCACGGCGGATAGCGAGCTCCCGATCCTCGCCGCCACGGCGGCACATACGGCAGGCGGGCGCGGCGGGCCGGGGCATTTCCTGCATATCCCGCCGGGCGCGGTGCAACGCCGCCATATCGCCGGGCTGCTTCCCTATCGAAACGCGGTCTGGGCGTTGCGCCTTACCGGTGCCGACCTGCGGCGCCGTTTGGAAAAAGCGGCAGAGGTGTTTGCCCCGCTCGGCAGCACCCCCGGCCCGCTACTCGACCCCTGCCGCCCACCGTTTCACTGCGACACGATTTTTGGCATTACCTATGCCATTGACCCCTGCCGCCCCCGCGGCAGACGGATCACTGCGCTGTCATGGCAAGGGGCACCGGTGAGGCCAGACCAAAAGTTTCTACTCGCGACCAACCAGTTCCGCGCGGCAGGCGGCGGCGGGTTTGACCGCGCGGCGGGGGATGACGTCGCCCTGCGCAGCCCGCTTCCGCTGTCCGACGCGCTAATTGCCGCTCTCGCTACGCCGCAGGAGTGCCCATGGTCGGATACGCCGCCATGGCGCTTCGATGCGGCGGGGGCGCAGGCGGTTCTCTATACCTCGCCCGAGGCCCTGCCCTTCTTACAAGACATCGCCCATCTGTCGCCCACCCCGCGCGGCATGACCGCCTCGGGCTTCGCCCAAATCGCGATCCGCTTGTGAGGCTTGCACTTCGCTCCATGCCCTCCTATATGGGCCTTGAGAGGTTGGTGCGGGCAAGCGCCTCGCCAACCCGGTCAGATCCGGAAGGAAGCAGCCGTAACGAGCCCCGCTTGGGTCGTTATCAACCTCTCACCACCGTCGCATTGCGCAGCAATGCGACGCCCCGGCAGTCGCTTCGCAGAAGCGATGAGAGGGGTAGCAGACGTTTCTGAATCATTCTGACATTCTGGGATGCCCCGCCCATGGGCACCACGAGCACCGCCTCACAACCGATCCGCCTCAAACGTATCGCAAGCCACAATCTGGCCACTCTCAAACCCGCGCTCAAACCAACGCGCGCGCTGTTCAGACGTGCCGTGGGTGAAAGTATGCGGCTGCGGCACCTGACCGGCCTGTCGCTGCAAATGATCATCCCCGATCATCCGCGCAGCATTCAGCGCCTCTTCAAGGTCACCCTTCTCCATCAAGCCTTCGACGTTCGAGGCCCAGATGCCAGAAAAACAATCGGCCATCAGTTCAAGACGCACGGTCAGGGCATTCGCCTCAACCTCGGAAGACTGCTGCCGCATCCGGGCCACCTGCGGCAGAACGCCGATCTCATTCTGCACATGGTGCGCGACCTCATGGGCGATCACGTAGGCCGCCGCGAAATCGCCCCCGGCACCAAGACGCTGGTCCAACGTGCGGAAAAACGCGGTGTCGAGATAGGCCATATTGTCCGCCGGGCAGTAAAACGGTCCCGTCGCGCCCGAAGCCCCGCCGCAGGCGCTTTGGGTCACATTCTCAAAGACCACAAGCTTGGGCGGCGTATAGGTTTCACCCAATTGGTCTTGGAAAATCCGGCCCCACACCTGTTCGGTCGTGGTCAGCACGCGGGCGGCGAAATCGACCTGCGGGTCTTCGCTGTCGCTCAATGGGCGGGACTGCTGGACCTGACCGCCGCCTTGGCCGGTCAACAGCGGCGTCACATCGATGCCGGTGAAATAGCCGATGGCCATTACTGCCAAGACGCCGACCAATCCAAGACCCCCGGCCTTGCCGGCCTTTCCACTGCGTCGGATGACATTCTTGCTCCGCCCAATTCCACCCAACCGCATGAACCGTCCCTCGTCTTGTTAAAGCCTATTGCCACATGAACGCGCAAGGCGCAGTTTGGTTCAATGAGTGATAAGAATGACCTAGCCGAAGACCGCACCGACTGGGCCGAGGATCGCACGATCCTTGCCAATGAACGCACCTTTGCGGGCTGGATGCGCACCGGCATGGCCGCCGTCGCCGTGGCGATCGGTCTGCGCGCCGTGTTCGGAGAGTTCGAGCCGACTTGGGTGGCGAAAGCCGTGGCCTCGGTCTTCATCTTAGCCGCACTTTACGTCTACTGGGCCGCGCAGGCGTCGGCGGCGAAAACCCAAAGGCGGCTGAGCGACCATCACGCCAATGCCCAGCCCAACAGCCGCATGAAGGTTCTGGCGGCGATCCTCGCCTTTGCCTCAGCCGGGGTCGGCGCGATCCTCTGGATGCTCTGAGCTTTCCGCAAGCACGGTAGACGCCACGGCGCGGAGCGCATAGTTTACGGCCTTGACCGAATCCGATCTGGGGCACCATGACAGATACATCCGCCTACCGCGTTCTGGCCCGCAAATACCGGCCCGAAACCTTTGCCGATCTCGTTGGCCAAGACGCCATGGTGCGCACGCTGAAGAACGCCTTCGCCGCCGACCGGATCGCGCAGGCTTTTGTGATGACGGGCATTCGCGGCACCGGCAAGACGACCACGGCGCGGATCATCGCCAAGGGGATGAACTGCATCGGGCCGGACGGCAACGGTGGGCCGACGACCGACCCCTGCGGCGTTTGCGAACATTGCACCGCCATCATGGAAGGCCGCCATGTCGACGTGATGGAGATGGACGCAGCCTCAAACACCGGCGTCGCCAACATCCGCGAGATCATCGACTCGGTGCATTATCGCGCCGCCTCGGCCCGGTACAAAGTCTATATCATCGACGAAGTGCACATGCTCTCGACCGGAGCGTTCAACGCGCTTCTCAAGACGCTGGAAGAGCCGCCGGAACACGTCAAATTCATCTTCGCCACCACCGAGATCCGCAAGGTGCCGGTGACGGTGCTTTCGCGCTGCCAGCGTTTCGACCTGCGCCGGATTGAGCCCGAGGTGATGATCGCCCTGCTGCGCAAGATCGCCACCGCCGAGAGTGCCGAGATCACCGATGACGCCCTCGCGCTGATCACCCGCGCCGCCGAAGGCTCGGCCCGCGACGCCACCTCGCTGCTGGACCAAGCGATCAGCCACGGCGCGGGCGAGACCGGGGCCGAACAGGTGCGCGCCATGCTGGGGCTGGCCGACCGGGGCCGGGTGCTGGACCTTTTTGACATGGTGCTGCGCGGCGATGCAGGCGCCGCGCTGACCGAGCTTTCGGCGCAATATGCCGATGGGGCCGACCCGATGGCGGTGCTGCGCGATCTGGCCGAGATCACCCATTGGGTCTCGGTCGTGAAGATCACGCCCGATGCCGCCGAAGATCCCACCATCGCCCCTGAGGAACGTGCCCGCGGCCAGCAGATGGCCGAGACCCTGCCGATGCGGGTGCTGACGCGGCTCTGGCAGATGCTGCTGAAGGCGCTGGACGAGGTCGCAGCCGCGCCCAACGCGATGATGGCCGCCGAAATGGCCGTGATCCGCCTCACCCATGTGGCCGATCTGCCCTCGCCCGAGGAACTGGTCCGCAAGCTGCAAAACAGCAGCCCGCCCCCGCCCCCCGGCCCCGTTGGCGGCGGGGGCGGCGGTGGCAATGGTGCCGCGCAGGGCAACACCGGCGCGCAGGCCGTGCAACAGGCGCAGCAGCGCATGGCCTCCAACCCCGGCCCGCAAGGGCAGACCACGGCACTGGCGCAAGACCTCAACGCTGCGCTGGCCCGCTTTCCGACATTCGAACATGTCGTCGAGTTGATCCGCGTGAACCGCGACGTGAAGCTGCTGGTTGAGGTGGAAACCTGCGTGCAACTTGCCGCCTACCAGCCGGGCCGCATCGAGTTTGTCCCCACCGACGACGCGCCGCGCGATATGGCGCAGCGGCTGGGGCAGAAACTGCAACTCTGGACCGGCAACCGCTGGGCCGTCTCGCTGGTCAACGAGGGCGGGGCCGAGACCATCGCGCAGGTCCGCGATGCGCGTGAACTGGCGCTGAAAAAACAGGCCGAGGACCACCCGATGATGCAGGCGGTGCTGGCGCAGTTTCCCAAGGCCCGGATCACCGCGATCCGCACCCCAGAAGACATCGCCGCCGCCGCCACGGCAGAGGCGCTGCCCGAAGTCGAAGACGAATGGGATCCGTTCGAGGACGGTTGATCCCCCGGCCCCCGCGCCACATATAAACGACAACGCAACAAGGAGACCCAGATGCTCAAGGGATTAGGCGGCCTCGGCGATATGGCCGGGATGATGAAAAAAGCGCAGGAAATGCAGGGCAAGATGGCCGAACTGCAAGAGGAGATGCACAACATCACCGTCGAAGGTGAATCCGGTGCGGGCCTCGTTAAAGCGACCTGTAGCGCCAAGGGTGAATTGAAGGGCCTCGATATCGACCCGTCGATCTTCAACAAAGACGAGAAGGAAGTGGTCGAAGACCTGATCCTCGCCGCCATCAAGGATGCGCAGAGCAAAGCCTCGGAACGTGCACAGGCCGAGATGAGCAAGCTGACCGAAGGCATGGGCCTTCCCGCGGGCATGAAACTGCCCTTCTGATCCCGGTGGGGCGGGCCGGTCCCGCCCCTCTTTCAACGCCCATAGGTGCCATTCTTGAGCTCTACCCGCGATATTGACGCCCTGATCGAGCTGGTGGCGAAACTGCCCGGCCTTGGCCCCCGCTCGGCCCGGCGGGCGGTGCTGCACCTGATCCGCAAACGCGCGCTTTTGCTGACGCCCCTGTCCGACCTGATGCAGACCGTCGCCGCCACGGCACGCGAATGTCTGAACTGCGGCAACGTCGGCACCGCCGACATCTGCGACATCTGCACCTCGGAAAAACGCGCGAACGGAGAGCTTTGCGTGGTCGAAGACGTGGCCGACCTCTGGGCGATGGAACGCTCCGGCGTGTTCAAAGGGCGCTATCATGTGCTGGGCGGCACGCTCTCGGCGCTTGACGCCATTGGCCCGCAGGAATTGCGCATCCCGCGCCTTGTGGATCGGATCGATACCGAAGGGGTGACCGAGGTGATCCTCGCGCTCAACGCCACGATCGACGGGCAGACCACGGCACATTACATCGCGGATCAATTGGAGGGCCGCGTGCGGCTGACGTCGCTCGCCCAAGGTGTGCCGATCGGCGGGGAGTTGGATTACCTCGACGACGGGACGATCACCGCCGCGATGCGGGCGCGCAAGTCGCTTTAAACACCCCCAGAATCAAAGCGGGCCGCCCGCTCCTCCCAAAGCAGACGGCCCTTTTCCGGGGCGACGCAGATCGTGCTGTCAGAGCACGATCACATCAAGCGGCGGAAATCCATTGAACCCAACCGAACTGTAAGAGCTTGTGTAGGCTCCGCAAGCACGAATCATCACTTTATCGCCATCGCGCAGGGCCAAAGGCAGGTGGATCGGGCGTTTTTCGTAGAGAATATCCGCCGAATCGCAGGACGGGCCGGCCAGAACGCAGGGTCCGGTCTCTTCCCCGTCATGCGGTGTGACGATCTGATAGCGAATCGCTTCGCCCTCGGTTTCGGCCAGACCCGAGAAACGACCGATATCCAGATAGACCCAGCGGTGCAGATCGTCCGCGGATTTACGGCTGACCAGCATGACTTCGGCGGCGATATGCCCGGCTTCGGCCACCAGACCACGGCCCGGCTCTGCCATGACCTGCGGCACGTCGCCAAAGCGGGCTTTGACAGCGCGCATCACGGCCGCGGCATAGGCGCGCGGCGCTTCGATGTTTTCGCCGTAGAACGCGGGGAAACCGCCGCCGAGGTTCAGCAGTTGCAGGTCATGGCCATCCGCGCGGGCGGCGTGCCACAGGGGGGCCACCTGATCCAGCACCGGGTTCCAGAACTCCGCTTTGCGGGTCTGAGAGCCGACGTGAAAGGACAGGCCGAAGGGCACAAGACCCACGGCAACCGCATGGTTCAGAAGCGCGGGCAGCGCCGAACCGGCACAGCCGAACTTCCGGCTGAGCGGCCAGTCGGCCATGGAGTTTTCAACGATCAAGCGCAGGTAGACCCGCGCGCCGGGCGCATGGGCGGCGATCTTATCGAGCTCCGCTTCGCTGTCGGCTGCGAACAGGGTCACCCCCGCCGAATGGGCGAAGGCGATGTCCGAAGCGCGTTTGATGGTGTTGCCGAAAGAGATGTTTTCGGGCTTCGCCCCTTGGCTCAGGCACAGTTCGATCTCGGCCCGCGAAGCCGCGTCGAAGCCGGAGCCTTTCTTGACCAGCAGACGAATGATCTCCGGCGCCGGGTTCGCCTTGACCGCGTAGTGGATATGCGCGTCGCCCAAGCCCTTGTGCAGCGCGTCATATTGCGCGGCCACACGGTCACGGCTGATCACCAGCGTGGGCTTGTCAAAGCTGTTGGCGGCGATATATGCCGCAGCCGGGTCGGCGTGAAAGGACGGTGCGGCGCGCAGGGCGCCGGTGACTGTAGCATTCATGGTCATCTCCAAAGAGCAGGTGGGGCTGGTTCCCCGCGTGTCGTTTCAAGAGACGTTACCGTCGCTACATAAACGCGGGTCAGTCAGAGTGGGAACTGACCGGCCAGAGGCGCGTGCGTTGGCGTCTGTAACGCGCCACATACGCCGTTTTTGGATTCGTACAAGGGGTAAAATTGCCCCCATGGCAATTTGTTAGTTTTCCTCGTCTTCCCAATCGCTGCCGATTGGTTCGCGGTCTCTTTTACGTTCTTCTTTGATCATTTCTTTGGTCTGTTGTTCCTCTTCGGGATCGGTCACCTCAGGGTCACTCTCGGCGGCTTCGGTCTCGGCCAAGGCGAGCACGAACCACATGGGGAAGTGATCCGATCCGATCTTATCCAAGCGGTCCATCTCAAGCAGACGGAACTGCGGGTCATGGAAAAGGTGATCCAAGGGCCAGCGCATCCACGGCATCGTCGCGCTGAAGGTGTTGTACATGCCGCGCCCGACGCGCGGGTCCAACAGGCCAGAGAGCCGCTGGAAGCGTCGGGTCGTGGTGGACCAAGCCACATCGTTGAGATCACCCGAGACAACGGCAGGCAGCGGATCTTTCTCGGCCTCGATGCCGACCAAAGCGATCTCACTGTCGCGCCCCTTTGTATCATGTTCGATCACGGGCGGTTCGGGGTGCACGACATAGAGGCGAAAATCCTCCCCTATAGGCAAATGCACCCGTGCGCGGATCGACGGCACCTCCTCGGTGACCAGCTCACGCACCTCGACCTCCGAGAGTGGTAGTTTCGACATGACGCAAAGCCCGTAGCCATTGTCGAGCGGCACGTCGACGCGGTGTTCGTAGTTCTTGCCCAGTCCATCATCCAGCGCGTCGATCCACGCCTGATCGACCTCGATCGCCATGAAGATATCCGGCACCCGCGCCTCTGCCACAGCGATCAGCTTGCCATAATCGCGGTTGGACTTTTTGACATTGGCCGCCAGCAGGCTGAAATGGCGGTCCGTTGCGCGGCGCAACTCGGGCGAGGCAGCCAAGGATTGTTTGCGCCAAAGCGGCGTGAATTTGGTGATATAGAGCGCATGAAGCGCGGCCACGCCCAGCATCAGCGCGATCCCGGCCATGCCAGAGGGTGTCGTCACCCCTTCCGAGACAGCGAACGCAATTGCGAGCAACAGCGCCAAAGCAAGAAACTGCTCCCGAGGGAAGGCCAGCCCGCGGATCGCCCCGAAGGGCAGCTTGCTCAGCGGCAGCAGGCTGCACAGTATCAGCAGCCCCGCCAGTCCCCAGATCATCCAGTCCAATGCCGTTTCCAATTCCATCCCCCGGCGCGATGCGCCTTTTTTACAAAACAAAACAGGGCGCCGGAGAAACCGACGCCCTGTCATTCTAACACATCTTTACGGCGAAAGTTCCTTTCGCCACACCGCCCCTAGGGGGCTTAGCCCTTGGCCTTGTCTTCGTCCTCGTCGTCTTCATCGGTGCTGTCGGGCAGCGAGAAGAAGCTGTCGGCGTCGGAGTAATCGCCCTTGGAGTGATCTTCTTCCTCTTCGTCATCCGCGCTGTTGCCGGAGAGGGTGAAGGTTTCCAGCCCTTCGATGGCCGTAGGGATTTTCGGCTCGCTGTCCATGCCGAGGCTCTGCTCGGTCGAGACCAGCTTGCGGCGCTCGTCGTCGTTCATCACCTCGCCCGCGGCGGCCTTTTTCGCGGCAGCCTTTTGCACGGCGGCATCAAGCTCGGACTGTTTGCACAGGCCCAGCGCGACCGGGTCGATCGGTTGGATGTTGGCGATGTTCCAATGCGTCCGCTCGCGAATCGCTTGGATCGTCGGCTTGGTGGTGCCCACCAGCTTGCTGACCTGACCGTCGGACAGTTCGGGGTGGAACTTGACCAGCCACAGGATCGACGCCGGGCGGTCCTGACGTTTGCTGAGCGGGGTGTAGCGCGGGCCGCGGCGTTTCTCTTCGCCTTCGGCGGCGGCGTTGAACTTGAGCTTCAGCTTGTGCAGCGGATTGTCCTGCGCCGCGTCGATCTCTTCTTGGGTCAGCTGGTTGTTGGCAACCGGATCAAAACCCTTCACCCCCTGCGCCACGTCGCCATCGGCGATGCCCTGCACTTCGAGTTCATGCATGCCGACGAAATCGGCGATCTGCTTGAAGCTGATGGTGGTGTTGTCCACGAGCCAAACGGCGGTGGCTTTGGCCATAATCGGTTTTGCCATGTCACTCTCCTAAAAACGCAATTTTCCCGTCGCCTGAAAGGCTGTCCTGCTGAGCAGAACGGTCTCCATTGTCGGGGAAGTTGGCGGCTGTATACTGGCTCAAACGTCATAAGGGAAGACCCAATGCGGCCACTGCGCGCCTGTCTGCTGATCCTCGGGCTGATCGCCCCCACCGCCACGCTGGCCGAAGGGGCGCGTTCGGGCGAATTCTATTACTACGTCATGTCCCTGTCATGGTCGCCCAATTGGTGCGAATTGACCGGCGATGCGCGGCAATCTCCGCAATGCGACGCCGCGAAAGACCACGGCTGGACCCTGCATGGCCTCTGGCCCCAGTTTACACGGGGATACCCGTCCTATTGCCAAAGCGGCCGCCGCCCGCCCAGCCGTGCCCAGACCGGGGCGATGGCCGATATCATGGGCACCGGTGGCTTGGCATGGCACCAGTGGAAGAAACACGGATCTTGCAGCGGGTTGGACCCGGCGGATTACTTCGCCCTCTCGCGGGAGGCCTACGCCCGCATCAAGCGCCCCGAGGTCTTTCGCAAGCTCGACCGTACCGTGTCCCTCCCCGCCGCGGTGGTGGAAGAGGCCTTCCTCAAAGCGAACCCGGACCTGACCGCGCGGGGGATCACCATCACCTGCAAGCAAGGGCACATCCAAGAGGCGCGCATCTGCCTGTCCCGCGAGCTTGAGTTCATCCCCTGCGGGCCGGACGTTCGGCGGGACTGCACGCTTGATAACGCGCTGTTCACCCCTCTGCGCTAGACCCATCCGGGCCTATAGTCTGGCGAAAGCGGGAGAGGCGTAATTTCCTCCCCCGCATTCAATGCCTTTCGGCTCTCTCTCCAACACGGGTGGTCAGCGTCCCGGCCACCCGTGCCTCCAGTAAACGAATTACTGGTTAACAATCCGTTACTGTCTCAAGTTTTACTGATCTTCTCCGCCTTGCAGTTCACCGCCCACCTTCAGGACGATCTTGCCGATATGGCCGCTGGCTTCCATCCGGCGGTGCGCGTCATTCGCCTCGGACAGGTCATAGGTGCTGTCCATCACCGGCGCGACGCGGCCCTGCTCCAACAGGGGCCAGACATTCTGCAAAAGCTCCTCTGCAATCCGCGCCTTGGCCAAATCGCTCTGTGGGCGCAGGGTCGATCCGGTCATGGTCAGGCGGCGGGTCATCAGCGTGACGAAGTTCACCTCTTGCTTGGCCCCTTGCAGAAACGCGATTTGCACCAGCCTGCCGTCCTCGGCCAAAGCCTTGAGGTTGCGGTTAATATAGCTGCCGCCCACCATGTCGAGGATCACATCCGCGCCGCCCTCGGCCTGCACGACATCGACGAAATCCGTATCCCGGTAGTTGATCGCCACCTCGGCCCCCAGCTTCATACAGGCCGCGCATTTGCTATCGGTGCCCGCGGTCACGAAAACCCGCCCGCCCAAGATGCGCGCCAGTTGGATCGCCGTGGTGCCGATCCCGGAAGAGCCGCCGTGGATCAGCACTTTCTCCCCGGCCTTCAGCCCACCGCGCATAAAAAGGTTCGACCAGACGGTAAAGAAGGTCTCAGGCAGGCAGGCGGCCTCTTTCAGCCCCATGCCTTCGGGAATGGGCAGGCAATGCGCCGCGGGGGTGGCGACATATTCGGCATAGCCGCCGCCGGGCAGCAGGGCGCAGACCAAATCGCCCGGGGCCAGCGTCGTCACCCCCGGCCCGACTTCGACCACCTCGCCCGAGGCCTCCAACCCCGGCAGATCGCTGGCGGTGGCGGGCGGCGCGTAGCGGCCCGCGCGTTGCAGCGCATCGGGGCGGTTCACCCCGGCATAGGCGACCTTGATGATGACCTGACCGTGTTTCGGCTGGGGCCGCGGGCGGGTGGTGCCTTGCAGAACGTCCGGACCGCCGGGTTCGGTGATTTCGATTGCACGCATGGTCTCTGTCATGTCTGAAGTATCCTCGGGTCTGGTTTCGCCGCAGCCTAACGGGCGGCCCCGGGGCGTGCACCCGGAATTTGAGACCCGACGGAGGAGGGAGAGGCGGATGCGCGGGCAAGGCAGGTTCAAATGGCATGAGGCCGCACGGCTTTATGCAGGGGAACAGGAACTGCCCCGCGCACCCGAAGGCCAGCACGACAGCTTCCGCACCCTGCCCGCCACTCCGGCCTTCGACGCGCTGGCCGCCCTAACCACAGCGATCACCCAGCAGGCCCCCTTTTGCCTCAGCGACTGGCCCCTGCCCGATGACATCTCCTGCCCGCCCGCGGCCTTTCTCACCCTGACCGGCGGCGCGTCGGGGCGGCCCAAGGCGGTCCGACGCAGCCAAGCCTCTTGGATCGCCAGTTTTGAGGTCAATGCTGACCGTTTCGCCCTTACCCCCCGCGACAGCGTCGCCGTGTTGGGGCAGCTCAGCCATTCCCTATCGCTCTATGCGGTGCTGGAAGCGCTGCATCTTGGCCTCGACGCGCATGTGCTGGCGGATCACGCCCCCCGGCGGCAGGCAGAGCGGATCGCCGAGGCTGAAGCGACGATCCTCTACGCCACGCCGACCCAGCTGCGCCTGCTTGCCCGCGCTGCCGCCGCCCCGCTGCCATCGCTGCGCTTGGTCCTTTGCGGCGGTGGCGCGCTCGATCCGGCGACCCGGGCGGCGGTGGGGCGGCTCTGCCCCCGAGCGGCGGTGCATGTTTTCTACGGCGCGGCAGAGACGAGCTTTATCACGCTGGCCGATGCCAATACGCCCGAAGGCGCGGTGGGCCGCCCCTACCCCAGTGTCGAGCTGCGTCTGATGAATGCTGAGGGTGAACCCACAACTGATGTTGGTGAGATCTGGGTGCGCAGCCCCTACCTCTTCGATGGCTACGCCCTCGGCCACAGCGAAGAGACCCGCTGGCAGGAGGGCTTCGTGACCGTGGGGGAGATGGGGGCGCTGGATGCCAAGGGCAACCTCTGGATCAAGGGGCGGCGGCAGCGCATGGTGCAGATCGCCGACCAGATGGTTTTCCCCGAAACGGTGGAGGCCGTGATCAGCGTCCAAACCGGTCTGCCCTGCGCGGTTCTGCCCCGAAACGATGCGCTGCGAGGGCAGCATCTGGTCGCGGTGGTCGAAGCCCCGGCAGGAGAGCCGCCCGCCGAAGAGATCATTGCCCATTGCCGCGCGACGCTCGGGCCCCTCACCTCCCCCCGGCGCGTCTACTTCTGCCCCGACCTGCCCCTGCTGCCCTCGGGCAAGCCCGACCTGCGCGGCCTCTCGGATTGGGTGGAGGGCCAAAGGTGACCCGCGCCTATATCGTCTCGGCCTGCCGCAGCCCGGTCGCCCCGCGCGGCGGGGCGCTGGCGCATCTTTCCCTGCCCGAGCTTGCCGCGCCGGTCCTTTCTGCTGCCCTTAGCCGCGCGGGGCTGGACCCTGCGCAGGTCGACGAGGTGATTTGCAGCACCGCCCTCGGCCCCGGCGGCAACCCCGCGCGCAGCATCGCTTTGGCCGCGGGGCTGCCCGAACAGGTGGCGGGGCTTAGCATCGACCGGCAATGCGCGGGGGGATTGGATGCGCTGGCGCTGGCGCGGCAGATGGTCCTTTCCGGGGCCGCCGATATCGTCGTGGCGGGCGGGGCCGAAAGCTACTCTCGCCAGCCGCTGCGCTACCGCACTTTCGCCGATGGCCGCCCGGCTGAGGCCTATGCCCAAGCGCCCTTCACCCCATGGCCCGACCGCGACCCCGACATGGCGGAGGCCGCCGCGGCGCTTGGTCGGTCCCAAGGCATTTCCCGCGCAGAACAGGATGACTGGGCCGTGGAAAGCCATGCGAAGGCCCGCGCACAGCCCCCAACCGAAGCGGAACTGGTGCCGCTCGCAGGCGTCTCAACCGAGGCCTTCACCCGCCGCCTCACCCCCGCGCTATGCAGCCGGGCCAAGGTGCTTTCCGGCGACATCACCGCTGCCAATGCCGCCGTCGCCGCCGATGCCGCCGCCTTTTGCGTCGTCGTGTCAGAACGGGTGGCGGCGGACCTCGCCGCGCCGAAAGTAGAACTTATCTCAGCGGCGACGAAGGGCAGCCGCCCCGAAGAGCCAGGACTGGCCCCATTGGTGGCCATCGGAGAAGTCTTTCGTCAAAGCGGATTGAAAGCCAACGACCTGCACCGCGCCGAGATCATGGAGGCCTATGCCGTGCAGGCCATCGCCTGCGTCACCGGCGCGGGGATCGCGCCGCGGATCGTCAACAGGGGCGGCGGCGCTTTGGCGCGCGGGCATCCGATTGGCGCATCAGGCGCGATCAATGCGGTGCGGCTTTGGCATGAATTGGTGGCGCGGGGATCGGGCACCGGCTTGGCGGCGATTGCCGCCGCCGGGGGGATCGGCTCTGCCGCGCTGATGCGGCTGTAGCGGCCCGCCCCTTGAGGAGCGGGCCAATCGTTTAGCTGCGCGACAGCAGGCTTGCCGGGCGCGCTTTGGCCAGACCGGAGGTGATGAACCCCGCCAGCACGGCTTTGATCAGGTCACCGGGGATGAAGGCTTGGACCAGCAGGGTCGCCTCGACCAGCGTTTTGTTCAGCGTCATCATCATGCCGAAGATGCCGAAGGCATAGACCACGAGGATGCCGCCCGGGACCGCCGACACCCCAGCCGCGAGACCCACCGGGGCACTGCGCCACTGGTCCATGATAAAGCCGGTCACGAAAGCCCCGATCGGGAAGCCGACGAGGAAACCCACAGTCGGCGAAGCAAAGACGCCCAGACCGCCACGGCCCCCGGCCAGAAGCGGCAGACCCAGCGCCACCAGCGCCACGAACAAAAGCGCCGCAAGGCCACCGCGCCATGCGCCCAGCACCGTGCCGCAGAGCATGACACCCAGCGACTGCGCCGTGATCGGCACGCCGAAGCCAAGCGTGAATTTCGGAATCAGGCCCAGCGCCGCGATCAACGCGGCAAAGAGGGCGATCATGGTCAGATTGCGTTCCATTGGAAGGATCCTTGGGTTGAATTTTCCATTGCCTAGGCCACCCCCCTGCCCCGGTCAAGCATTACAGACCGCCCCGCGCGCGCAGCGCCTCGGCCACATGTTCGGCGTCATCGATGGCCAGAACCGTGAAGGGTATCACCACGCGCCAGCCCGCCCGCCTGCGCGACCGCGCCCGCCACGCCAGCGACAGCATCTGCCCCTTGGCCGCCAGTACGGGGGTGAAACGCACCACCAGCGCCACGGCCAACTCAAGGCTGCGCGTACGCAGCCCGAAACGGCGCAGCGGGGCGGCGAGCCAATGCACCACCCCCATCATATCGCTGAGCTTCGTGGTCATGGTGACGAGGTTCGCAAGCCCCACGGCGGTGACCATCCGCAGCGCGATCACAAGCCCCGCCTCCGCATCGTCGGTCAAGACATGCCACAGCAGGATCAGCCCGACAAAAGGCCAAAGCATCCACAGACGCCCCAAGCCGGCCCGCAGGAAGGCCCGCCCCGGCAGGGCATAGAGCAGCAGCATCCCGGCACAGAAGAGGATTTGCCAAACCGGCTCCTCCACCCCGAAGAGCAGCAGCGTGGCCAGGCAGAGCACCCCCAGCTTGGCCCCGGCGGGCCAGCCATGGGCGCGGGTCTCAACCGGCGAGGTCAGAGAGATCATCGCTCGCCCCCAATTCCTTCATCCGCGTCTCAAAGGCGCGCAGCACCGGGCGGGCGCTGCCTTGCTGGACGACCTCGCCGCGCTCTAGCCAGAGAACGTGATCGTATGCCGCCACCGCCGCCGGATCGTGGGTGATATGGACCAGCGTCAGCTCCAGTCCCGCCAAAACCCGTTCGAGGTGCAACCGCGTGGGGATGTCGAGCCCGGCAAAGGGTTCGTCCAACACCACCACCCGTGGCTGCATCGCCAAGACCGCCATCAGGCAAACCAACTGCCGCTGCCCTTGGGAGAGTTGGTGAATCGACGCCTGCGCCCAATGGCGCTTGTCGAATTGACCAAGGATCGCCGCCACGCCCCGCGCGGCCTCGGCCTTGGATTGGCCCATCTGCCGCAGGCCAAAGGCGATTTCCTCTTCCACGGTGGGAAAGATGATCTGATGGTCCGGGTTCTGAAACAGGATGCCCACCGCCCCGATCGCGCGGCGGCGGTCGTGGGCCACATCGACCCCGGCAATCCGCACCTGCCCCTCATCGGCGGCCACCAGCCCCGACAGAACCCGCGCGAAAGAGGTCTTGCCCGAGCCGTTGCGGCCCACGACGCCGATCCGCGCGGCATCGGAGCTCAGGCTCACGCCCCGCAGCACCGGCGTGCCCCCGGGGGTGTATCTGATGCTGTCAATAACGATGAGCGGAAGGGTCGGATTGGTCATCGGGCGCCTGTGGTAAAACCGGGTGCCCCGCCCTACCACCTGCCGCGCGGGCGGGGAAGCCCGCAGCGCGCCTCAGCTTGGCGGCGTCCAACGGCCCGGCAGATCGGGGTCACCTTGCCCGCGCGGGGCCTTGATATGGCTCAACAGCCAGTTCGGCCCAGCCATCAGACGGCTCAGCGTCGGGCTTTCGCGCACATGTGATTTCAGCTTTTCGATCTGCATCACATCGTCAATGCGCCGGTCGAGGAACGACCATGTCGCCTGATGCCCCTCACTGGCATCCCCCAGCCAATAAAGCAGCGTGGCCGAATAGACCCCCGACAGCGTGGCCCGTTTGCTATACCAATTCACATCCTCCGAGGTATCGCCAAGCGCGGTCCAAATCTTATCGCTGGTCTCCCAGATCAGCCCGGCCCCTTCGGGGGCGTGATGCGGCAGGGCGAAAAGCGTGCTGCCCCGGCGGATCGCCTCACGATCCCCGGCTTCCAGCCGCAGGCGCACCGCCTTGGCGATACGGTCCCTGAACCGCAGCGCTGACAGATCGGCCTGCGCCAAGCCTTCGACCATCTTGGCATCGCCGCGCCGGTGATAGGCGACCGCCAGATCGACGGCCCCGCGCGGGCAGACCGCACGGGCCAGCGCCGGGTCCAGACCGCTGTCCTTGATCGCGGCGTTGAAGGTCGCGGGCGACCAGCCGTCAAACGGCACATGCATCAATGCGGCATCCAGCAATTGGTCCTTTGGGTCGGCCTTGGGCGGTGTCATGGCGGGCTCCTATCGGGGCGTGATGGGGTGGACAAACGTGATATAGGCTGTTATAGGCCCATTTCCTGCAATTCCTTGCAACTTTATCCTAGAAAGGTGGTGACAACCACATGCAGGTTAGTGTTCGCGACAACAACGTCGATCAGGCCCTCCGGGCTCTGAAGAAAAAGCTCCAGCGCGAAGGCGTTTTCCGTGAAATGAAGCTCAAGCAACATTTCGAGAAACCGTCCGAGAAAAAAGCGCGCGAGAAAGCTGAAGCGATCCGCCGTGCCCGTAAACTGGCACGCAAAAAAGCGCAACGCGAAGGTATGATGTAAATCATCCCCGCGACACGCGACAGATATAGAACCCCCGGTGCCCATGGCAGCGGGGGTTTTGTTTTGTGGGGGAGCGCAGCGGAGCCGGGCAGCGCCAGACCGCGGAATGGCGCTCGAAATCCCTTCAATTAGGCAGTTTATGGTAGCTGCGCTTGAGAAATACCTCAGGACGGCACGACCTCAGCAAAAGCGCCAGCCCGTCCGGGCGGTCTGGCGCTGCCCGGCCGCCTTCGGCTTTGATTCCGGGCTATCCAACTACACCGGCAGCGCGGTGGTCTTGCACACCGTCCTGAGCGCAAAACTCGACTGCATCTGTGCCACCCCCGGCAGCCGCGCCAAATGCTGGCGGTGAATACGGGCGAAATCTTCCGTATTCTCGGCCACGATCTTCAACAGGTAATCCGCCGTCCCGGCCATCAGGTGACACTCCAACACGTCGGGAATGCGCGAGACCGACTTCTCGAAGGCCTCCAACACCTCTTCGGCCTGCGCCTGCAAAGTGATCTCCACAAAGACCGTCGTCGGCATATCCAACTTCCGCGGGTCCAAGAGGGCCACATAGTCGCGGATATACCCTTCCTTCTCCAACCGCTGTACACGGCGATGACAGGCCGAAGGCGACAGATGCACCACCTCTGACAGTTCGGCATTGGACATCCGCCCATTGCGCTGCAAAGCCCGCAGAACACGCCGATCAATCTCATCCAAGGCCATATGCGCAATACTTTCGCGTGAGGAAGCAATCCAGCGCGATTATATTCGAAGGATGCGCCCCTTGGCGACCCCAATTTCGCAGCGATATGCACAGCGGATATGATAATCCTGTCCCACTACGGAGGAGGAGGAACCCCCATGAAAATCGGATGCCCGACAGAAATCAAACCGCAGGAATTCCGCGTCGGCCTGACGCCCAATGCCGCACAAGAAGCCATCGCCCATGGGCATGAGGTTATCGTGCAGGCGGGGGCCGGGGTCGGCGCGGGCTTCGAAGACGCGGACTACTCCGCCGCAGGCGCCACCATCATCGACACGGCCGAGGAGATCTTTGCCACAGCCGACATGATCGTCAAGGTGAAGGAGCCGCAGGCGGGCGAACGCAAGATGCTGCGCGAAGGGCAATTGCTCTTTACCTATCTGCACCTCGCGCCCGACCCGGATCAAACCCACGAACTGCTGGCCTCGGGCTGTACGGCGATTGCCTATGAAACCGTGACCGACCGCAATGGCGGCCTGCCCCTTCTGGCCCCAATGTCCGAGGTCGCGGGCCGTTTGGCCCCGCAGGTCGGAGCATGGACGCTGCAAAAGGCCAATGGCGGGCGCGGCGTGTTGATGGGCGGCGTGCCCGGTGTCGGCCCAGCTAAGGTTATGGTCATCGGCGGCGGCGTCGTCGGCACCCATGCGGCCCGCATCGCCGCGGGCATGGGCGCGGATGTGACCGTGCTCGACCGGTCCCTGCCCCGGATGCGCTATCTCGATGACATCTATGGCGGCACCTTCAAAACCGCCTATGCCAGCGCGGGCAACACCATCGAACTGGCGCGTGAGGCCGATATGATCATCGGCGCGGTGCTGATACCCGGGGCCGCGGCCCCCAAGCTGATCAGCCGCGCGCAACTGTCCGAACTCAAACCCGGTGCGGCGCTGGTCGACGTGGCCATCGACCAAGGCGGCTGCTTCGAGACTTCCAAGGCGACGACTCACCAAGACCCGGTTTATGAGGTCGACGGCATCATGCATTACTGTGTGGCCAATATGCCCGGCGCGGTGGCGCGCACCTCGACCATCGCGCTTGGCAACGCCACCATGCCCTTCATGCTGGCACTGGCCGACAAGGGCTGGAAACAGGCCTGCGCGGATGACCCGCACCTCAAGGCCGGGCTGAACGTCCACGCGGGCAAGCTGACCTATGCCGCCGTGGGCGAAGCGCTTGGGCTCGACAGCATCACCGCGGATCAGGCCATCGCGGGCTGAACGTCAGCGGCCAAACAAAAGGCCCGCCAGATTGGCGGGCCTTTCCTTTTCGAAAGCAGCGCTCAGCGCGTCTTCAAAGCGTCTCGAATTTCCAGCAATACATCGAGCTGCGATGGGCCGGTCTTGACCTCTGGTGCCACCTCATCCGGCTTTTCCGCAGCCGCCTTCACCCGGTTCACCATCTTCACCAGGATGAAGACCACGAAGGCGATGATGAAAAAGTTGATCACGGCCATCAGGAACGAGCCATAGGCAAAGACCGACGCCCCCGCCTCCCGCGCCTGCTCTAGCGAAGCGGTCGCGGGCACATCGCCCGACAGCACGGCATAGTTATTGGTAAAATCCACCCCGCCGGTGAAAAGCCCGATGATCGGGTTGATCAGGTCCGCTACCAGTGACGACACGATCGCCGTGAAGGCCGCGCCGATGATGATACCAACGGCCATGTCCATGACATTGCCCTTGGCGATGAAATCCTTGAATTCTTGAATCACAGTTCTGTCCCTATTCTAAGGCGCGCCGATAACCCCGCCATCACGGTCGATAGTGCGGACTGGCACATAGAACGGTCAATACAGTTTTACGGTAAATCGCGCGTTTTACGGCCCGCGCCCGTTCAATCCCGAAAACAGACCCGCAAAAGCGCGCCCTCTGAGCTGAAATCGGTCGTCAGACGCCCGTTCAACTGCTCGGCTGCCGTGGCCATTAACATCCGCCCCAGCCCCGTGCTATCGGCCCCCGAGACGGCACCGGCATGGCCGCAGCCATTGTCACGGCATTCCAAAAGCCAGTCCTCGGCCCCCTCCTGCCGCCGTAGGGAAATTTTGATCTCCCCTGCCCGGTCCCCGGCGAAGGCGTGTTTGATCGAATTGGCCACGAATTCGCTCACGATCATGCCGAGGGCTGAGGCCTGCACGGCCTGCAACTCGCCCGGCTCAGCCGCACAAAAGATGGTGACATGATCCGGCGCACTGGCGGCGAGAAGCTTGTTCAGCTGTTCGAGGTAGGAGGTGGTTTGCACCTTGCTTCGGCCACCCTGCCCCATCAATTCGCTGTGCAGCGATGCCACCGCGCCGAAACGACGCTCGACAAGGGCCAGCACATCCTTGGCGTCTGGGTCTTGCACCTTGCGTGTCGCCATGCGCAGCAATGAGGCGATGGTCTGGAACGAGTTCTTCACCCGGTGGTCCATCTCGGCGCGCAGCGCCGCTTCGATGCGGATTTTCTTGCGCAATTCCAACTGCATCATCACATGGCGCGACAGGGTTTGCAGCGCTTGGCGCTGGAAATCGTTCAAGGTCCGCGGCTTGGTATCCAGCACGCAAAGCGTGCCAATCGGCTGGCCGTTCGGCGCGACAAGATTGGCACCGGCATAGAATTTCACCCGAGGGTCGCCAACATAAAGCGGATTGTCCGAGGTGCGCGGATCCGCCCCCATATCCGCAATCTCGGTATAGCCTTCGTCAAGAATGGCATGAGAGCAGACCGATTGATCAAGGGCCGTCTCATGCGGCTCGAACCCGACGCGCGCCTTGAACCATTGGCGCTTTTCATCAACCAGACTGATCAGAGAGACGGGCGTTTCGCAGATATTGGACGCAAGCTCGACGATATCGTCGAAATCCGCTTCGGCTTCGGTATCAAGAATATCATAGGAATAGAGCGTCTCTAGACGCTCGTCCTGCTCTGCGGGCGTGTCGGCTAAAATGGACCTTCTCCTTCCAAAGTTAACCCGCCGCGCAGCTATGGCACGACAGCGGGGGTCGGATATGGCCTGCCTTTCGGGGGGCAGATCTGGGCTGCTGAACCTCCAGCTTAGTGAAGGTTTAGCCCGCAAAGCAGCGGCGTCCACCTCGCTGCCGAATCGTTTTGCGTATAAACCCTTGATAGATGTTCAATTTTAACGCGGCTAGCCCCGCTGCCGCGTCACCCCGGCAGCGTACCGGTCAAGACATAGCGCAGAATCTCGACCACCTGCGCAGGCTCGGAGGCCACCGCCAGCGCCGCCGCGTCGACCTCTTTCAGCGCATGGGCGTGGTCGGGGCCGTGCAGGATGATCAGCGATTTGCCAAGGGCGGCGGCATAGCCCGCGTCGAAGGCCGCGTTCCATTGCTTGTACTGGTCGCCGAAACGCACCACGACGACATCCGCCTCGGCAATCGCCTTGCGGGTGCGGATCGCGTTGATCTGCGCGCCCTTACGGTCGTGCCAGAACTTGTCGTCCTCCGCGCCGAGGATCGCCACGCCGCAGTCATCAGAGGCGGCGTGGTCGGTGACGGGTGCGGTAAAGGTCACGTCGAGACCCTTGGCCCCTTCGGTGATCTGTTCGCGCCAGTCGGTGTGGATTTCACCGGAGAGATAGACTTTCATCGCTTCCGTCCTTCCTTGGTTCAGCCGCGCAGCACGCCGCCGGTGGCCTTGGTCACCTTTTCGACCACCTTAGCACCCACGGCTTCGATGTCTGCGTCTTTCAGCGTCTTGTCGCTGGGTTGCAGGCGCACGGTGATGGCGAGGGATTTCTTGCCTTCGCCGAGGCTGCCGCCGATGAACTCGTCGAAAACGCGGACATCTTCGATCAGGGCCTTGTCGGCGCCCTTAGCGGCATTGACCAGCGCCAGCGCCTCGACATCGGCATCGACGACAAAAGCGAAGTCACGCTCGACCGCCTGCAGGTCGCTGATCTGCAATGCTGGGCGCGTGGCGCCGGATTTGCGCGGCAGCGGCACCTCGGCGGGGTAGAGGGTGAAGGCCATCGCAGGGCCTTTCACGTCCATCGCCGCCAGAACGCGCGGATGCACCTCGCCGAAGACACCGAGCACCTTCTTGGGGCCGAGGCAGATCTTGCCGTGGCGACCCGGGTGCCACCATTCATCAGCGCCGCGCAGGATCTGCACCTTGGCGGGCGCGCCGATGGCGGCCAGCACTGCTTCGGCATCGGCTTTCACGTCATAGACATCCACGGCGCGCGCCGCGCCATGCACATCCCGCGGACCGGTGCGGCCCACCAGAAGACCGGAGACAATGACCTGCTCCTCGCCCGGCTCGCCGCCGGAGAAGGCGGGGCCAACCTCAAAAAGCGCCATGTCGGCAAAGCCGCGCGCCTGATTGCGGGCAGCAGCTTGCAGCAGGCCGGGCAGCAGGTCGGGGCGCATGTGGCTCATGTCCGAGGAGATCGGGTTCTCCAACCGCGTCGCATCGGTGCCGCCCCCGAAGAGCGCCGCCGAGGCTTGGTCGATGAAGCTGTAGCTCACGCATTCGTTGTAGCCGAGCGCCGCCGCCGTGCGCCGGGCGGTCACCACGCGGCGCTGCATGGGCGAAAGCACCGGGCGCGGCACGCCTGTTGTCAGACGTGGCAGGGGCTTGCCTTCGAGCTGCGTCAGCGAGGCGATGCGCGCGACCTCTTCGACCAGATCGGCCTCGCCCTGCACATCGGGGCGCCAGCTCGGCACCTGTGCCATATCGCCGTCGAGCTGGAAGCCGAGCGCGGTCAGCGTCTCACGCTGGTCACTCTCAGGGATCGTCATGCCGACCAGCGACTGCACCCGCGCGGTATCGAGCTTGTAGGCGCGCGACGTGTCCGGCACCTGCCCCGCGACCACGACCTCGGAGGCCTCGCCGCCCGCGTGATCAAGGATCATCCGCGTGGCATGCTCAAGCCCCTCGGGGGTGAAGGCCGGGTCGACACCGCGCTCGAACCGGTAGCGCGCGTCCGAGTTGATCTTCAGCGCGCGGCCCGTATAGGCGATCTGCACCGGGTCCCAATAGGCGCTCTCGACAAAGACGTTCACCGTCTCCTCGGTCACGCCGGTCGCCTCGCCGCCCATGATGCCCGCGATGCTTTCCACGCCGCTGTCGTCGGAGATGGCCATCTGGCCCTCCTGCAGGGTGTAGCTCTTCTCATCGAGCGCGGCGATCTCCTCGCCGCCCTTGGCGCGGTGCACGCGCAGGTTGCCCGCGACCTTGTCGGCGTCGAAGACATGCAGCGGGCGGTTGCGGTCGAAGGTGAAGAAGTTGGTCACGTCCACGAGGAACGAGATCGGGCGCAGCCCGATGGCGCGGAGCCGGTCCTGCAGCCACTGCGGGCTGGGGCCGTTCTTCACGCCTTTAATCAAGCGGCCATAGAACACCGGGCAGCCGTCCAGCGTGTCGTCATCAATGCTGACGCTGATCGGCGAGGCAAAGCTGCCCTCGACCGCATCGCAATCGCGCGGCTTCAGCTTGCCCAGACCCCGCGCGGCGAGGTCGCGTGCGATGCCGCGCACGCCGAGCGCGTCAGGCCGGTTCGGAGTGATGGCAATCTCGATCACCGGGTCGACCTTCGCCGGGTCATTCTCGGCCAGCCAGTCAATGAAACGGTCACCGGGCTTGCCCGAGGGCAGCTCAATGATGCCGTCATGCTCTTCGCTTAGCTCCATCTCGCGCTCAGAGGCCATCATGCCGAAGCTCTCCACGCCGCGGATCTTGCCGACGCCGATGGTCGTGTCGATCCCCGGCACATAGACGCCCGGCTTGGCCACGACGACGGTGATCCCCGCCCGCGCGTTCGGCGCGCCGCAGATGATCTGCATGACGCCTTCGTCAGTTTCGACCTGACAGACGTTCAGCCGGTCGGCATCGGGGTGTTTCTCGGCGGATTGCACATAGCCGAGGGTAAAGTCGGCCAGCTTCGCCGCCGGATTCTCGACGCCTTCGACTTCGAGGCCGAGGTCGGTCAGGGCATAGGTGATCTCATCAATCGACGCCGTGGTGTCGAGATGGTCCTTGAGCCAGGAGAGGGTGAATTTCATGATCGTTCCCTAATTCTCGTAACGTTTGGCCAGATCGGCCATGTCGCCCATCCGATAAAGTTTGATTTCGCGGACCACCCGCAGACAAGGCTTGGCCGCAAAGAAGATCGACCCGATCAAAAAGAGCCATGTCGCGCTGGTCTGCGTGCTTTCGAAGAAAAACAGCACGGAGCCGACAACGAAACAGACAGCCGCGCAGAAATCGATAAGCGTGTAGGCAATCTCGAACTTCGCATAAAGCGCGCGAGATCGGGCGTTGTTCTCGCGGTTCTCGTGTCGAAAGAGTTTCATATCAGACATGCCTCACGCGGTGCGTTTTGATGTTTTTACGGCGGTCGTCGCAGGCTCCATGCGCAGTTTAGCGCGACAACCCACCATGCAAATTCGGCTGATCCAAGCTCGCGAACCCGTAGTGCCGCAGCCAGCGCAGGTCTGAATCAAAGAACGCCCGCAAATCCGGAATACCGTATTTCAGCATCGCGATCCGGTCGATCCCCATGCCAAAGGCAAAGCCCTGCCATTCGTTCGGATCGATCCCGCCCGCCTGCAACACCTTGGGGTGCACCATGCCGGAGCCGAGCACCTCCAACCAACCGTCCCCCTCGCCGATGCGCAACTGGCCGTCGACCCAAGAACACTGGATGTCGACCTCGGCCGAAGGCTCGGTGAACGGAAAGTGCGAGGCGCGGAAGCGGGTCTTGATGCCGTCGATCTCGAAGAACGCGGCGAAGAATTCCTCAAGCGTCCACTTGAGGTTCGCCATCGAGATATCCTTGTCGATCGCCAGACCTTCGACCTGATGGAACATCGGCGTGTGGGTCTGGTCGTAATCGGCACGGTAGACGCCGCCGGGGCAGATGATGCGCAGCGGCGCGCCTTCGGCCTCCATCGTGCGGATCTGCACCGGGGAAGTATGGGTGCGCAGCACATGGGGGGCGCGTTCGTCCCCCTCAGCCCGGTGCATATAGAAGGTGTCCATCTCGGCCCGCGCGGGGTGGTGGCCGGGGATGTTCAGCGCGTCGAAGTTGTACCAATCGGTGTCGATGCGCGGGCCTTCGGCGACCGAGAAACCCATCTCGGCAAAGATCGCGGTCAGCTCCTCGGTGACCTGGCTCACCGGGTGGATGCTGCCTTGACGCTGGTGCCGCACGGGCAGGGTCACGTCGAGCCATTCGCTGCGCAGGCGCTCGTCCAGCGCGGCATCGGCAAGGCCGGCCTTCTTGGCGGCGAGGGCCGAGTTGATCTCATCCTTCAGCGCGTTCAGCG
This sequence comes from Sulfitobacter sp. 1A13496, assembly GCF_043557225.1. Lineage (NCBI taxonomy): Bacteria > Pseudomonadati > Pseudomonadota > Alphaproteobacteria > Rhodobacterales > Roseobacteraceae > Sulfitobacter > Sulfitobacter sp. 1A13496. The sequence continues at coordinate 296,118 of NZ_JBIFFP010000002.1, read as the reverse complement.
CGGGGCCAGCGACCTGCCGCTCTTCGGGGGTCATCTTGCCAAGCTCGCGCATTTTCAGCGCGACTTCGCCCTTTTTGCCCACGGCGGCCAGCCGGATGTCTTCCAGCGCGGATTCGTCGCCAGCATTGGCGATTTGGCTCAGGTACTTTTGCTTCAGATCGTCCATGACAGGCCCTTGGAATAATACCCCGTCCTGCTAGCCCTCTCGCCCCTCGAATGCAAGCCGTAGGGGTTGTGGCGTCATGGCGGAACCACCACCTCTGCAAAGCGTTAGGCCGCATCCCCTTGACGCGCCCTGTCCCCAGCGGCGCGCCCAACCTCCCCCGAAAGGAGAGACCTATGAAAATCCTGATGGTTCTGACATCGCATGACGAATTGGGCGACACCGGCAACAAGACCGGTTTCTGGCTCGAAGAATTCGCCGCGCCCTATTACGTTTTCAAGGACGCGGGCGCGGATGTGACCCTCGCCTCGCCCAAAGGCGGGCAGCCGCCGCTTGACCCCAACAGCGACAGCGAAGACGCGCAGACCGACGCCACCCGCCGCTTCAAGGACGACGATGCCGCGCAACAAGCGCTCGCCTCGACCAAAGTGCTGGGCGGTGTGGATGCGGACGGTTTCGATGCGATCTTCTACCCCGGCGGCCACGGCCCACTGTGGGATCTCGCGAATGACGCCGACAGCAAACGCCTGATCGAAACCTTCTGGTCCACGGGCCGCCCCGTTGGCGCCGTCTGCCACGCGCCTGCCGTGTTCAAGAACACCCAAGCCGACGGCAAGCCGCTGGTCTCGGGCAAGCGCGTCACCGGTTTCACCAATACCGAGGAAGAGGGTGTTGGCCTGACCGATGTGGTGCCTTTCCTGGTCGAAGACATGCTGAAGAAAAACGGCGGCGGCTACAGCAAGGGCGACGATTGGGCGTCCTATGTGCTGGTCGACGGCAAGCTGGTCACCGGCCAGAACCCCGCCTCTTCCGAGGAAGCGGCGAAAGAGATTTTGGCGCTTTTGAAGTGACGGCAGGTGGGTACGCAAGACCGCGCCCCCTCTCCCCATGGGAGGAACCGCCGCTGGTCGCGCCGTGTTTTGCCCGTGAAAGGAGCCTCCGACATGGCAGATTATGACCGCAGCACCGGCGCCCCATGGAGCGCCGAAGACCTCGAACAGCTTCGCATCCTTGCGGCAGAGGGCACGGCGACCAGCGTGATCGCGGTGCAACTGAACCGCAGCGAAGAGGCGATTGCGCATCGCGCGGCACAGGATGGGATCAATCTATCCGCCGCCAGCCACAATCCCTATGACCCCGACACCCTAAACCGATAGCAGAGCGCGGCCATTTTTCTTGTGCTTCGCGATCAACCGCTTTTGCACGGGCCCCGCGGGGATCTGATGCGCGGGGGTGCCGAAGCCGTTGCCCTCAACCAAAGCGGGGAAGAGCGTCGCGAACTCCTCGCGCTGCGCCTGACCGAGGGTTTTCACCGTGTCGGCATTCAGCAAAAAACTCTCGCTCGGCGCGCCTTCGGCATAAACGATCTGGTGCTTTTCAAAGACCAAGTGGAAATACTCCACTTGTGAGACGCCCTCATCCACATGCACCCCCGGCAGTTCGGTCAACCGGATCGCGGCGACGAGCACGGCCATCGCGCCGCAGATCCGCTTGACGATGCCCGAACGCGCGACCATGCGATGCTGTCTTGAGACCATGAGATCACGCTTCGGCAGCCCTGCGCCCAAGGCCCCGGCACTGATCCGAATGGGGTAGAGCTTGGGGTTCTTCGCCAACTCCCCTGCCCCGACCGAACGGCGCAGCGCCGCGACGAGTTCCTGATAGCCGTGGCCTTGGGTCAGCACACGCACGCCGGGGGCCAAAGCCTCGACCGGGAGATCGCCCGCCTCGGTGGTGATCAGCGTGCCGCGCGCGAAACAGGCCACACCGGTCGAGACCAGATCGCCCTCTTCGTGCATCGTGTCGATGTCGGACTTCCACGCCAGATTCCCCAATAACCCGCCCTCGGGCAGGTCTGAGAAATCGACGGTCATGGTCGTGAAAAGGTCGCCCGCAGCCGGGCTGCCCGCCAGATTGACGATGCCGGAGTAGGTCACCTCTATATCGCCAGCCAAATCCCGCGAGCCGGAATCCACGCGGAAGGGATACCCCTCAAGCGAGGTGGGGGTCGAGCCGCCGTTTGGATCGTCGTCCGCCGTGGTGGTGGTGTCGAAAACGGAACTGGCGGGCTGAAGGTCAATCTCCATCGTGGCGAGCGGCTTGGTCGTCTCAAGATGGTGCCAGTCATAGCCGAAGGACATCTGCGTATCCTCGCCCACCGCCGCGCCATTCGTATAGGGATCCGTCGCATGCCAAGTGAGTGTCTCGACCGAGCCATCGGCATAGGTCAGCGTGATCCGCGCGCCCTCAAGATCGACGCCGCGCGAACTGGTATCGTCGCGAATACCATAGACCGTCTCATGGGGGTCTTCGTCCAACCTATTGATCACAATTCCGGGCATAAACGTCCCCACCATTTATAAATAACTTGCCGACGAACAGCGCCAATTGCTGCGGCACCGGTGCAGATAGGCTGCACAGTGACCTGTCGTTGGGGCAGATTGTCCATGGAGGTGAGGAGCAGGCAAGGCCGTGGCAAGGGATTATCGGGGCAAGATTATGGCAAGCCCCGCACGACGGCCCGAAACGCAGATCCCCCAAACGCAAAAAGCCCCACCATCCGGCAGGGCTTTCGCAAATTCAAAGCAATCTCGGCTTAGGCCGCCAGCGCGTCCTGCGCTTGCTTGACGATCGCACCGAAGGCTTCGGGCTCGTGCACGGCCAGATCGGCCAGAACCTTGCGGTCCACTTCGATGCCGGCCAGCGTCAGACCGTTGATGAAGCGGCTGTATGTCAGCGCCTCGTCGTGGCTGCGCACGGCGGCGTTGATCCGCTGGATCCACAGGGCGCGGAAGTTGCGCTTGCGATTCTTGCGGTCACGCGTTGCATATTGGTTGGCCTTGTCGACCGCCTGCGTGGCGACCTTGAATACGTTCTTGCGCCGACCATAGTAGCCTTTTGCGGCTTTGATGATCTTCTTGTGACGCGCGTGGGTGACTGTACCACCTTTAACTCGGGACATCTCGGCTCTCCTTAATCAGCGGGCGTAGGGCATGAAGCCCTTGACGATCTTTGCATCGGCTTCCGACAGGGTTGTCGTGCCGCGTGCGTTACGGATGAACTTGTTGGTCCGCTTGATCATGCCGTGCTGTTTGCCGGCTTGGCTGGCGATGACCTTGCCGGTCGCCGAGACCTTGAAGCGCTTCTTGGCGCTCGATTTCGTCTTCATCTTGGGCATTTCCGTCTCCGTCTTTTGAGTTCGGTATAAACACGACTCGGCATGCCACTTGAGGCCGGTCGTGCAGGCTAAGATGCGCCGTATAGGCGCGGTCGGTCAGGGATGCAAGAGGTTTCGCGCAGCCCCTCAGGGCAAGAAGTCCGCCGCGAACGAGACGAAGACCTCCGGCAGGTTCTCAAAGGAATAGCGCCCCGGATTTTCGCGCAGCGCAAAGACGATCAACCCGCCCGCGATCAAGATCGTGATGGCCGAGGCGCGCGGCGACCGACGGTCGGTCACCGCAGACAGGATCGAGGGGATCGACAGCACCGCCAGAACGATGCCCACCACCATTGCCAAGTCAGAGTCCACGCAACATCCCCCTATCTGGGGAAAGGCTACTCCGGATCGGAGGCGTAAATCAAACGTTCGTCACAGGGCGCGACGCGCAGAATATTGGTGCTGCCCGGCACGTTAAAGGGCACACCGGCGGTGACGACGATATGATCCTCCGGCCCGGCATACCCCTCTGACAAGGCGGCCCGCGCGGCGCTCAGCACGGCCAGTTTAAACCGGTCATGCCCATCGGTGATGATGCAATTCGTGCCCCAACTCAGCGCCAGACGGCGCGCGGTGTTGACCAGCGGCGACAGGGCGATGATCGGCACGCGGGGCCGTTCACGGGCGGTCAGCAGGGCGGTGGTGCCCGATTGGGTAAAGCAGCAGATCGCCTTGATGTCCGTCGTCTCGGCAATCTCACGCGCGGCGGCAACGATGCCATCGGCCACGGTGGTGCGATCCGCCGTGCGCGAGGATTCGATGATCTGCGTATAGGTCGCATCGGCTTCGACCTCTTGGGCCACGTTGTCCATCGTCGCCACGGCCTGCAGCGGGTAATCCCCGGCGGCGGATTCGGCGCTCAGCATCACGGCGTCGGCGCCTTCGTAAATCGCGGTGGCCACGTCCGAGACTTCGGCGCGGGTCGGCATCGGGCTTTCGATCATCGATTCGAGCATCTGTGTCGCCACGATCACCGGCTTGGCCGCCGCGCGGCATTTGCGCACCAGACGTTTCTGGATCGGCGGCACATTCTGCACCGGCAGCTCCACGCCCAGATCGCCCCGCGCCACCATGATGCCGTCGCTGACATCCAAGATCGCTTCGAACCGCTCCACCGCCGCGGGCTTCTCGATCTTCGACAGCACCGCCGCCCGGCCTCTGACCAGATCGCGCGCCTCGGTCACATCCTCGGGCCGCTGGACAAAGCTGAGGGCGAGCCAGTCGACCCCCAATTCACAGACGAACTCCAGATCGGCGCGGTCTTTCTCGGAAAGCGCGGCCAGCGGCAGCAGCACGTCAGGCACGTTCACGCCCTTGCGGTTTGAGATGACACCGCCCGTCACCACTTCGCAATCGGCGAAATCCGGGCCGCAGTCGCGCACCTTGAGGCGGATTTTGCCGTCATTGACCAACAGGCTCGCGCCCGGCTCAAGCGCCGCGAAAATCTCAGGATGGGGCAGGCAGACGCGGGTCGCATCGCCCGGCGTTTCATCAAGGTCGAGCCGGAAAGACGCACCTTCTTCCAAGGTTGGCCCATCGCCCTCGAACACACCAACGCGCAGTTTCGGCCCCTGAAGGTCCGCCAGAATGCCGATCGCGCCGCCGGTCTCTTTCTCGATATCGCGGATGATCCGGTGCTTTTCCCGGATCTCTTCGTGGCCTCCGTGGCTCATGTTCAGGCGGAAAACATCCGCCCCGGCGTTGTGCAATGCCGCGATCACCTCTCGGGTTTCGGAGGCTGGCCCAAGCGTGGCCACGATCTTTACATTGCGCAAACGTCTCATATCTGTTCCTTCGTGTCCTATGTCCCCAGAGCGAATGTTAACGATAACATCGCCTGTCCGGTGGCCTAGCGCCCCCATGAGTGCCTGTCAAAGGTTTCATCAGAATGACGGTCCATCGCGGTCCCGTCCAGTGATATGAAAAGGAAGCTGTCATGCCCAGCCAACAAGAGATCGAACTGCAAGCCGCCGCCTTTCGCCGGTTGCAGAAACACCTGATGGAAGATCGGACGGATGTGCAGAACATCGACATGATGAACCTCGCCGGTTTTTGCCGCAACTGCCTGTCGCGCTGGTATCAAGAGGCCGCCAACGAACGCGGGATCGAGATGGGCAAGGACGAGGCGCGCGAGTTGTTCTACGGGATGACGATGGACGAATGGAAAGCCAACTATCAGACCGATGCGAACGACAGCCAGAAAGAGGCGTTTAAAACCGCTTTTGAAGAGAATGTCGGAAAGGGTTGAGCAACCCGCTTGAATGAACCCACAAAGCGGGCGTGCATCCCTGTGCGCCCGCCTTTGCCTTGGCCAAGCGTGCTCAAAGGCTTCGCCTAGAACTGATAGAGCACAAGCCAATCCGCCTTGAGCGCAGGCCGCGCGGCGCCTTCGATCTCTACCGTTGCGGCAAAGCGGGTCATCAGGTCACCCCGCCCGCGCCTCTGTGCCTCGGCCAGCGTGAACCGCCCCCGAATCCGCTTGCCGGAATGCACAGGTGCGATGAAGCGCACGCTGTCGAACCCGTAGTTGATCGACGCCTTCGTGCCCGCCACCACCGGCAGCGCGCCGTAAGCCATGCCCGACATCATCGACAGGGTGAGCATCCCATGGGCCACGGTGCCGCCGAAATCCGTCTTGGCCGCGCGGAGCGGGTCGACATGGATGAACTGGTGGTCCTCGGTCACATCGGCAAAGGCGTCGATCCGCGCCTGATCCATCATGAACCACGGCGAGACGCCCAACTCACGGCCCACGGCGGCTTCCATCTCTGCCCGGTCAATCTCTCTGCGCATCGCGGCCTCCTCTTTGCGCCAGTCTAGCCGCGCGGGCGCTCGCTGCGAAAGCCCTTGCACCCGGCGGGACATCTCTCATGCTGGGGCCAAACAGAGCGGAGCCGCCATGAACACCCCCATCCTCGCCCTTATCACCGTCGCCATCGCCGGGGTCGCCGTGGCCCTGCAAACCCCGATCAACGCTGCCTTAGGCCGCAACATCGGCAGCGGCGTCGCTGCGGCGGCGGTGTCCTTTGGCGTCGGCTTTGCGATCCTGTTGGGGGTCTTGCTGCTGCGCGGCGAGTTGAGCGCCCTGCCCCGCGCGGCCTCGGCCTCTCCCGTTTTGCTGCTGGGCGGGGTGTTGGGGGCCTTCTACGTCTGGTCGGTGCTTTGGGCGATCCCGACGCTGGGGGCGCTGACAGTGATCTCGGCGCTGATCCTCGGCCAGTTGAGCGCGGCTCTGGTGATCGATGCCACGGGGCTTTTGGGGTTGTCGGTGCAGGCCATCACCCCCACCCGCATCGCCGCCGCCGCGCTGGTGGCGGCGGGGCTGGTTTTATCGCGGTTCTGAAACTCAGATCGCGGTTTTGCGCATCTCTTCGAGGTAGATTTCACGCAAACGGGGCGCAAGCTTGCCCGGCGTGCCGCTGCCGATCTTGGCACTGTCGATCTCAACCACCGGCGTCACGAAAGCGCTGGCCGAGGTGACGAAAGCCTCATCCGCCTGCTGCGCCTCTTCGATGGTGAAATTGCGCTCTTCCACCTGCATCTGCGCTTCGCGGGCCAGTTCCAGCACCGCCTTGCGGGTGATGCCATGCAGGATGTTGTTCGAGGTCTCGCGCGTCACGATCTTACCGTCCTTGACGATATAAGCGTTGTTCGACGTGCCTTCGGTCACGAAACCGTCTTCGACCATCCAAGCGTCTTCGACACCGGCTTTCTTGGCCATCATCTTGCCCATCGACGGGTAGAGCAGCTGCACCGTTTTGATATCGCGGCGGCCCCAACGGATGTCTTCGATGCTGATCACGCGGATGCCGTCACGGGCGGCGGGGTTGTCGGCCAACCCCGGCTTGGATTGCGTGAACAGCACCAGCGAGGGCGCGGTGGTCTCGGGGTCGGGGAAGGCGAAATCACGGTCGCCATCCGACCCGCGCGTGACCTGAAGATAGATCAACCCGTCTTTGATATCGTTGAGACGCACCAACTCGCGGTGGATTTCCAGCAGTTCTTCGGTCGTCGCAGGCGCGCGCATGTCAAGCTCGTTCATCGAGCGGGTCAGACGCTCGGCATGGCCGTCAAAGGCGATGAGCTTGCCATCCAGCACGCTCGTCACCTCATAGACCCCATCGGCCATCAGGAATCCCCGGTCAAAGATCGAGATCTTGGCCTCATCCTCGGGCAGGTATTCGCCGTTTACATAGACAGTTCGCATGGTCACCCCCAGAGCGCTGCGGCGGGGGGATGCACGCCCGCGCCGTCGAATTTCAAAGCATTGTCGCGGTCTTCGGCCAGAAGCAGCGGGCCGTCAAGGTCCACTACCTTTGCGCCTTGGGCGACCAGCGTCGCGGGGGCCATCGCGAGCGACGAGCCAACCATGCAGCCCACCATGACCTCGAACCCCTCGGCCCGCGCTGCATCGCGCAGTGCCAGCGCTTCGGTCAGCCCGCCGGTCTTGTCGAGTTTGATGTTCACCACATCGTATTTGCCCTTGAGGCCGGGCAGGCTGGCGCGGTCATGGCAGCTTTCATCCGCGCAGACCGGCACAGGGCGATCCATCCCCAGAAGCGCATCATCTTCGCCAGCGGGCAGGGGCTGTTCGACCAGCGCCACGCCCAGACGGAGCAGATGCGGGGCGAGGTCGGCATAGACCTCAGCCGACCAGCCCTCATTGGCATCGATGATGATCGTGGCATCGGGCGCTCCGGCGCGCACCGCTTCGAGCCGCGGCATGTCGTCAGGCGTGCCGAGCTTGATCTTCAACAGTGGCCGATAGCTGTGTTTCGCCGCCTGCGCGCGCATTGCCTCGGGTTCGTCCAGCGAGAGGGTATAGGCCGTGATCTCTGGCCCCGGCGCGGTCAGCCCGGCCAGTTCCCACACCCGCTTGCCTGCGCGTTTGGCCTCTAGATCCCACAGCGCGCAGTCGACCGCGTTGCGTGCGGCCCCGGCAGGCAGCAGATCATAGAGCGCTTGGCGGGTGATATCACCCGGCAGGCCGTTGATCTCAGCCGTGACCGATTCGAGGGTCTCGTCATAGCGCGCGTAGGGCACGCATTCGCCCCAGCCGGTCACGCCGCCTTCGGTCACGCGGACGGTCAGCACCTTGGCCTCGGTCCGCGAACCGCGACTGATGGTAAAGACCTGCGCGAGCTTAAAGGTATCTGCGGTAACGTCGATCTGCATGGTCACAGCGCCGCCAGCGCATCGGCCAGTCGCGCTGCCCCTTGGCGGAAGGGATCAACCGCAGGCAGGCCAAGACGCTCCTCAACCTCAGCCAGATAGGCATCCGCCTCGGCCTCGGACATGTGGTAGGTGTTGACCGAGATACCGACGACCTTGCAGTCGGGGTTCGGCACCTGCGCCAGCGTCAGCGCCATGTCGCGCACCGCTTCGAGGCTGGGCAGGCTGTATTCCGGCAGGCCGCGCATATGGGTCCGGGTCGGTTCATGGCACAGGATCAGCGCATCGGGCTGGCCGCCGTGGATCAGCGCCATGGTCACCCCGGAATAAGAGACGTGGAACAGACTGCCCTGCCCTTCGATGATGTCCCAATGGTCATCGTCATTGGCGGGGGTGAGATATTCCACCGACCCGGCCATGAAATCGGCGATCACGGCATCCAGCGGCACGCCTTCGCCGGTGATCAGGATGCCGGTCTGGCCGGTGGCGCGGAAGGTGCTTTTCATGCCCTTTTCGCGCATCGCCTCGTCCAGCGCGAGGGCGGTGTACATCTTCCCGACCGAGCAATCGGTGCCCACGGCCAGAACCCGCTTGCCGCTGCGCTTCTTGCCGTCGGCGATGGGGTATTCGACGCTGGGCACGCGCACGTCATGCAATGTGGTGCCGTTCGCCTCGGCAGCCGCCACCAGATCGGCTTCGTTGCGTAGCAGGTTGTGCAGGCCCGAGGCGATGTCGAAGCCCATGTTCAGCGCCTCAATCAGCACCTCTTTCCAAGCCGCGCTGATTTTACCGCCACGGTTGGCGACACCGATGACCAATGTCTCGGCCCCCGCCTCACGCGCTTCGGCCAGCGTCATGTCTTGCAGACCGAGATCGGCCTTGCAGCCCTCCATGCGGAACTGGCCGACCGCATTGTCGGGCCGCCAATCCTTGATGCCTTGTGCGACCTTGGCGGACAGAGAGTCAGGCGCGTCGCCCAGAAAGAGCAGATAGGGGGTTTTGATCATGGCAAGCCTCCGGCATTGAATTTGTCCGCATATTGCGCGCGAGAATACGCAAGTGCGTGGCGTTGTCGACGCATCTGCATGCAAATGCGCAGCATTTCCCGCGAATTACCGTTGGCTGCGCAAAATTCGTGCGCGGCTTTCGTCGAAGGGTGGGCCTTTCGAAATGCTGCGGCTGCGAAAACCTCCTTGCGATTGGCGACGCAATTTCATACCAGAATGAAGACACACGATGAAACAATATTACCCATAGGTGCCCCATGAGCTTCCGCATTCAGCCTGCCGCCCCTGCCCGCCCGAACCGCTGCCAATTGTTCGGCCCCGGCTCCCGCCCGGCGATCTTTGAAAAGATGGCAGCGTCGAATGCCGATGTGATCAACCTCGACCTTGAAGACAGCGTGGCACCTTCGGACAAGGACAGCGCGCGCGCCAATATCATCAAGGCGATTTCCGAGATCGACTGGGGCAACAAGACGCTTTCGGTGCGGATCAACGGGCTCGACACACCCTATTGGTATCGCGACGTGGTGGAACTGCTGGAGCAGGCCGGGCCGCGGCTTGATCAGATCATGATCCCCAAGGTGGGCTGCGCGGCGGATGTCTATGCCGTCGATGCGCTGGTGACGGCGGTTGAGACCGCCAAGGGCCGCGAGAAGAAAATCAGCTTTGAGGTCATCATCGAATCCGCTGCCGGTATCGCCCATGTGGAAGAGATCGCCGCGTCTTCTCCGCGTTTGCAGGCGATGTCGCTGGGGGCCGCCGACTTCGCCGCCTCCATGGGCATGCAGACCACCGGCATCGGCGGCACGCAGGAGAACTACTATATGCAGCGCGGCGAGCAGAAGCATTGGTCGGACCCGTGGCACTGGGCGCAGGCCGCCATCGTCGCCGCCTGCCGTACCCATGGCGTGCTCCCCGTCGACGGGCCTTTTGGCGATTTCTCGGACGACGAGGGTTTCCGCGCACAGGCGCGCCGCTCGGCCACGCTGGGAATGGTCGGCAAATGGGCGATCCACCCCAAGCAGGTGGCGCTGAGCAACGAGGTGTTCACCCCGTCGGAAGAGGCTGTGGCCGAAGCGCGCGAGATCCTCGCGGCGATGGAAGAGGCCAAGGCCAAGGGCGAAGGGGCCACCGTTTATAAGGGGCGTTTGGTGGATATCGCCAGCATCAAACAGGCCGAGGTGATTGTGCGCCAGTCCGAGATGATCGCCGGGGGCTGAGCGCTTTTGGCAAGCCGCCGGGGGCCCTGCCCCCGGACCCCCGAGGGTATTTGAAAAAGGATGAAGAGGGAGGGGCGTGGGCTTGCCTGCCTTGCAAACCCGCGTTGCAAACCGGCGCGCGGCGCTCCATATACACAGGCAACAAGCCGGAGCATGCTATGACCCAATATCTGGATTTCGAAAAACCCCTGGCCGAGATCGAAGGCAAGGCGGAAGAGCTGCGGGCGTTGGCCCGGTCCAATGAAGAGATGGACATCACCGATGAGGCCCGCGCGCTGGATAAGAAAGCCGCCGGGATGCTCGAAGACCTTTATGGTTCTCTGACGCCTTGGCGGAAATGTCAGGTGGCGCGCCATCCGGAGCGGCCCCATTGCAAGGATTATATCGAAGCGCTTTTCACCGAGTTTACGCCTTTGGCGGGGGATCGAAACTTTGCCGATGATCTGGCCGTCATGGGCGGGTTGGCCCGGTTCAATGATACGCCGGTGGTGGTGATTGGCCATGAGAAGGGCAATGACACCAAGAGCCGGATTGAGCGTAATTTCGGCATGGCGCGGCCTGAGGGCTATCGCAAGGCGGTGCGGTTGATGGAACTGGCGGATAAGTTCAACCTGCCGGTGGTTACCATCGTCGACACGCCCGGCGCCTATCCCGGCAAGGGCGCCGAAGAGCGCGGCCAGTCCGAGGCGATTGCCCGTTCGACCGAGAAATGTCTGCAAATCGGCGTGCCTCTGGTCAGCGTGATCGTGGGCGAAGGCGGCTCTGGCGGGGCGGTGGCATTCGCCACGGCGAACCGTGTCGCGATGTTGGAGCATTCGGTTTATTCGGTGATCACGCCCGAAGGCTGTGCGTCGATCCTGTGGAAGGACAGCGAGAAGATGCGCGAGGCCGCCGAGCAGATGCGTCTGACGGCCGATGAGCTGAAAACGCTTGGCGTGATCGACCAGATCATCCCTGAGCCGATGGGGGGGGCGCATCGCCATGCCGAAGAATCGATCAAGGCCGTGGGCAAGTCGATTGAAGCGATGCTCAAGGAGCTTGACGGCAAGGACGGCAAGACGCTGGTTCAGGAACGCCGGACCAAGTTCCTTGAGATGGGGCGCAAGGGGCTGGCGGCCTAAGCCAGCCGCCGCCGAAAACGTGGATCAGGCGTGATTTGATCGAAACCGGCGGCGCGGTAGAAGCCCTGCGCGCGCCGGTTTTTTGTATCCGTGCCCACGGTCACATAGCTGCATCCTTGGCTCTGGGCGTGGTCCAGCGCCGCCTTGACCAGCGCGCGGCCAATGCCGCGACCGCGGACCGTGTCGCAGACGAAGAGATGGTGCAGGTCCATCCCCCTTGCACCGAATTGCAACTGCATCTGCGGGCAGAGCGCGGCATAGCCATGCAGGCCGGTGGCGCCTTCGGCCACCAGAAGGGTGACCCAAGGGGTTGGGCCGAAACAGTCGCGCTCTAACGCGGCAAGTGTCACGGTGGCGGTGTCGCCGTGGTAAGCGGCCAATGCGTGGGCCAGATCGAGTACCATCGGCAGGTCGGATTTCACGGCGGGTCGAATGGGGGGCATGTCGTCTCTTTCTGTGATCACCACAGGGAGACAAGCAGAGCCGCGCTGTGGCGGCTTGTGGATATGGGAATGGGTGCCGCGCCGATCAGGAGCGGGGGTAATAGACAGATGTGAAGCTGGTCTTTTCCATATGCCTTTGATGCGCCGCTGCTCCCCTACTGTCAAGCCATGGGCGGGATCAGCTGGCCAGCATGCGCAGCCCTTGGGTCACATCCGAACGCACCGCCAGCCGCAGCCCCGGCTCATCGCCCGCGCGCAGGGCGGCGATGATCAGACGGTGGAAATGCGGCGGCTCGGTCCGGCGCAGGCGGCCATAGAGCGCGCGCATGGTGGGGCCGAGTTGCAACCAGACCGTTTCTGCCATGGCGAGCATGGCGGGCGCTTGGGCGCGCAGGTAGAGCGTGCGGTGGAATTCGAGATTGGTGCGGATGTAGCTGACCGCATCGCGGTGGGCCACGGCCTCGGCAATATTGGTGTTGATCGTCTGCATCCGCTCGATCAGCGCCATATGGGCGCGTGGCAGGGCGCGAGAGGCAAGCTCGACCTCCAAGAGCGCGCGGAGGGCGGCCAATTCCTCGATCCGCTCATTGCTGAGCTCGGGGGTGGAGATGCGTCCGGAGGTCGACATGGTCAGCGCCCCCTCTGCCGCCAGCCGCCGCACCGCTTCGCGGGCCGGGGTCATCGAGACCTCATATTCCTTGCCGATGCCGCGCAGGGTCAGCGCGTGGCCGGGCGGCAGATCGCCATGCATGATCCGCGCGCGCAGGCGGCGGTAGACACGATCATGGGCCAGCGGCGTGGCCTCGACAGGGCGTGGGGTCAGGTTCATGATGCGGTTGTGATCACAAACCAGCCACCCGTCAAGCGCGGCATTTTGCAGCCAAGGCGCGATCACCCGTTGTCGCGAGCCTTGCGGCGATTTATCGGAGGTCAAACTGCCTTAAGGAGACGCGCCGTGACCAAACGAAACTTCATCCGTCATGTGGTCTTTTTCTCGGCCAAGGACCCCAAGGACATTCCGACGATCGTGGCGGGGCTTTGGAAATTGGCCGACATTCCGCATTCGACGACTTTCGAGATCTGTGAGAACACCCGTGTTGATGCGCTGTCGGGGGATGTGGATGTGGTCGTCTATGCCGAATTCCCCGATGCCGAGGCGCTGGCCGCCTATAAGGCGCATCCGATCTACCAGGAATCCATCGATATCGTGCGGCCTCTGCGCGATATGCGCGTGCCTGCGGACTTTTAAGGCGCGCCATGGCTGGCCCGCGCGTTCTTTTCGACACTGGCCCGCTGGGGCACGGCACGGCCTTTACCGCGCCGCGGCGGATCATCAGTGCCGATGCCCCGGCTGAGGTGTCTGCGGCCTTTGCAGCACTTGAAGCGGCGCAGGAAAGCGGCGCGTGGTTGGCGGGCTATGCGAGTTATGAGTTGGGCTATCTCGGCTCGCACAAGCTGCGTGCGTTGATGCCCGCGGCGCGCGGGCTGCCCCTGCTGCGTTTCGGCGTTTTTGATGCGCCCGAGGCCTATGGTTTTGCCGAAGATGCGGGTGATGCCAGCCTGTCGGCGCTCACGCCGGATTGGGATTTCGCGCAGTATCAGGCCGCCTTTGCTGAAGTGCAGGACTTCATCAGCGCGGGGGACATCTATCAGGCCAATCTGACCTTCGGGATGGAGGGGCGCTATACCGGGACGCCAGCGGCGCTTTACGCCCGGCTGCGCCAGCGGCAAAGCGTGGCCCATGGGGCTTTCGTCGATCTTGGCGGCCCTGTGCTTTTGTCGCGCTCGCCGGAGCTGTTCTTTGCGCTCACCGCCGAGGGGCAGCTTACCGCCCGCCCGATGAAGGGCACGGCGCGGCGCGGGCGGGATGCTGCGGAGGACGCGAAGCTGTGCGCCAACCTTGCGGCTTCGGAAAAGAACATGGCCGAGAACCTGATGATCGTGGACCTTTTGCGCAACGACATCAGCCGGATCGCCGAGGTGGGCAGTGTCGAGGTGCCGAAACTGTTCGAGATCGAGACCTATGAGACCCTGCACCAGATGACCTCGCGCATCACGGCGCAGGTCTTGCCGGGAAAGCGGTTGACCGACCTTTTTCACGCGCTTTTTCCCTGCGGCTCGATCACCGGCGCCCCCAAGATCCGCGCGATGCAGATCCTGCGCGCCTTGGAGCCGGCCCCGCGCGATGCCTATTGCGGCGCGGTGGGGTGGATCGCCCCCACGGGTGCGATGCAGTTCAATGTGGCGATCCGCACGGCGACCTGTCACCCAGAGGGGCGGCTGCGGCTGAACGTGGGCGGCGGCGTGGTGCATGACAGCACGGCCGAGGATGAATATGCCGAAGCGCTGCTGAAGGCGCGTTTCGCAACGCTGGCCTAGAATCGATAGCGGTGCAGCCCGCCGCCATGGTCGCGCAGCCATTGGCGCGGCGCCTGATAATCGCCGTAGATCCGCGTGACCTCGGCCCAGAAGGCGGGGGAGTGGTTCATCTGTGCCAGATGCGCGACCTCATGGGCGGCGACATAGTCCAGCACCTCGGGCGGGGTCATGATCAGCCGCCAAGAGAACATCAGCGCCCCGTCGCTTGAACAAGACCCCCAGCGGGAGCGCGTATCGCGCAGGGTGATGCGGGCATAGGGTTTGCCCAGCAGCGCGGCATAATCGTCACAAGCCCCGGCAAGGCGGTCGCGCGCGACCTCGCGCAGATGCGCGGCCAGACGTTTGCCCAGGCTCTCCTCTGGGCCGGGCACGAGGATCTCTTCGGGGCCGATCCGCACGCCCCTCCCCTGCCCGCCGCGCACCCGCAGCAGCTTGCCGCCCACCGGAAGCTCTGCCCCCGGGGCCACGATCACATCTTCGCCCCGCGCGGCGAGGTGTTGGCGAATCCAGTCTTGCTTGCTTTCGGCAAAGGCCAGCGCCTCACGCTCTGCCAGCCGTTTCGGCATGGTCAGGGTCACCCGTCCGTCCAGTTGCGAGATGCGCAGCGAGATGCGTCGCGCGCGCGCCGAACGGCGCAAGATCAGCGGAATCGGCGGGTTGCCGGGCAGCACAGGGTCTTTCATTACCGGAGCAACGTCCCTAGATAGAGGCCAAAGCCTTTGACAGTGCCCCCCTCATATGGCACTTGGCCGGAATCATCTACACGCAACAGCAATATTATAAAGGGGTGTTTCATGCCCAACGAAGAATGGGGAACCAAGCGCCTGTGCCCCACTACGGGCAAGCGCTTCTATGACCTCAACAAGAATCCGATCATCAGCCCCTACACGGGCGAAGAGGTCGAGGTCGACAATTCCAAGTCGCGCATGATCGCGGCGGACGCCGAGGATGCGGTCACAGCCAAAGCCAAGAAGGGCGACAAGGCTGATGAAGAATCCTTGGTGGATGACGATGACGCGGTCGATGTGGATCTGGACGACGACATCCTCGACGATGACGACGATGATGACGATACAGTACCGCTCGACGACCTCGCCGATGTGGCGTCGGACGACGAAGATTAATTAATCGGCGGCGGGGTCTATTTTCCGCTTGATCCCGCCTCCGCCAGCGCCTAGACAGCGCCACAGAACGACCCGGATCACACGATCACGATCCACGATGGGGCCTTAGCTCAGCTGGGAGAGCGCCTGCATGGCATGCAGGAGGTCAGCGGTTCGATCCCGCTAGGCTCCACCATCATCCTCCGCTTCGATTTTTGCTATGCTTCGCCCGATAGATGGGCTGACTGACGCAAACCCGCTGCGCGGCTACTCTGAGTCAGCGGTTCGATCCCGCTAGGCTCCACCAAGCCTTTTGCAAAGCAAAAGGCGTCGCGCGGCAGTCGCTTCGCAGAAGCGATGAGAGCGTAAACCCACCCTACTCAAAATCGGACAATGCTAGCGCCTAGCTGCATACGATGCGTCGCGATCAATTCCCGGGGGTCATCGCCTTCCCGCGTGCAAGCGATGGCCCGGCGCCTGCGACTTGTTTCCGGGCCGGTGGCAATCCCGAAGCCATTAAAAAATCGCCCGCCGGATCAGGTTCAACCCCGCCACCATTAAGACCACCAAAGTCATCTTGCGAAACAGCACCGGATCGACCCGGTCCATCACCTTGCTGCCAAGCCAAACGCCCAGCATCACCGGTAGAATCAACAGTGCCGAGAAGGGCCAGGTCTGCGCGTTCAGAACGCCCGAGCCGATATGCGCGACAAGCAGCGCCACCGCGCCCAGCCCGTAAATCACCCCTTGGATCCGCATCTGATCATGTTTCGCGGTCCCGAGCGCAGTGAGATAGGCCACCGTGGGCGGCCCCCAGATGCCGGAAATCCCCCCAACGGCCCCGGCAAATCCGCCTACCAGCGCCTCGACCTTCGTCGACCGCTGCGCCAGATGGAACTGATGTTTCGACAGTTGCAGCAACGCGAACAGCACCACCGGCACGCCGATCAACAGCAGCATCACCGTCGCCGGCACCAGCCGCACCATCTGGGCGGAGAGCACCAGCATCACGCCACCGCAGAGCAGGAACACCCAAAACAGCTTGATCGACCGCAGCGCGGCCTGCGGCCCCTGCCGCAGCGCTTGGAAAGCGTTGGCCAGCACCGTGGGCAGAATCAGCCCCGCCAAGGCCAGATCGGGCGCCATGAAGGTCGTGAGACCGGAAATCAGCACCAGCGGCAGGGCAAAGCCCACCACGCCTTTGACGAAGCCACCGCAAAGACCGATTGCAAGTGCAGCATAAAATTCGAACGGGGTGAGAAAGGGGAAAATACTGTTCATACCGTTACATAGCACCCTCCTCTGGGGCCGCACGTCAAAAATGACCGCGCAAGATTAGAACAAAATGCCGCAGCGAAACGTATCTTTGTTGTGCTGCGACTGCGAAAGGGCTATGCCTATCCCAAGCAAGAAAGGACAGCCCATGGCACATGACGGTCAGGACATGACGATGCATCGCGTAATTCTCGACGATCTGATCGGGCAGACCGGCGCGGCCCTGCCGCCGCTCGACCAGTTGCTCGAAACCGCTACCGTCGCCGTCCGTGCGCAGGTGAGCGATGGCGACCGGGTTTCGGCCAAGCTGATCGAGGCCAATCAGACCGCCGCCCACGGGCTTGCTTGGCTCGCCACCTATGTTCAAGCCTTGCGGCAGATGCAGCTTTGGGCCGAACGCCTGCAAGGCGAAGGCCGCTTTGGCGAGGTTGAGCAACTGCTGCACCAGATCGCCTTTGGCGAATACCTTTGCCAGATCAGCGGCGGCATCCAGATGAATCAAGGCGAAATGCTGCGCCTACAAGATCTGGGGTTGAGCGCCGAGGATGAGGCCGCGCTCGATAATCCTGCGATCACTACCCTGACCCGCGCGGGCAACACCCAAGCCGCGCGCAGCCGTCTGGTCGAACTGATGCAGGAGCGCAGCGCCGATGTGACCTTTGGCGTCAGCGGACTGGACGAAGAGCTTGAGATGATCCGCGACCAGTTCCGCCGCTACGCGGTGGAAAAGGTCGAGCCGCACGCCCATGACTGGCACCTCAAGGACGAACTGATCCCGATGGAGGTGATCGAGGAGCTGGCCGAGATGGGCGTTTTCGGCCTGACCATCCCCGAAGAATACGGCGGGCTGGGCCTGACCAAAGCGTCGATGTGCGTGGTCAGCGAAGAGCTGTCGCGCGGCTACATCGGGGTCGGCTCGCTCGGCACCCGCTCGGAAATTGCCGCCGAACTGATTCTCTGCGGCGGCACCGAGGCGCAGAAAGAGAAATGGTTGCCCCGCATCGCCAGCGCCGAGACCCTGCCCACGGCGGTCTTTACCGAGCCGAACACCGGCTCCGACCTCGGCAGCCTGCGCACCCGTGCGGTCAAGGACGGGGAGGATTACAAGGTGACCGGCAACAAGACATGGATCACCCATGCTGCGCGCACCCATGTGATGACCCTGCTGGCGCGCACTGATCCCGAAACCAGCGATCACCGCGGGTTGTCGATGTTCCTCGCCGAGAAAACGCCCGGCGATGATGCCAACCCCTTCCCCACCCCCGGCATGACTGGCGGTGAGATCGAGGTGCTGGGCTACCGTGGGATGAAGGAATATGAGCTTGGCTTCGACGGTTTCGAGGTGAAGGGCGAGAACCTCCTCGGCGGCGAAGAGGGGCGCGGCTTTAAACAGCTGATGGAGACCTTCGAGAGCGCCCGCATCCAGACCGCCGCCCGCGCCATCGGCGTGGCGCAATCGGCGCTGGATATCTCGATGCAATACGCCCAAGACCGCAAGCAGTTCGGCAAATCGCTGATCAACTTCCCCCGCGTCTCTGGCAAGCTGGCGATGATGGCGGTGGAACTGATGGTCGCGCGGCAGCTGACCTACTACAGCGCCTTCGAGAAGGACGCCGGACGCCGCTGTGACGTGGAGGCGGGCATGGCAAAATTGCTCGGCGCCCGTGTCGCTTGGGCGGCAGCCGACAACGGTTTGCAGATCCACGGCGGCAACGGCTTCGCGCTGGAGTATAAGATCAGCCGCGTCCTCTGCGATGCGCGGATCCTCAACATCTTCGAAGGGGCTGCCGAGATTCAGGCGCAGGTTATCGCGCGTAGGCTCTTAGGCTGATCTGCCGGGGTTGCAAGCGCCGCAGATGTCAGAGACATAGGCGGCGCTTCAACCCAAAGGACAGCCCATGCGCAGCTTTCTGATCCTCGCCGCCCTTAGCGCCCTGCCGCAATGCCAAGGCGATGAAACCGTCCGTGCCTATGGCGCGGGCGACAAGATATGGCATCTGGTGGAGTTGGACGGCAAGCCCTTCGATGCCCGCGCGACCCTAACCTTCCCAGAGACCGGCAAGATCGCCGGGCAGGCCCCCTGCAACGCCTATAGCGCCCCGATGACGGTGCCCTACCCGTGGTTCGACGCGGGCCATATCGCCGCCACTCGCCGCGCCTGCCCCGACCTTGCGAGCGAGACGGCGTTTCTGGACGCGCTGACCGAGGTGACCATCTCGGACGTGCTGGGCGACACGATGATCCTGTCGGATGACAGCGGCGAACGTCTGGTTTTCAAAGCCGCCGACTAAAGGCATCGACAAAGCGCGCGCGGGCTTCCGGCAGGGGTTTGCCGCCCAAATCCCGCGCCAGATGCGCGGTCAGGAAATGCCCCGTGGTCCGCAGGCCCTGCGCCACTTCGGCATCGCTGCCTGCGCCGCCGCGCAGCACGGGCGGCAGGGGCAAAAGCCGATCCGCCCAGTCCCCCGCCCCCTTGGCCGAGACCGCGCGCCCGGTCTTGGGGGAGACATAGATCAGCCCCTCGGTCGCCCCCGTCACCGCGCAGGCGTCGAGGTCGAGCGCATAGCCCATTTCCTCCAAAAGGCGCAGTTCCCATTTGAGGTAGGCCAGCGGCCAGACATCGCCCTGCCCCAGCATATCGAGCAGCGCCTCGGTCCGCTGGTAAAGCGCCGGATGCGGCTCGCGTTCGGGCAGGCAAAAGGCCAAGAGCGCGGTGACCGCATTCAGCCCCGCCAGCGCCAGACGGTCCTGCATCGCCACGGCGGCGCGGCTGCGGAGCGGCTCGACGGTGAAGGCGCCGATGTGATCCTCCAGCCGCGCGCGCCATGCCACGTCAAGCTGCGCACCGGGTTGCAGGCTGGGGGCGATCTTGCGGCTGGTGCCACCACGGACGATGCCGGCGTGGCGGCCTTGGGCGGGGGTGAAGACCTCAATGATGGCGGAGGTCTCGCCATGTCGCCGCGCGCTCAGCAGGATGCCCTGATCGCGCCATTCCATCAGGCCAACCCCGGTTCGTCCAGAAGGTGCCGCCCGGCGCGATCCTCCACCTCGATCACCCAGAGGTCGGGGTCAAAGCTGCGTTGGCGGGTGACGGTAGCATCGATTTCACGCTCGTCGCCCGAGGCAAGCTCGACCCACTTCCGCTCGCCACTCATCAAGTCAAAAGAACGCTGAAACAGCACGGCCCGGCCATCAAGCGTTGCCAGCTTCACCAGCACCGCACCGCCGGTGTCATCACCATGGGCCACGACAAAAGCCGGAATGTCCTGCAACCGTAGCCGCGCGAGATAGGCATCGACCCAGAAACGCGCGGTCAGGCGGGGCATGGCTGGCCTTTACGCTCAGTCGTTGCCATCTTTGAAATCCAAGCCCATCTCGGAATAGCGCTCGGCCTCTTCCAGCCAGTTGGCGCGGACTTTCACTTGCAAGAACAGATGCACCTTGCGCCCAAGGAACTCTTCGAGCTCCTCCCGCGCGGCCTTACCCACGGCCTTGATCGTCTCGCCCTTGTTGCCCAGCACGATGCCCTTATGGCCGTCGCGCACGACATAGACCAACTGGTCGATCCGGGCCGAGCCGTCCTTGCGCTCTTCCCAATTCTCGGTCTCGACAGTGAGCTGATAGGGCAGTTCCTGATGCAGGCGCAGGGTCAGCTTCTCGCGCGTGATTTCGGCGGCGATGTTGCGCATCGGCAGGTCGGCGATCTGGTCTTCGGGGTAGAGCCACGGCCCCTCGGGCACCTCACCCGCCAGCCATTCGCGCAGGGTGTCGGTGCCGTGGCCGCGTTCGGCGGAGATCATGAAAGTCTCGGCAAACGCGAACCGCTCGTTCATCTTCTCGGCCAGCCCCAGCAGCACGGGCGCCTCGACGCGGTCGATCTTGTTGATCGCCAGCGCCACGCGGCGGCCCTTGGCGATATTGCCAAGCTCTTCGAGGATGCGTTCCACACCCTCGGTCACGCCGCGATGCGCTTCGATCAGCAGCACGATCACATCGGCATCCGCCGCACCGCCCCAAGCGGCGGCGACCATGGCGCGGTCCAGACGGCGGCGCGGCTGGAACAGGCCGGGGGTATCGACGAAGACCAGCTGCGCATCGCCCTCCATCGCCACGCCACGGATGCGGGCGCGGGTGGTCTGGACCTTATGTGTCACGATCGAGACCTTGGCCCCGACCATGCGGTTCAGCAGGGTGGATTTGCCCGCGTTGGGCTCTCCGATCAGGGCGACGAATCCGGCACGGGTGGTCATGAGTTGCTCTCCAATTGCCGCAGCAGCGTGCTGGCGGCGGCCTGTTCGGCGGCGCGTTTCGACGGCGCGGTGGCGGCGGCCTCGGCCCCGTTGTCCAGCCGCGCGGTAATGGTAAAGACAGGCGCGTGATCCGGGCCGCTGCGCCCGGTCTGCACATAGCGCGGCGGGTTCAGCCCCCGCGCCTGCGCCCATTCCTGCAGCGCGGTCTTGGCATCGCGCGCGTCTTCCTTGACGGTTTTAAGGCGGTCGCCCCAGAGCCGCAGCACGAGGTTCTTGGCGGCGTCAAAACCGCCATCCAGATAAACCGCCGCGATCACCGCCTCTATGGCGTCGCCCAGAAGCGCCTGTTTGCGCCGCCCGCCCGAGATCATCTCGGACCGACCGAGCTTGAGCACCTTGCCCAGATCAATCTCACGCGCCACATCGGCGCAGGTTTCCTTGCGTACCAATGCGTTGAAACGCGGGGCCAACTGCCCCTCGGTGGCACCGGGATCAAGCGCCAGCAGCGCTTCGGCCATGACGAGCCCCAGCACGCGGTCGCCCAGAAACTCCAACCGCTGGTTGTCGTCGCGGTTGGCCGAAGACATGGAGGCATGGGTCACCGCGCGCACCAGCAGCTCCGGCTTGGCAAAATGGTGGCCAATCCGCGTCTCAAAGGCCTTGAGGTCTCCGCTCAGTTTCATCTGACTGCTTCGAAGAAGCGGTCGCCGCGCCATGTCCAGAAGAACAGCATGGAACGCCCGGCAGAGCTGAACATGATGCGATCCGCGCGGCCAATGAGGTTTTCGAAGGGCACGAACCCCACACCCCCGGCGCGCTGTGCCAAGCGGCTGTCGGCAGAGTTGTCGCGGTTGTCGCCCATGAAGAAGTAATGCCCCTCGGGCACGGTATAGACGCCCGTGTTGTCCGACTGCTGATTGGTGATGTTCAGGGTCGGGTAGGACACGCCATTGGGCAGGGTTTCGATCTGCCGGCTTTTCACGCAGGTCGCCCCTTGGCCAACGGGGCCGTTTTCGCAGCGCGGGCGCAGTTGTTGCGGGCCTTGGGGGGCCATGACCTCTTCAAAAGTGCCCGCATCTTCGACCTCGACCGGGGTGCCGTTCAGGCTGATGACACCGTTTTTGATCTGCACCTTGTCCCCCGGCAGGCCAATCAGGCGCTTGATATAGTCGCGGCCCGAGACAGGATGACGGAAGACGACCACATCGCCGCGCTCAGGCTCGGAGCCGAAAAGACGCTCGTTGTCGCCATCGAAGACACCGCAGACATCCTTGGCGTCAACCTCGATCCCGACACCGGGCAGCATCAGGCTTGGGCAAGATGCGTAGGAATAGCCGTAGGCCATCTTGTTCACGAAGAGGAAATCACCGATCAGCAGCGTCTCTTTCATGGAGCCGGAGGGGATCCAGAAGGGCTGGAAGAACAGGGTCCGAAAGACACCGGCGATCAGCAGCGCCCAAAAGATTGTCTTGATGGTTTCGACAAAGGCGTTGCCGGTTTTTTCCTTAGCGGCCATGCGGCGCTCCTGACATATCGGTTTGGGGTTACATGCGGGGCCGTGCGGGCCAAGTCAAGTGACGCGGGGCCGGATCGGCCTGCCCCGCGTGCATATGACGCGAAACGGCGGGGCGCGCCAGCCTAAGAGGCCGGATCGGCAAGAGGGCGCGCTTCAATCACCACGAAAGCCTGCGCCCAAGGGTGATCGTCGGTCAGGGTGACATGGATGATCGCCTCATGCCCCGGCGGGGTCATCCGGGCGAGACGGTCCGCGGCCCAGCCCGTGACCTCCATCACCGGCTGACCGGTGCGCAGATTGCTCACCGCCATGTCGCGCCAAGCGATGCCCATGCGCAGCCCGGTGCCAAGCGCCTTTGAACAAGCCTCTTTCGCGGCCCAACGTTTGGCATAGGTGCCCGCCACATCATGGCGCCGCTCGGCCTTGCGTTGCTCGACCTCGGTGAACACCCGGTTGCGAAACCGGTCGCCGAAACGGTCGAGCGTGCCTTGGATACGCTCGATATTTGCCAGATCAGTGCCGATGCCGAGGATCATTGAGTGCCATTCTTGCCGCGTGACGGGGCCGGTGGCCCTTTGCCCTCAATAGATCACGCGCCGGAAGCGAGGAAAAGCGGCAATCCGATGCGAAAACGCCGCCCCGCGGGAACGGGACGGCGTTGAATTTACCACAAGGCGCGGCGCTTAGGCTGCGACGTGGCGCGCCTTCTCGGCTTTCGCCTCGTCAATGGCGCGCTGCACGGCGGCGCGCTGTTCGGTCAGGAACTCATAGCCCGGACGGCCAGCAGTGGCTTTGATCGCATCGTCGTAGTTTTCGACCAATGCGGATTCGCCGTTGATGATCTCGTCATAGACAGCTTCGTTGTCGCCGGTCACCGCGTCGCGCAGCTTCAGCCAACCGCGGTGAGCCGATGCAGCGGCAGAGCCTTCTTCGGATACATCCACGCCGTCGACGCCAAGCTGGCGGTGCAGTTCTATGTGGAACTTCTCACGTTCCGCGATGCGTTGGTCGAAGAAGCCGACAAAAGCCGCTTCGTCCGAGACCTGCTTGCGGGATTCACGATAGCCGTCGCGGCTGTCGATCAGGCGGGTGTGCAGTTTCTTCAGCGTGTCGATATGGTCGCTCATTGGTGCCTCCTTAGGTTCGTTAACCAGTCTGGCGGCCCAACGCGGCCAAGGCCGCTTCAGGTCCAGAGGGAGGCACCCTTTGAGAGGTTTTCCGCCACCGGCGGGCGGCAGGTTCAGCCCTCGCGGGCCTCATCCATCAGGCGGCGCATCTCAGTGATCGCGGGTTCCAGCCCGAGGAAGATCGCCTCTCCAATCAGGAAGTGCCCGATGTTAAGCTCACGCACCTCGGGGAAAGCGGCGATCGGGGTGACGGTGTCGTAGGTCAGCCCGTGGCCCGCGTGCACCTCAAGCCCGAGAGAGGCGGCGAAACGCGACATCTCGCGCAGCTTGTTGAGTTCGACATCCGCCTCATCCCAACGGCCCTCGGCGAAGGCATCGCAATAGGCACCGGTGTGCAGTTCGATCACCTCTGCGCCGATGCGATTGGCGGCTTCGATCTGCGCGCGCTCGGCTGCGATGAAGATCGACACCCGGCTGCCTGCCTCGCGCAGGGGCGCGATGAAATGGGCCAGCTTGTTCTCTTCCCGGGCGACTTCCAGCCCGCCTTCGGTGGTCCGCTCTTCGCGCTTTTCGGGCACGATGCAGACCGCGTGGGGCTTATGGCGCAGGGCGATCTTTTGCATCTCATCCGTCGCGGCCATCTCGAAGTTGAGCGGGACCGACAGCACCTCCATCAAACCTTCGATATCGGCGTCGGAGATATGCCGCCGGTCTTCGCGCAGATGCGCGGTGATGCCATCGGCCCCGGCCTTTTCCGCGATCTTGGCCGCGCGCAGCGGGTCGGGATAGGCGCCGCCCCGCGCGTTACGCACAGTCGCCACATGGTCAATGTTCACGCCCAATCTCAGCTTTGGTTGATCCGCCATCTCGATTCCCCTTGCATCACTTGCCCCGACCATAGGTCGGAACTTTCGCCAACCCCATAGGGAGAAGCGGTTTTTCCCGAAAATTGATGGCGCGACAGGATCAGTCCGCGTGGCGCTTGGCGTCGGCCTTTTGCGCCGCCTTATGTTTGAGCGCCTCGAACTTGGCTTTGATCATGCCGCGCCGCCGCTTTTGATAGGCGCGCAGCACCGGGACCGAGATGTAATAGGCGATAGAGGCGCAGATCATCCCAGGCAGGATGCCCCCGATCAGATAGGGGTAGAAGACCTGATGGAAAAACACCGTCAGCCCGGTCCAATCCATCTGGGTATCGGTAAAGATCGCGACGAAATTCTCTTTCAGATCGCGCCCGGCGTCGAGAAACTTCCCCCCGAAAGAGCGGTGCGCCGTCGGTGCCACGGGCGCGCCGAGGATCCAATGCCCGGTTTGCAGGGCCGCGATGCCGATGGGCACATAGGTCAGCGGATTGCCAAAGAAGGTCGCCATCAGCGCAGCAAGGATATTGGCCCGCATCACCCGCCCGATCAGCGCGGCGACGATGAAGTGCAGGCCGTAAAAGGGCGTAAAGGTGGTAAAGACCCCGGCCCAGATGCCGCGCGCGATGCGCTCGGGGCTGTCGGGCAGCCGCCGCATCCGATGTTTGACATAGTGAAACGCACGCGTCCAACCGCCGCGCGGCCACAGAAACTCGGCCAGCGCGCGCAGGGTCGGTTTCGGATCGCGGCGTTTGAAAATCAAGTCTCAGGTCCAGTATCGGCGTTTCGTCTGCGCGGGGTCAGGCGGTCTTTTCGACGGTCTTTCCCATGCTCATATTGCGGTGCCTGCTGACATCGGCGACCTCACTCTCGGCTTCGAGCGTGGACATCAGCGAATGCAGGTGACTCACGTCTCGGAGATCCACATAGACCACCAGCCGGTAAAAGTCAGGCTTGCGCTCCACAAACTCCAGATCCGAAATATTGGCCGAGGCTTCGCCGATCAAGGTGCAGACCCGCCCCAGTACGCCCGCGCCATTGCCGATGGTGATGTCCAGCGCGCAGGTATAGACCGCCGGATGGCTGCCGTCATGCCAACGCAGATCGAGCCAGCGTTCGGGTTGGTCTTCGTATTCCGAGAGGCGGTCACAGTCGATGGCATGGACAGTCACGCCCTTGCCGCGGAAAGTGATGCCGACGATCCGCTCACCGGGCAGCGGGGTGCAGCAAGGCGCGCGATCAAAGCTCTGGCCCGGCTCTAGCCCCACGACCGCGCGGCGCACATCGATCTGTTCGCCTTTTTGCGGGGCAAGGTCGGGATAGACGCATTCCACCACTTCGCGGCCCGTGAGTTCCGAACTGCCAAGCCGGGCGAGCACTTCGTCGGGGCCATTCAGCCGCATGTTCTTGGCCACGGTATGCAGCACCTTATCGGTGGCCTTTTTACCGACCTGCGCAAAGGCCGAACGCGCCAATTCACGGCCCAGTTTGATAAAGCGCTCGCGGTCGACCTCACGCAGGGAGCGCCGGATCGCCGACTTGGCTTTACCCGTGGTGGCAATGTCGAGCCATGTCACCTGCGGCGTCTGGCCCTGCGCGGTGGTGATCTCAATCGACTGGCCGTTTTTGATCCGGGTCCACAGCGGCACGCGCATCCCGTCGACCTTGGCTCCCACACAGGCGTTGCCGATACGGGTGTGGATCGCATAGGCGAAATCAATCGGCGTGGCGCCGCGCGGCAGTTTTACCACATCGCCTTTGGGCGTGAAGCAGAACACCTGATCGGCGTACATCTCAAGCTTCACGGCTTCGAGGAAATCCTCGTGATCGGTCTCGGCGTCAAACTGCTCGGTCAGTTGGCTGATCCACTTGGCAGGATCGACAGCAAAGGGGTTCCGGCTGCGCACACCGTCGCGGTAGGACCAATGGGCGGCGACGCCGGTCTCGGCCACGTCATGCATCTGGCGGGTGCGGATCTGCACCTCCACCCGCTTGCCGTCACGGCCCGAGACGGTTGTGTGGATCGACCGATAACCGTTGGTCTTGGGCTGGCTGATGTAATCCTTGAACCGCCCCGGCACCGCGCGCCAACGGCGATGGATCGCCCCGAGGGTGCGGTAGCAGTCTTCTTCAGAGGCGGTGATGACGCGAAAGCCGTAGATGTCGGACAGGCGGGAGAAGCTTTGCTCCTTCTCCTCCATCTTGCGCCAGATCGAATAGGGTTTCTTGGCCCGGCCAAAGACCTCGGCTTCGATATCCGCCTTTTCCAACTCCACCCGCATGTCGCCGGTGATGCGCTGGATCACATCGCCGGTGTCACGTTGCAGGGTGATAAAGCGGCGAATGATCGAAGCGCGCGCCTCGGGGTTGAGCACCCGAAAGGCGAGGTCTTCAAGCTCTTCGCGCATCCACTGCATGCCCATGCGGCCCGCCAGAGGCGCGT
Organism: Sulfitobacter sp. 1A13496; assembly: GCF_043557225.1. Classification (NCBI taxonomy): domain Bacteria; kingdom Pseudomonadati; phylum Pseudomonadota; class Alphaproteobacteria; order Rhodobacterales; family Roseobacteraceae; genus Sulfitobacter; species Sulfitobacter sp. 1A13496. The sequence continues at coordinate 268,825 of NZ_JBIFFP010000002.1, read as the reverse complement.
AGATGTCCATCGTCTCACGGGCCTTTTTGATCTGCTTGTCCGGGCGCATGGATTTGATCGTGCGCATGTTGTGCAGACGGTCGGCGAGCTTGACGAGGATGACGCGCAAGTCCTTGGACATCGCCATGAAAAGCTTGCGGAAATTCTCAGCCTGTTTGGTCTCGGTCGAGTTGAGCTGAAGGTTGGTCAGCTTGGTGACGCCATCGACCAATTCTGCCACTTCGCCGCCAAAGAGGCTTTGCACCTCGGCATAAGACGCTTTGGTGTCTTCGATCGTGTCGTGCAGAAGGGCGGTGATGATCGTCGCGTCGTCAAGCTGCTGCTCCGTGAGGATCGCAGCGACGGCGACGGGGTGGGTGAAATAGGGCTCACCGGAATGGCGAAACTGCCCCTCATGCATCCGCGCCCCATAGTCGAAAGCGGCGCGGATCAGGGGTTCGTTGGTACGCGGATTGTAGCCTTGAACAAGAGCGATCAGGTCGTCGGCAGTGATGTCGGCGCTGTTCATGCCATCTGCCTCATAGCCCCGGCCGGGGCGCGGGGGTTAGCCCTGCCCCTGCGCGGCCATCAACTGGCGTAGCAACATTTCTTCGGACATGCTGTCTTCTTCGGGCTTGTCCTCTTCGGCACCCATCAAAAGCGCCATGGCGTCTTCTTCGGGCTCATCGACTTCGATCTGGCTCTGGTTGCTTTCGATCAGACGCTCGCGCAGATCATCGGCCGACTGTGTTTCTTCGGCGATTTCGCGCAAGGACACGACGGGGTTCTTGTCGTTGTCACGGTCAACGGTCAACTGCGATCCGGCAGAGATCTCGCGGGCACGATGTGCGGCCAGCATGACGAGTTCGAAACGGTTCGGAACCTTATCCACACAATCTTCGACGGTGACGCGGGCCATGAAGCCTCCAATATCTCATTTGCTGCCAGAAGTGCCGTATTTAAGCCGCCTCGGGCAGATTTACAAGCCGTTATTGCAGCCGCCGCACCTCGGCACGATCCCGCTCAGGCAGGGCTTCGAGCAGGGCGCGCACCGGCTTTCCAATCAGCGGATGCACCCAATCTGGGGCCACATCGGCCAGCGGCACCAAGACAAAAGCCCGATCCTGTAGCCGGGGATGCGGCAGAATCAATTGATCCGGCGTGCGGCCAATCTGTGCCTCCAATGGCAACTCGCGCCATATCTTGTGGGTCTGACGGTCTGGCAACACGATATCATCACAGGCCAAAAGATCCAAATCCAAGGTCCGCTGCCCCCAGCGTTGCGCCCGCTCACGGCCCATCTGCGCCTCGATCCGATGCAAGACGCCAAGAGCGGTCTGCGGATCCCACGGTGCTTCAAGCCAGGCGGCGGCATTCACATAGTCTGGCCCCGCCCCTGCGGGAAAGGCCGGAGTGTGATAGAATGCACTCGTGGCGCGAATCACCGCGCCGGACGTCTGCAATAGCTTTAAAGCCGATTTTAGCGTTTCCTGAGGTTTACCCACAGAAGATGCAAGGTTACCGCCGAGCGCAACCAGAAGACTATACTTTCGTATAGGGTCTCTACTGCTTAATTCCATGCCCTCGGGGTCTTGCGACATCGTTAAAAAGCCTTAGTTATGCACCCTGATGTGGGGGCATCGCCAGAGGTCACGGATTTATTAATCCGCGGCGATTACAGTTCAAACCGGGAATACGGCGAAGCCTGCCGAAAGGATAGTTTAATGTTCTACAAAGATGAGCGGTTGGCGCTTTTTATAGATGGCTCCAACCTCTACGCCGCGGCAAAGACGCTGGGCTTCGACATCGACTACAAGCTGCTGCGGCAAGAGTTCATGCGCCGCGGCAAGCTGCTGCGCGCCTTCTACTATACCGCGCTTTTGGAAAACGATGAATATTCGCCGATCCGCCCGCTTGTCGACTGGTTGAACTACAACGGCTTCTCCATGGTCACCAAACCGGCCAAGGAATACACCGACAGCATGGGCCGCCGCAAAGTCAAAGGCGACATGGACATCGAACTGGCCGTCGATGCGATGGAACTGGCCCCGCGTGTCGATCATATCGTGATCTTCTCTGGCGATGGTGATTTCCGCCCGCTGGTGGAAAGCCTGCAACGCCAAGGCGTGCGCGTCTCCGTCGTCTCCACGATCCGCAGCCAGCCGCCGATGATCTCGGATGATCTGCGCCGCCAAGCCGACAACTTTATCGAGCTTGACGATCTGCGTGATGTTATCGGCCGCCCGCCGCGCGATCCCGCACCGCACGACTGAACGACCCAGATCCATTTCGCGCAGAACCATGCCGCCCCCGTGCGGCAGCGGCTTTATTGTGCGCAGCATCAGGATGATGGGCAAACGAATACCAGGCCAGCGACTGTGGCGTCACTGGCCTGTGAAATTTCTAAAATACCCCAGGGAAGATACAATACAGCACATGAACCCATGCGTTCCCCTTGATCCCACAGTACCTGCTCCCGTAGAAGTAGACGACCCCCCGAAAAAGGGGGGTAAAAGTGAGGGAAGATGCTGTTCGATGCCGCTGTACGTTTGGAAAAGCTGCAAGATGTTAGCGCGCTTTGGGATGGGATCGTAAAGACATTTCGAAAGACCGGCTTTACCCACGCCATCCACATCAGCGTGGGTGCGGATTTCAAAGACGCTCAGTTTCTGTCGACCATACCCGACCTTTACGATGACCTCCCGCCCGAGGATGACCCATTCCTGCACCACTCGTGCAACAGTTATGATGTGCTGACGATCGGCCAAGCCTTCGTCCACCTCTACCCCGATGTCACCCCGTCTGAGCATTCGCTGATCGCCCGCGCGGGGCGCGAAGGTCTGCATGCTGCCTTTGCCGTGCCGATGCGGCTGAAGGGCTCCGAACGTTTTGGCGGCTTCATCGTCGGCAACGAGATGGAGGCCGAAGAGTTCGAGCGCGCCTTCAGCGACATTGCCGAGGATCTGCGCCTCTTCTGCCTGCTGATGCACCGCCGGATCGAAGACCTGACCGGCACCGCGCCCCTGCCCCTGCCCGAGAATCCTTCGGCCTTCGACAAGCTGAGCCCGCGCGAAGCCGAAGTGGTGAACCTGCTGGCCCATGGCTACACCCGCCAGCAGACCGCGCACCGCTGCAACCTCTCTATCCACACCGTGTCGGACTATGCGAAATCTGGCTACCGCAAGCTCGGCATCCGCAACCGGGCGCAGGCGGCTGCGCTGGTCCATGCCACGGCGGGCGAGCCTGCGCCCAAGTCGGACTGACGGGCTGGACGAAGCGCGCCCAAGCCCTTACCTCTGCGCCAACCGTCCGGAGATTTCGCCATGACCAAACCGCCTCTTACCCTCTACCTCGCCGCGCCGCGCGGATTCTGTGCGGGCGTGGACCGGGCGATCAAGATCGTCGAAATGGCGATCGAGAAATGGGGCGCGCCGGTCTATGTGCGCCATGAGATCGTGCACAACAAATTCGTCGTCGATGGGCTGCGCGACAAGGGCGCGGTCTTTGTCGAGGAACTCTCCGAATGCCCCGACGACCGCCCGGTGATCTTTTCCGCCCATGGCGTGCCGAAATCCGTGCCCTCGGCGGCGCAGGCGCGCAACATGATCTACGTCGATGCCACCTGCCCGCTGGTCTCCAAGGTGCATATCGAGGCGCAGCGCCACGCAGATGCGGGCCTTCAGATCATTATGATCGGCCATGCGGGCCACCCTGAAACGATCGGCACCATGGGCCAATTGCCCGAAGGCGATGTGCTGCTCGTCGAAACGCCCGAGGATGTGGCCACAGTCGCCGTGCGCGATGACGCGCGTTTGGCCTATGTCACCCAGACCACGCTCAGCGTCGATGACACCGCCGATATCGTGGCCGCCCTACAGGCGCGTTTCCCTGCCATTATCGGCCCGCATAAAGAAGACATCTGCTATGCCACGACCAACCGTCAGGAAGCGGTCAAAGCAATGGCCCCGAAATGCGACGCGATGCTGGTCGTGGGCGCGCCGAATTCCTCGAACTCCAAACGGCTGGTCGAAGTCGGCGCCCGCGCAGGCTGCGCCTATGCGCAACTGGTGCAGCGCGCCGATGACATCGACTGGCGCGCGCTAGAGGGCATCGGCAGCATCGGCATCACGGCGGGCGCATCGGCCCCCGAAGTGCTCATCAATGAGGTAATCGACGCCTTCAAAGCGCGCTATGACGTGACCACCGATCTGGTCGAAACCGCGCAGGAGAACGTGGAATTCAAGGTGCCGCGCGTTCTGCGCCAACCCGCCTGATTGACCGCCGCGCGCCAGCCGCCTAAACCGCGCTGGAAACTGCCGGAGATACCCATGCCTGACCTCTACGCCTATACTGACGGTGCCTGTTCGGGCAATCCCGGCCCCGGCGGCTGGGGCGTGCTGATGCGCGCGATGGACGGCGACAAAATCGTCAAGGAACGCGAGTTGAAGGGCGGCGAGGCGCAGACCACGAACAACCGCATGGAGCTGATGGCCGCGATCTCGGCCCTGGAATCGCTCAGCCGCCCGACCGAGATCACGCTGGTGACCGATAGCAACTACGTCAAAAACGGCATCACCGGCTGGATTTTTGGCTGGAAAAAAAACGGTTGGAAGAACGCGGCCAAGAAGCCGGTCAAGAATGCCGAGCTTTGGCAACGGCTGGACGCCGCGAATGCGCGGCACAATGTGACGTGGAAATGGGTCAAGGGCCACGCCGGCCACCCTGAGAACGAGCGCGCCGATGAACTGGCCCGCGCGGGCATGGCCCCCTTCAAACCGGGCGGCGAGAAGTGACCCTGCTGGCCCTGCTGGACTATGCCGCCGTGCTGGTCTTTGCCATCACCGGCGCGCTTGTTGCCAGCCGGGCGCAGCTTGATATCGTGGGCTTTGCCTTTATCGCCTGCCTGACCGCCGTGGGCGGCGGCACGATCCGTGACCTCTTGCTCGACCGCAACCCGATCTTCTGGATCGAGACGCCCAGCATGCTCGGCGTGGCCATCGTGGCGGCGCTGGTGGTGTTTTTCACCGCCCACTTGCTCGAAAGCCGCTTTCGCACTCTGATCTGGCTCGACAGTCTGGCGCTCGCCGTCGCTGTCGCGGCGGGTGTCGGTGTGGCGATGGCGCAAGAGCAGTCCGCGCCGATCATCATCGTCATGGGCATGATCACCGGCTGCATGGGCGGGCTGATGCGAGATGTGGTCGTTGGGCAATTGCCGCTGGTGCTGACCCAAGGCGAGCTTTACGCCACCGCGGCGCTCTCCGGTGCCGCCGTCGCCGTGCTGCTGGCGCCCTATTTCGATGGCACGCTCTACCCGCTGCTGGCCTGCGCTGCGACGACTTGGGTGCTGCGTGCCGGGTCGCTTTATTTCGGCTGGCACCTGCCGGTCTACAAAAGCACCCCGCCCAAAAGCTGAACCTCGGCCTCAGCTAAGACGCGCACCCACTGCGATCTGCGCACCGCGTTGAAACACATTCGCATCCTGCACACCTTTGCCCGCGCGCTGTAGCCGCGTCAGCCGCACCGCCCCCTCGCCACAGGCGATGCGCAGCGCGTCCGACAGCACCTCACCCGGCGCGCCGGTGCCCTCGTCCAGCACCGAGCCGAGGACTTTCACCCGCTGGCCGTCAATCTCGAACCATGCCCCCGGAAAGGGCGAAAGCCCGCGGATCAGCCGGTCCACCTCGACCGCCGGGCGGGTCCAGTCGATCCGCGCTTCGGCTTTGTCGATCTTGGCGGCATAGGTGACGCCCTCTTCGGGCTGGGGCTGCGGCGTCAGATCGGTCAGTTGCGACAGCGCCTTGTTGATCGCCACCGCGCCCATGGCGCTCAGCCGGTCATGCAACTGTGCCGTGGTCTCATCGCTGCCGATCTCGGTCTCTTCGCACAGCAGCACCGGCCCGGTATCCAGCCCCGCTTCCATCTGCATGATGCACACGCCGGTCTTTTCGTCGCCCGCCATGATCGCACGGTGAATGGGCGCCGCGCCGCGCCAGCGCGGCAGCAGGCTGGCGTGGATGTTCAAACAGCCATGTTTCGGCGCGTCGAGAATGGGCTGCGGCAGGATCAGACCGTAGGCCACGACCACCGCCGCATCGGCCTCAAGCGCTGCAAATTCTTCCTGCGGCTCAGGATGCTTGAGCGAGACCGGATGCCGCACCAGCAGTCCAAGCGCTTCGGCGCGTTGCTGCACCGGGCTGGGGCGGGGCTTCTTGCCGCGCCCGGCGGGGCGGGGCGGCTGGCAATAGACCGCGCAGATCTCATGCCCGCCCTGCACCAACGCATCGAGGATCGGCACCGAGAAATCGGGCGTGCCCATGAAGATCAGTCGCATCTGTTCACTCCTGCCGGACAGCGCCTTAGAGAGCGCCGTCAGCCGTTCTGTTTGCGTGCCTTGCGCAACAGCATGTCGCGCTTGGTTTTGCTGAGGTTGTCGAAATACATCTTGCCCGCCAGATGGTCGATCTGGTGCTGCACGCTCACCGCTTCCAGCCCGACGAAATCGCGCTCCACCTCGGCCCCCGTCTCATCCAGAAAGCGTACCTTCACCCCACGCGGGCGGCGGATCACGGCGCTGAAACCGGGCAGATTGGGACTGGCCTCCTCGTAAGGATGCAACACGGCAGAGGCATCGACGATCACCGGGTTCGCCAGCCGGATACGTTTGTTGCGCGCTTCCGAGGCATCGACCACCGCCACCTGCAACATCACCCCGATCTGCGGCGCGGCAAGGCCGACGCCGGGCATGGCGTCCATCGTCTCGATCATGTCATCCCAGAGGGTGCGGATTTCATCCGTCACCGCATCGATGGGTTCGGCGGGGCTGCGCAGGCGTTTGTCGGGCCATGGAACATAGCGGCGTAGGGTCATTGTGCGTTGAACTCCGCAATCTTGGCCGCGCGGGTCTGCGCGTCGAGGTGATCGAAGGTCACCACACCATCAAGGTGATCCATCTCATGCTGCGCGATTAGCGCGGCGGCGCCTTCCATGCTCTGCACATAGCGGCCCCCGTTCAGACCGGTCCAGACCATCTGCACCTGCGCAGGGCGCGAGATGTCGGTGCTGATGCCGGGGATGCTAAGACAGCCTTCGGTATTGGTCACCCGCTCTTCGCCGATCTCTTGAAACATCGGGTTGATGCAGACGAGCGGGTCGGACTTATCCTCTTTCCAGCCCGCATCCATCACGAAGATCCGCAGCATCGCGCCCACCTGTGGCCCGGCAAGGCCACGCCCCGGTGCGGCATACATCGTTTCCAGCATATCGGCGGCAAGGCGTTCAATCTCCGGCGTGATCTCTTCGACCGGGGCGCAGATCTCGGCCAGTCGCGGGTCGGGCCAGCGGAGAACCTCCAGCACGCTCATCCGCGCGCCAGCTCGCGCTTGAGCTTGACCATCTTGCGGGTGATCATCTGACGCTTCAGCGGCTTGAGGTAGTCGATGAAAAGCTTGCCGTCGAGGTGGTCGATCTCATGCTGAACGCAGGTCGCCCAAAGCCCGTCAAAGGCCTCCTGCTGCTCTTTCCCGTCACGGTCGAGCCAGCGCACCTCAACCTCTGCCGGGCGGGTCACCTCGGCATATTGGTCGGGGATGCTGAGACAGCCTTCCTCATAGGTGTTCAGGTCATCCGAAGAAGCCACGATCTCAGGATTGAACATCAGCAAGGGCCGGGGCGCTTCGCCCTCTTCCTTGACGCAATCCAGCACGATCACCCGGCTCAACACGCCGATCTGCGGCGCGGCAAGGCCGATGCCCGGCGCATCATACATGGTGGTCAACATATCATCGCCCAGCACGCGCAGCTCGTCGCTGAGATCGGCGACGGGGGCTGCGGCTTTCTTGAGCCGTGGATCGGGGTGCAAAAGGATCGGGCGTTTCATCCCGCTCATTTAGGCCATGCCCGTGCATCGCGCAACCGGGGGCTTGCAGCGCCTGCGGCAGCCGTTAGCTTGGCCGCAATATCAGGAGAGACCAGCATGAGCTTTGACGACATCATCGACCGGCGCGGCACCCATTGTGCGAAATGGGACAAGATGGAAGCGATCTATGGCGTGCCTGCGGATAGTGGCATCGCCATGTGGGTGGCCGACATGGATTTCCGGCCCCCGCAGGTGGTGCAGGACGCGCTTCAGGCCCAGATTGATCACGGGGTGCACGGGTATTTCGGCGATGACAGCAAATACCTTGCCGCGATCCAATGGTGGATGGAAAACCGCCACGGCTGGAAGGTCGATCCGCAGGCGATCTTCACCACGCATGGCTTGGTGAACGGCACCGCCATGTGCGTCGACGCCTTTACCCAGCCCGGCGATGGCGTCGTGCTGTTCACCCCGGTTTACCACGCCTTCGCCCGCGTGATTAACGCCGCCGAGCGACGGGTGGTGGAATGCCCGCTGACCAATGCCTCGGGCCGCTACGAGATGGATTTCGATGCCTATGACGCCCTGATGACCGGGGATGAGAAGATGGTGATCCTCTGCTCGCCGCATAACCCCGGCGGGCGGGTCTGGAGCCGTGAGGAACTGCAAGGCGTGGCCGACTTCGCCAAGCGGCACGATCTGGTGCTGGTCTCGGATGAGATCCACCACGATCTGGTGATGCCGGGGCACAAGCATATCCCCATGGCCCAGATCGACGGGATCGAAGACCGACTGGTGATGATGACCGCCACGACAAAGACCTTCAACATCGCGGGCGGCCATACCGGAAACGTCATCATCCACGACCCCAAGCTGCGCGAGCGCTTTGCCCGGCGCATGGCGGCCTTGGGCGTTTCGGCAAACTCCTTCGGGCTGATCATGGCAACCGCCGCCTATTCCCCCGAGGGCGCGGCTTGGGTGGATGAGCTGACCGCCTATCTCGACGGCAACCGGCAGCTCTTCGACGAGGCGGTGAACGCGATTCCGGGGCTAAGCTCGATGCCGCTGGAATCGACCTATCTGGCTTGGGTGGACTTTTCGGGCACCGGCATGGAGCCCGCAGAGTTTCAGGACCGTGTCGAGAAGAGCGCCGCTATCGCTGCCAACCACGGCGCCACCTTTGGCACGGGGGGCGAAAGCTTCATGCGCTTCAACCTCGCCACCCCGCGCGCCCGGGTCGAGGAAGCCTGCGAGCGGCTCACCAAAGCTTTCAGCGATTTACAGTAACGAAACGGCGCGGCGGGGCGGCCCCGCCGTGCCGCCCTTTCAGGCGCGGCCGTCTTCGATCAGACCCAGCGGCGCATCGGTGGGACGTTCGAAGTCAAGCGGCGGACAGTCTGCCACGGCGGTGGCGCGTTTGAACTCATAGCGCATCTCGCCCGCTTCTTCCTCGCTCGCCACGATCAGACATTGGAACAGATGCAGGCTGCCGTCATAGAGATCGACCAGCCCGCGCAGCTTCGGCGCATCCTGTGCATCGACGGAGAAACCGGTCTTCCACATGCGCAGTACGCGGTAGACATCACCGCCCGCCTCAAGCCGCAGGCGCGCGCCCTTGCGCAGGCTTGCCATACGCGCGGCATCCAGCCCCGCCTGTATTTCTTTCGACAGAAATTCTTCCATGCGCAATCCCCCCGCTGATGCCTCTAAGCTGGCGGAAAGCGTAGAAAATTCAAGTTAAGAATTGGTGACGTTTGGGCAGTCTGCATCAGCGCAGAGCGGCTGCGCGCCTATGAAGATGGGCGGCCCCCGCGCCCTGCCCTAAATATACCCTCAAACGCGGAAAGGAGAACAAGATGGGCCTATTGGTCGACGGTAAATGGCAAGATAAATGGTATGATACCAAATCCTCGGGCGGCAAATTCGAACGCAGCGAGGCCAAGTTTCGTAACTGGGTGACCGCCGATGGCAGCGCCGGACCCAGCGGCGAAGGCGGGTTCAAGGCAGAATCAGGGCGCTACCACCTCTACGTCAGCTATGCCTGCCCATGGGCGCATCGCGCGCTGATCTTCCGCCAGTTGAAGGGGCTTGAGGATCACATCGGTGTCTCTGTCGTGCATCCCGATATGCTGGGCGAGGGCTGGACCTTTGACACGGATTTCCCCGGTGCCACGGGCGACACGCTTTTCGGCCTGCCCTATGCCCGCGACATCTACACCCGCGCCGATCCCAATCTCACGGGCCGCGTCACCGTGCCGATCCTCTGGGACAAAGAGCGCGAGACCATCGTCAGCAATGAGAGCGCCGAAATCATCCGCATGTTCAACAGCGCCTTCAACGCGATCACCGGCAACAGTGATGACTACCACCCCGCGCAGTTGCACGACCGCATCGAAAAGGTGAACGCTCGCGTTTATGACACGCTGAACAACGGCGTCTACAAAGCTGGCTTCGCCACCACGCAAGAGGCCTATGACGCCGCCGTGCATCCGCTCTTCGACACGCTGGATTGGATCGAAGACATCCTGTCGCAGAACCGCTACCTCGCGGGCGACCGGATGACCGAGGCGGACTGGCGGCTTTTCACCACGTTGGTGCGCTTCGACAAGGTTTATCACCTGCACTTCAAATGTAACCGCCACCGGATCGTCGATTACCCGAACATCTGGGCCTATACGCGCGAACTCTATCAGGTGCCGGGCGTGGCCGAGACGGTGAACTTCGACCATATCGTGCGGCACTATCACTACAGCCATGATACGATTAACCCGCACCGCATCATCCCGATCAATCCGGTGCTGGACTTCGACGCGCCGCACGGGCGCGGCTGACCTCCCCTCCCCCTGCCCCGTGGAAGACGCTTGATCGCGCAGCGCTTTTGCGCTTTCACCGCAGCGACGACGGCAGGGGGATGATCATGCAAAAGCCAGACCAGCGCGACCACGGCGGCGGTGTCGATGCGGCAGCGGCGCGTTTCGGCGGGCAGCGGTCGGGTTGGATCGACCTTTCCACCGGGATCAACCCCGCGCCCTACCCAATACCTGCCCTGCCTGCGGGCGCATGGACTGCCCTCCCCGACGCCGCGGCGCAAGACGCCCTGCTGGCCGCCGCCCGCGCCTTTTGGCAAGTGCCCGAAGGGGCCGCGATCCTCGCCGTGCCGGGGGCCTCCTCGGCCATCGCGCGAATCCCGGCGCTGGCCCCGAAAGGCCGCGTGCGCATCCCCGGGCCGACCTATAACGAACATGCCGCCAGCTTCGCCGAGAACGGCTGGCAAGTGGTCGAGACGGGCGAGACCGAAGCCGCCGTTCACGTCCATCCCAACAACCCCGACGGGCGCCTGTGGCCCATGGCAGAGACGACAGCCCCGCTCAGCATCATTGATGAGAGCTTTTGCGACATCACGCCCAACGCCACCCTGATGGCGCAGGCCACGGTGCCCGGCGCGCTGATCCTCAAGAGCTTTGGCAAATTCTGGGGGCTGGCCGGGCTGCGGCTGGGGTTCGTGATCGGCGATCCGGTCTTGGTGGCGCGGCTTGAACAGATGCTCGGGCCATGGCCGGTCAGTGGCCCCGCGCTCCATATCGGCGCGGCGGCGCTGCGGGATGAACCATGGGCCGAGGCCACGCGGGCGCGGCTGGGGGCCGAGGCCACGCGCCTCGATGGGCTGATGACCACAGCAGGCGCAGAGATCGTCGGCGGCACACCGCTTTTCCGGCTCTATGAGGTCGAAGACGCGCAGGCTTGGCAAACCCGCCTCGCCCGGCACCAGATCTGGAGCCGGGTCTTCCCCTACACTCCGCGCTGGCTGCGCCTTGGCCTGCCGCCCTCGATAGGTTGGGCGCGGCTGGAGCGGGCGCTGGCATGAGCACGGCGGCGATCCTCGCGCTGGCCATGCTGCTGGACGCCGCGCTTGGTGAGCCGGATTGGCTCTGGCGTCGCCTACCGCATCCGGCGGTGCTGATGGGGCGGCTGATCGGTTGGGGGGATCGTCGGTTAAACCACGGCCAAGCCAGCCGCGCCAAGGGGGTGGCACTGCTGCTGGCGCTGATGATTGGGGCCGCGCTGCTCGGCTGGGCGCTCAGCCTGTTTGGCCCCCTCATCGAGATCATCCTCGCCGCCATCCTGCTGGCGCAACGTTCCCTCGTCGAGCACCTGCGCGCCGTGGCCGACGGGCTGCGCCAGTCCTTGCCCGCAGGGCGCCGCGCCGTGGCGATGATCGTCAGCCGCGACACCGCCGCGATGCCCGCAGACGCCGTCGCCCGCTCCGCCATCGAAAGCGGGGCGGAGAACCTCAGCGACGGGATCATCGCCCCCGCCTTTTGGTTCCTGCTGGGCGGGCTGCCGGGGCTGCTGGTCTATAAAATCGTCAACACCGCCGACAGTATGATCGGCTACCGCACCCCACGCTATGCCGATTTCGGCTGGGCCGCGGCGCGGATGGATGACCTTCTGAACCTCGCCCCCGCACGGCTGACCGCCCTGCTGATTGCCTTGCCCGGCGGGGTGCTGCACCGCTGGCGCGACATCAAGGCCGACGCGGCGCTGCACCGCTCGCCCAACGCCGGTTGGCCGGAAGCCGCCATGGCGCGGGCCATAGGTGTGGCCCTTGCCGGTCCGCGCAGTTATGATGGGCAGGTGCAGCAGTTTCCTTGGGTGCATGGCGCGGGGGCGCGCGTCATCGGACCTTTGGAGATCGATGCGGCCATCACCCGCCTCTGGCAGGCATGGTTGGTGATGTGGGCAATCGCCCTAGTTCTGGCCTGTCTGTGACAAAGAGGTATCCATGCGCCCCACGTTTCTCGCCGCCGCACTCGCGGCGCTCACCCTTCCCGCCAGCGCCTATGCGCAAGCCAAATGCGGCGGGGACTTCTCTAGTTTCATCGCCGATGCCAAGGCCGAGGCCGTGGCGAACGGCGCGGACCCCGCCAAGGCCGAGCGTTTCTTTGCCGGCCTGCGCCAAGACCCCGCCGTGCTGCGGGCCGATCAGGCCCAAGGGGTGTTTCAAAAGCCCTTCATCGAATTCTCGCGCCGCCTGATCTCGGAAAACCGGATCAACCGGGGCCGCGCCATGGCCGAGAAATACGACGCCATCTTCGACCGGATCGAGGCGGAATACGGCGTCAGCCGTGGCGTGCTCTTGGCCTTCTGGGCGTTCGAGACGGATTACGGCGCAATCCAAGGCGACTTCAACACCGCCAACGCGCTGGCGACCCTTTCCCATGACTGCCGCCGCCCCGAACTGTTCCGCCCGCAGCTTTTCGCGGCGCTGGAGCTTTTCGAGCGCGGTGAGTTCGACCCGGCCACCACCACCGGCGCTTGGGCCGGTGAGATCGGCATGGTGCAGATGCTGCCGCGCGACATCCTAGAGAACGGGGTCGATGGCGATGGCGACGGCGCGGTCTCGCTCAAGACCTCCGCCCCCGATGCGCTGCTGTCGGGTGCCAAGATGCTGCAAAGCCTCGGCTGGCGCGCGGGCGAGCCTTGGTTGGCCGAGGTCACCCTGCCGCAGGATTTCGACTGGTCGCAAACCGGGCTGGAGACCACAAAACCCGTCAGCGAATGGCAGGCGATGGGTGTCTCCCCCCGCAACGGGCCGCTGGCCGAGGGGCTGACCGCATCCGTCCTGCTGCCGCAGGGACGCGGCGGGCCTGCTTTCATCGCCTATCCGAACTTTCGGGTTTATTTCGAGTGGAACCAGAGCTTTACCTACGTCATGACCGCTGCCTATTTCGCCACACGGCTGGAAGGCGCGCAGGTCTATGACGCGGGCAATCCGGCCCCCGGTCTGGGCGGCGAGGCGATGAAAACGCTGCAACGCAAACTCCAAGCCAAGGGCTATGACGTGGGCGATGTGGATGGCATCCTCGGCTCCGGCACCCGCGGTGCGGTGCGGGCCGAGCAAGAACGTCTCGGCATGCCCGTCGATGGCTGGCCCACGCCTGAGTTGCTGAACAAACTGTAAGGAGAAGACCGATGGCCCTCAAGAAAACCGCTGCGCAAATGGTCGCCGAAGCCCGCGCCCGGATCGAAGAGATCGACAGCACTGAGGCCATCGCCATGCTGGAGGACGAAAACGTGCAATTCGTCGACCTGCGTGACCCCCGCGAACGCGAACGCACCGGGTTCATCCCCGGTGCCTTCCACTGCCCACGCGGCATGTTGGAGTTCTGGGTCGACCCCGAGAGCCCCTATTTCAAAGAGGTCTTTGCCCAAGACAAGAAGTTCGTCTTTCACTGCGCCTCTGGCTGGCGCTCGGCCATCTCGGTCGCGACGCTGCAAGACATGGGGTTTGACGCGGCCCACCTGAAGGACGGTTTCGGCGGCTGGGAAAAAGCGGGCGGCCCAAAAGAGGGCGGCCCAGAAGCAGGCGGAAAGGCTGAGAAGCCCTGACCCGCGGGCTTTGATCTGGCCTCTCCCACGTAAAGCTGCCACAAGTTTTGCAACGTCAAAGGAGAGACAGAATGACCGAGATCAAACGCCACCACACCAACACCCGCATGAGCCAGATCGTCGAGCATGGCGATGTGATCTACCTTGCCGGTCAGGTCGGCACGGCGGGGGCGGATGTGGCCCGGCAGACCCAAGATTGCCTTGATAAGGTCGACGCCCTGCTGGCCGAAGTCGGCAGCGACAAGACCCGCATCCTGCAGTCGACCATCTGGCTGGCCGACATGGCCGATTTCGAAGCCATGAACGCCGTTTGGGACGCATGGGTGCCCGAGGGCCAAGCCCCCGCCCGCGCCTGCGGCGAATCCAAACTGGCCACGCCGGAATATCTGGTCGAAGTGCTGGTGATCGCCGCCAAGGCCTGAGCCATTCCCCCCGCGCCCTGTCACGGGGCGCGGGGCTTTGCCGGACCCCCAGATGACCCGCTGCACCCTCACCGCCCTGTCGGACCTCGACCAGCTCCGCGTCGATACGATCATCGACGTGCGCGCGCCAATGGAGTTTGCCGAGGATCATCTGCCCGGCGCCATCAACCTGCCCGTGCTGTCGGACGCGGAGCGCGCCGAAGTGGGCACGATCTACAAACAGGTCAGCCCCTTTGACGCGCGCAAGATCGGCGGGGCGCTGGTGGCGCAGAACACCGCGCGACATTTGCAAACGGCGCTGGCGGATAAAGACGGCGGCTGGCAGCCGCTGGTCTATTGCTGGCGCGGTGGGCAGCGGTCGGGGGCGTTCTCGACGATCCTCGATCAGGTTGGCTGGCGCGTGCAACTTCTGCGCGGCGGCTATCGCAGCTACCGGCGGCTCGTGGTCGCGGCGCTCTACGACACGCCCCTGCCGCATCGGCTTATGCTGATCGAAGGTGGCACCGGCACGGCCAAGACACGGCTGTTGCATCATCTGGCGCAGGTGGGCGCGCAGGTGCTTGACCTCGAAGGGCTGGCGCAGCACCGCGGCTCGCTTTTCGGTGCGGTGGATGGCGGGCAGCCGCATCAAAAGATGTTCGAATCCCGGCTCGCCCAAGCGCTATTGCCGCTCGACCCCGCGCAGGTGACATGGGTCGAAGCCGAGAGCAGCAAGATCGGCGACATTACCCTGCCGCCTGCGCTTTGGGCCGCGATGCGCGACGCCGCGCGGGTTGAGATCGCCGCCCCCTTGGCCGCGCGGGCGGATTTTCTGTGTCGGGCCTATGATGACCTGACCACCGACCCCGCCATGCTCGAAAATCGCATCGACAAGCTGCGGCCCTATCATAGCGGTGAGACGATCACCCAGTGGCAGGCCCAAGCCCGCGCAGGCGATTGGGCCAGCCTCGCCGAAGGGCTGATCGGCCAGCATTACGATCCGCGCTATGCCAAGGCCGCCAGCCGCAACCCCGCCCCGCGCGCCCGGCTGACGCTCGACCGGCTTGATGACAGCACATTGGCCGAAACCGCCGCCGCGCTGCACAGCCGTTTCACCGCAGGCGGATAGAGGGCACCCCCGCCTCAAGCCGCCCGATGATATGGCCCGCCAAACCTTCGGCCTTTAACCGCGTCTGCGCCGCTTTCGCGGCATCCTCGGGCAAGGCTGCCAGCAGCCCCCCGGCGGTTTGCGGATCGTGGAAAAGCGGGTTCACCAGGCCTGCCGCCGCAATCGGGGCGTCCGCCTGATTGACCGCCAGCAAGGAAGAGGCCACCCCCTGATCCGACAACGTCTGCGCGCCGGGGTAGATCGGCACCGCCTCCGCCCAAAGCTGCGCAGCCAGTCCCGAGGCACGGCAAATCGCTTGCACATGTCCGGCAAGGCCAAAGCCCGTCACATCCGTCATCGCATGGGCCGTGCCCAAAATCTCCGCTGCCCGCGCCTGCGGTCTGGCCATGACGCCGAGCGCTTCGGCCACCACCCGCCCCGGCGCGGTCCCTGCCATATGGCCTGCAAGGATCACCCCCGACCCGATGGGCCGGGTCAGCACCAGCACATCGCCCGGCTGCGCGCCACCGTGGCCAATCGGCATCGCGTCGCGGGTGCCGGTGACCGTAAAGCCGATGGTCAGTTCCGCGCCCATGGTCGTATGCCCGCCCACGATCTGCGCACCTGCACCCGCCATCACCTCCTGCGCGGCCACCGCGATTTCGCGCAGGGTCCGGGCCTGCAATGCGGGCGACATGCGCGGCAGGATGATCGAACTCAGCGCCGCCTGCGGTTTGGCCCCCATCGCCCAGATGTCGCCCAAAGCATGCACCGCCGCGACCCGCGTCATCAGGGCCGGGTCTTCGACAAAGCCGCGCAAATGATCCGTGCTCATCACCTGACAGCCGCCGGGGCGGCGCAGCACCGCCGCATCATCACCCGCCCCGGTGAGCACATCGCCCGAGACGGGCGGCTGCACCTCGGCCAAGAGATCGCCCAGCACCGCGCCGCCCACCTTGGCCCCGCATCCACCACAGAGCGGTTTGCCCGCCAGCGCCTCCTGCACGCCCGAGGCCACCGGGCCCGTCAACGCATCGGTCTTCATCGCGGGCAGGTCATCGAGCCCGTCCATGAACTTCCGGTCGATCCGGTCCTTCCACCGCCACAGCAGCGCACCGGTAAGGGCCAGCCCGTTCCGCTCCGCCACGGCGGCTTTCCCGCCGAGTGAGATCAGCTTGAGATAATGCCGCTGCGGCTTGAACGCCCGTCGTGCCCCGCCGCTGAGCGCCGCGCGCAGGTTGTCGTGCAGCACCGGCGCCGCCCGCACGGCAAAGACACCGGCCTTGGGGCGCGGGCTGGCCTCCATATGCGCGCAATCGCCGACGGCGAAGAGCGTTTCATCATCCACCACCCCCAGATCCGCGCCGACACGGATGAACCCCTCATGCAGCGGCAGATCGGTCTGGGCGAGCCAATCATGCGGCACCGCCCCCGCCGCGCCCACGCAAAGCGCCGCAGGGATCGGCGCGCCATTCGACAAGAGCACCTGTCGGTCGGTGATGCGCGCGACCTCGGCATCGAGCGCAACGGTCACCCCCAAATCTGCCATATGTCGCCGCACCATCGCTTCCGTCCGGGGCGCCATGCCGGAAAGC
The DNA here is from genome assembly GCF_043557225.1 of Sulfitobacter sp. 1A13496. Taxonomy (NCBI): domain Bacteria; kingdom Pseudomonadati; phylum Pseudomonadota; class Alphaproteobacteria; order Rhodobacterales; family Roseobacteraceae; genus Sulfitobacter; species Sulfitobacter sp. 1A13496. Next base: position 251,497 of record NZ_JBIFFP010000002.1, on the reverse strand, counting down.
TGCGGCCCATGTTCCACTACCGTCACGGCAGGCTGCGCACCCGTTTGGCGCAGGGCAAAGGCCATCGCCATGGCAAGCTCGCAGCCCGCCACACCACCGCCGATCACCGCCACCTCGGGCGGCTGTTCCCCCGCCCTGACCGCCGCGAGAAACGCACGCCAACGCGCGGCATAGAGATCGAGCGGCTTGGCCCCGACCGCGTGGGCGGCAAATCCCGAGAGGTCCATCTTGGCCGTGATGCCTATGTCGATCGACGCCACATCATAGGCCACGGCCCCGCGCCCTTCGACCGTGATCTCCCGCGCCGCGCGGTCGATCCCCGTCGCCGCCCCAAGGATCAACCGCGCCCCCGCGTGACGGCAAAGGCGCATGAGGTCGAGCTCCAATGCATCGCGGTCGTAATGCCCGGCGATATGACCGGGCAGCATGCCGGTATAGGGCGCGGTGGGGCCGGGGTTGATGACGGTCAGCCGCGCGCCGGGCAGCGGGTCCATTCCCCATTTGCGCAGCACCAGCGCATGGGCGTGCCCGCCCCCCACCAGCACCAGATCCCGCGTCAGGGGCAGATCGCTTTGCACCAGATAGCCTCACTCTCTCTTTCCGCTTCGGATCATAGCTACCCCAAGCCGCCCGCCCGCGCCATCGGCCTGACCGAGATGTGAGCGGGCCGGATCAGAGCGGAAATGGCGCTTCCCCGCCCATTCGGGCCCGGAAAGCCGCCAAACCGGTAAAAAGGGTGACAATTCGCCACAAAACCCCCATGTACATTCCATCCCCGACCCTCTACCGACGGTCGGATTCCTTTGCCGTGGCTGGTAGCACCCCACGTGCCCGCCCCCCGCACAACGTTCAAGACAGGACAGCCTTCGTGATCCAGACTATTGCCGATGCCCTTGCCCAACAGGGTTATGAAACACTTACCGCCGTACAGGAGGCCGTCACAGACCCTGCGCTGAACGATCAAGACCTTCTGGTTTCGGCCCAAACCGGGTCGGGCAAAACGGTGGGCTTCGGCCTTGCCATCGCGCCGACGCTTCTGGGCGAGGACACGCATTTCGGCCAAGCGGGCGCGCCGCTGGCGCTGATCATCGCGCCGACGCGCGAATTGGCCATGCAGGTCAGCCGCGAGTTGACCTGGCTTTATGGCAAGGCGGGCGCGGTGGTCACCACCTGCGTCGGCGGCATGGACACCCGGACCGAGCGCCGGGCGCTGGACCGCGGCGCGCATATCGTCGTCGCCACGCCGGGGCGTCTGTGTGACCACATCAAACGCAACAACATCGACCTCGATTCCCTGCGCGCCGTGGTGCTGGACGAGGCTGACGAGATGCTTGACCTCGGCTTCCGCGAAGACCTTGAGTTCATCCTGTCGGAATCCCCCGAGGAACGCCGCACGCTCTTGTTCTCGGCCACCGTGCCCGCAGCCATCGCCAAGCTCGCGCAATCCTACCAGCGCGATGCGCAGCGCATCACCACCGTGGGCGAGACCAAGCAGCACAGCGACATCGAATACCGTGCGCTGAACGTGCATCCGCGCGACACCGAGAACGCGATCATTAACGTGCTGCGTTTCTACGAGGCCAAGAACGCCATCGTCTTTTGCAACACCCGCGCCGCTGTGGCGCGGCTGACCACGCGCTTTACCAACCGCGGCTTTTCGGTCGTGGCGCTTTCGGGTGAGCTCACGCAATCCGAGCGCACCAACGCGTTGCAAGCGCTGCGCGACGGGCGCGCGCGGGTCTGTATCGCGACGGATGTGGCCGCACGCGGCATCGACCTGCCGAACCTCGAACTGGTGATCCACGCCGATCTGCCCAGCAACTCCGACACGCTGCTGCACCGCTCGGGCCGCACCGGCCGCGCCGGGCGCAAGGGGGTCTCGGCGCTGATCGTGCCGCCCAAGATGCGCAGCAAGGCAAACCGGCTTCTGGGCTGGGCCAAGCTGAAAGTGGAATGGGCCGCACCGCCCTCCGCCGCCGAGGTCAACGCCGCCGATGAGGCCCGCCTGCTGGCCGATTCCGCATGGGTGGAGCCTGCGCCCGAGGATGCGGCGGAATTCGTCACCTCGCTGGTCGAGAAGTTCAGCGCCGAGCAATTGGCCACCGCCTTCGTCAACCTCTACCGCAAGCGCCAGTCCGCCCCGGAAGAGCTGAGCGAGCCCGGCGCGCCGGGCGAGGACAAGCCGCGCCGCGACTTTGGCCCATCCGTCTGGTTCTCGGTCTCCACCGGGCGCAAAGACGGGGCCGAGCCGCGCATGTTGCTGCCGATGCTCTGCCGCCGCGGCGACCTGACCAAGGACGACATCGGCGCGATCCGCGTACAAGACAGCCATAGTTTCGTGGAGGTGGCCGAAGCCTCGGTGCCCGGCCTGCTCGACACGCTCGGCGGCGAAATGACGCTGGAAGACGGCGTGGTGCTGACCAAGTTGGACAAGGCCCCGGACCTGCCGCGCGGCCCCAAGCCCGGCGGCAAACGTGGCCCGAAACCCGGCGGTTTCAAAGGCGACCGCGGCCCCCGCAAACCGCGCGGCGATTATGACCCGGATGCCGCCCCCGCCCCGCGCAAACCCCGCGCGAAATCCAGCGACGGCCCCGGTGCTGCGTCTTTCGACAAGCCGAAATTCGACAAACCCCGCGCGCCCAAGGGCGAGCGCCCGCCGAAGTCGCATAAGACCGAGCGTAGCCCAATGAAACCCGGCGCGACGCCCAAGCCCAAATCGGGCGGCGACACGAGCGGCAAGCCCAAGGCAAAGGCCGTTTGGAAAAAGGAAAAGCCCGCGGGCGACGCCCCGCGCAAGGGCAAGGGCAAGCCGACCACCTCGGCCACCACGCCGGGCGGAGAGAAGTCCTACAAACGGGCCTCCGACCCGTCGAAACGCTTCACCCCGCCGAATAAGATCGGCAAACAGGGCGGCAAGGGTGGCCCGAAATCGAAGTAAGACCAAACGCCGGGGCCTCACCCCGGCGTTTTTGCATCCGGCGCCATTTCTTTAAAGAAATCGCCCCCTCTGGCCTCACCGAAGGGGGTAAACTGGCTCTACTGGATCTTGCCTATTCGCGGTGTTCTTGGAACAGTTTACCCCGCCTTTGCGCGGGCTTCATTCGTGGGCTCGCCCCACCCGTAGAGAAAGGTTTGCCCCATGGACGGCAATTTCAACGAGAACGACATCTCCCGCGTTGTCGAAGCCGACCGCGCGCATATCTGGCACCACCTGAGCCAGCACAAACCCTATGAAACCACCGACCCGCGCATCATCGTCGAAGGCAAAGGAATCCGGGTCTGGGACCAGAAGGGCAAGGAACACCTCGACGCCGTCTCGGGCGGGGTCTGGACGGTCAACGTCGGCTATGGCCGCGAAAGCATCGCCAATGCGGTGCGCGACCAATTGATCAAGCTAAACTATTTCGCCGGTTCCGCAGGCTCGATCCCCGGCTCTCATTTCGCCGAGAAATTGCTCGACAAGATGCCGGGGCTGGACCGCGTCTACTATTGCAACTCCGGCTCCGAGGCGAATGAGAAAGCCTTCAAAATGGTCCGCCAGATCGCGCACAAGCGCTACGGCGGCAAGAAGCACAAAATCCTTTACCGCGACCGCGACTACCACGGCACCACGCTTGGCTGCCTCTCGGCAGGCGGTCAGGACGAGCGCAATGCGCAATACGGCCCCTTCGCACCGGGTTTCGTGCGGGTGCCGCATTGCCTTGAATACCGCAGTTTCGAACAGGACGGCGCACCGCAGGAAAACTACGGTGTCTGGGCCGCCGATCAGATCGAAAAGGTGATCCTCGCCGAAGGCCCCGAAACCGTGGGCGCGCTCTGCCTTGAGCCAGTCACAGCAGGCGGCGGCGTGATCTGCCCGCCCGAGGGCTATTGGGAGCGCGTGCAAGAGATTTGCCGCAAATACGACATCCTGCTGCACATCGACGAAGTCGTCTGCGGCGTGGGCCGCACCGGCACATGGTTCGGCTATCAGCACTACGGCATCCAGCCCGACATGGTGACCATGGCCAAGGGCGTCGCCTCGGGCTATGCCGCAATCGCCTGTCTGGTCACGACCGATGCGGTCTTTGACATGTTCAAGGACGATGCCAGCGATCCGCTGAACTATTTCCGCGACATCTCGACTTTTGGCGGCTGCACCGCGGGGCCGACCGCGGGCATCGAAAACATGAACATCATCGAGCGTGAGAACCTGTTGGAGAACACCACCAACATGGGCCACTACATGCTAGAGCAGCTTCACGCGCTGGCCGACAAGCACAAGGTGATCGGTGATGTGCGCGGCAAAGGGCTGTTTCTGGGGGCCGAACTGGTGACGGACCGCGACAGCCGCGCCCCTGTTGAGGAAAAGCGCATTCAGGCCGTGGTGGGCGATTGCATGGCCCAAGGGGTGATCATCGGCGCTACCAACCGCTCCCTGCCCGGCAAGAACAACACGCTGTGTTTCTCGCCCGCGCTGATCGCCACCCGCGATGATATTGATGAGATCATCACGGCGGTCGATGGTGCCTTGGGCCGGGTCTTCACTTCGGCGTAAAACCGCGTCTTGCGGCATGCGACAGGCGGCACCGGTTGACCCGGTGCCGCCTTCGTCTATCTAAACCCCTGTCTTGCCCGAACATGACATCGCACCGAAAGATCGCCGCAGATCGAAACCCGCGGGATTTTTCTGAAAATGTAACGCCTTCGCGGGAACCTCTTCCAATACCCCCGCGTTGGCAAATGAGTAAACTGGGAGAAAGACATGAAGAAGTTTCTTATCGCAATTCCGATGATCGCCGGTCTCGCCGCTTGTGACGGCACCACCTCGAACCAAGGTGCTCTGACTGGCGCGGCTCTCGGAGCTGCCACCGGTGCTGCCGTTTCAGGCGGTGACGACAAGGTTCAAGGCGCAATCATCGGCGGTCTCGCAGGTGCGGCAGCTGGCAACTACATCGGCCAGACACAGTCCGGCAAATGCGTTTACCAGAACGCCAACGGCCAGCGCTACGTCGCGGCTTGCCCATAAACGGCTGACATCGCGCGATTTCGCGTTATCGGGGCTTCGACCATCGGTCGGAGCCCTTTTTCGTTTCCGCCTCGCCCCTCACCTTGGCACCGGCATGATTTGATCCTAACAGGGTTCAAGCGCCCCAAGGGCGCGGGGAGGAACCATGACCACAATAAGCGATATCGCGATCTTGCTGATCGCGGCCTTCGGCGCGGGGGTGTTGAACACCATCGCCGGGGGCGGCACCTTTCTGACCTTTCCTGCGCTGGTCTTTACCGGCATGCCCCCCGTGGCCGCCAATGCGACCAGCGCCGTGGCGGTGTTTCCGGGCTACCTTGCAGGCGCTCTTGGCTTTCGCAACGAGCTTGGCCGCTTCGACCGCCGCGCCTTGCTGCGGCTGTGCCTTATCACGCTGGCGGGCGGTGTGGTCGGCTCGGGTTTGCTTCTGATCTCTTCCAACGCGGCCTTTTCCGTCGTCGTGCCTTTCCTACTGCTCGCGGCGACGCTGGTGTTTCTGCTGGGCGACCGCATCCGTGCCTTCGCCGCCGCCCATGCCCGCGCCGTGACGCCCCAAGGCGCGCTCGGCCTCTTTGCGGTCAGTGTCTATGGCGGCTATTTCAACGGGGGCTTGGGCATCGTTCTGCTGGCCCTTTTCGCGCTTTGGGGAATGACCGATCTGCACGGGATGAACGGCCTCAAGACCGGGCTGAGCTTCGTGCTCTCCTCGATTTCCGTGGCGGTCTTTGCCTTGGCCGGTCTGGTTGCATGGCCGCAGGCGCTGCTGATGATGCTGGCGGCCACGGCGGGCGGCTATGCCGGGGCACCCTTGGCGCGGGCCTTGCCGAAAGAGACCGTGCGCGGGCTGATCGCCGCCATCGGGTTCGGCATGAGCGCGGTGTTTTTCTGGCGGCTCGTGGCGGGCTAACCCACCACCCGCGCCGCGCCGGTTTCAGGATCGAAATGCACCAAGGGGTGGGTCGCCCGTTCGATCCGGCCCAGCCCCATGTCCTCGCGCAACAGCGCAACCGGCCCCGAGATCGCGCGCGCGAGGGCCACCTCCAGCGGCTCCCCCACCGCATGGGTCAGCGTATGCACCGCGCGGCCCATTTCCAGATCCGCCCCCGCCAGCGTGCCATCCGCCAAGGTCAACCGCCCCTCAGCGCGGTAAACCTCCCGCCCATTGAGGGTGAAGCCCGTGATATCCGACCCCGCCGTCGCCATGGCATCGCTGACGAGGAAAATACCGTCGCCCTTGGCCGCCAGCGCGTTGCGCATGGAGGCAGGATGCACATGGATGCCATCGGCGATCAGCCCGGCATGAACCCCATCCCGCGCCAATGCCGCCCCGACCAGCCCCGGCGCGCGGTTGCCCATCTGGCTCATCGCGTTGAACAAATGGGTGACGCAGGACGCGCCCGCGTCGAAGGCCGCCATACAGGTCTCGTAATCCGCATCGCTATGGCCGAGCGAGACCACGACCCCCGCCTCGGCCATCGCGGCGATCTGCGCGGTGCTGGTGTTCTCCGGCGCGACGGTGACCATGAGATTCGGCAGACGCCCGGCGGCACGTAGGATCAGGGCGAGGTCGGCCTCACGCATCGGGCGGATCAGCGCCCCGTCATGCGCGCCCTTGCGCGAAAGCGCCAGATGCGGTCCCTCCAGATGCAGCCCGAGAATGCCCGGCACCCCTTCTGCGATAGCGTCGACAGCGGCCTCGATGGCGGCTTCGGTCTTGTCGGGCGTGTCGGTGATCAGGGTGGGCAGCAGCGCCGCGCCACCGGTGCTGCGATGCGCGTCGGCCATGCGCCGCAGGGTCGCCACATCGGGGCTGTCGTTGAACATCACCCCGCCGCCGCCGTTGACCTGAAGATCGACGAAGCCGGGGCAAAGCACGCCGCCCGCCATAGGCTCTGCCACGACGCCCTGCGGCACCTCTTTGGCGGTGAGGATGCGGCGGCTGCCGTCCTGCATCTGCGCCAGCACCATGCCGCGGTGCAGCCGCGTGCCGTCGTGGATCTGCGCCCCGATGAAAACCTTCGCGATCTCGCTCATTACTGGACCTCTTCCGCCGCGGCCTTGCAGGCCAGATGAAACGCCCCGTCGAGCGCCGTGCCCCGCGTCACGATCCGGCCTGCCAGATGGTCTTCTGGCAGGTACGGCGCATAATGCGGGCCGATCCCGCCCAGCAGGCAAAGCGGATCACCGGGCGCGAAATCCAGCGCCTTCAACGCGCGGATGTAATAGGCCGCGCCCTCCCGCATCAGCGCTTGCGCGTGATGGTCCCCGGCCTCAGCCGCTGCGATGACCTTGGGCGCGAATGCCGCGTAATCCCCCGGCTGCGCCGTCAGGCTGAAGGCCACGAAAGCCTCAGGATCGGCTCCGAAATCCGCCAACAAAGCGCGGGTCAGGTCACTGTGGGGCAACACCCCATCATGACATTGCAACGCCAAATCTAGCGCGCCGCGGCCCAGCCAAGCGCCCGATCCCTGATCCGCCAGATGAAACCCCCAGCTGCCGACATAGCGAAATGCCGCGCCATCCGTGGCGGCGACGATCGTGCCGGTGCCGATGGCCAAGACCCAGCCCGCCACAGCTTCGCCAAGCGCGCCGACCACGCAGGCGGGGCGGTCATCCTCCGCGATGATCCGGGCATAGGGCAGCGCCGCGCGCAGCCGCGCTGGGTCGCGGACGACGTTCATACCGGCGAGGCCGAGAAAGGCAGTGGCACCGGCAAGCGCCGCGGCCGGCAGCCCCGCCGAGGCCGCCGCCGATTCGACCGTGGCGCGGATATTGATGAGGGTCTGGCCCGGGTCATTGCCGATATTGGCCCGCCCGCCACAGGCCCGGCCAAGGATACCGTCGCGCTGTGTGCCGATGGCCGCACGGCAACCGGTGCCACCGCCGTCCACGGCGATCAAAAGGGGGGCGGTAATGCTCATGCGATCGTTCTAGGCGAGGGGCCGGGCGAACGGAAGTGCGGGCGCGGCCCCGAGGATAAATTCGGCCAGCCGTAATGCCAGATTGAACTCCCCCTAGGGCCAGCCTAACCTTCGCCCCATGGCCCTGCCCGTCGAAACCTTTTTCCTGCGCCCCGATGCGCAAGGCACGCTGCAACAGCAGATCCAGCAGATGATCGCCCAAGGCATCCTCTCAGGCCGGTTCCAGCGGGGGGAGAAGCTGCCCTCGACCCGCAGACTCGCCGCGCATCTCGGCGTCAGCCGGATCACCGTGACCATCGCCTATACCGAGCTTTTGGCGAATGACTATCTCACCTCGCGCGGGCGGTCGGGGTATTTCGTCTCGGACAACGCGCCCGCCCCGCCCGCTTTCGCCCCCCGGGCCGAGGCGGATGACGCCATCGACTGGACCCGTGCCATCGGGCAGCGGTTCAGCGCCAATGGGCTGGCCGCCAAACCGCAGGATTGGGCCAGCTACCGCTACCCGTTCATCTATGGCCAAGCCGACCCAACGCTCTTTGATCACGCCAACTGGCGGCTTTGCGCCTTGCAAGCCCTCGGCCAGCGCGATTTCACCTCGATGACGACTGATTACTACGATCAGGACGACCCGCAACTGATCGAGTTCATTGCCCGCCACATCCTGCCCCGGCGCGGCGTCTCGGCCCGGCCCGAGCAGATCCTTATCACCCTTGGCGCGCAGAACGCGCTTTGGCTGACCGCGCAGGTGCTGCTGACCCAACGTCGCCGCGCCGTGCTCGAAGACCCGTGCTATCCGGCGCTGAGCGGTATTCTCAGCCAATCCCGCTGCCACATCACGCCCGTGCGGGTGGATCAAGACGGCCTCCCGCCCGAGGCGATCCCCCCCGATACGGATGTGGTTTTCGCAACCCCCAGCCACCAATGCCCGACCAATGCGACCATGCCGATGGACCGCCGCCGCGCGCTGCTGGCCCGCGCCCGCGCGCTGGAAGCGCTGATCGTCGAGGATGACTATGAGTTCGAGATGTCCTTTCTAAAACCCGCCTCGCCCGCGCTCAAATCGCTCGATGACGAGGGGCGGGTGATCTATGTTGGCAGTTTCTCCAAATCGCTCTTTCCGGGGCTGCGACTGGGGTATCTGGTAGGGTCCGAACCCTTCATCCGTGAGGCCCGCGCGCTGCGCGCCTCGGTCCTGCGGCACCCGCCGGGGCATATCCAGCGCACCGCCGCCTATTTCCTGTCGCTTGGCCATTACGACGCCCAGATCCGCCGGATGGGGCTGGCGCTGCACGAACGCCGCCGGGTCATGGACGCGGCGCTAGAGACCCATGGCCTGCGCGTGTCGGGCCGGGGGGCCTATGGCGGCTCGTCCTTCTGGATGCGCGCACCAGAAGGCGTGGACACGGCGGAACTGGCCGAAAACCTGCGCGCGCAGGATGTGCTGCTGGAGCCGGGCCATGCCTTTTTCGCCGGGGCTGAAAGGGCCACGAATTACTACCGACTGGCCTATTCTTCGATCCCCGCCGCGCGGATCGAAGAGGGCGTCGGGCTGATCGCGCAAGAGATTGACCACCTGCGCTGATCTGGCCCTAGGGCTGGCGCAATTCTGGCCCTAACCCCGGCCTGCACCTGCTCGTAATTTGCCGATAGCTTTGCCCCATGCCCAAAGGATCGCGCGATGAAAATGACCACCGAAGAAGCCTTCGTCAAAACCCTTCAGATGCATGGGATCGACACGGCCTTTGGCATTATCGGCTCGGCCATGATGCCGATTTCCGACCTTTTCCCCGCCGCCGGGATCACCTTTTATGACGGCGCGCATGAGTGCAATTCGGGCATGATGGCCGATGGCTACACCCGCGCCTCGGGGCGGATGTCGATGATGGTGGCCCAGAACGGGCCGGGCATCACCAATTTCGTGACGCCGGTAAAGACCGCCTACTGGAACCACACGCCGCTTTTGCTGGTGACCCCGCAGGCGGCGAACAAGACCATCGGTCAGGGCGGCTTTCAGGAGGTCGAGCAGATGGCGCTCTTCCGCGACATGGTCGCCTATCAGGAGGAGGTCCGCGACCCCAGCCGCATCGCCGAGACGCTGAACCGCGTGATCCTTCAGGCCAAGCGCCACTCCGCGCCCGCCCAGATCAACATCCCCCGCGATTTCTGGACGCAGGTGATCGACATCGAGTTGCCCGCCATTGTCGAGTTTGAACGCCCCTCGGGCGGGGAGACCGCCATTGCCGAGGCGGCTGAACTGCTTTCAAATGCGAAATTCCCGGTGATCCTGAACGGCGCGGGTGTGGTCATCGGCGGCGCGATTGACGACGCGCGCCAACTGGCCGAACGGCTCGATGCACCCGTCTGCTGCGGCTATCAGCACAACGACGCCTTCCCCGGTTCGCACCCGCTGTCGGTGGGGCCGCTCGGCTACAACGGCTCGAAAGCCGCGATGGAGTTGATCGCCAAGGCCGATGTGGTGCTGGCGCTCGGCACGCGGCTCAACCCCTTCTCGACCCTGCCGGGCTATGGCATCGACTATTGGCCCAAGAACGCCAAGATCATTCAGGTCGACATAAACCCCGACCGCATTGGTCTGACCAAGAAGGTCAGCGTCGGTATCGTCGGCGACGCGGGCAAGGTGGCGCGGAGCATTTTCGACCGGCTGACCGAGGATGCAGGCGATGCGGGCCGCGAGGAACGTCGCAACCTGATCGCCCAGACCAAATCCGCATGGGCGCAGGAGCTGACTTCGATGGACCACGAAGACGACGACCCCGGCACCACTTGGAACGAACGCGCCCGCAGCCGCGAGCCGGAAAAGATGTCGCCCCGTATGGCATGGCGCGCGATCCAGAAGGCGCTGCCGACCGAGGCGATCATCAGTTCCGACATCGGCAACAACTGCGCCATCGGCAACGCCTACCCGACCTTCGAGGCGGGCCGCAAATACCTCGCCCCCGGCCTTTTCGGCCCCTGCGGCTATGGTTTCCCGGCGATCTGCGGGGCCAAGATCGCCTGCCCGGACGTGCCAGTAGTCGGCTTTGCCGGGGATGGCGCCTTTGGCATTTCCATGAACGAGATGGTCAGCGTCAGCCGTGACGATTGGCCCGCCGTGACCATGGTGATCTTCCGCAACTACCAATGGGGCGCGGAGAAGCGGAACACGACGCTCTGGTTCGACGACAATTTCGTCGGCACCGAACTGGCGCAGGAGGTGAGCTATGCCGGGATTGCCAAGGCCTGCGGGGTCGAGGGGGTTCAGGTCTCGTCGATGGAGGAACTGACCGAAGCGTTAAACCGCGCGATCAAGGCACAGATGAATGACGGCAAGACCACCTTCATCGAGGTGCTGCTCAACCAGGAACTGGGCGAGCCCTTCCGCCGCGATGCGATGAAGAAACCGGTCTCCGTTGCCGGGATCAGCCGGGATGACATGCGCCCGCAACGGGCCTGAGCCATGCCGCTGGTGCTCGTCGTCAACGCAGGCTCGTCGTCGATCAAGGCGGCGGTCTTTAACGGCGGGCTGTCTGAAACCCTGCGGATTGAGGCGCAGGGCATCGGCCAGACTGGCGCCCTGCGTGTGGGAAAGGCTCCGGCACGGCCCCTAGCCCTGCCAGACCACCGCACCGCCTTCACCGCCATTCTGGCGGGGCTGCGTGACACGGGGATCGCGACCGCTGACCTCAGCGCCGCCGCGCATCGCGTGGTGCACGGCGGCCCGGATTTGGTCGAGACAACGGAAGTCACCCCCGCCGTGCGCGCCGCCATCGCCGCGGCGCAACCGTTGGCCCCGCTGCACAATCCGCATCACCTTAACGCAATCGACGCCCTTGCAGCGCTGATGCCGGAGTTGCCGCAATTCGCCGCTTTCGACACGGGCTTTCACCGCACCAACCCGGACGTGGCGCGCCGCTACGCGCTGCCCGAGAAGCCCGAGACCGCCGCCCTGCGCCGCTACGGCTTCCACGGCATCAGCTACGAGAGCCTAGTGCGGAATTTCACCACCCAAACCGGCGCCCCCCTGCCCGACCGCCTGCTGGCGCTGCATCTGGGCAACGGCGCATCGCTCTGCGCGATCCGCAAAGGCCGCTCGGTCGCCACGACCATGGGCTTCTCACCCTTGGGCGGGCTGACGATGGGCACCCGCGCGGGCGAGATCGACGCGGGCGCGGTGCTGCATCTGGTGGGCGATCTTGGACTGGAAGCCGCGCAAAGACTGCTGCACCACGAAAGCGGCTTGCTCGGCCTGTCGGGCCAGACCGCCGACATGCGCCAATTGGCAGAAAACGACAGCGAAAGCGCCCGCTTTGCCCGCGACCACTTTTGCTACTGGATCATCCGTCAGGCCGGGTCGATGATCGCCGCCATGGGCGGGATCGACGGCATCGCCTTCACCGGCGGGATTGGCGAGAACGATTCCGCGGTGAGGGAAAAGGTTCTTGCAAACCTCCGCTGGGCGGGAAATATTCCCTCGTGGATCATCCCCGCCGCCGAAGAGAAACATATCGCGCGCCAAGCGCTTGCCCTGCTGAAAGCCCCCGCCCCCTCATGACGCATTCCCAGCCGCCGCTCGATCTGTCGCCCAAGGTCTCGGACGAGGTCCGCCGCACGACCTGTTACATGTGTGCCTGCCGCTGCGGCATCAACGTGCATATGAAGAAGGGCAAGGTCGCCTATATCGAGGGCAACCGCGACCACCCGGTGAACCGCGGCGTGCTCTGCGCCAAGGGCTCGGCGGGGATCATGCAGCACAATTCCCCGGCGCGGCTGCGCAACCCGATGAAACGCGTAGGGCCCCGCGGCTCGGGCGAGTTTGAAGACATCAGCTGGGCTGAGGCGCTTGAGATCGCCACCGGCTGGCTGGAGCCGCTACGCCATGAGGCGCCGGAGAAACTCGCCTTCTTCACCGGGCGCGACCAGTCGCAAAGCTTCACCTCGCTCTGGGCGCAGGCTTTCGGCACGCCGAATTATGCGGCGCATGGCGGCTTCTGCTCGGTCAACATGGCGACGGCGGGGATCTATACCATGGGCGGCGCCTTCTGGGAGTTCGGCCAGCCCGACTGGGACCACACCAAGCTTTTCATGCTTTTCGGGGTCGCCGAGGATCACGACAGCAACCCGATCAAGATGGGGCTGGGCAAGCTGAAGAAACGCGGCGCGCGGGTGATCGGGGTGAACCCCATTCGCACCGGCTACAATGCCATCGCCGACGATTGGGTCGGCATCACGCCGGGCACCGACGGGCTGTTCATCCTGTCGCTGATCCACTGCCTGATGAAGGCCGGTCGCATCGATCTCGACTACCTCGCGCGCTACACTGACGCGCCGGTGCTGCTGAACGGCGACCCGAAGTCGCCCGAGTTCGGCCTGCAACTGCGCGACGCGGACGGCAAAGCACTGGTGATCGACCGCAAGACCCGCAAGCTCACCCCCTTCGACCAACCCGGCGTCCGCCCCGACCTCTCCGCGACCTACCGCGCGGGCGGGATCACCCACCGCCCGGTGTTCCACCGGATGGCCGAAGAATACCTTGGAGAGGACTACACCCCCGAGGCCGTGGCCGAGCGCTGCGGCATCCCGGCGCCGCGCATCCGCGCCATCGCCGCCGAACTGGCGCGGGTGGCCTTCGACGAGGCCTTCGAGATCGACCAGCCCTGGACCGATTTCCGCGGCGAACGTCACGAGAAGATGACCGGCCGCCCGGTGTCCTTCCACGCCATGCGCGGCATTTCGGCCCATGCCAACGGCTTCCAGACCTGCCGCGCGCTGCATGTGCTGCAGATCATCCTCGGCACCGTAGAAGTGCCCGGTGGCTTCCGCTTCAAACCGCCCTACCCCAAGCCCGCTTCTGCGCATCCCAAACCCCATTGCAAGGCCACGCCGGGCGGGCCGCTCGACGGGCCGCATCTGGGCTTCGTGCAAGGCCCCGACGATCTGGCGCTGTGCCCCGATGGCAGCCCCGCGCGGATCGACAAGGCGTTTACATGGGAAAACCCGATGTCGGCCCATGGGCTGATGCATATGGTGATTTCCAACGCCCATGCGGGCGATCCCTACAAGATCGACACGCTGTTTCTTTATATGGCCAACATGTCGTGGAACTCCTCCATGAATCCCGGCGGGGTGATGGAGATGCTGACCGACACCGACGAGAACGGCGACTACGTGATCCCGCGCATCATCTATTCCGATGCTTATTCGTCGGAGATGGTGGCCTATGCCGACCTGATCCTGCCCGACACGACCTATCTGGAGCGTCACGACTGCATCTCGCTCCTCGACCGCCCGATCAGCGAGGCAGACGCCGCCGCCGATGCGATCCGCTGGCCGGTGGTTGAGCCGAACCGCGACGTGCGAGGCTTCCAATCGGTGCTCTGCGATCTTGGCGCGCGGCTGGACCTGCCCGGGTTCGTGAACGAGGACGGCAGTCAAAAGTACCGCGACTACGCCGATTACATCACCAACCACGAACGCCGCCCCGGCATCGGCCCGCTGGCCGGGTTCCGCGGAGAGGAAGGCACCCAAAGCGGCCGCGGCGCCCCGAACCCCGAGCAGATCGACCGCTACATCGAGAACGGCGGCTTCTCGGCCCATCACATTCCCGCCGAGGCGCAATACTACAAACCGTGGAACGCCGCCTATCAGGACTGGGCCGTAGGCATGGGGATTTACGACACGCCCCAACCCTATCTCTTCTCGCTCTACGTGGAGCCGCTGCGCCGCTTCCAGCTGGCCGCCGAGGGCCACGGCGACCGCCAGCCCCCCGACCATCTGCGCGAGCGCATCAAGCAGTTCATGACACCGCTGCCGCATTGGTACGAAAGCGACCCCGAGGGCACGCAGGGCTACGATGTCCACGCCCTCACCCAACGCCCGATGGCGATGTACCATTCATGGGGCAGCCAGAACGCTTGGCTGCGGCAGCTGCATGGGCATAACCCGCTCTACCTGCCCACCGCAATCATGCGCGCGAAGGGTCTGAAGGACGGCGATTGGGCGCGCGTGACCTCGCCCCATGGCGGGATCACCGTGCCAGTGATGGAGATGGCCGCGCTGAACCCCCATACCGTTTGGACATGGAACGCCATCGGCAAGCGCAAGGGCGCATGGGCGCTGGATCGCGACGCGCCGGAGGCGACGAAGGGCTTCCTGCTCAACCACCTGATCCACGAGCTTCTGCCGCCCAAGGGCGACGGCCTGCGCTGGTCCAACTCCGACCCGATCACCGGACAGGCCGCGTGGTTCGACCTCAAGGTCCATATCGAAAAGACCGCGCCCCCCGCCGAGGCACAACCGGAGATCCCCCCGCAACGCTCGCCTGTCCCGCCCGCGCCGCGCGACATCGCGTGGAAGGTGGGCAAATGACCCCCTTCGCCCCCCGCGCCGCGAGAACGCCCCTTCAGGACCGCCAGACATGACCACCCTTCCCGACCAAACCGAGCGCAAACTCGGCCTCGTGATCGACCTCGACACCTGCGTCGGCTGCCATGCCTGCGTGATCTCCTGCAAGGGCTGGAACACCGAGAACTACGGCGCACCGCTGTCGGACCAAGACGCCTATGGCGGCGACCCGTCTGGCACCTTCCTCAACCGCGTGCACAGCTACGAGGTCCAGCCCGAGGCGGGCGCGGCGCAACTGGTCCATTTCCCCAAATCCTGCCTGCATTGCGAGGACGCGCCCTGCGTCACCGTTTGCCCCACAGGGGCGAGCTACAAGCGGGTCGAGGACGGTATCGTGCTGGTCAACGAAAGCGATTGCATCGGTTGCGGCCTCTGCGCTTGGGCCTGTCCCTACGGCGCGCGCGAGATGGATCAGGCAGCCGGTGTGATGAAGAAATGCACCCTCTGCGTCGACCGGATCTACAACGAGAACCTGCCCGAGGAAGACCGCCAGCCCGCCTGCGTGCGCACCTGCCCCGCGGGCGCGCGGCATTTCGGCGATCTGGGCGATCCCGACAGCGCTGTCAGCCAGCTTGTAGCAGAGCGTGGCGGCGTGGACCTGATGCCCGAACAGGGCACCAAACCGGTCAACAAATACCTGCCGCCGCGCCCGCGTGACACGCTTGGCCCTCCCGAGGGCGAGATCGACGTGCTCTCCCCCTTCCTCGCCCCGGTGGACGAGGGGCCGAAGGGCTTTCTCGGCTGGCTCGACCGCACTTTGGAGAAGCTCTGATGCATCCCGCGCCTTCCGTTATTCTGTTCAGCAGCCTGTCGGGTATGGGATTTGGCCTGCTTGCATGGCTCGGGATCGGCCTGCCTGCGGTGACCGGCTGGGTCGCTTTCGTCTTCTTCGCGCTGGCCTATCTCTTGGCCGTGGGCGGGCTCATCGCCTCGACCTTCCACCTCGGCCGCCCGGAGCGTGCGCTCAAAGCCTTCACCCAATGGCGCAGCTCTTGGCTCAGCCGCGAGGCTTGGGCCTCGGTCGCGGCGCTGCTGGTCATGGCTGCCTATGGCGCGGGGTTGGTGTTTTACGACACGCGGCTTTGGCCCTTGGGGGTGATCGGTGCGGCGCTGTCGCTGCTCACGGTGCTGACCACGGCGATGATCTATACCCAGATGAAAACCGTGCCGCGCTGGCACAGCGTGATGACGCCGCTGAATTTCCTGTCGCTCAGCATCGCTGGCGGTGCCCTACTGGCGGGGCAGGTGACGGCGGCGATGATCCTGCTGGCGCTGGCCGGGGCGGTGCAGATCGCCACATGGTGGCGCGGGGATCGGGCGCTTGCGGCCTCAAACAGCGATATCGCGAGCGCGACGCGGTTGGGGCCGCAGGGCAGTGTCCGCGCCTTTGAGCCACCCCATACTGGCAGCAACTATCTGCTACGGGAATTCGTCTATCAGATCGGGCGCAAACATGCGCTGAAACTGCGGGTGATCGCGATTGCGTTGATGGTGCTCCTGCCGCTTCTGCTGCTGCTCTCGCCCGTGTTTCACCACCTTGCCGCCGGCCTCGCGGTGCTGAGCCATGCGGCAGGGGTGCTGACCGCGCGCTGGCTGTTCTTTGCCCAAGCCGAACATGTGGTCGGCTTCTATTACGGCAAACGCTGAACGCAAAAGAGGGGGTGTCTCCACCCCCTCTTCGTATCGGCCAACCTGTTTACATTTGGCTTAGTTCATGAGCCCCGCGTGGCGCAGGGCCGCATCGACCAGTTCCTTGGTCGGGTCGGTCAGTTCCGTGAGCGGCAGGCGCACCTCGTCCGAGCAGAGGTCGAGCCGCGACATGGCGTATTTCACGCCCACGAGCCCCGGTTCGGTGAAGATCGCCTTGTGAAGCGGCATCAAACGGTCCTGCAATTCCAGCGCCTTGGCATAGTCGCCCTCAAGGCAGGCGGCCTGCATCTGCGCCACAAGGCGCGGTGCGACATTGGCGGTGACCGAGATGCAGCCGACGCCGCCTTGGGCGTTGAACCCATGCGCCGTGGCATCTTCGCCCGAGAGCTGGCAGAAATCCGGGCCGCAGGTAATGCGCTGATCGCAGACCCGCGCCAGATCGCCAGTCGCGTCCTTGACGCCGACGATGCGCGGCAACTGGGCCAGTTCGCCCATCGTTTCGGGCATCATATCTACCACCGAACGGCCGGGGATGTTGTAGATGATGATCGGCAACTCACAGCAGTCATGCACGGCGGTGAAATGCGCCACCAGCCCGCGCTGCGTCGGCTTGTTGTAATAGGGCGTCACCACCAACAGCGCATCGGCGCCGACCTTTTCGGCGTGACGGGCAAGGCGGATGCTTTCGACCGTGTTGTTCGACCCGGCGCCTGCGATGACCGGAATGCGGCCCGCGACGGCTTTGACCACCTCTTCGACGACGGTCTCATGCTCGGCATGGCTCAGCGTGGGGGATTCGCCAGTGGTGCCGACGGGGACGAGCCCGCTCGACCCTTCGCCGATGTGCCATTCGATAAGTTTCTTAAGCGTATCCAGATCCAGCGCGCCGTTGCGAAACGGCGTGACGAGGGCAGGCAGAGAGCCTTTGAACATGTGCACGCTCCTTAAGTGCTGGCCGGCGGAAAACCGGACTGGATGAGGGCTTTTGCGGGCGCTACGGTTTGATAAACGGCGCCCAAGCCATATGTTGCAAGGCTCTAGCCTCGGAGACGTGGGAAATGCAAGCGATGACGCGCCTGATGGCGATCCTCATGAGTGTTTTTGTCCTGACCGTGCCTGCGGAAGCGCAGCGCCCGCGGCCTTTGGGCTGGGCAATGGATGCGATGCGCAGCGGCAATTGGGACGCAGCTGCGGCGCTGGCCGCCCGTGACGGGCAGGTCGCCGCCGATGTGATCGAATGGCACCGGCTGCGCGCCGGGCGCGGCACCTATACGCAAGCTCGCGATTTCCTGAACCGCAGGCCCGACTGGCCCGGTGAGGCGTATTTGCGCAGACAGACCGAAGCCGCGGTGATCAAACAGTCTGAAAGCGATATACTGGATTTCTTTTCGGCGATGGCCCCGCAGACCCCGCGCGGCGTGCTGGCCCATGCCGGGGCGCTGATCAACAGCGGGCAGCGCGGTGAGGCCGAGGCAAACCTTGTTCTGGCGTGGCGGACCATGCCGATGAACGCCACGAGTCAGGCGCTATTTGTCGAGGCGCATGGCAGCCTTCTGGCCCCCCATCACGCGGCGCGGCTCGAAGAGATGCTCTGGCAGCGCGAACATTCCGAAGCGCGGCAAATGTTCGATCTGGTTTCAAGCGCCGACAAGGCGCTGGCCGAGACCCGCATCGCCCTGCAAAAGCTGGAAAGCGACGTGAACGCCAAGATCGACGCCCTGCCCGCCTCAAAGGCCGATGCGCCGGGGTTGGCCCATGACCGCTTTGAATGGCGTATCCGCAAGGGGCTGCGCGAAGATGCCGAGGATTTGATGCTGGCGCGCTCGACCTCGGCTGAGGCCCTGGGCCAGCCCCCTAAATGGGCCAATCGCCGCCGTGCCTTGGCGCGGGATGAAATGCGCAATGGCGAGGCGCGGACGGCCTACCGGCTGGCGTCGCAGCATTTTCTGACCGATGGCTCGAACTATGCCGATCTCGAATGGCTCTCGGGCTATATCGCGCTGCGGTTCTTGGACGACCCCACCACCGCTCTGGGCCATTTCCAGAACCACGACAACGCCGTGGAATCCCCCATTAGCCAAGGCCGCGCGGGCTATTGGCAGGGCCGCGCGTTAGAGGCGATGGGCGATGCGGAAGGCGCGGCGAAAGCCTATGCCATGGGGGCGAAATACCAAACCTCCTTCTACGGGCTGCTGGCCGCCGAACGGGGCGGCCTCCCCTTTGACGAAAAGCTCGCAGGCGCAGCACCTGAGCAAGACTGGCGCAGCTCTCCGCTGGCCCGTGCGCCCCTGTTTGAGGCCGGGTTGCTGCTGCAAGCCTCGGGCGAGCTGTCCACCGCCGAGCGGTTCTGGACCCATTTGGCCGAGCAGCTCGTCCCCGAAGACATCGCCCTGCTGGGGCAAGCCGCGATCGACGTGGGCCAGCCCCATATCGCGGTGATGATCGGCAAACGCGCAGCGCAGCGGGGGCTGGAGGTTCCCGCCCCCTATTACGCGTTGCACAGTCTGGTGGAGAAAGACCTGCCGATGGCGACCGAGATGACCCTCGCCATCGCGCGGCGTGAAAGCGAATTTGATCCCAATGTGCAGAGCGGCGTCGGCGCGCGCGGTTTGATGCAGATCATGCCCGCCACGGCGCGGGACGTGGCGCGCGATCTGGGCATCTCAGGCCAACACACGACGGACCGCCTGACCGCCGATCCCGATTACAACGCGCGGCTTGGCGCGACCTATCTGTCACAAATGGCGGGACTTTTCGACGGCAATGTCTCCATGATGTCGGCGGCCTATAACGCGGGCCCTAGCCGCCCGCGGCGCTGGATGGCGACCTATGGCGACCCGCGCAAGGGTGAGATCGACATCGTCGATTGGATCGAGATGATCCCCTTTCGTGAGACGCAGAACTACGTCATGCGGGTGACCGAAAGCCTGCCCGTCTATCGCGCCCGTCTGGGAAAAGACCCGCTGCCAATCCCCTTTAGCGAAGAGTTAACCGGATCGACGTTGAAGGCGTTCGCGCCATAGGGTGAACAGCCCCGCCGCCACGATCATGCCCGCGCCCAGCACCACGCTGGGGCGCAGCACCTCGTTAAAGACCGACAGGCCGATGATCACGGTAAAGATCAGCTGCGTATAGGCGAAGGGCTGCACCGCGCTGGCCTCGGCCACCTCGTAGCAGCGGATCAGCAGCCAATGGCCCGTGACCCCAGTGATGCAAAGCGTGCCCATCAACAGCCAGTTGCCCGGCGTCATCGGCTCCCAAAACCAGATGCCGACCGCCGTCATGACCGCCGCGCCGGTGACGCCCGTCCAGAAGAAACTCGTCGCCGTCGTGTCGCGCCGCGCGACATAGCGGGTCAGCAGGCCATAGACCGCAAACATCGCCGCCCCTGCCAGCGGGATCGCGGCGGCCGGATCCACCACGCGAAGCCCGGGTTGCAAGATCACCAGCACCCCGACAAAGCCCACACCAATCGCGGCCCACCGCCGCCAGCCGACTTTCTCACCCAAGATCGGACCGGAGAGCGCCGCCACCAAAAGCGGGTAGCAGGTAAAGACCGCATGGCTCTCCACCAACCCCAGAATGGTGAAGCCCAGCACCATCGTGCAAATCTGCGCCGAGAGCAGCACGCCCCGCAGGATTTGCACCGCAGGCTGTGTCGTGGCGGCGGCGCGGCGGATACCGCCTGCCTTGCGCATTGCCAGCGCGATCACAAAGGCCGCGAAAAACCAATAGCGGATCATCACCACCATCAGCACGTTGTAATTCTCGGCCAGATGGCGTGACAGCCCATCTTGAACGGCGAAGACCATCGTCGTGGCGATCATCAGCATGATGCCGAGCGGGATGTTGTTGGACTGGCTCATGCGGGCATCCGCGCGCGGGTCATATGGCGTTTGCGGCCATAGCCGGGGATGCGGGCAACCTCAAAACCGCCCGCGGCGAGGGCCCGGCGCACGAAGCCCGCGGCGGTATAGGTCGCAGCACTGCCGCCCGGTGCGGTATGGCGGGCCACCTCGGCCATCAGATCATCACCCCACAGTTCCGGGTTCTTGGCCGGTGAAAACCCATCAAGGAACCAGGCATCGGCCTGCCCCTGCCACCCAGGCAGGGTCTGTCGTGCGTCTCCGATGATGATCTCGGCCCGCAGGCCGGGCAGTTCCAACACGCCACCCGTGCCATCCCACGCCGCTGTCAGCGCATCGCGCCGCCCGTCGAGCGCGGGAAAGGCCGCATGGGCCTGCGCCATATCCTCGGGGTGCATCGGGTAGGCTTCGAAACTCGTGAAATGCAGCGGCCCGTCATGGCCCGCCCGCATCCAAGCATCCCATGCCAGCAACAGGTTCAACCCGGTGCCAAAACCAAGTTCAGCGATGTGAAAGCCGGAGCGGTACCTCTCAGGCAGGTCATTGCCCGCCAGAAAGACATAGGCCGTCTCTGCCGCGCCATCCTCCAAGCTGAAGTAGGGGTCATCGAACTGGGTCGAGACGGGCACTTGGCCCGCGCGCCAAGTGATCTGGGCATTCTGGTCTGGCACGGCACGTCCTGCTAGAGGGGGAAAGAAGTCGCGCAGACACTGCGCAAGCTGGCGGGGAATGGCAATGGTGGATGTAACCATAAGAGGGGCCGGGATTTTTGGCCTATCGGTGGCTTGGGCCTGCGTCCGGCGCGGGGCGGTGGTCCGTGTGGTCGATCCGGCGGGACCGGCAGCGGGGGCTTCGGGCGGGATCGTGGGCGCGCTGGCGCCGCATGTGCCGGAGAATTGGAACGCCAAGAAAGCCTTTCAGCTTGAGAGCCTGCTCAGCGCCGAAGCCTTCTGGGCCGAGGTCGAGGCCGAGGGCGGTCGCGCGCCCGGCTATATCCGCAGCGGGCGTTTGCAGCCGGTTGCGGATGACGCGGCCCTCGCGCTGGCGCGGCAACGGCAGGACACCGCAGCCGCGCTTTGGCAAGGCCGCGCCCGGTGGGAGTTGATCCGCGCCGACAGCCGCGATTGGGCCCCGCAGAGCCCCACCGGCTGGCTGATCCGCGACACGCTAAGCGCCCTCGTCCACCCGCGCCACGCCTGTGCCGCCCTCGTCGCGGCGCTGGCGGGCAGGGGCGTTAAGATCGTGGCCGAGGCCCCCGATACGGGTCTGACCCTCTGGGCCACTGGGGTCGCGGGGCTGGAGGCGCTGAATGCGGGCCATCCGCGTTTGGTTGGCGCGGGCATCAAAGGGCAAGCCGCGCTCCTGCGGTTGGACCGGGGCGGCGCAGCGCAGCTTTTTGCCGATGGGGTCCATGTGATCCCGCATCTGGATGGCACAGTGGCTGTGGGCGGCACCACTGAGCGAGAATATGACAGCCCTGACGGCACCGATGCACAGCTCGATGCAGTGATCGCCAAGGCCCGCGCGGCGGTCCCCGCATTGCAAGACGCGCCGGTCGTCGAACGCTGGGCCGGACTGCGCCCGCGCAGCCGCAGCCGCGCGCCGATGCTGGGGCCGTGGCCGGGCAAGCCGGGGCATTACATCGCCAACGGCGGCTTCAAAATCGGCTTCGGCATGGCCCCGAAAGTGGCAGAGGTCATGGCCGATCTTCTGCTCGAAGGGCGCGATGCCATCCCCGAGGGTTTCAGGGTCGAGGACAACCTCTAGGCCAACAAAAAACCCCGGCCACTGGCCGGGGTTCTCTGTCACTTTCAACCTGCGGTTTAGCGCGCGTTGGGCAGGATCACGATCTCGACCCGGCGGTTTTGCGCTTTGCCAGCGGCGCTCAGGTTGCTTGCCACAGGCTGGCTTTCCCCACGACCGAATGTCTGCAAACGCTGCTGCGGCACACCGTTGGACAGAAGGATGTTGCCCACGGCCTGCGCGCGACGCTCGGAAAGCTGCTGGTTATAGGCCGCTTCGCCATCGCTGTCGGTGTGGCCCACGACTTGCAGGGTGGAGTTCTGATAGATGTTCACGTTCTGCGCCAGCGCGGCCAGATCGTCACGCAGGGCGGGCGATACGCTGGTGCTGTCGGTCGCAAAGAGGATGTCTTGCGGCAGGGTCACGATCAGACGGTCGCCGGTGTTGGTGATCACCACGCGGCTGTCCATCGCGGCGCGCAACTCTGCCTCTTGCTTATCAAGCGAATAGCCGACGCCCGCGCCGATCGTGCCGCCGATCAAAGCGCCTTTCAGCGCGCCTTTGCCGTCACCTTCGGAAATCGCACCGGCAAGGGCCCCGACGCCCGCACCGATCAAAGCGCCATTCTTGGTCCGCTGGTTGGGATCGCCATTGCCCGGCTGCATCGGCTGCGTACAGGCACCCAGTGTCATCGCGCCGGCCAGAGCGGCGGCCAAAGTCATCTTCGAAGAAATCATGTCTACTGCCTTCATGTTTGCGGCCCCGTTCGGGCGGGGCATCTTGACGTGAACGCAATATAGGCACGCAAAGTTCCCAAAAACATTACATATAGCCGCTATTCGGCAGAAACCCGCCCAGCGGGGGATGTTTGCGCCTCTGCCCGTGCCGCCTCGAAGGCGAGCATTGCGCGTTTCACCGGCAGCCCCCAGTGGTAGCCACCCAAGCCCCCGCTTTTGCGCAGCGCCCGGTGACAGGGGATCAGCCAACTCACCGGATTGCGCCCAACCGCCGTGCCCACGGCACGCACGGCGCGGGGGCTGCCGATGCTCTGCGCGATTTCGGAATAGGTGGTCACCTGCCCCGAAGGGATGCTCAGCAGCGCCTCCCAAACCTTGATCTGAAAGGGCGCACCGATGAGATACAGCGGCGCTTTGGCCTCGGGGTCTTTCCGCCGCCCAAAGGCGGCGTCGACCCATGCCTGCAACTGCGCGGGGGCCTCCACTAAATTGGCGAGCGGCCAGCGGCTGCAAAGATCTGCCATCGCCGCATCCTCCCCCACTTCCGACGACAGGGCGAGCCCGCAGATGCCCTTGTCGGTGCCCATCACCAGTGTCGGGCCGAAGGGGCTGTCAAACCAACCCCAGTAGATCGTCAGCCCCGCGCCCTTGCGGGCAAACTCACCAGGGCTCATCGCCTCCCAGCGCAGGAAAAGATCATGCAACCGCCCGCTGCCCGACAGCCCCAATTCAAGCGCCGCCGCCAGCGTGGTGAAACGGTCTCGCAGCATGACCTTGGCCTGATCCAGCATCAGATACTGCTGGTAACGCTTGGGCGAGACCCCCACCCAGCGCGAGAACAGCCGCTGGAAATGGGCGGCGGACATGCCCATTTCGCCCGCGATCCAATCGAGTTGCTTGGGGTCCTCGGCCTCGTCAATCAGGGCGATGGCGCGGCGCATCACCTGATAGTGGTACCCCTGATCTTCGGGCGCGGGAGAGAGCTGTGCGATCTGTGTCATGCCACCAGATTAGCCGCGCCCTTGCCCCCGTGCGACCCGTTTCTTGCGCCATCGCACCCCACGCCCCGCCCCCGCTTGCCCTGCCGCGCCATTCATCGCATACCCTGAGCCATGGCCCGCCAACTTGATTATCATACCATCCGCGAGATCTTCGCCCGCTTCCAACAGGCAGAGCCTGAGCCCGAGGGCGAGTTGGAGCATGTGAATGTCTATACGCTCGTCGTGGCCGTGGCGCTGAGCGCGCAATCGACCGACGCGGGTGTCAATAAGGCGACGCGCGAGCTGTTCAAAATCGCCGACACGCCGCAAAAGATGCTCGATCTGGGGCTTGAGGGGCTGATCGACCATATCAAGACCATCGGCCTCTACCGTCAGAAGGCGAAGAACGTCATCAAGCTGAGCCAAATCCTTGTCGACGATTACGACGGCGAGGTGCCCAATTCCCGCGCCGCGCTGCAATCGCTGCCGGGTGTCGGGCGCAAGACCGCGAATGTGGTGCTCAATATGTGGTGGGGCCAGCCTGCGCAGGCGGTGGACACGCATATCTTCCGCGTTGGCAACCGCACCGGGATCGCACCGGGCAAGACGGTCGACGCGGTCGAGCGCGCTATCGAAGACAACATTCCCGCCGATTTCCAGCGCCATGCCCATCACTGGCTTATCCTGCATGGCCGCTATCACTGCAAAGCTCGCAAACCCCTGTGCCGCACCTGTATCATCCGTGACCTGTGCCAATACGAGGACAAAACAGAATGACCCAATACGAAGTGGTTGGCATCGGCAACGCCGTCGTCGACGTGATCTCCCATGCCGATGACAATTTCCTTGCCGACAACGGCATCGAGAAAGGCATCATGCAGTTGATCGAGCGTGACCGCGCCGAAGACCTCTATGCCGCGATGCAAGACCGGGTGCAGACGCCGGGCGGCTCGGTCGCCAATACCGTGGCGGGCGCGGGCGCGCTGGGCCTCAAGACCGCCTTTATCGGGCGGGTGCGCGATGATGAGCTGGGCCAGTTCTATGCCAAGGCGATGACCGATATCGGCATCGATTTCGTCAACGCCCCCGTGGCGGAGGGCGAGAACCCGACCTCGCGTTGCATGATCTTCGTCACCCCCGATGGGGAGCGGTCACTGAACACCTATCTCGGCATCTCGACCGGGCTGACCTCGACCGATGTGCCGCAGGCGGTGACGGAGAAGGCCAAGCTGATGTTCCTCGAAGGCTACCTCTTCGACCACGAGGCGGGCAAAACCGCCTTTCGCGAGGCCGCGCGGGCCGCGACGGCGGGCGGCGGCATGGCGGGCATCGCCATCTCCGACCCCTTCTGCGTGGAGCGCCACCGCGACGACTTCCTCGCGCTGATCGAAAACGATCTGGGCTATGTCATCGGTAATGAGGCCGAGATTCGCGCCCTTTGGGAAACCGACGACACCGAAGCCGCACTGGCCAAAACCGCCGAGATTTGCCCGCTGGTGGTCTGCACCCGATCGGGCGACGGGGTCACGCTGGTCCGGGGTGCGGAACGGGTCGACGTGCCGGTCGAAAAGGTCGTGCCGGTGGATGCCACGGGCGCGGGCGATCAATTCGCGGCGGGCTTCCTCTATGGCCTTGCCACGGGCCGCGATCTTGAGACCTGTGGTCGCATGGGCAACATCTGCGCGGGCGAGGTGATCCGCCACATCGGCCCCCGCCCCCAGACTGACATCATGGCCCTGTTCAAGGCCGAAGGGCTGGTCTGACCATGATCGAGAACGGTTTTCACGATGTCCCGCCCGGCAAACTCGCCGTGGTGGTGACCCATCTTGAGATGGACGCCACACCCAGCCTGCGGGAGGTGCCCCTGCCCGAGGGTGTCACCTTTCGGAAGGTCACACCGACGCCCGACTGGTTTCGGGACATTTTCCGGCGTGTCGGGATGGATTGGCTCTGGTACGGGCGGCTCAAACTGGATGACGCGGCCCTCTCTGCGCTGCTGCAAGACCCGGCGCGGGACTTCTATACGCTGACCCGCAATGGCAAGGACGAGGCGCTGCTTGAGTTGAACTTCCCCGAAGACGGCAGCTGCGAGTTGGCCTATTTCGGGCTGACCTCTGCGCTGATCGGCAGCGGCTCGGGGCGGTATCTGATGAACCAAGCGATCACGCTGGCATGGGAAAAGCCAATCAACCGGCTGCACCTGCATACCTGCACCAACGACAGCCCACAGGCGCTTGGCTTTTATGTGCGGTCAGGCTTCACCCCAGTGCGCCGTCAAGTCGAGATCGACGACGATCCGCGTCTCACAGGGCTGCTGCCCCGCGATGCCGCACCGCAGGTGCCGCTTATCGAGGCATAAGACCGCCGCCGGATCACCGAACCGGCGTGCACTCCGCCCCTTGGAAACAGGCGATCACCTTATCCACCATGGCAGGCTTCGGAGAGCCGAAGAGGTCGCCCCCGCAGGGGTTGCTTTCCAGCGCATAGGCCCCATCCGGCTTGCGTTCGAGAAAGGCCAGAACATCCCCCTCTTCGGCAGAGCCGCACCACGGGCCGAAACATTGAACGTTGAGCGTCAAGGGCTGGTCAAAGGGCACGTCAAAGCTCCCTTCCGACAGCGCCTTGCCGCTGATCTGCGCCCGGATCGGCGTCTCTTCGGGCGGGTTGATCCCGATGGTGCCACCCTTTGGCAGGGCGCTGGCGTCAAAGGTCAGACGCCCCTGCACCACGACATAACTTTCCTCGGCCTTGGCCGCGCGTTGATAAGTCGCCTCAACCGAATGGGGCAGGCAACTGAGCGCAAGCGCGGGCAGCGGGGCCAAAGTGGCGAGAGCGCAGGCGATGATCCGTGTCATAACTTCTCCTCAAACTCTTCAAGAACCGCCGCATAGACCGCGCGTTTGAACGGCACGATATGCGCGACCAGTTGATCTGCGGGCATCCAGCGCCATTCCGAGAATTCAGGCTCAGCCGTCTGGATGTTGACCTGATCGTCCTGCCCCAGAAAACGCATGAGGAACCATTTCTGTTCCTGCCCCCGGTAGCGGCCTTTCCAGATGTTGGGCACCAGTTCATGGGGCAGATCATAGGGCAGCCAGCTTGTCGTCTCGGCTTCGATCCGCACCAGATTGCTGGGGATGCCGGTCTCTTCCTCCAACTCACGCAGGGCCGCATCGCGCGCGGCCTCGCCCTTGTCGACCCCGCCTTGGGGCATCTGCCAAGCGTCCTGATCTCGATCACGCCGCTGGCCGACAAAGACCTCCCCTTCGGCATTCACCAGCATCACGCCGACGCAAGGGCGGTAGGGCAGTTTGGCAATCTCTTCGGGGGTCATGTCAGTATCTTCTCCATTTCAAAGCGGTCCAGATATTCAGCCGACCGTGCGATGCGCTCTGTCGCGATAACACGAAAGCCCATAGCCTCAAAGGC
Source organism: Sulfitobacter sp. 1A13496 (assembly GCF_043557225.1). Classification (NCBI taxonomy): domain Bacteria; kingdom Pseudomonadati; phylum Pseudomonadota; class Alphaproteobacteria; order Rhodobacterales; family Roseobacteraceae; genus Sulfitobacter; species Sulfitobacter sp. 1A13496. The sequence goes on along the minus strand of NZ_JBIFFP010000002.1, from coordinate 223,762 downwards.
GGGCCGCGCCATCACGCTGGCATGGGTGTGCAACCGGCTCTCGCCCGCGGCGACCGCCGCCTGTTCGACCCGCCCATAAAGCGCGCGAAAGACACCCTGTCCCTGCGCGGGCGCGGCGATGAAGGCCAGATCGATATAGCCCCGCTCCCGCGTGATAAAACCGATCACCTGCCCCACCCGTTCGGCCAGCACCACCTGCTGCTCGCCCAACTTGGCCGACCACTGCGGCCCCCGTGGCGGTGTGGGGAGCCACGCGGCACGCTCCGCTGCGCTATAGGCGCTTGTCCCATGGTGGATCGCGTCGAACATCACCCGCCCCAAAGCGTCATGATCCGCCATCGCCGCATCACGCAACGCCGCCTCTGCCCGCGCCATCCCGCACCCCGTCTTGACCTGCCGTGAGCCGGACAGATGACGCGGCGTTTCGCGTGACTTGCCCTGCCGTTTCCGATGGTGTCACAGTGACCCAGCCCACCCAGAAAGGTAAAGCCATGTCCGACTATCCCCACCTGCTTGCCCCGCTCGACCTTGGTTTCACTACGCTGAAGAACCGGCTGCTGATGGGCTCGATGCACACCGGGTTGGAGGAGACAGGCGACTGGAACCGCGTGGCGGAGTTCTATGCGGCGCGGGCGCGAGGCGATGTGGGGCTGATGGTCACGGGGGGCATCGGGCCGAACCGCGAAGGCGCGGTGGCCCATGGCGCGGCGATGATGGTCAGCCAGAAGGACGTCGACAACCACAGCATCATCACCCAGCGGGTGCATGAGGCCGGCGGCAAGATCGCCATGCAGATCCTGCACGCGGGCCGCTATGCCTTCACACCTGAATGCGTGGCCCCGAGCGCAGTGAAATCCCCGATCTCGATGTTCGCGCCCAAGGCGTTGGACGAGGAAGGCATCGAGAAACAGATCAGCGACATCGCCGCCTGCGCCCTGCGCGCCCGCGAGGCGGGCTATGACGGGGTCGAGATCATGGGCTCCGAGGGGTATTTCCTGAACCAGTTCCTCGTCACCCATACCAACAAGCGCGCAGACCGCTGGGGCGGTTCCTACGAGAACCGGATGCGCCTGCCGCTCGAGGTGGTGCGCCGGGTGCGCGAGACGGTGGGCGAGGATTTCATCCTGATCTACCGCCTGTCGATGATCGACCTCGTGCCCAACGGCTCGACCTTCGAGGAGGTCGTGCAACTGGCGCAAGAGGTCGAGAAGGCGGGTGCAAATATCATTAACACCGGCATCGGCTGGCACGAGGCGCGCATCCCCACGATCGCCACCTCGGTGCCGCGCGCGGCCTTTGCATGGGTCACGAAAAAGCTGATGGGCAAGGTGGGTATCCCTCTGATCACCTCGAACCGGATCAACACGCCGCAAGTGGCCGAAGAAGTGCTGGCGGAGGGCTGCGCCGACATGGTGAGCCTCGCCCGTCCGATGCTGGCGGATGCCGATTTCCTCGCCAAGGCCAAGGCCGGTCAGGCCGAGCGCATCGCCCCCTGCATCGCCTGCAACCAAGCCTGCCTCGACCATACCTTCGGCGGCAAGATCTCCACCTGTCTTGTAAACCCTCGCGCCTGTTACGAGACGGAATTGCGGATCGAACCCGCCGCAAACCCGAAATCCATTGCCGTTGTCGGCGCCGGGCCTGCCGGTCTCTCGGCTGCCATCACGGCGGCGGAGCGCGGCCACAAGGTGACGCTCATGGACCGCGCGTCCGAGATCGGCGGGCAACTCAACCTCGCCAAACAGGTAGCCGGCAAGGAGGAGTTCTGGGGCCTCGTCGATTGGTACCGCACCATGCTGGACGTCCACGGCGTGACCGTACAGCTTGAGACCGAAGCCACGAGCGAGACGCTCTCAGGTTTCGACGAGGTCGTCATCGCCACCGGCGTCGTGCCGCGCGACCCGGAGATTCCCGGCCAGAACCGCGACAACGTGGTCAGCTACATCGACGTGCTGAACGGCACTGCGAAGGTCGGCCAGCGGGTCGCCGTGATCGGCGCAGGCGGGATCGGCTTCGACGTGTCGGAACATCTGGTGCACGATGGCGAAAGCAGCACGCTGAACCTGCCCGAGTGGATGCGCGAATGGGGCGTCACGGACCCGGGCGCGCACCGCAGCGGCCTTGCCCCCGAAGGGCCGCAACCGCCAGCACCTGCACGCCAGATCACCATGCTGCAACGCAAGACCAGCAAGCCCGGCAAGGGTCTGGGCAAGACCACGGGCTGGATTCACCGCGCGTCGCTCACCATGAGCGACGTGAAGATGATCGCGGGGGTGAACTACGAACAGATTGACGACGCCGGCCTGCATATCTCCTTTGGCGAAGCGCGCGAGAACCCCACGCTGATCGAGGCCGACACCATCGTGCTCTGCGCCGGGCAATTGTCCGAGCGCAGCCTCGCCGATGCACTGGAGGCGCGGGGCCAGACCTGCCACGTGATCGGCGGCGCGGATGTGGCGGCGGAACTGGACGCGAAACGCGCCATCAACCAAGGCACACGTCTGGCCGCCGGGCTGTAAGCGACGGGCGGGCGCTTGGCCCCCTTGCGCCCCGCCCTAGATCGCCGCAGGATTGCCAAAACGATCCAAGGTCTCCATGCCCCTCTGCGTCTTCGACATCTATGAGGATGGCACCGCGCAGGTGCCCTCCGACGACAACCTCACTGGGCCGGGGCGCTACCGCTGGTGGCACTACGACATGGCTGATCCGGCGCTGGCACCGTGGCTGGCCGAACACCTGCCCGAGATCCCGGCGGGCGCATTGCTACAGCCTGAAACCCGCCCGCGCTGTGATGAATATGACGACGGGCTGATCCTGAACCTGCGCGGCATCAACCTCAACGAAGGTCAACAGGCCGACCAAATGGTTTCGGTCCGGATGTGGGTGACGGATGCGGTGGTGATCACCGTGCGGATGCGCCGGGTCTTTGCCATCGATGAGCTGCGCGCGCTGGCCGCCGAGAACAACGCGCCACTCCGGCCTTCGGCCTTTGTCGAGGCGCTGGTCTCTCGGCTGACCGCCCGGGTGCAGGTCGAAGTGGCGCGGCTGGCGGATCGGACGGCCTTCTACGAGGCCGACCTCGAAGACCACAGCACACCGCCGCCGAAGGAACTGCCGGTGACCCGCCGCAGCGCAATCCGGCTGGAACGCTACCTCGCCCCGCAGCGCCACGCGCTGGAGCGGCTGGCGACGCTAGACCTGCCGCTGGTGCCGGACGTGGACGCGATGAAGCTGCGCGAACTGGCCAACCGCACCGCCATCGTGGTCGAAGAATTGGACGCGCTACAGGAACGCATCGTCACGGTGCAGGACGAACACGACAACCAGGTCGCGCAGCGACAGGCACGGCACAGCTACATGCTCTCCATCGCCGCCGCGGTCTTCTTGCCGCTAGGGTTCCTAACGGGACTTTTCGGCGTGAACGTGGGCGGGATGCCGGGCGTGGATGATCCGCGCGCCTTCGCGATCCTTTGCCTCGCCATGGTCGGCCTCGCCGCCATCATGCTGGCCGTGCTGAAATGGCTGCGCTGGCTGTGACAGGCGGGGAAACGGATTGTTCTGCCGTTTCCATGCCATGAACGATCCCCGCAAAGACCACGGGACTGTCTTGCCTCCGCCCCGATCCTGCCCGAATTGACGCCCATACCTGACCGCAACAAGATCAATGCGAAGGGACAGGCAATGGACCGCCTTACGGAAATGGAAGCGTTTGCCACTGTGGTGGATCAAGGCGGCTTTACAGATGCTGCCAAGAAGATGGGGATCTCGAAATCCGCCGTTTCAAAGCATGTCTCCTCGCTTGAGGCGCGCTTGGGCGCACGATTGCTGAACCGCACCACCCGCCGCGTCTCGCCCACCGAGATTGGCCTTGCTTACTACGACCGCGCCCGTCGCGTGCTGAACGACGCGGGCGAAGCCGACGCGCTTGTCACCTCGATGCAATCGGCGCCTTCGGGGCTGTTGCGCATTTCGGTGGCGACGGATTTCGGCGTCAATCATTTGTCCCCCGCGCTGTCGGAGTTCTTGCAAGACTTTCCCGATATCACCGTGAACATGGTGCTGAACAACCGCTACGTCGAGCTGATCTCGGAAGGCTTCGACATGGCCGTGCGGATCGGGGAGCTGGAAGACAGCACCCTGCGCGCGCGCAAATTGACCGAGACCACCAAACGCATGATCGCCAGCCCGAAGTATTTCGAGCAATACGGGCGGCCGGAAAAGATCGACGATCTCAACAATCACAAGCTGCTGCATTACTCGAACCAGTCGTCGGGCAACGTGTGGAAACTGACCGCGCCCTCGGGCGAGAAGCGGCAGGTGCGCACGGCGGGCTGGCTTTCGGTCAATGATGGGCAGAGCCTTTTGAACGCCGCGATTTCGGGGCTGGGCATCGCCTATCTGCCAAGCTTCCTCTACGCCGAAGCGATGGAGAAAGGTCTGGTCGAGGACGCGATCCCCGATCTGCCGCTGGAGACGCAGGGCATCTATGCCGTCTACCCGCCGGGCCGCTTCACCCAGCCCAAGGTGCGGGCGTTCATCGACTTTTTGGTGCATGAGTTCGCCGAGAAGGGGCCAGCGGATTGGTAACAGTCGCGATTGCCACTTAGCCCGGAATCAAGCCGTAGGCGCCGGGCCATCGCCTGCCCACCCCCCGGGTAGGCGATTGGGCGAGGCTGGGTACGACCCTGCGAACGCGCACCATGGTTGAGCCATAAAGTGGCACCCTGCACCGTCGGATCGCCGACCCGCGGGCAGGCGACGGCCCTCCTCGCGAAATGCTTTCCTCTCCCCCACCAGCACGCTATCTCTCCCGCCATGAGCAACATGCGCGAAACCTACGCCCGGCTTGTCGCCGAGGGCAAACTACAGGCCGACCCGGCCCAAGAAACCGTCATGGCCGAGTTCGACCGCATCCGCGATGCGCTGGCCAACCCGCCGAAGAAAAGCTTTTTCCGCAAAGCCCCAGAGCCGCCCAAGGGCCTGTACCTTTGGGGCGGCGTCGGGCGCGGCAAATCCATGCTGATGGACATGTTCGTGGCGCATCTGCCAGACGTGCCTGCGCGGCGCGTGCATTTCCACGCCTTCATGCAGGAAATCCACAACGCCATGCATGAGGTCCGCAAGACCGGCGTGGATGACGCCATTGCGCCCGTGGCCCGGGACGTGGCGGAAAGCGTCCGCCTGCTCGCTTTCGACGAAATGCAGATCACCGACATCACCGACGCGATGATCGTGGGCCGCCTGTTCGAAGCACTCTTCGCCGCGGGTGTCGTGGTGGTCACCACCTCGAACCGCCTGCCCGATGACCTCTACAAAAACGGCATCAACCGCGAGGTTTTCGTGCCCTTCATCGACCTCATCAAAGAGCGGATGGTGGTCCATGAATTGGCCAGCCCGACCGACTACCGCCAAGACCGGCTGGCAGGGTCACAGGTCTATTTCACCCCCGTCAACGCCGAAAGCCGGGCCGCGATGGACGCGGTCTGGGACGATCTTGCAGGGGCCGAGGGCGAACCGCTGACCCTATACGTCAAGGGCCGCGAAGTGACCATTCCGCAATATCACAACGGCATGGCCCGCGCCGGTTTTCACGCGCTCTGCGGCCAGCCCTTGGGCGCGGCGGATTACCTCGCGCTGGCGCAGGCTGTGCGCGTGCTGCTGCTGGACAACATCCCCACCCTCGGCCGGTCGAACTTCAACGAGGCCAAGCGTTTCGTCACCCTGATCGACGCGCTTTATGAGGCGAAGGTGCGGCTGATCTGCTCCGCCGCCGCCGCGCCGGAAATGCTCTACCTCGAAGGTGAAGGCACCTTTGAATTTGAGCGTACAGCCTCCCGCCTGCGGGAGATGCAGGGGGAAGACTGGGGGCGCTGACCGCCCCCGGCCAACCGATCAGGAATCACTGATCGGCTGCATATGCAGGTCATTGCCCTGCAGGAAAGGGTGGTAAGGCCGTTCGACCTCATAAAGCCACCACAGGCCGCCCGCGATAATTGCGAGACCTACGGCCATGAAGATAAATTGAAATTTCCGTGCATCGTCCTGATCGTGACGCGCGGACCGGCTGAAATTGCGCATGGGGACACCTCGGTCAAATTCGAAAGGGGAGACTTCCGTGGACCAAGATATACCACATCTGCACCTCGCAGCAGCGGTACACCCAAATATGGTTAATTAGACGTTTTCACGCAACACGCTACCGGCAAGGTAGAGCGAGCCGCAGATCAGCACACGCGCATGGGGTTCGCGGGCGATGATCGCCTTGAGCGCCGCGGTGACGGTCTCGGCCTCTGCGGTCTCGAACCCTACATCGCGCGCCACCTTCGCCGTCGCCTCGGCAGGCAGGGTCGCCGCCTCGCCGGGAATCGACACGGCGGTGAGGCTTGCAGCCTCTGCCGCCAGCGGGCGCAGGTATCCGGCAATATCCTTGGTGTTCAACATGCCGCAAATCAGATGCGTCGGGCGTTTCGGCAGGGCCGCCAGCGTGGCCGCCAATGCCGCCCCCGCTGCCGGGTTATGGCCGCCGTCGAGCCACAACTCGCCCTCGGGCGCCATATCGGCAAGCGGCCCGTCTGACAGCCGCTGCATTCGCGCGGGCCACTGCGCCTGCATCACGGCAGCCTCACAGGCCTCTGCATCGACGCCAAGCTGGCGCAGCGCGGCCAGCGCGGCCCCGGCGTTCATGATCTGGTGGTCGCCGGGCAGATTGGGGCGCGGGAGGTCAAGCAGGCCGCGCTCATCCTGATAGACCATGCGCCCGGCTTCGGGTGCGACATGCCACTGCTGACCATAGGCCAAGAGGGGTGCCCCGAGTTTCGCGGCGCGGTCTTCGATCACCTCAAGCGCGGGCTCTTCCTGCTTGCCGACCACGCAAGGGACAAGCCGCTTGATGATGCCCGCCTTTTCGCCGGCGATCTCGGCCAGTGTTTCGCCCAGATACTGCTGATGATCGACCGACACCGGGGTGATCACGGTCAAGGCGGGATCGACCACATTCGTCGCGTCGAGCCGCCCGCCAAGGCCCACCTCAAGAAGCGTGTAATCGGCAGGCACCCGCGAAAAGGCGAGGATCGCGGCACAGGTCGTGATCTCGAAATAGGTGATCTCTTCGCCGCCATTAGCAGCATGGCATTCGTCCAGCACGGCGGCGAGGTCGGGCTCCGAGATCAATTCCCCCGCGACCCGGATACGCTCGTGAAACCGCGCCAGATGCGGCGAGGTATAGGCGTGCACCGTCTTTCCCGCCGCCTCCAACCCCGCGCGGATCATCGCTTGGGTCGAGCCTTTGCCATTGGTGCCCGCAATATGGATCACCGGCGGCAAGTCGTTCTGCGGATTGCCCAAAGCATCGAGCAGCCGCCACATCCGGTCGAGCGTCAGGTCGATGATCTTGGGGTGCAGCGCCATCATCCGTTCAAGGATGACGTCGGATGAAGGCGTGCTCATTTCTTCTCTGGCGTGTCGGCGGGCAAATCCGCTGCGGCCTGAACGGCGGCGGCAGCCTCGGCCACCTCAAGCTCTTCGGGGGCGGGCAGGTCGCCGCGCACGGCAGGGGGCAGGCCCATCAGCATGCGGGTGATGGTGATCAACTCATCGCGCATCTCGGTCCGCTTGGTCACCCGGTCGAGCATCCCGTGGTCGAGCAGATATTCCGCCCGCTGGAACCCTTCGGGCAGTTTCTCACGGATGGTCTGTTCGATCACGCGCGGCCCGGCAAAACAGATCAGCGCGTTCGGCTCGGCGATCTGCACGTCGCCCAGCATTGCGTAGGACGCGGTGACGCCCCCGGTGGTGGGATGGGTCAACACGACGATGTAAGGAAGCCCCGCCTCTTTCAGCATCTGCACGGCGACGGTGGTGCGCGGCATCTGCATCAGGCTGAGGATACCCTCCTGCATCCGCGCGCCACCGGCGGCGGAGAACAGCACCAGCGGGCGCTTCAGCTTCACGGCTTCCTCGGCGGCGGCAATGATCGCATTGCCGACATACATGCCCATGGAGCCGCCCATGAAGGAGAAGTCCTGCGCGCAGGCGACGATGGGCGTGCGGCCGATATCGCCGGTCACGACCAGCATCGCCTCATGCTCACCGGTCTGCTTTTGCGCGGCCTTCATCCGGTCGGGGTAGCGCTTCTGGTCTTTGAAATGCAGCGGGTCGGGCGTGGGCGCCGGAACCTTCACCTCGGTAAAGATGCCACCGTCGAACAGCGCTTTGAAGCGCGCGCGGGGGCTGATGTGCATGTGATGGCCGCAGTTGGTGCAGACGTTCAGATTGTCCGCCAACTCACGGTGAAACAGCATGGTGCCGCATTCGTTGCACTTGGTCCACAGATTGTCCGGCGTCTCGCGGCGCGAGAAGATCGAGTTGATTCGCGGGCGGACATAGTTCGTGATCCAGTTCATTGGCAGGCCTCTGCTGTGGTTCCGTCCCAGATAATCCCCGCATGGGGAAATTGCAATCAGCGGCGTATCGCCAGCCGCGCCGCCAGCCATGAGACCAGCATCAAGGCGAAATCAACCGGCAACCATGAGCGCAACGCCGCCGCGTCATCCATCGAAAAGGGCGTCAGATAGAGCGCCAGCCCCGAAAGATCATCCGGCAGAGAGACAATGAGAATGGCCGAGATATTGTTCCACAGATGCACCGCGATGGCGGGCCCAAGCGAGCCGGAGCGCGCGGTAAGGTCCGCCATCAGGACGCCGAAAACCCCGGCCCAAAGCGCCACCATCAGCGCGTTCTCCCCCGCCTCGGCAGGCAGGTAATGGCCCGCTGCGAACAGCGCCGACGGCAGCACCATCCAGATCAGCGGCGAGTTGAACCGCGCCGCGAGTTGCTGCTGCACATAGCCGCGAAAGACGATCTCTTCGGCGCTGACCTGCACCAGCACGGCCAGCAGCGACAGCGGCAAAAGCAGCAACCAGCGGCTTAGGGGCAGGTTCGGCGTCAACTCACCGCCCATGCTCCACGGCGGCAATACCGCAAGCGCAACGCCCAGCAGCAACATCGCCCCGGAAACCGCGCGAAAACTGGGCCAGAGCCGCCCCGGCAGGCCAAAAAGACTCCCCGCGCTGCGCCGGTGCACGATCCGCACGGTCACGACGACGGCCATCGTCATGGTGCCAAAGCTGAACAGTAGCAGATACATCGCCTGCGGCGTGGCCCCTTTCAGAAGATCGCCGTGCAGCGACGGGGCCGCCGATCCCGCCAGCCCATAGACAGTCTGAAAGTAAAGCTCGTTCAGCGCGACATAGGCCACCACGGCCACGAACAGCCCCAAGAAAAACCGCCACAGTGCCGAGGTGTTGCGCGCGGGCGCGACAAAAGCCGCGTGGGCGCTGTAATCGGGCCGCCAGTTCATCAGCGGCGCCGTTCAAATCGGGGGTGGTGCTTGCAGAGCATAAGCCGGGCCTTCACGCTTGCGGGCGGGCCGAACCGACCGCGCCAGAAGGTCAGAACTTATGCCCTAACACGCTGCAATACAACAGTTCCCCCGCCTCATACGCGCCAAAGCCTTGCAGCATAGCCGCCGCCCGACTATTCCATTCAAGACGTTTCAAGGAGCCCACCGATGTCCACCACGCCCCGCTTCGACAAATCCCGGCTGCCCAGCCGCCATGTGACCGAAGGCCCGGCCCGCGCGCCGCACCGGTCCTACTACTATGCCATGGGCATGACCGAAGAAGAGATTCACCAGCCGCTGGTGGGCGTCGCCACCTGCTGGAACGAAGCCGCCCCCTGTAACATCGCGCTGAACCGTCAGGCGCAGGCGGTGAAGGTTGGCGTGCACTCCGAACAGGGCACCCCGCGCGAGTTCACCACCATCACCGTAACCGACGGCATCGCCATGGGGCATGAGGGCATGCGCTCCTCTCTGGCCTCGCGCGAAGCGATTGCCGACACGGTGGAACTGACCATGCGCGGCCACTGCTATGACGCGATCGTCGGGCTGGCGGGCTGTGACAAATCCCTGCCGGGGATGATGATGGCGATGCTGCGGCTGAACGTGCCGTCGGTCTTCCTCTACGGCGGGTCGATCCTGCCGGGCAAAGCACCTGCGGGCGCCGACGTTCCGGAAGATTTCGCCACCCGAGATCTGACCGTGCAGGACATGTTCGAGGCCGTGGGCCGCTTCCAGAACGGCTCCATGTCGCAAGCGGCCCTCGATGTGCTTGAGCGCGTGGCTTGCCCATCGGCGGGCGCTTGTGGTGGTCAGTTCACCGCCAACACCATGGCCTGCGTCTCCGAGGCGATCGGCCTCGCGCTGCCAAACTCCTCCGGCATGCCCGCCCCTTACGAGAGCCGCGACGCCTATGCCGAAGCCTCGGGTGCCGCGGTGATGAACCTGATCGAGAAGAACATTCGCGCGCGCGACATCTGCACCCGCGAAGCTTTCGAGAACGCGGCGCGCATCGTCGCCTGCACCGGCGGGTCCACCAACGCGGGCCTGCACCTTCCGGCGATGGCCCATGAGGCCGGGATCGAATTCTACCTCGAAGACGTCTGCGAGATCTTCCGCGACACACCCTACTTCGTCGATATGAAGCCGGGCGGCCAATACGTCGCCAAGGACCTCTACGACGCCGGGGGCGTGCCGGTGGTGATGAAGGAGCTGCGCAAGGCGGGCCTGCTGCACACCGACTGTCTGACCGCCACCGGTCGCTCCATCGGCGAAGAACTGGACCGCATCGACCGCGAGGCCGACGGCAAGGTGATCCACTCGGTCGCCACCCCGATCAGCAAGACCGGCGGCGTCGTGGGCCTGAAAGGGAACCTCGCCCCTGAAGGCGCCATCGTCAAGATCGCGGGCATGGCCGAGGAAGACATCGTCTTCACCGGCCCGGCGCTGGTGTTCGAATGCGAGCAGGACGCCTTCGAGGCGGTGCAGAACCGCGCCTACAAGGAAGGCGATGTCTTCGTGATCCGCAACGAGGGCCCCGCGGGCGGCCCCGGCATGCGCGAGATGCTGGCGACCACGGCCGCCCTTTCGGGTCAGGGCATGGGCAAGAAGGTGGCGCTGATCACCGACGGGCGCTTCTCGGGCGCGACGCGCGGTTTCTGCGTCGGCCACGTCGGCCCCGAAGCGGCACATGGCGGCCCCATCGCGCTGCTGAAGAACGGCGACATGATCACCCTCGACGCAGTCAAGGGCAGCATCACCGTAGATCTGTCGGACGAGGAACTGGCCGAGCGCCGCAAAGCTTGGGCTGGCCCGCGCGCCACCAACTACGAAAGCGGCGCGCTGTGGAAATACGCGAAACTCGTCGGCCCCACCTACCTTGGCGCGGTAACACATCCCGGCGCCAAGGCGGAGACCCATGATTACATGGACCTCTAAAAGCCCGCTTGCGGCGCTTGCGATGCTCACCCTGTCCGCCTGCGAAGGCGGTCAGGGTTTTTCCTTTGGCGGCAGGCCCGCCACGCCCGAGAAACCGCTCCTGCAAACCGCTTTGGCCGGTGGCGCGGTGCAGGTTGTGCCGCCGCAAGGCTATTGCATCGACCCCAAAAGCCTCAAACGTCGCTTTGCGCTGATGGCGCGCTGCGATGCACTTGGTCTGCCGGATGCGGTCAGCGCCGCGCCGCGCGGCATTCTCACCCTCGCGCTGATCGAAGCCGAGGCCGACGCGCCCCTGCCCACCCCGCAACAGGTTGCCGAGGCGGCAGGGCTAAGCCAGTTGCAAGAGGCCGGTAGCGTCGAGGGCGCGTCGATCTTTGTGGCCCAAGGGCCGGTGCCCGCCGAGGGCATGTCCCCCCGCCATTGGCGCGGCACGGCCCGGATCGGCGGCCATGTCGCCAGTGTCACCCTCTACGGCGCGCCGCAAAGCCGCGCCATTTCCGAAGAGGGCCGCGCGCTGGTGGCAGAGCTGATCCAGCAAAGCCGTAGCAAAAGCGCAAAGCCCACCGCCCCCGGCAGCTGACCGGCCTTTGTTTCCAAATCGGCAACACTGCCCGGGGCCGGAAACAATCACGGGGCCTATTCATTTGAACGAAATCCCCGCCTTGCATAGACTGCGAGCAAACGAGAGGCGCAGGGCCATGGTCAACTTCCGCAGCGGTTATCTTGAGGGCAAGCTCTTTTCCCGCGCGCTGCAACGCTGGGCGGTTGCGGCCCGCAAAGCGGCCACGGCTGACCTTGCCACCCTGCGCCGCCAACGCAGCCGCGCCCGGCTGCTGCGTGCCGAACTAAACCGGCTGATCCACCGCGCCGAAGACCGCCTTGCCCTGCCTGCCATCGGGGCCAGCGGCTTCCCGAAACCACATAACGCCGATTGGGCATGGCGGCCCGAGTTGTGGCGCGGCCCGCTTGCCACGCCGGGGCTGTCCTCGGTCGCGACGAAATCCAAACTGGGCGAAGAGGTGACCCTGTTCCACGATTGCGCGCAGTCGGAACTGACCCTGCGCCAATTGCGCAACCTGCGCGAGGCCGACCTGGCCCCCTTTGGCCTGCAACTCGACGTGTTCAAATTCGACGGGTCATTCCTGTCGCTGGTGGTCGATCTGCCGCCCGAGGCGATCACTGGATTGAAACGCCGTCACCTGTTCCGCATGGATACGATCGTGGAATTGGAGCACCCGCTGGAGATCTTTGCCCGGCTCAACATCCGCCACGGGCCGAACACCGAACAGATCGTCCGCGAACTGCCCGCCGGTCAGGAAAGCATCAGCGTCGAATTCGATCTGGCCTATAGCAAGCTCAACGAAAAGCGAATCGAGGCGGCATGGGTCGACCTGATCTTTGAAGGCCCGGAGATGAACCAAGTCGTGCTGCGCGACCTCACTTTTTCCCGCTCCCCCCGCGCCCAGATCTAGGACCCCGTGATGAGCCGATATGACCTGACCAAAACCGTGCTGCGCCAAGGCGTCTGGCACGGCGTGCTGACCGCCAAAGAGGGTGCAGACACGCCGCAGATCAGCGTGACCCATGAGGGCAAGGACGTGACGGATATCACGTTAGAGGCCGAAGGGTCCGAGGGGCGCTGGCATCTTTCCTTCCCCGTCCCGGCAGAGGCGATTGCCGATGGGGTCCAGACCCTCGTCATTACCGAAATGGCCAGCGGGGCGCTCTTGGGTCATGTGACCCTGACCGCGGATGAAGCGCTCGGCGATGACATACGGGCCGAGATGGACCTGCTGCGCGCCGAACTCGACATGCTGAAACGCGCCTTTCGGCGGCATTGCCGCGAGACGGAATAAGCGAAATGCCGTCCCGCAGGGCCGCGCCCAACAAAAAGCCCCGCTGTCTCCAGCGGGGCTTGGTGCATCTATGTGAAAGAGATCACTCGTTCGGACCCAGAGCCGACAGACCTTTGAGGATGTCGATGGCATAGGCCAGTTGGTAATCCTCTTCGCGCAGCTCCGCCGCTTTGCGGGCCTTTTCGCGGTCGTCTTCGATCTGTTTGATCTGATCGTCGGTCAGGCTGTCATTGTTCAACCGGCCCCGCAGATCGGCTTCGGAGCGGAGGGGGCGTGCCGACAATGCGTCGTCGTCTTCCTCGGTCTCTGGCGTGACCGGAGGCTGGGCCACGACGATATCGGGCGATACGCCAAGCGCTTGGATCGACCGGCCCGAGGGCGTGTAATAGCGCGCCGTGGTCAGGCGCATGGCCCCGTCCCCGCGCAGCGGCATCACGGTCTGGACAGAGCCTTTGCCAAAGCTCTTGGTGCCGATGACGATGGCGCGGCGGTGGTCTTGCAAAGCGCCCGCGACAATCTCGGAAGCCGAGGCCGAACCGCCGTTGATCAGCACGACGATCGGCTTGCCCATCGCCAGATCACCCGGCGTGGCGTTCACCCGGTCACCGTCTTCGATGTCGCGGCCCCGGGTACTGACGATCTCGCCTTCCTCAAGAAAGGCATCCGACACGGCAATCGCCTGATTGAGCAGGCCACCGGGGTTGTTGCGCATGTCGATGACGATGCCGTTGAGATTCTCAATACCGCCCGCCTCTTCGATCTGCTGCTCCAGCCCTTCCTTCATCTTCGGATAGGTCTGCTCGTTAAAGGTGGTCAGACGCAGCACGGCGGTATCGCCCACGGTGCGGGCCCGCACGGCGGTCAATTGGATCGTGTCGCGCACGATAGAGACGTCAAAAGGCTCTGGCTCCCCTTCCCGCACCACGGTGATCAGGATCTCGGACCCCACCGGCCCGCGCATCATCTCGACCGCGTCATCGAGGCCAAGCCCCAGCAGGCTTTCACCATCGACATGGGTGATGAAATCCCCCGCTTCGATCCCGGCCTCAGCAGCAGGCGTGCCGTCGATGGGCGAGACGACTTTAACAAAACCCTCTTCTTGGGTGACCTCAATGCCAAGGCCGCCAAACTCGCCGCGCGTCTGTTCGCGCATCTTTTCGGCGTCTTTCGGCGACAGGTAGGACGAATGCGGATCAAGCGAGGTGAGCATGCCGTTGATGGCCGCCTCAATCAGATCACCGGGATCGACATCTTCGACATATTGGGCGCGGATGCGTTCGAAAATATCACCGAAAAGATCAAGCTGTTCGTAAACATTGGTCGTCTTCTCGGCCTCTTGCGCCAGCAGCGGTCCGGCGATCTGAGTGGTGGCGACCACCCCCGCCACCGTGCCTGCAACGGCTGCCATCACGAATTTCTTCATCTGCTATCCATCCTTGTCGGTGCGGAACCAGTCTGCCGGATCCTGAGGTGTGTTGTCTTGCCTGACTTCTATATAGAGCGTTTCCGTCCGGTCAGTGCCAGTGGCTTCACCATTTGGTGACATCTGAGATGTTGTGCCGCTTTCCGGCCCGCCCATCAACCCGATGGGGGTGCCACCGGCAATCACCTGCCCGGCTTGGCCGTAAACCACATCCAGCCCCGCCAGCACGAAAAGCGTGTCGACCTGCGGCTCAAGGATCACGACATTGCCCAGATCAAGCAGCGGCCCGACATAACGGATCGTCGCTGCCGAAGGGCTGGTCACGATGGCGCGCGGGCGGGTGGCAAGGATCATGCCGGGCCGCGTTACGCCCGCCGAATCCGTCTCTCCGGCCTTGCGGATCACCAGCCCCTGCGCGGGCAAGGGCAGATCGCCCACCTGCCCGTCGAGGTTCACCGGCGCAGGCTCAACCGCGCCGGTGGTGATCTCGGACAGGCCGCTGGCAAAGCCGTCCAACGTCTCGGTCGAGGCGATAAGGATCGCAGTGCGCACCGGGTCTTCGGTAAAGCGCATCGGCAGATCGGTGCGGTTGGCCATCGCCTGATTGAGCGCGGTGCGCGCGGCCTGAAGCTCGGTCAGCCCGTCTTGCAGGCGCTGCGCCGCGTCGGTTTGCAACGCGCGCAGGGTCTTGATGTCCTCATAGTCCTGCCGCAGCGCATCGGCGCGGGCGTTCAGCGCAGGCGTCAATTCAGCCAGCAACATGCCTGCACGGGCGGTGCCCATCGGGCCATCGGGATGCAGCAGCACCACGGGCGACGGATCGCCGCCGATGCTTTGCAAGACGCCCAAGAACTGCGCCACCTCGCCCTCGCGCGCCTGAAGTTTGCGGCTGAGCTGCGCCTCGTTGATCGCGGCCTGCCGCAGCCCGGCCCGCATCGCCGCCAGCCCCGCCTCAAACGCCTGAATCGTCTCGGTCAGCGCCTTCACCCGGTCGCGCGCCCCATCGGCTTGGTCCAGCCGCGCCGATGCCGCCTCCAAGGCGGTCGCCGCCGCGCGTGCCTCTGCTGCGGCCTCATCGGCCTGCGCCTGTGCCATCAGGGGCAGACAGGCAAAAAGGACAGCCGCGGCAAGATGTTTCATGAAAGCAGGCTTTTCCCGGTCATTTCTTCGGGCTGCGGCAGCCCCATCAAATCAAGCACCGTCGGTGCCAGATCGGCCAGCCGCCCGTTGCGCAGCGCCGCCCCTTCGGGCGCGCCCACCGCCACCACCGGCACGGGGTTGAGCGTATGGGCCGTATGCGCGCCGCCGGTCTCGGGGTCGATCATCATCTCGCAATTGCCGTGATCCGCGGTGACGATCATCGCGCCGCCTGCGGCCTCCAGCGCCTTGAGCACCCGGCCCAGCCCCGCATCCACCGCCTCGCAGGCCGCAATCGCCGCCTCCAGATCGCCGGTATGGCCGACCATATCGGGATTGGCGTAGTTCACCACGATGAGGTCATAACCCGCCTCGATCGCCTGCACGAATTGATCCGTCACCTCGCCCGACGACATCTCGGGCTGCATGTCATAGGTCGCGACATTGGGCGACTTTGGCATATTGCGGTCCTCGCCCTCCGCCGGGTTCTCGACCCCGCCGTTGAGGAAAAAGGTCACATGGGGATATTTCTCGGTCTCGGCCAGCCGGAACTGCCGCAGCCCCTGCTGCGCCACCCAGTCGCCCAGCGTGTTCTTGATGTCCGGCTTGGGATACATCGTGGTCATATAGGCTGCGTGATCCTTGGAATATTCCGCCATGCCCATCAGCGCAGCCCAATCGGGGCGCGGGCCGGTGTCATAGGCGTCAAAGCCCGGGTCGCCCAAGGCCGCCATGATCTCCCGCGCGCGGTCGGCGCGGAAGTTGAGGCAGAAGAACCCGTCGCCAGAAGCCGCCCCCGCGTAGTCCTCGATCACGCTGGCGGTGATGAATTCATCCGTCTCGCCCCGCCCATAGGCCGCTTCAACCGCCGCGCGGGGATCGGAGTACCCCTCCCCTTCGCCATGCAGGATCGCCGCCGAAGCCTTGCCGACCCGGTCCCAACGGTTGTCGCGGTCCATCGCGAAATAGCGCCCCGTCACGGTGACGATCTTCACGGCCTCGGGCAGCGCCGCTTCCAGCGTCTCGAAATAGCCAAGAGCAGAGGACGGCGCCACGTCGCGCCCATCGGTCACCGCATGGATCACCACCGGCAGCCCCGCCGCATCCAGCGCGCGGGCGGCGGCGATCATATGGCTGAGATGCCCATGCACCCCCCCGTCCGAGACGACGCCCATCAGATGCGCCGTGCCGCCGGTTTCCTTGAGCTTGGCGATGAAATCTTGCAGGCACTCATTCTCGGCAAAGCTGCCCTCTTCGATGGCCAGATCGATCTGCCCCAGATCCATCGCCACCACCCGGCCCGCGCCGATATTGGTGTGGCCGACCTCGGAATTGCCCATCTGCCCGCGCGGCAGCCCCACATCGGGGCCATGGGTGATCAACTGCGCCTTCGGCCCCGCCTGCATGATCCGGTCGAAATTCGGCGTCTTGGCCAGCAGGGGCGCGTTGCCTTCCCGCACCTCGCTCAGGCCCCAACCGTCAAGGATGCACAATACGACAGGTTTGGGGGCGCTCATCAGACTGTTGCTCCGGCTTGGTGGCTGTTCAGCGCCTTTTACCCCTTGTGGGCTGGCACTTGAACCACTTTGTGCACAAGCCCCCCATTCCCGCGCAGAGCCCTTGCCCCGCGCGGCTGCTTTGGTCATAACGAGTGGCAACTTTCGCCTGAGCCGAGGACCAACTCCATGACCCTGCAAGCGCCCGAAACCCGCATCGTGAACACTTGGCGCGTGGCCTGCGACGGCAGTGAAGGCGCGCTTGGCCACCCGCGCGTCTGGCTGCAAATCCCCCAGGATCGCGGCTGGGTCGAATGCGGCTATTGCGACTGCAAATTCGTCCATGCGGATTTCGAAGGCAAAGTCTGAGCCTTTCCGGCCCCCATCTGAACAACTGAACCGACGGCACGAACCTGCCCGCGCGGCGCATTGGCGTCTGGCCGTGGGCCATGCTTCGTGGCAAAAGGGTCGCCAACCCAGCGGAGCATTCCTATGACATTCGGCAAAGGCCACCACCTGCATCTGATCGACGGCTCTGCCTTCATCTTTCGCGCCTATCACGCCCTGCCGCCGCTGACGCGCAAATCCGATGGCTTGCCCATCGGCGCCGTGGCGGGCTTCTGCAACATGCTGCACCGCTATGTCGAGGGCAACACCGGCCCCAACGCGCCTACCCACGTCGCCGTGATCTTCGACAAGGGCAGCCACACCTTCCGCAATGACATGTACGACCAGTACAAGGCCAACCGCGACGCGATGCCCGAAGACCTGCGCCCGCAGATCCCGCTGACCCGCACGGCGACCGAAGCCTTCAACATCGCCTGCAAAGAGCTTGAGGGCTATGAGGCCGATGACATCATCGCGACCCTCGCCGTGCAGGCCCGCGCCGCCGGGGGGCGTTGCACCATCATCAGCTCCGACAAGGATCTGATGCAGCTTGTCGGCGATGGCGTGGAAATGCTGGACGCGATGAAGAACAAGACCATCGACCGTGATGGGGTGTTCGAGAAGTTCGGCGTCTACCCCGAACGCGTCGTCGACGTGCAAGCGCTGGCGGGCGATTCGGTCGACAACGTGCCCGGCGCGCCCGGCATCGGGATCAAGACAGCCGCGCTTTTGATCAACGAATACGGCGATCTGGATGCGCTGCTTGAACGCGCGGGCGAGATCAAACAGCCCAAGCGCCGCCAGACCCTGATCGACCATGCCGAGCAAATCCGCCTGAGCCGCAATCTCGTCCTGCTGGATGAGAACACGCCGCTCGACTTCACCATCGACGATCTCGAAGTGCGCGACCCCGATGCGGACCGCCTGCTGGGTTTCCTGTCCGAGATGGAGTTCCGCACCCTGTCGAAACGCGTGGCCGAGGTGCTGGGCCGCGAAGCCCCGGCCATCCCCGAAGCGCCCGCCCCCGCCGTGGCCGATGCGCCACAGGTGGCCGAGGTGGCCTTTGACCACAGCCAGTATGAACAGGTCAGCGACGCCGAAGCGCTGCGCGTTTGGCTCAACCGGATTTACGAGCGGGGCTATGTCGCGGTGGACACCGAGACCACCGGCCTCAATGAGATGACCGCGGAACTGGTCGGCGTTTCACTGGCCGTGGAACCCGGGCAGGCCTGCTACATCCCGCTGACCCACAAAGCCAGCCGCGACGACGACCTCTTTGGCGGAGAGGGGCTGGCCCCCGGTCAGATGCCGGTCGAAGAGGCGCTGCAACTGCTGACCCCGATGCTGGAGGATCCCGCGATCCTCAAGATCGGGCAGAACATGAAATACGACAGCAAGATTTTCGCCCAACTGGGCATCGCGGTCGCGCCCATCGACGACACCATGCTGATGTCCTACGCGATGCACGCGGGCCTGCACGGGCATGGGATGGACACGCTGTCGGAACGCTACCTCGGTCACACACCGATGCCGATCAAACCGCTTTTGGGTAGCGGCAAATCCGCCGTGACCTTCGACAAGGTACCGCTGGCCGATGCCGTCCCCTATGCCGCCGAAGATGCCGATGTCACCCTGCGCCTGTGGCAGCTTTTCAAGCCACAACTGCACCGCGCCGAGGTCACCAAGGTCTACGAAACGCTGGAGCGCCCGCTGGTGCCGGTCTTGGCGCAGATGGAGCGGTCGGGCATCGAGGTCGATCGCGATACGCTCAGCCGCATGTCCAACGCCTTTGCCCAGAAAATGGCCGGGCTGGAGGCGGATATTCACGAGTTGGCGGGCGAGAGCTTCAACGTTGGCTCCCCCGCCCAGCTTGGCGAAATCCTCTTTGGCAAAATGGGGCTGCCGGGCGGCAAGAAGGGCAAGACCGGGAAATACTCAACTGGCGCGGATGTGCTGGAAGACTTGGCGACCGAGCATGACCTCGCCCGTCGGGTGCTGGACTGGCGGCAGCTGTCCAAGCTGAAGTCGACCTATACCGACGCGCTGCAAGACCATGTGAACGCCGAGACGGGCCGCGTGCACACCTGCTATTCCATCGCCGGGGCGGCGACCGGGCGGCTCGCCTCGACCGATCCGAACTTGCAGAACATCCCGATCCGCTCCGAGGAAGGCCGCCGCATCCGCGAGGCTTTCGTCGCCCCCGAGGGCAAGGTGCTGGTGGCGCTGGACTACAGCCAGATCGAGCTGCGGATTCTGGCGCATATCGCCCAGATCGACGCGCTTAAGGAAGCCTTCCACCGCGGCGACGACATCCACGCCATGACGGCGTCCGAGATGTTTGACGTGCCGATGGATCAGATGACGCCTGAGATTCGCCGCAACGCCAAGGCGATCAACTTCGGCGTGATCTACGGCATCTCGGGCTTCGGCCTTGCGCGCAACCTGCGCATCCCGCGGGCCGAGGCGCAGGGTTTCATCGACCGCTATTTCGAGCGTTTCCCCGGCATCCGGACCTACATGGACGAGACCAAAGCCTTTGCGAAAGAGCATGGCTATGTGCAGACGCTCTTTGGCCGCAAAATCAACACGCCCAACATCGGCGCCAAGGGACCGCAGGCTGGTTTCGCCGCCCGCGCTGCGATCAACGCGCCGATCCAAGGTACCGCTGCCGACGTGATCCGCCGCGCCATGGTGCGGATGCCCGCGGCGATCGCCGATCTGCCCGCGACCATGCTGTTGCAGGTGCACGATGAATTGCTGTTCGAGGTCGAAAAGGGTGCCGAAGACGCGCTGATCGCCGCCGCGCGTGAGGTGATGGAGAATGCCAATGATCCGGTGGTGAAGCTTGACGTGAAGCTGATCGTCGACGCCGGTGTGGGGGCCAATTGGGCGGAGGCGCATTGATGGAAGACGCGGCCCTTCCCGCAGACCTCGCCCAAGCGCTGGAAGAGACCGGCGCGCAGGCCGGTTGGGACAGCTACAGCGACGCGCTGCGCGCCGATGCGCTGGCGTGGATCGACGCGGCGCGGACCACGACGGCGCGGTCAAAGCGGGTGGATGACGTGGCGCGCTTTGCTGGTAAAGGGCTGCCGCCGACGCCGTTTCAGTAGGGTGGAGGGCCATCGCCTGCCCGCGGGTCGGCGTCCCAAGATCAGTTCCTGCCACTTTATCTCTCAGCCATGATGTGCGGCCTCAAGGTTACGCCCAGCCTCACCAAATCGCCTACCCGGTGGGGCGGGCAGGCGATGGCCCGGCGCCTGCGGCTTCATTCCGGGCCGCCCCCATTCTCGGGCGATGGCCCTTTGTACACGCGTCCCCCATGCGCTAGATCATGCAGTATGACCCCAATCCTCTACTCCTTCCGCCGCTGCCCCTACGCCATGCGCGCGCGTCTCGCCCTCGCGGCCGCGCAAACCCCCGTCCACCTGCGCGAAGTCGTCCTGCGCGACAAACCGCAAGCCTTCCTCGACGCCTCGCCCACCGCCACCGTGCCCTGCCTCGTCACCGAAACCGGCCCCATCGACGAAAGCCTCGACATCATAAAATGGGCGCTGGCCCAGAACGATCCCGAAGGCTGGCGCGATATGCCGTCCGAAGGCCACGACTGGATCACCTGCGCCGACGGCCCGTTCAAAGACGCGCTGGACCGCACCAAATACGCTACCCGCTACCCCGAGGCGGACCCCGAAGAGCAACGCGCCAAGGCGGCAACCTTCCTCCATGACCTCGACGCGCAACTGGGGGACTGGATCTTTGACCGCCCCACACTGGCGGATTACGCGATCCTGCCCTTCGTCCGGCAGTTCGCCTTCATCGACCGCGCTTGGTTCGACGCGCAGGATTGGCCCGCGCTGCGCGGCTGGCTCGACCGCTTCCTCGCCTCGCCCCGGTTCGAAAGCGTGATGAACAAATACCCCCAGTGGCAGCCCGGAGATACGCCGGTGTCATTCCCCTAAGGCGGTCACCCACCCCAAGGACTGCTCCGTCGGGCCGCCCGGAATATACTCCCCGCTGACGAAACCGTCATAGCCCGCCCGCAGCGCGGCAAAGAGCCCGTCGAAATCGACATCACCGCTGCCCGGCGCGCCGCGCTCCGGCGTGTCACCTAGCTGCACATGGCGGATCAGGGGACGATATTCCTCGAAAACCGCCA
Organism: Sulfitobacter sp. 1A13496; assembly: GCF_043557225.1. Lineage (NCBI taxonomy): Bacteria > Pseudomonadati > Pseudomonadota > Alphaproteobacteria > Rhodobacterales > Roseobacteraceae > Sulfitobacter > Sulfitobacter sp. 1A13496. The sequence continues at coordinate 201,975 of NZ_JBIFFP010000002.1, read as the reverse complement.
CGGCATCGCCATGGATCATCTGCGCGTGAAAACTGTCGAATTGCAGCGCCACATTCGGCGCATCTACCGCCGCCAGCAGCTCCGCCGCCTGCGCGTAGTCGCTCAAGAAATACCCCGGTTTGGCCTGCGGGCAGAGCGGCTCGATCATCAGCGTGACCCCCGGCGGCGCCTCCGCTGCGGCATGGCGCAGGTTCGCCACGAAAGCCTTTGCAGCCGCTGGCCCCTCGGCCTCCCCGGTCATGACATGCACCATTCTGGGCCGCAGCGCCTCCACATAGCGCCAGACCCGGCGCATATCATGGGCGAAACGCGCCTCCCCTCCCGGCAGGGCGGCGAAACCGGGCGGACCGCCCGTGTAATTCGGCGGCGGCGCGTTGATCAGGGCGAGCGTTAAGCCATTGCGCAGCAAGGCGCGCTGCGTCTCTTTCGCGGGCATGTCATAGGGGAACAAGACCTCGACCGCGCCAAACCCCTCCCCCGCCGCCGCGTCGAACCGGTCCAGGTAGGGCAGTTCGGACCAGAGCAGCGATAGATTGGCGGCGGGGGTGATCGGCATTCGGGTCTTTCGGTGAGCTTACGGCAGGTCTTCCGAAGGGATGATGCCAAAGAATTTCCCGCCCGACCAGACACCAAACCAGCCATCGCGGTGCTGGCCCAGATCGACCAGTCGGTAAAAGCTCTTGCGGTCGATCAGCGCCTCCAGATTGCGACGCACCAGCACATAGGGCGCAGGTTCGCCCGTCTCTTCATCGCGGACCACGCGGATCGGATGGGCCGCGCCCGCCTCGGCCACATCGCCCAGATTGGTCAAAAACCGCAACTGCTGCGCCTCGCCTGCGCCCTCGGCCTCGAAGTCCACGGCGACGAATGGTGCATCTTCGACGGTGATGCCGACCTTCTCCACCGGGGTTTTGAGGAAATAATCATCCCCCTCGCGCCAGAGAATCGATGCGAACAATTTGACCATTTCGATCCGGCCAATGGGTGTGCCTTGATAGAACCACGTCCCGTCGCGTTTGATCTGCATGTCCAGATCGCCGCAAAATTCCGGGTTCCACTTCTCAAGCGGCGGGGTTCCGCGCGCTTTTGCGGCCTTGGCGGCTTCGATCAAACTGTCTGCCGTGGGTGTCACGGTATTTTGTCCGCTCATTGGTTTTGCCATTCCCTTTGGTCGCGATACACTTACACCTGAAAGATATAACTCCGGGGAAAGAAATGTCATGGCCGAAGCGGATGATCTGATCGCGCAAATCGAAGCGCTGACCGAAAAGCTCGCCGCGGCGAAACAGTCGATCACCGGGCGTTTCGTCGGGCAAGAGCAGGTCGTCGACCTTGCGTTGACAGCGCTGCTCTGTGGTGGGCACGGCCTGCTGATCGGCCTGCCGGGCTTGGGCAAGACCCGGCTGGTTGAGACATTGAGCACGGTCATGGGCCTGCACGGCAACCGCGTGCAATTCACCCCCGATCTGATGCCCGCCGATATTCTGGGCTCCGAAGTGCTTGATACCGCGCCCGACGGCAGCCGCGCCTTTCGCTTTGTCGAAGGGCCGATCTTTTGCCAACTTCTGATGGCCGATGAGATCAACCGCGCCAGCCCGCGCACGCAATCCGCCCTGTTGCAGGCGATGCAAGAGAAGACCGTGACCGTCGCGGGGCAGGACCGCGCGCTTGGCAAGCCCTTCCATGTGCTCGCCACGCAAAACCCGATCGAACAGGAAGGCACCTACCCCCTGCCCGAAGCGCAGCTTGACCGTTTCCTCGTGCAGATTGACGTGGCCTACCCCGACCGCGCGACGGAGCGGGACATTCTGCTTGCCACCACCGGCGTCGAAGAGGGCACCGTGCGCCCGGTCTTCACCACCGAAGAGCTTCTCTCTGCCCAATCCCTGCTGCGGCGAATGCCCGTGGGCGACAGCGTGGTGGAGCTGATCCTCGACCTTGTCCGCGCCTTCCGCCCCGATGAGCCCGAGACCACAGAGCCTGTGCGCGACAGCGTCGCTTGGGGCCCCGGCCCCCGTGCCGCGCAGGCGCTGATGCTGACCGTGCGCGCCCGTGCGCTGCTGGAGGGGCGGTTGGCCCCCTCTGCCGAAGATGTGCTCGCCATGGCCCGCCCGGTGCTGAGCCACCGGATGGCGCTGAACTTTGCCGCGCGCGCAAGGGGCGAAAGCCTGCAAAGCCTGATCGACGCCACCGCCGGTCAATTGATCGGGAAAAAGGCCGCCGCGTGACCCATAGCCCCCTGTCCCTCAGAGCCAGCGCCGAGGGCGAAGCGGTCCGGCTGCCCGCCCTGCTGGCGCGGGCCGAGCATTTGGCCGGTGCCGTTCTGCCCGGTGCCCATGGCCGCCGCCGCGCGGGGACGGGGGATGATTTCTGGCAATACCGCCCGGCACAGATCGGTGACAGCCGCCGCATGGTCGACCACCGCCGCTCGGCCCGTGGCGATCAGGAGTTCGTGCGCGAGCGCGAGTGGCAGATTGCGCAGTCCGTCATGCTTTGGGTCGATCAGGGGGCCTCGATGCGCTTTGCCTCGGACAAGGCGCTGCCTGACAAGGCCGACCGCGCCCGCCTTTTGGGCCTCGCGCTGGCAATCCTGCTGCTGCGCGGGGGGGAGCGTGTGGGCCTGACCGGCACCGCCCTGCCCCCACGGCGCGGCAATCCGCAGGTGCTGCGTCTGGCCGAATTGCTCTGCCAAGACGATGGCCAAGACTACGCCCCGCCCGAACATCGCGGCATGATCCCCCATGCGCGGGCGGTCTTCATCTCGGACTTCATGGGCGATCTCGACCCGGTGCAGACCGCGCTGACCAAGGCCGCCGAACGTGGCGTGCGCGGCGTGCTCTATCACCTGCTAGACCCGGCGGAGGAGGCTTTCCCCTTCGCGGGTCGAACCATTTTCGAAAGCGTCGGCGGCAGTCTGCGGCATGAGACGCTCAAAGCGAATGACCTGCGCGACCGCTACCTCGATCGGCTGGCGGCGCGCAAAGACGCCTTGCAGCAACTCTGCGCCCGTACCGGCTGGCGCTATGGGCTGCACCACACCGATGCCACGGCGCAGTCGGCGCTGCTTTGGCTCTATGGCGCGTTGGACGCGCGGCAAGGGAGTGCTGCATGAGCGTTTTCGGCGGCATCGGTTTCACCGCGCCTTGGCTGCTGCTGGCCCTACTGGCGCTGCCGATCCTCTGGCTGATCCTGCGGGCCGTGCCGCCCGCCCCGGTTCGCCGCCGTTTTCCCGGTGTGGCGCTGCTTTTGGGGTTGGCGGATGACGACAGCACCAGCGACCGCACCCCGTGGTGGCTGCTTTTGCTGCGGATGCTGGCCGTGGCCGCGATCATCATTGGTCTCGCCGGGCCGGTGCTGAACCCGCAGGCCGAGACGGAAGAGGGCAGCGGCCCCTTGCTGATCCTGCTCGACGGCTCATGGGCCGGGGCCAGCGGCTGGGACCGACAGATGGCCGCCGTTGACGCGCAACTCACCCGCGCCGGACGGGCCGAGCGGACGGTGGGCATCCTCAGCCTCACCGACCCGCAGGTGCCGACCTTCCAATCCGCCGATGCGTGGCGCAGCCGTCTGGCCGGGTTCACCCCCGCGCCATGGCAACCGGCCCCGGCAGAACTGACCCGCGCGACCGAGATCATGGCGGCCCTGCCCGCCTTCGACACCCTGTGGTTCAGCGACGGGTTGGACTATCCGGGCCGCGATGAGTTGCTTGCCGCGCTGCAATCCAAAGGCGCGGTCGAGGTGCATCAATCCGCGGGCAATGTCATCGGCATCGCCCCCGCAGTCTACCAAGACGGCGCGATCGACCTGACCCTGCGCCGCGCCGCGCCCGGGCCGGAACGCGCGGCGGTGGTGCAGGCCCATGGTCGCGATCCGGCGGGCAACGCCCGCGTGCTTGCCACCGCCAATCCGACGTTCGAGGCGGGCGCGACCGAGGCCCGCACCTCCCTCTCGCTGCCCGCCGAAATGCGCGCGCGGCTGACATCTTTCGACATCGCAGGCCAGCGTTCCGCCGGGGCGCGCAGCTTGGTCGATGACGGGCTGCGCCGCCGCGAAGTCGCCCTCATCCGCGGGCGCGGGGCGCAGGAGGGGCTGCAACTGCTCTCCCCGCTGCATTACATCGAACAGGCGCTGGCCCCGAGCGCCGATCTGATCGACGGCACCCTGACCGAGGTGCTGCCCGCGAACCCCGATGTGATCGTGCTGGCGGATGTCGCCACCCTCGCCCCCGCCGAGGCCGAGCCGCTGCAAGAGTGGATCGACGCGGGCGGCATGCTCATCCGTTTCGCCGGGCCGCGCGTGGCGGCGAGCGATGTCAGCCGCATCGACGAAGACCCGCTGATGCCCGTGCGCCTGCGCGCCGGGGGCCGCAGCGTCGGCGGCGCGATGTCTTGGGGGGAGCCCAAGGCGCTTGCCTCCTTCCGCAACGGGTCGCCTTTCTTCGGGCTGACGGTGCCCGATGACGTGACCGTTTCGGCCCAAGTCGTGGCCCAACCCGACCCGACGTTGGCCGACCGGGTGATCGCCGCGCTCAGCGATGGCACCCCGCTGGTCACGCGCAAAGCCGTGGGTCAGGGGCAGATTGTGCTGTTCCACGTCACCGCCACGGCGGAATGGTCCACCCTGCCGCTTTCGGGTCTTTTCGTGCAGATGATGGAACGGCTGGCCGTGTCATCGGGTGCCAGCGCCCCCGAGGTCCAGAGCCTTGAGGGCACCACATGGACGCCCCTGCGGGTGATGGACGGTTTCGGCAGCTTGTCGGACGCGGGCAATCTGCCCGGCGTTGCGGGGCCTGACCTGATCTCGGCCCCCGCAGGCCCCGCCCTGCCGCCCGGCATCTACGGCGCCGAAGACCGGCGTCTTGCGCGCAATGTGCTCACCGCCGAGACCGCCCTCACCCCCGCCACATGGCCCGCCGATGTGCCGCTGCGCGGCCTTGCCCTGCCACCGGAACAACCACTCGCCGGGGCGCTTCTGAGCCTCGCCATCCTCTTGCTCGTGGCCGATGTGCTGGCCTCCCTCGCCCTTTCGGGGCTGCTGCTGCGCCGCTCCACCGGCAGCTTGGCAGTGGCCTTGGGGCTGGCCATCGCCCCGCAGATGGCCGACGCACAGGAGAATGACCCCGAAAGCTTTGCCATACGCTCGGCCTCTGAGGTGACTTTGGCCCATGTGCTGACCGGCGACAGCGACGTTGACGAGATCGCCCGCGCCGGGCTGATCGGCCTGTCGGACACGCTTTATTTCCGCACCACGGTGGAGCCCGACCTGCCCACCGGCGTTGATCTTGAGCAGGACGAACTGGCCTTCTTTCCGATCCTCTATTGGCCGGTGACCCCCGACCAACCGCAGCCCTCGTCCGAGGCTTATGGCAAGCTGAACGACTACCTCCGCTCGGGCGGGCTGATCCTGTTCGATACGCGGGACGCGGATATCGCCAGCTACGGTGCCGCCAGCCCGAACGGGCGCAAGTTGCAGGAACTGGCCGCGCCGCTCGACATTCCGCCGCTGGAGCCGTTGCCCGGCGATCATGTGCTGACGCGCACCTTCTATCTGCTGCAAGACTACCCGGGCCGCTACAGCAGCCGCGATGTCTGGGTCGAGGCAGCGCCGCCCGATGCCGAACGGATTGAGGGGATGCCCTTTCGCAACCTCAATGACGGGGTGACGCCGGTGGTGATTGGGGGCAACGACTGGGCTGCGGCTTGGGCTGTGCGCCGCGATGGCGCGCCGCTTTTACCCATCGGGCGCGGCTTTGCCGGAGAGCGGCAGCGCGAACTGGCCTACCGCTTTGGCGTGAACCTTGTCATGCATGTGCTGACCGGCAACTACAAATCCGATCAGGTCCATGTGCCTGCGCTGCTGGATAGGTTGGGCCAATGACCGGAACCGTGCTTTTCGACCCGCTGATCCCCCTGCCGCTGCTGATCGGCCTTGCGGTGCTGGCCGCGCTCGGCCTTCTGCTGGCGCTGTGGCGCGGTCTGTCGGGCTGGGCCCTGCGGGGCTTGGCGGCGGCGGTGGTTCTGGCCGCGCTCGCCGGGCCGTCCTACCAGACCGAAGACCGCGCGCCGCTGTCGGACATCGTGTTGCTTTTGGAAGACGAAAGCGCCAGCCAGCGGCTCTCCGACCGTGCCGCGCAGACCGACGCGGCGGCAGAGGCGCTCTCTGCCCGCATCGCCGCCCGCCCCAACACCGAGCTGCGCCGGATCACCGTGCCGGACGGGGCCGAGGATGCCGGCACCCGCCTGATGACCACGCTGGCCGATGCGCTGGCCGAAGAGCCACGCGCGCGGATCGCGGGCATTCTGGCGCTCAGCGATGGCCGGGTGCATGATGCGGACCTGCCGCTCGACCTGCCCGCGCCGCTGCATCTGCTGCAAACCGGCCGGGCCGAGGATTGGGACCGCCGCCTGACCGTGCGCAATGCCCCGGCCTTTGCCATCATCGGAGAGCCGGTGACCCTGACGCTGCGCATCGACGATCTGGGGGCCGCGCCCGAGGGCGGCGAGCTGACCCAGCTTGATATCTCTGTCGACGGGGAAGAACCACAAAGCTTCAACGTGCCGATTGGCCAAGACCTTGAACTGCCCGTGGCCCTGCCCCACGGCGGGCGCAACGTGATCCGCTTCTCCCTGCCCGAAGCCGAGGGGGAGTTGACCGACCGCAACAATGCGGCGCTGATCCAGATGAACGGCGTGCGCGACCGGCTCAGCGTGCTCTTGGTCTCAGGCGAGCCGCATCCCGGCGGGCGCACGTGGCGCAACTTGCTGAAGTCCGACAGCGCGGTCGATCTGGTGCATTTCACCATTCTGCGCCCGCCCGACAAACAGGATGGGGTGCCGGTGAACGAGCTGTCGCTCATCGCTTTTCCGACGCGCGAATTGTTCATGGAAAAGATCGACGACTTCGATCTTATCATCTTTGACCGCTACCAACGGCGCGGCATCCTGCCTGCGCTCTACCTCGACAATGTGGCGCAATATGTGCGCAAGGGCGGTGCGGTGCTGGTCGCCGCCGGGCCGGATTTTGCCAGCGCCGACAGCCTCTACCGGTCACCGCTCGGCACGGTGCTGCCCGCCACCCCCACGGCGCGGGTGCTGGAGGAAGCCTTCCCCCCCGTTGTGACCGACATCGGCCAGCGCCATCCCGTCACCTCAGATCTGCCCGGCAAGGGCGACTGGGGCCGCTGGCTGCGTCAGATCGACGTGAACGCTGACAGCGGCGACGTGGTGATGACCGGCGCGGACGACCGCCCGCTTCTGGTGCTGGACCGCGTGGATGAGGGGCGCGTGGCGCTGCTCGCCTCTGACCACGCTTGGCTGTGGAACCGCGGCTATGAGGGCGGCGGCCCGCAGTTGGAATTGCTGCGCCGTTTGGCCCATTGGATGATGAAGGAACCCGAGCTTGAGGAAGAGGCGCTGATGGCCTCTGCCCAAGGCCGGACCATGCGCATCACCCGCCGCACCTTGGACGAGACCGTGCCCCCCGTCACGATCACCGCCCCCGATGGCAGCACGACCGAACTGCCCCTCGCCCCCGCCGGGCCGGGCCGGTTCGAGGCGGAATATACCGGCGAAGAGATCGGCCTCTACCGGCTGGAGAACGGCGATGAGGTCACCGTCATCGGCCTCGGCCCCGCCGCCCCGCGCGAGTTTGTCGAGACCATCGCCAGCGATGCGGCCCTGCGCCCGGCGATCGACAGCCTGCGCGGTGGGGTGGCACGGGTGGAGGATGGGCTCCCCCGTCTGCGCGACGTGCGCCTTGGCCGCCCTGCCGCCGGGCGCGGCTGGCTGGGGCTGACCCCGCGCGGCGCTTACGAGACGCGCGATGTGCGACAAACGCCGCTGCTGCCGGGGTGGCTGGTGCTCTTGCTTTCGGCGCTTTTCATCATTGCCGCATGGCTGCGCGAGGGCCGCCGCTAAAGCGTCCGCAGCAGCAAGCCGCCCGCCAGCGTCACCACGACCAGCCCCGCCGTCAACTCGGCCACCGCTGCGGCTTGGGCCAGCCTCGGCGATCCGGCCAGCCCGCCCAAGACCCCGGCCCGTAGCCCCGTCGCGGCTAAGCCAGTGGCGATGGTGATCAAGCCGGTGCCGAGCGCCATGGCAAAGGCCCCCAAGATGCCGACCCCGCCGATCCCCATATGCCAAGTGATTACCAACACGAAAAGCGCGCCGGTGCAGGGCCGTATGGCGATCCCACCGATCAAGAGCAGCGCATCGCGCAGCCTTCCCGCGCGTTGAACCTGCGCCAGACTGGGCCCATGGGCATGGCCGCAATGGCTGCATACTTCACCGGAATGCGCCGATCTGTCCTGCCGCGCATGGCGCAGCCCGCGCCAGATCAGCCAAAGCCCGATGAGGGCAATCGCCCCATAGCTCGCCGGGGCCATGATCTCTTCGGTCACGCCGACCAGCGCCTCCCGCCCAAGACCCAAGAGGAGGATCCCCGCATAGACCAAAACCACGGCGGTCACCGCTTGGCCCAAGGACGCCGCGAGCGCGATCAGCGACAGCCGCAGCACTGGCACCGCCCGCGCCAACCCGTAGCCGCCGATCACGATCTTGCCGTGCCCCGGCCCCGCCGCATGGACGACGCCATAGGCAAAAGACGCCAGAAGCACCGTCCAGAACGCCGCCGTATCGCCGCCCCGCGTGGCGCGCAGCCCGTTGGCGATGCTGTTTTGAAACCCGCGCTGCTGCCCCGCGGCCCAATGGGCAAGGGCGTTGAACCCGCCCGACCACCACAGCGCCGCCAGCGCCAAAAGGGTCGCCAATGCCGCCAGTGCTATGATGCGTCGCATGTGATCACCACTTCATTCGCCAAGGCTTCGCCGATCTCCGGCAGACCCACATCGCTTGGATCGGTATTCGCGTCCAGCGTGCTCAAGTCCTGCTGAAGAGCGCGCAGATCGGCATTCATATCCGGCATCTTGACCCGCGCGCGGCAGGTGTCACTGCCTTGGATGGTCACTTTCTGGGTCACCTCATAGGCGGTGTAATAGGTCGGATCATAGGGTTTGATGACCAGTCCATCGGCATCCGGCGCCGGGCCTTCGACCGCGCGCAGATGGCTGGTGATGATGCGGCCTTCGGCAAAGCTGGTTTCCACGTCCTGCGGACCCGAGAGCGCGACCTCTTCGCCCCCGTCCAGCAAGACCGTATCGCCGTTGAACCCTTCGATCCACTGCATGTCGAACCCGTTGAGAGAGGCGACCTCCGCCTCGGTCAACACGCCGTCATAGTCGGGGTCGAGGCCGCGGTCCTCGGTCACCAAGAGAGAGTAGAATTCGTCATAGGCCCATGTGATCCGCAGATGGGACAACCGCCCCTCGGCATCGACGATCACTTCGAACCCGGTATCGACGAAGATATGCGGATGCGCGCCAAGCGGCGTGGCGCAGGCGATGACAGCGGCGGTGACGAGCGGGTATTTCATGGCGCTAGGTCTACGCCCCTTCGCCAAGCGCGGCAATCGCCCGGCGGGCGGCGCACGGCGGGAAGGCGCGCATCGCCGCCCCGCCTGTGGGTCAGTTCGACGGGTAGGGCCGGACAAAGACCGGACGCTCGGGCGTCGAGGCATCGGGCTGATAGGCATAGCCGCCGCTGTCGAAATCCTGCAAACCTTCCGGGTCGTTCACCCGGTGCTGCACGATGTAGCGGGCCATGGCACCGCGGGCCTTCTTGGCGAAGAAGCTGACGATCTTCGGCCCCTTGCCATCGCCCTTATCTTCCATGAACTGCGGGGTGATCACCCGCAGTTTCAACGCCTTGAGGTCCACCGCGCCAAAATATTCCTGACTGGCGCAGTTCACCAGAACATCGCTGCCGGTGGCTTCGGCCTGTGCGTTCAACGCCTTTGACAGGCTGTCACGCCAATAGTCATAGAGGTTGCCGCCCCGACGGGTTTTCAGCTTGCTGCCCATCTCTAGCCGGTAGGCTTGGATCGCGTCGAGCGGGCGCAGCACGCCGTAAAGGCCCGACAGGATGCGCAGGTGATCTTGGGCATAGGTCATCTCATCGGCATCAAGGCTCGTGGCCTCCAGCCCCTGATAGGTGTCGCCGGCGAAGGCCAGCGCGGCGGGGCGGGTGACCTCGGCTGTGGGCTCAGCCTCGAACGCCTGAAAGCGGTCGCGGTTGAGCCGCGCGAGATCGTCGCTCAGCCCCATCAGGCTTTTGAGATCGCCCAGGGTGAGATTGCGCGCAGTCGTCGCCAGCCGCACGGCGTCTTCCTGAAAATCAGGCTGGGTGACGGCGACATTGCGCTCGGCCCAATCAAGGCGTTTGGCGGGGGAAATAACGACGAGCATGGCAGTCTCCTTGGGGGCGTTTCGGGGTGATCTAGCCCGCGTCGCGCAGAACGTCCAGAAAGGCCGGACCAAAGCGTTCAGCGCGTTTATCGCCGAGCAATCGTTCAATGGCCGAAGGGTCGGCGCTGCGCAGTTGGGCCACTTTCGCAAGCATCGCGGCAGAACAGCTCAGCGGCTTTTCGGTCCCCTGTTCGCCGCGCGCCAGATCGGCCTGCACCTGCAACAGCTGGTCATAGACATTGCCCGCCTCGCGCCCCGCCAGCTTGCGCCGCGCCTTATGCATCGGCTGCGCCTCGCCGTTTATGACTTCGAGGAAGGCCGCACCGTAATTTTCCAGCTTCTTGGCGCCCACTCCGCCGATCCGCGCCATGGCATCGAGGTCTTGCGGTCGCGCCTCGGCCATCTCGATCAATGTCCGGTCGGTGAAGATGATATAGGCGGGCACGCGGGCCGCCTCGGCCAGCGCGCGACGCTTGGCCTTGAGCGCGGAGAGCAGCGGCGCGTCCTCGTCGCTGACCATGGCCTTGACCGCGGGCCGCCGGTTCGCGCCCGCCGCCTTGATCGTATCGCGGCGCAGGTTGATGCTGGCCTCGCCGCGCAGGATCGGCAGGGCGGCGTCGGTCATGCGCAGCGCGCCGTGGCGCTCAGCATCCGGGCGCACGAGGTCATGGCCCATCATTTGCCGAAACACCGCCTGCCATTCGTTGCGGCTGTATTCTCCGCCCACGCCGTAGGTCGGCAGCGATTGGTGGCCGCGCTGGCGGACCTTCTCGGTCTCGTTGCCCAAGAGGATGTCGATGAGATGGCCCGCGCCGAACCATTCGTCGGTGCGCAGCATGGCGGAGAGCGCCTTGCGCACCGCGGTGGTGCCGTCGAAAACCTCCGCCGGAGTGTCGCACAGATCGCAGCGCCCGCAGGTGACCTCGGTCTCGTCGAAATAGCCCAGAAGGGTTTTGCGGCGGCACTCCAGCGCCTCGGCCAGACCCAGAAGCGCGTTGAGCCGCCCGTGGTCGGCAGCGCGGCGTTCGGGCGGGGCAAGGCCTTCGTCGATCTGGCTGCGGCGCAGGCGGATGTCGTCGGGGCCGAAAAGCGTCAGCGTCTCGGCAGGTGCCCCGTCGCGCCCGGCGCGGCCGATCTCCTGATAGTAAGCCTCGATCGACTTGGGCAGATCGGCATGGGCGACCCAGCGGATGTCGGGCTTGTCGACCCCCATGCCAAAGGCCACGGTGGCGCAGACGATCAGCCCGTCCTCTTGCTGAAAGCGGCGCTCGGCGATGCGGCGGTCCTCGGCCTCCATCCCGCCGTGGTAATGCAGCGCCTCCTGCCCCTGATCGCGCAGCGCCTTGGCCAGCCCCTCGGTTTTGGCGCGGGTGCCGCAATAGACGATGCCCGACTGGCCACGCCGCGCCCCGGCGAAGGCAAGGATCTGGTCGCGCGGCTTGTTCTTTGCGGCGAAGGCGAGGTGAATGTTGGGCCGGTCAAACCCGCGCAGGAAGGCGCGCGGCGGGGTGCCGTCGAAGAGCTTCTCGACAATCTCGGCTTGGGTTTCGGCATCCGCCGTGGCGGTGAAGGCCGCCAGCGGCACGTCGAGCGTGCGGCGCAGCTCACCGATGCGCAGGTAATCGGGGCGGAAGTCATGACCCCATTGGCTGACACAATGCGCCTCATCCACGGCAATCAGATTGACGCCAACGCGCCGCAGCATCCCCATGGCGGAGCCTGCCGCCAACCGTTCGGGTGCCATATAGAGCAATTTGAGCGTGCCCGCCTCCAGCGCCTCCCAAACCGCGTCGGTCTCTTCGGGCGTGTTGCCGGAGGTCAGCGCGCCTGCCGCGACGCCTGCTTCTTGCAGGCTGCGGACCTGATCACGCATCAGGGCGATCAGCGGCGAGATGACCACCGTCACGCCCTCGCGCATCAGCGCAGGCAATTGGAAACACAGGGATTTGCCGCCGCCTGTAGGCATGATGGCCAGCACGTTTTCGCCCTCGGTCACGGCCTCAACAATCTCTTGCTGGCCGGGGCGGAACCCGTCGAAACCGAAAACATCACGAAGAAGCGTGGCAGCGCCTGTCATGGAGAACCTGTAAGATTGTCTGCTCTTTTTATGCAGACTCCCACACTAACAAAGCGTGAACAAGGCCAGATGCCCGCGGCATCGGCGCGCGGGCGGGCTGGGGCACGGGTCAGTAGAAGGCCGCTGCGTTGTTGGTCAGCACGATCCGCGCCATGGCAACGGCGATCAGCACGATCAGGGGGGCGAGGTCCAGACCACCCATCGGCGGAATCACATTGCGCACGCGGCTATAGACCGGCTCAAGAATGCGGTTCAGCCCGTCCCAGATCTGCGCCACCAGCGGTTGGCGCAGGTTCAGCACCTGAAAGTTGATCAACCAAGACATGATGACATGGGCGATGACGATGAACCAAACGATGTTCAGCAGCAGCATCAGGATCTGGAACAGCGACGTCATGGAATATCCCCTTGGTTTGACGCAAGACAGTTAAGCGCCCCGCCTCCAAAGGGCAAGAGTGCCGCGACGTATATGCTTGACCGCGCTGCGCTTCCGCCGCAGATCCGCGTCGTCACGACAAAGGAAAGCCTCATGTTCCCGATCATCCGCATGGCCAAAGACGTCATCGTCGCCGCGCGGCAGGCGCCGCTGGAAAACCTGACCGACACCCATGTCAGCCATCACATCTGCTGGCCGCATGACCTCGATATCTGGATGGAATTGAACAACGGGCGGGCGCTGTCGCTTTATGATCTGGGCCGCACCGCCATGGCGCAGCGCGCCGGGTTGATCACGCTGCTGCGGCAGAACAAATGGGCGATCACCATCGCGGGCTCCAGCACGCGGTTCCGCCGCCGCATCCGCATGTTCGAGAAATTCGAGATGCGCAGCCGGACCCTGTGTTGGGACGACAAGTTCATCTACCTTGAGCAATCCATGTGGAAGAAGAACGGCGAATGCGCGAGCCATGTGCTCTACCGTTCCGCCGTCACCGATCGTAACGGGCTGATCCCGCCGGAAAAGGTCTTGCAAGCGATGGGGCGGGAGCAAGCTTCGCCTGAGGTGCCGGGCTGGGTGGCCGAATGGATCCGCGCTGATGCGCACCGCACCTGGCCGCCGATGCAGGACGCGGCCCCGGCCCCCGATGCGGCAGGGCCGCTTTCGGCCTGAGCCGACCGCCCTTCTCTGCCTCACCCCCGCCCTTACTGACGCTTGCGCCTTGCGCCCTGCCCTGCTCTAACTTGAAAAGGGCAGGCCGCGAAGGGGCGCAACATGGCACAGACAGGCGGGCGCAAGCGCATCTGGGGATGGTATTTCTTTGATTGGGCCAGCCAGCCTTACAACACCCTGCTTCTGACTTTCATCTTTGGCCCCTATTTTGCCCAGACCGCGACCAATGCGCTGGTCGAGGGCGGGATGGAGCTTGGCGCCGCCAAAGCCCAAGCGCAGGCATACTGGGGCTATGGTCTGGCGCTGGCGGGCGTCGCGATTGCGGTGCTGGCGCCGATCTTGGGCGCGGTAGCGGATTCCTCGGGGCGGCGGATGCCTTGGATCCGGCTCTTCTCGGCCATGTATGTGGTCGGCGCAGGCGCGCTGTGGTGGACGGCCCCGGCGGATTTCTCTCTGCTTTGGGCGCTGTTCTTCTTCGGCATCGGCTTGGTCGGGATGGAGTTCGCGACGATCTTTACCAATGCCTATCTGCCCGAGCTGCACCCCGACGCGGATGAGCGGGGGCGCATTTCCGGCGATGGCTGGGCCTTTGGCTATGCGGGCGGGGTGCTGGCGCTGATCGCGATGATCGCCCTGTTTCAAAGCGGCGCGAATGGGCGCACCATGGCGGGGCTGACGCCGCTTTTCGGGCTCGACCCGGCGACAAAGGCCGACACCCGTATCGTCGGGCCGCTGACGGCCATCTGGTACGCGGTCTTTATGATCCCCTTCTTTCTCTATGTGCGCGACAGGCCGAAAGCCGGCGCTGTGCGCTATCGCGTGGGCGCGGGTCTCGCGGATTTGGCGCGCACCCTGCGGGGGCTGCCGAAGCATCCGTCGCTTCTGGCCTATCTCGGCTCTTCGATGTTCTACCGCGACGCGCTGAACGGGATGTATACCTTTGGCGGGGTCTATGCGCTTGGGGTGCTGGATTGGTCGATCCAAGAGATCGGCATCTTCGGCATCCTCGCCGCCATCTCGGGCGCGGTGTTCTGCGTGCTGGGCGGGCGGATCGACCGGCGCATCGGCCCGATGCCGGTGATCGTGGCTTGCTGCGTCATCCTCATCGCCACCGCCTGCCTGATCATCTCGCTGGGGCCAACTTCGGTCATGGGCGTTTCTTTGCCCGAAGGCTCCGCCCTGCCCGATATCCTCTTCTACGTCGCCGGTGCCTCTATCGGCGCGGCGGGCGGGGCGCTACAGGCGTCATCGCGTAACATGCTGACCCGGCAGGGAAACCCCGAGCGGATGACCGAGGCTTTCGGCCTCTACGCCCTCTCGGGCAAGGCCACCTCCTTTCTCGCACCGGCGCTGATTGCCCTGACCAGCGACCTCACGGGCAGCCAACGGCTTGGCATCACCCCCGTCGTGGGGCTTTTCATCGTCGGTTTGATCCTGTTAGCTTGGGTCAAACCCAAGGGAGATTTCGCCACATGACGCTGCTTCGCACCCTCACCTCCGTGGCGCTGGCCTTTGCGCTTGCCGCTTGCGGGGGCGGCCGGACCGAGACCGACATCAGCGGTGAGAAGGTCGCCCTGCCGACCATCGGCTCTTCGGGCGGCGCACTCAGCACGGTTGAGGCCAAACGGCTTTTCGGGGCCAAGAGCTTTGCCTCCGCGCAATCTCCGGCGGCTTTCGGCAGCTATTCCAAAGGCTGCCTTGCCGGGGCCGAGCAATTGCCCGAGACAGGTCCGACATGGCAGGCCATGCGCCTGTCGCGTAACCGCAACTGGGCCCACCCCGAGATGATCGACATGGTTAAAACGCTCAGCCGCAAGGCCGCGCAGCAGCCCGGTTGGGAAGGCGTCTATGTCGGCGATATGAGCCAGCCACGCGGCGGGCCGATGCTGACCGGTCACGCCAGCCACCAGATCGGGCTTGATGCCGACATCTGGATGCTGCCGCCCGAATCCCTGAACCTCAGCCGGGCGCAGCGCGAGAACATCTCGTCGATCTCCATGCGCCGGGCCAGCGGGGCCTATGTGAATTCCTCTTGGACACCTGCGCATCACGAGGTGATCAAAGCCGCGGCCCAAGACCCCCGCACCGCGCGCATCTTTGTTTTCCCCGGCGCAAAAGTGCAGATGTGCGCCGATGAGAAAGGCGACCGCAGCTATCTGCGCAAAATCCGGCCTTGGTACGGGCATCACTACCATTTCCACATCCGCATCAGCTGCCCCAAAGGCGCGCGCGGCTGTGTGGATCAGGCCCCGCCCCCGCCCGGTGATGGCTGCGCCGATGCGCGGCAGTGGCAGGCCAATATCCTGAACCCGCCAAAGCCCGACCCGAGCGCACCCAAAACGAAACCCAAGCCCAAGCGCGACATCCTGCTTGCGGACCTGCCTGCCCAATGCAACGCCGTTTTGAACGCAAACTGATCCGCGCCTGCCTCCCGTTCTTCTTGCTCATCGCCTGCGTGGCCCCCGCCGCGCAGACAGGGCCGGTGGTGCAGGTAAACAGCGTGCTGACATGGCGCCATCCGGCGCCGTGGTTCGGCGGTTTTTCCGGGGTCGAGGTGAATGCCGATGGCACCCGCCTGACGGCAGTCTCGGACCGTGGCCGCGTGGTGCAGGCACGCATGCTACGCGAGGCGGGGCGTATAGTGGCGCTTGAAGTTGAGGAGAATGCTCCGCTGAAAGGGGCCGACGGCAAACCCCTGCGCGACAAGATGCGCGATGCCGAAGCGCTGGCGCTTGACGGCAGCGGGCAACTCTACGTCTCATTCGAACACGACCACCATGTCGCGCGGCTGTCGCCCGAGAGCGGCGTCACCACCCCGCTGCCCAGACATGACGACTTCGCCAAATTTGAGCCAAACGCGGGAATGGAAACTTTGGCCGCCCACCCCGATGGGCGGCTCTTTGCGACCCCCGAAGGCGGCGGCCCGGCCTCGGATGATTTCCCGCTCTATGCCTTTGACGGCAGGAGTTGGACGATCACCGCAGAGATCCCGCGCCGGGGGCCGTTCCTGCCGGTGGATGCCGATTTTGCCCAGGACGGTACGCTTTATCTACTGGAGCGGACGATCACGCCGCTGGGGTTTCGCAGCCGCATCCGCAGCTTCGACCTCACCGCGCCTGCGCTTGGCGAAGAGACGCTGCTGACCTCTGGCCCCGGTCAATATGACAATCTCGAAGCGCTCAGCACTTGGCAGGACGAGGCGGGGCAAACCCGGCTGACCCTGCTGTCGGACGACAACTTCTTTGTCATGCAGCGCAATGAGGTGGTTGAGCTGATCCTTGCCAAACCGGCTTCCGAGGGCTAAAGCCGTCCGGTCTGCGATCCCCGCAGGCCAAGTCGCCGCACCCTTGCACAAAACGGTTCACATATGACACGCACCTATCTTCCCGGCATCCTTGCCATGGCCGCCATCGTCGTGGCCTCGAATATCCTTGTTCAGTTTCTCTTCGGCCAATGGCTGACCTGGGGGGCTTTCACCTATCCGCTCGCCTTCCTCGTCACCGATGTGATGAACCGTCTCTACGGCGCCTCTGCCGCGCGCCGGGTCGTGTTGGTGGGCTTTGTCGTGGGCCTGATATGCTCGCTCATTGGGACGCAGATCATGGGCGAATTCGGCCCGTTGGTGACGATCCGCATCGCCGTGGCTTCGGGCACCGCCTTCCTCGTGGCGCAGCTGTTGGACGTGACGATCTTTAACCGTTTCCGCGATGGCGCGTGGTGGCGCGCGCCTCTGATCAGCACGCTGATCAGCAGCGCGATCGACACGGCGCTATTTTTCTCCATCGCCTTTTCGGCCAGCCTGTCGTTCATCCACCCCGCCACCGATGTCTCTTGGGCCGCCGAGACGCTGCCGCTTTTGGGCACGGGCCCGCTCGCGCCGCTTTGGGTCTCGCTCGCCGTGGCGGACTGGTCGGTCAAACTGGCCATCGCGCTCATCGCGCTGATCCCCTTCCGGCTGCTGACCGCACGGCTGACCGCCCGCGCGTGATACTGGCGCAGGGGGCCACCCCCTGCCGCCGCGCCCCTTTAAAAAAACGCTTTGCGAATTTCAAAACCTGTGCAACGCTCAGGGTGAGTTCAACAAATGTAAAGGAGGTGATCCAGTGTCAAGAAAGGTATTGGAGCGAGGTGTCGGAACAGCCAGCGGGGTTTCCTGCTAGGGCAGCCCCTGGCAATGCAACCACCTGGTGGACGTCGGTCTAACCGATCCCCCTCCTGAAACCATTCGATTGGGCCGCTCCGCAAGGGGCGGCCCATTTCGCATTCCCCCTTCACCCTCACCGCGCGGGCTGGCATGTTGCGGGGGCAAGGAGAGCCCATGCTGCACATCAACGATGACATCGCCATTCAGGATTGGGAGCTGACGGAAAGCTTCATGCGCGCCTCCGGCCCCGGCGGGCAGAATGTGAACAAGGTCTCCTCGGCGGTGGAATTGCGGTTCGAGGCCGCCACCTCGCCCTCCCTTCCGCAGCCGGTCAAGAACCGCCTGCGCCGTCTGGCCGGGCGGCGTTGGACCACCGAAGGCGCGCTGGTGTTGCAATGTGACGAGACCCGCAGTCAGGCGCGCAACCGTGAGTTGGTGCGCGAGCGGCTGGCCGAGTTGATCCGCCGCGCCCTCACCCCGCCGAAACGCCGCATCGCCACCCGCCCGACGCTGGGGTCAAAGAAACGCCGCCTCAAGGCCAAGAAGGTACGCGGTGAGGTCAAGGCGATGCGCGGTAAGGTCGATCCGAATACCTAAGACTTAGCCTCGGCGCAGCAGATAGATATCCATGATCCAGCCATGCGCCGCCCGAGCGGCGGCACGGGTGGCGGTTATGTCTTCGGCGACCTCGGCCAATGGACCATGGCGAATGATCTCTTCGGCCATGCCGACATAGGCGCCCCACCAGATCGTCACCCCCGCAGGCGGCAAGGTCTGAAAGGCGCAATCGCCATCGAGCATGATCACCAGCGTATCGACCCCTTCGGGCCAACCGTGATCGCGCAATTGCCGCCCGGTGGTCACCATGAAGGGCGCGCCGATTTCATTCAGCGGGATCGCATGGGCCGCCGTCAGCCCCTGTAATGAGGTGATGCCGGGGATCACGGTGATGCGCGGCGCAGGTTCCAGCCGCGCGGCGATGCGCAGGGTGCTGTCATAAAGCGACGGATCGCCCCAGACCAGCAGCGCCACGCGCCGGGCGGTCGGATGCTGGGCCATCGCCCCGCGCCACGCCTCGGCAATCGCATCATGCCAGTGGTCGACACGGGCGCGGTAATCCTCGATCGCCGGGTCGCGCACGGGCAGATCGAAGCCGACGATCTGCACCGCCTCATTGGTCAACACCTCGTCGCAGATGCTCCGCCGCAGCCCCGCCAGATCATCCTTGCCCGCCCCCTTTTGCGGGATCAGGATCAGGTCTTGCGCGTTCATCGCCCGGATCGCTTGCAGCGTCAGATGATCAGGGTTGCCGGTGCCGATGCCGATCAAAGTAAGTTCAAGCGCGCTCATCCCGGTATCCTCGCAATCGCTTTCAACCGCAGCCCGCCCAGCACCCGCGCATCGGGGAATTTGCCATCCGGCGACGCGCGGTAGAGCATCACGAAACGGCGCAGGTCATCCATATCCGCCTCGGAGATCTCTCCAAACAGATAGGCCACCTTGCCCGGCGCGCGAAAGGCGATGGTCTGCGCCCGCGTGCAGCCTGACATACAGTCGATGCCTTCGACCTCCACCTCGGACAGGCCCGCGCGGACCACGTCCAGAAATCCGCCATCGGCGGTGCAGGAGGTGCAGACAAACGCTTTCACGTCTCGAACTCGGCCAATGGTCCGTAAAAGATCAGCGCCGGCGTGGTGCTGCTGGTGCTTTCCAGATGGCGTGCCAACGTTTCGATCGTGAAGCGCTGCACCTTCTCCGCCGGGGTCGAGACCGCCTCGGCCAGCAGCGCGGGCGTGCTGCCGGGGAGCCCGTGTTCGACCAATCGTGCAGCAAGGCCCGCGAAGGTGCGTTTGCCCATATAGACCACGGTGGTCGCCATCGGATCGGCCAAGGCGGCCATGTTCACGTCGCGCGGCAATTCGCCGGTCACATCCGCGCCGGTGATGAATTGCACGCGCCGCGCCGTCATGCGGCGGGTCAGCGGGATGCCTGCGGTGGCGGCGGCGGCAGAGGCGGCGGTCACGCCCGGCACGATCTCGAAAGGGATATCCGCCGCGCGCAGGGCGATGATCTCTTCCTCCAGCCGTCCGAACATGCCGCTGTCACCGGATTTCAACCGCACGACCTTTAGCCCGGCTTCCGCATGATCGACCAGAACGCGGCTCACATGGTCTTGCTTGGGCGAGGCGCGCCCGGCCCGTTTGCCAACCCCGATCAGGTCCGCATCGGGCCGCGCGTGCTCTAAAATCGGGCCTGCGCTGAGGTCATCGAAGAGCACCACATCCGCCGCCTGCAACCGCGCCACGGCCTTGACCGTCAGCAGCTCCGGGTCGCCCGGGCCGGAGGAGACAAAGGAAACAAAGCCCCCCATCACAGCGCCGCGATCATGTGAAAGAAGGTGCCCGTGGCACGCCCGCCCCCCGCGAAATCGCGGACCGAGCCGGTCTCGGGCACTTCAAGGTCATTGGCATCGGTGATCCGCGCCAGCGGGGCGTCCGGCTCGGCAAGGATCGTGGCATAGTGGAACTCATGTCCGCGCAATTCGGCCCGTGCCGAATGGCCGGGGATCGGCGCGTTGAGATCGGCCTGACGGTAGCCCAGATGCATCTTGCGTTTGGCGAAAGAGGTCTCCAGCCCCAAAAGCCCCGCCATCTCGTGCCGGGCGCCCTCTTTGTCGATGAGGCCCGCACCCATCGCCATATAGCCCCCGCATTCGCCGTGCACGGGGCGGGTCTCGGCAAAGGCGCGCAGCCCGTCGCGGAATTGCGCGGCGGCGGCGAGCCTGCCGGCGTGAAGTTCCGGGTAGCCGCCCGGCAGCCAGCAGCAATCGGCGCTGTCGTCCGGCGCTTCATTGGCGAGCGGGGAAAAGGGCAGAACCTCTGCCCCCGCCGCGCGCCATCCGGCCAAAAGATGCGGATAGACAAAGGCGAAAGCGTTGTCCTGCGCCAGCGCGATGCGCTGTCCGGGCGGGGTGATCTGCGCCGGAGCGGGCGGGTTCTGCAACGTGCCCCGCGCGGCGGCCCGCAGGGCGGGGACATCGACATGGGCCGCGACGAATGCCGCCGCCTGCCCCAACAGATCGGGCAGGTTTTCCTGCTCTCCGGCCTGCACCAGCCCGAGGTGACGCTCGGGCATTTCGATCTCGACCCGGCGTGGGAGCGCGCCGAAAACCTCGATGCCCACAGCCTCCATGCCGGCGCGGACCAGCGTCTCATGCCGGGGGGAGGCGACGCGGTTCAGCACCACGCCTGCCAGCGTCACATCGGGCCGCATCTCACGAAAGCCAAGCGCCGTGGCCGCCACCGACTGCGCCGCCCCCGATACGTCGAGCACCAGCACCACCGGCCAGCCCATCAGCGCCGCGACATCGGCGCTGGCGCCATTGCCGCAGGCCCCCGGTTTGGCCACCCCGTCAAACAGCCCCATCGACCCTTCGCCGAGGATCAACTCGGCCCCATCGGCATTGCCGACCAGCCCTTCGATCCGCGCGCGGTCCATCGACCAACTGTCGAGGTTGAAAGACGCCCGGCCCGAGGCCGCCGTGTGAAAGGCCGGATCGATGTAATCGGGGCCGCTTTTGAACGGCTGCACCGCGACACCTTCGGCGCGCAGCGCGGCCAGCAGCCCCAGCATCAAGGTCGTCTTGCCCGTGCCGGAAGCGGGGGCGGAAATAAGCAGGCCGGACGGGATCATGAGGAGGTCTCCGGAAAGCGCGGCTCGGCCCCGACGGGGCGGAAGCGGCGGTCATAATCGGCGGCGTAAAGGCGGCTCTCGCCGAAATCCTCGGCCCCGATGGCATGGCCCACGAGGATCAGCGCGGTGCGGGCCATTTCCTCGCCCACTTCGGTGCGCAGGGTCGCAAGCGTCGCTTTGACGATGCGCTGATCGGGCCAGCTTGCACGCCAGACCACGGCGACGGGGCAATCGGCACCGTAATGCGGGGTCAGTTCTTCGACGACTTTATCAAGCACATGCACCGACAGGTGGATGGCCAGCGTCGCCCCGGTGCGGGCAAAATTGGCCAGCGTCTCGCCTTCGGGCATCGCCGTGGCGCGGCCCGAGGTGCGGGTCAGGATCACCGATTGCGCCACGCCCGGCAGGGTCAACTCGGCCCCCAGTTCCGCGGCGGCGGCGGCAAAGGATGGCACCCCGGGCGTCACGTCATAGGCGATGCCCATCTCGCGCAGGCGGCGCAGCTGTTCGCCCATCGCCGACCAGACCGACAGGTCGCCCGAATGCAGGCGCGCCACGTCATGACCTGCGGCATCGGCGGCGGCGATCTCTTCCATGATATCGTCCAGCGACAGCCTTGCGGTGTTAACGATCCGCGCCCCCTCAGGGCAGTGGCTCAGCAACGCCTCGGGCACCAGCGACCCGGCATAGAGGCAGACCGGGCAGGCCGCGATCAGGTCGCGCCCGCGCAGGGTGATGAGATCCGCCGCCCCCGGCCCGGCCCCGATGAAATGTACAGTCACGGTATCTATCCTTTCCTCTCGGCAATCGCCGCAGTGGCCATGGCATCGCCCGAAACGACGCGTTCGGCAACCAATACCGCCCCCGGCCCGGCGGCGGCCAATGCGGCGGCCTCGGACAGGGAGCCGGTGCCGAAACGGTCTTCGATCCGAGCCGATTGCGTGGGGGTTATCATGCGGGCCAAGTCTTCGGTGGTGATGCCCAGCCCCGGCACGCCCAACTCTTGCGCGAATTCGCGGAAGACGGTGGCGCGGGCCTTGGCGGCTTCGGTCACCAGCGCGTCGATCTTGGTGCCATCGGGGTTGGCCCGCTCCAGCGCGTCGCGCAGTGAGGCGACGCTTGCCGCGCCCCGAAATCCGATCCCGGCCATCCTCATAAAGTCACGCTCCATTGTACCACGGGCCGTAGCGGCTGCCAGCCGCGCATCCGGCCCAAAGGCGCCGCCTGCGCCAGTTCGATCCGCAACAGGGTGCCGCCATGCTCCGCTTGCAACTGCGCCAAAAGCGCCTCGGTTTCCAGCGTCACACCGTTGGCGACCAGCCGCGTGCCCGCTGGTAGCGCAGGCAGGAGGGCATCGTAAAGCACCGCGTTCCCGCCGCCGCCGACAAAGACCACATCCGGCAAAGGCTGCCCCGCCCAGACATTTGGTGCGCGGCCATGAAACGCTTGCATACGCGCGTTCAGGCCAAAATCTTCGATGTTGCGGGTGATATTCTCGACCCGCGCGGCGTGCTGCTCAAAGGCGATGGCGCGCCCACCGGCAAGGCAGAACTCGACCGAGACCGAGCCGCTGCCCGCGCCGATGTCCCACAGCAACTCGCCGGGCCGGGGGGCGAGGGCCGATAGCGTCAGCGCCCGCACCGGCGCCTTGGTGATTTGGCCATCGCTGGCAAAATGGTCATCCGGCAGGCCGGGGGTGCGCGGCAGGCCGATGCCCTTGGGCAGCGCGACCCCGACCGCCACCGGCGCTTGCACATCCGTCAGATCGAAGCCATCCGCCTGCACCGCCCGCACCCGCGCATCGGGGCCGCCCAGCCGTTCGGCCACATGCAGCCTGGCCGTGCCCGCGCCTTGTGTGCAGAGGAACTCTGCCAGTGCCGCAGGGGCCTCCCCATCGCGCAGCAGACAGATCATCTGCCCCTTGGGACGCAGGGCACCGCGCAACTGCGCCAGCGGTGCGGCATGCAGCCCGTGGCAGGTAACCTCCTCCAACCGCCAGCCGAGCGCATTGGCCACCAGCGAGAAGGTCGAGGGCGCGGGCAGGCTGTGCCATTCGTTGGGCTGCAACGCGCCGACAATGCTGCCCCCCGCGCCGAACCAGAAGGGATCGCCCGACACCAGCATCGCCACGCGTTTGCCGCGCTCGGCCAACACCGGCTCGACCGAGAAGGGCACCGGCCAAGCCCGCCCGCGCGCGCCTGCGCCTGCCCGCTCCAGATGGCGCGGCCCGCCAAAGATCACCTCGGCCTTTGCCAGCGCTGCGCGGCTTGCCGCGGGCAAGGCATCCGCGTTATCGTCGGGCATTCCGATGATGCTGAGCCAAGGATCACCCATCATGCGCGTCCTTCTTTTGGGTGGCACCACCGAAGCCAGCGCCTTGGCCCGCGCCTTGGCCAAAGCCGGGATCGACGCGGTGTTTTCCTATGCCGGGCGCACCGACAGCCCTGTGGCCCAGCCCCTGCCCACCCGCATCGGCGGCTTTGGCGGCGTGGCGGGGCTGGTGACCTACCTCAAGACCGAGGCGATCACCCATGTCGTCGACGCAACCCACCCCTTCGCCGCGGGGATGAGCAACAATGCCTTCGTCGCCTGCGCCCGGCAAGACCTGCCGCTCGTGCGGTTCGAGCGCCCCGCGTGGGAGCCGCAGGAGGGTGACGACTGGACCTTCGTGCCCGACCTCACCGCGCTGCCCGCGGCCCTGCCCGACAGCCCGGCGCGGGTGTTTCTGGCCATCGGCAAGCAGCAACTGGCGCTTTTCGCTGCGAAACCGCAGCACCGCTACCTCCTGCGCCTCGTCGATCCGCCACGCGACCCACTGCCGCTGCCACGGGCGACGGTCGTGTTGGCGCGCGGGCCCTTCGACGTGGCGGGCGATACCGCGCTGATGCAGACCCATGCGATCACCCATGTGGTCGCCAAGAACGCCGGAGGCTCCGGCGCGCGGGCCAAGCTGGATGCCGCCCGCAGCCTTGGCCTGCCGGTGATCTTGGCCGAGCGGCCGAAACTGCCGGGCGAGGTGGCCGCCAATGATGTGACCGAAGTGATGCATTGGCTACATCATACCGCGCTGCGCGGCGTATAGACATAGCGCCCGACCCGCCGCGTCGCGGAATTGCCGACGATCACCACGGTGCGCATATCCGCCATCTCGGGCGTCGCCTCGCCCAATGTGACGGTGTTGAACGCCTCTTCGGATGTGGTCACGGCGCGGGCGAAGGTGATCAACCGGTCCGGCCCGCATTCGGCGCGCAGAATGTCCAACGCCTCGGCGAATTGGTGCGGGCGGGATTTGCTGCGGGGGTTGTAGAAGGCCATGGCGAAATCCGCCCGCGCGGCCATCCGCAAACGGTGCTCCACCATCGCCCAGGGCTTAAGGTTGTCGCTGAGGTTGATCGCGCAGAAATCATGGCCCAAGGGCGCCCCAAGCCGCGCCGCCGCCGCCAGCATCGCCGTGATGCCGGGCAGCACGCGGATGTCGACGCTTTCAAACGCCGGATCCCGCTCCACCGCCTCGAACACGGCTGAGGCCATGGCAAAGACACCCGGATCGCCCGAAGAGACCACCACCACCCGCGCGCCCGCCTGCGCCAGTTGCAGCGCATGGGTCGCGCGGTCCAACTCCACCCGGTTGTCGCTGGGGTGCAGGGTCAGCCCGTCGCGCGGGGCAACGCGGGCGACGTAAGGGATATAGCCGATAACGTCAGTGGCCTGCGCCAAGGCCTCGGTCACCTCGGGCGTGACAAGCGCGTCGTCGCCGGGGCCGAGGCCCGCGATATGAAGGATGCCGCTCATGTCTCCGCCTCCGGTCTGCGGCCTTGACCATGGACCAAGACGATCGCGAAATAGGGGCAGTCGTCATCCGCCACGTCAGAAAGCCTTGCCACCCGCTGGTCGGGCATGGTGCCGCGTTCGACCAGCCAAGCGTCCTCCAACTTGCCCGCCGCCGCCAGCGCGCGGCGCACGCTGGGCAGGTTGCGGCCCGTCTTCATCACCACCAGCGCATCGGCGCGCTTCATGTGATCGGTCAACTCGGCCTCGGGCAGCGTGCCCATCAGCACGGTCACCACGTCATCGCCCCAAGTGAAGGGGGTATCCAGCGCGTTCCAGCAGCCCACCATGCCGGGGATCGCGGGCAGCACCTCAACCTCGGCGCGGCCCTGAAGCCGCGTGTGCAGATGCATGAAAGAGCCGTAGAAGAAGGGATCACCCTCGCAGAGGACGACGACCTCGTGATCCTGCGCCAAGGCTTCTAGCCGGTCGGCCCATTCCTCGTAAAATGCGACCATCTGGGCGCGATACTCGGGCGAATCAAAGCGCAACTCGGTGGTGACGGGATATTCCATCGCATATTCCACCACATCGTCGCGCAGCATCCCCTCAACGATCCGGCGCGCTTGGCCCGCGCGGCCTTTCTTGCGGAAATAGGCCAGATGTCGCGCGCCGCGAATGGCACGGTCGGATTTCACGCTCATCAATTCCGGATCGCCGGGGCCAAGGCCCGCGCAGATAACCTTGCCCATCTTCATTCCACCCTGCTGGCCAAAGCGTTCACCGCCGCCACGGTGATCGCCGAGCCGCCCAAACGCCCCTGCACGATCATCGAGGGCACCGGCAGATCCTGCATCAAAGCCTCTTTCGATTCCGCCGCGCCGATGAAGCCCACCGGGCAGCCGATGATTGCCGCCGGGCGCGGGCAATCGGGGTCTTCGAGCATGTTGAGCAGGTGAAACAGCGCCGTGGGCGCATTGCCGATGGCCACCACGGCACCTTGCAGATGGGGCCGCCACAGTTCCAGCGCGGCGGCAGAGCGGGTGTTGCTCATCTTCGCGGCCAGATCCGGCACCGAAGGGTCGCGCAGGGTGCAGATCACCTCATTCTCGCGCGGCAGGCGTTTGCGGGTGATGCCTTCGCTGACCATATAGGCATCGCAGAGAATCGGCGCACCGTCCTCCAACGCCGCCCGCGCGGCCACGGCCATGCCTTCGGAAAAGCGGATGTGCTCCTCCAGCCCGACCATACCCGCGGCGTGGATCATGCGCACGGCGACGATCTCTTCCTCCGGGGTGAAACGCGCTAGCGCCGCTTCGGCGCGGATGGTGGCAAAGGACTGGCGGTAAATCTCGGCACCGTCGGTGATATAGCTATGGGGCATCGGCGGACTTTCTAAGGTGAGAGGCGATGTCGGCGGGGGTCAGCCCGCGCAGATCAGGGATGGCATCGGCGCGGCCATCGTGGATGAGGTCATAGCGCTCTGGCGCGGTGGCGGTCAGGGTGAGGTCGGTAGCGCGCGGCGCGGCGCAGCCCTTGGCGCAGCCGGAGACATGCAGGCGTTGCCCCTTCGGCACCACGGCGGCAAGGTGCCGGGCCAGCCCCCGCGTCTCACCCCGGCCCTGTGCGCAGCCCGGCGCACCGATACACGCAACCACGCGCAACAGCGGGTCATCGGCGGCGGTGATGAGACCGGCCAGATCAGGCAGGCGCGGGGCACCTTCGATCAGCAGCCGCCGCCACGGGGTCAGGCGCAGCGGACCAAGCTCGGCGAGCGCGGCAAGCGTCTCGGCCTCCATCTGCCCGAAAGCACAGGCGACAAGCGCCCCGGCTGGGTAGAGGCCGGGGGCGGGTGTGCCCTGCCCCGCCTGACGCGGGCAGTCAAAACCCGCGGGAAGCGGTGCCCCCGTGGCGGTGGCGCGCGCGGCGCGGGTCACCCCCTGCGCGCGCACCCATTCGGCCAGTGCGATGGCTTCGGTCACCGCAGTCGCACGGGTCACGGGCTTGGCCCGCATAGCCCCTTCAATGCAGAGCAGCAGTTGACCCTCCGCCGACCGCTCGAACCGGATGTCGGCGGGATCGGCCTGCAACACCGGCTGCGGCCCTGCGTCGACCGCATAACCGAATTTGGCAGAGACATCCGGCAGCGCATGGGCCTGCGCGGTGGCAGAGAGGGCTTGGCAAAGGAAATCCGTATCATCGCCCGCCTGCCAAAAGGGGCTGACCATGATGTTGCGCCGTCGCTCCATCCGCTCATCCACGTCGATCAGCGCCAGCGCGCGCAGCGCCTCGATCAGCCCTTCATGCCGCGCGGGATCGACGCCGCGCAGTTGCAGATTGCCCCGGTTCGACAGGTCAAGCATGCCGTTGCCATAGCGCGTGGCCAGCCCCGCCACGCCGCGGGCTTGGGCCGGGGTCAAGCGTCCCTGCGGCACCCGCAGACGCACCACCAGCCCATCGCCCGAGAGCATCGGACGCAGCGCACCGGGGCACCAGCCCTTGATCGCCGGGGCCGCGCTCACGTCACCCCGTCCAATGTGGCCGAGATCGAGTTGCGGCGGGTCAGCCATAGGCCGGACTCGCGCAGCGCCGCGAAACGGTCGCGCATGGCTTGCAAGGCGGCGGGGTTCTCGGCCTCCATGAAGGCCACGAGATCTTCGCGCCCCAGTGTGGCGTCGAAATAGAGGTCGAAGAGATGCGCAGGCACCTCGCGCGTCAGATGCGCAAAGGCCGCGAGGTTGTCGAGCGTTGCCGCCACCTCTGCCGCGCCGCGAAAACCGTGGCGCATCATGCCGCTGGCCCAGCCGGGATTGGCGGCGCGGGCGCGTACGACGCGGGCGATTTCCTCGGGCATGGACCGCGCGCGGGGGCTGCCTGCGCGGGTGTGATCGAGGTGGTACATCGCCGGTTTCTGCGCGCCGAGATGCGCCATCGCGGCGGCAAAGCCGCCTTCGT
This sequence comes from Sulfitobacter sp. 1A13496, assembly GCF_043557225.1. NCBI lineage: Bacteria > Pseudomonadati > Pseudomonadota > Alphaproteobacteria > Rhodobacterales > Roseobacteraceae > Sulfitobacter > Sulfitobacter sp. 1A13496. Next base: position 173,930 of record NZ_JBIFFP010000002.1, on the reverse strand, counting down.
GGCTGGCATAGTCCGAGGCGAGCAGGATATCGCTTTCGGCCAAGTCCTGCACATGAGCAAAGCCATCGGCGCGCTGCAACTGCGCCTCCAGCGCGGCGCGGTCCTGATGCGCCTCGCCTTGGGCATTGATCGCCCATTCCGACCCGCTGAGCCACGCCTCTCCCGCCGCGGCGCGACCGGCATCGGAATAGTCTTGCAAGGCCGCTTCCATGTTCACGCCGTAAAGGCCGGGCTTGGGGCCAAAAACGCGCGGCGTGCGGGTGAGGTACGGGTTCATATCGGGGGCTTCTTCGCGATCGGCCAATGCAGCCGCACCCGCTTCGAAAAGCTGTGCAAGACCGGGAAAGACATCACGGAACAGGCCCGAGATGCGAAGGGTCACGTCGATGCGCGGACGGTCCAGCAGGGTCAGCGGGATCACCTCGAAACCCGACACCCGCTCACTGCCCTCATCCCATTTCGGCGCGATCCCGGCGAGATGCATCGCCATGGCGACCTCTTCGCCCGCCGTGCGCATGGTGGCGGAGCCCCAAAGGTCGATCACCAGCCCGCGCGGCCAGTCGCCATTGTCTTGCAGATGCCGCCTGAGCAATTCCTCGGCCAGTTTCACGCCCTGCGCATGGGCGGCCCGGCTGGGCACGCCGCGCGGATCGACCGCATAGAGGTTGCGCCCGGTGGGCAGCACATCCGACCGCCCACGATAGGGGGAACCGGAGGGGCCTGAGGAGACACGCCGCCCTGCGAGTGCGGTCAGCAGACCGTCCCATTCGCCCTCCCCCGCGCCGAAGATGTGCAGGCCATCGCCGTATTGGCTTTCCTTGATATCGCAAACGAAAGCATCAATCCGGGTCAGCGCCTCGGCCGAGGAACTGGCGGCGTCGAGGCCGAGGTCATCTTCCACCCCCGCCGCCTGCGCCTCGGCCCGGATCGTGTCGACCAGCCGGTCGCGGCGCGCGGGGTCCAGCCCGTCGGCGGTGGAATATTCATCCAGCAGCCGTTCCAACCGCAATAGCCCCTCGGGCGTTTCGCTGTCTTTCAACGGGGGCGGCAGATGGCCTAGCGTCACCGCCCCGATACGCCGCTTGGCCTGCGCCGCTTCGCCGGGATCGTTGACGATAAACGGATAGATCACCGGCAGATCGCCGATCAGCGCTTCGGGCCAGCAGTCGTCCGACAGAGCCACGGCCTTGCCCGGCAGCCACTCCAGCGTGCCATGCGCGCCGATATGCACCAGGGCGTGATGCCCCTGCCCCCGCAGCCAGAGGTAGAAGGCCACATAGGAATGCCGCGGCGTGCGGGCGAGGTCGTGATAGCTGTCTTCGCGGTCTTGCAGATCGCCCCGCTCGGGTTGCAGCGCGACCAGCGCGTTGCCGCAGGTTTGCGCCGCGAAGTGAAAGGCGCCGTCCTGCACCAGTGGATCATCCGCCGCTGCGCCCCACGCGTCGCGAAGGTCATCGCGCAGCGCCTGCGGCAGAGCGGCCAGCGCCGCCTCATAGTCGGCAAGGGGCCAAGTGATGCGCTGCTCGGTCAGGCTCCGGCCAAAACCGATCTGCGGGGTCACGCCATAGCCCTCACCCACGAGCCGCATCAACATGTCTTCGACGCTGGCCAGCGCATCAAGACCGACCGCATGGGCCAGCTGATCGTCCCGCCCCGGATAGGTCGAGAGCACCAGTGCCAGCTTGCGTGTGGCCGCCGGGGTCTGCGCCAGCCGATGCCAGCCCAGTACACGGGCGACGACAGCCTCGATCCGCGCCTCTTCGGCGCGGTGGGCAAAGCGGGAATATTGCAGGTCGGGGTCGCGCTTTCCGGGGCTCTTGAAGCTGACGACGCCACCGAAGATGCGGCCATCGACCTCGGGCAGGACCACATGCATCGCCAGATCGGCGGGTGAAAGGCCGCGCTCGCTCTGGTCCCAATCGCGCCGCCGGGCGGTGGAGAGGGCCACTTGGAACACCGGGCAGCCCGGCGCGTCAAGTGGGGAGGTGCCGTCATCCCCGCGCCCCGAAAAGGCGGTGGCGTTGACGATGGCCACGGGCTTCATCGCCGCCAAGGCATCGTCCAGAAAGCCCCGCGCGGGATCGGATTTGAGCGAGGGTACGAAAAGCCCGATGGCGTTCAGCCCCGCCGTCCGCAACGCCCGGATCAGCGCATCGACGGGCGCGGTATCGGCGGCCAGAAGATAGCTGCGGTAAAAGGTAACCGCGACAGTCTCCCCCGCCGCGTCGGCGAGGGGGAGCACCCCTTGATCGGGGTCGTAATAGCCGCAATCCGGCACCGTTTTCGTGCCCATGACCGGCCCGGCGTAAAAGCCCGCCGCCAGCGCCATCTGCGCCAGCGCGGCCTGCGCCGCCACCGGCCCGCCCGCATCACAAAGATGCGCAAGACGGCGCAGCGTGGAAACCGGCAAAGTCGAATGCGCGTCTAGCCCCGGATCCTCGCGCCCATCGGCGGGCAAGACGGCCAGCGCGATATCATGGCGGCGGGCGAAGTCTTGGACCTGCATGATGCCGTAGGACCAGTAATTCTCCCCCCCGATGAGGCGGATCAGAATGCCCTTGGCCCCGGTCAGCGTCTGTTCGATGTAGTTGTCGACCGAGGCCGGGTGCCGCAGCGCCACGAGGTTGCACAGCCGCAGCGAGGGCAGCTTGCCCTCCTTGCCGCCGCCGCGATGCCAGCCTGCCGCGAAAGCGCCGAGGTCACTGTCCGAAAACGACAGCACCACCAGATCGGCGGGGGTTTGCCCCGGATCATAGGGGGTGTCGGTATCCTCCAACCCGTGGCTTTCGCGAAAGACGACATGCATGGGGGGTCAGGCTCCCAAAGTCTCGCGGATTTTGGCGAGGTCGATGTCGTCATGCTCGGCGATCACCACCAGATGCCCGGCGCGCGTGTCGCTGCCCCAAGGGCGGTCGAACTGCTGACGCACCCGCGCGCCCACGGCCTGCACCAACAGGCGCATCGGTTTGCCCTCGACCGCGACATAACCCTTCACGCGCAGGATGTTCTGCTCACGCGCGAGCCGCTCGATCGAGGCCACCAGCGCATCGACATCCGACACTTCCGGCATCGGGATCACCACGGTTTCGAAATCGTCATGCTCGTGATCGTCATGGCCGTCATGATGCGAAGGGCGCGCGGCGAGGTCGTCTTCGGCGGCGGCGTTGAGGCCGAGCACCACCTTGGGGTCGATCACGCCTTCGGTCATCTCAAGGATCGGAATTTCACGCGGGCTTTCCTCTTCGATCACCTTGCGGGCTTTGGCGAGGCCATCGGGACCGGCCAGATCGGCCTTGGACATCAGCACGATATCGGCGCAGGAAATCTGATCTTCGAACACTTCGGAGAGCGGCGTTTCGTGGTCGAGGCTGTCGTCGGCCAGACGCTGCGCGTCCACGGCGGCGACATCGGCGGCGAAGGTACCCGCCGCCACGGCCTCGGCATCGGCCAGCGCGATGACGCCATCGACGGTGATCTTGGACCGGATCGCGGGCCAGTCGAAGGCCTTGAGCAGCGGTTTTGGCAGGGCCAGCCCAGAGGTTTCGATCAGGATGTGATCGGGGCGCGTCGGCAGGGCCATCAACGCTTCGATGGTAGGGATGAAATCATCGGCCACGGTGCAACAGATGCAGCCATTGGCCAGCTCGACGATATTCTCCGCCGGGCAGTCGTCGATGGCGCAGGATTTCAGGATGTCCCCATCCACCCCCACGGTGCCGAATTCATTGACCAGAACGGCAAGGCGACGCCCGCCTGCATTGGTCATCAGGTGGCGGATCAACGTGGTCTTGCCCGCGCCGAGAAAGCCGGTGATGACGGTAACGGGAATTTTGGCGAGATCGCTCATGCGGTAGGCTCCTGCGGCAGGGTCAAAGGGGGGATACGCGCAAGGCTTTGCTTGCGAAAGATGACCGGGCGCTCGCGCCATGGCACCAGCCCGTCTTGGGTGGCGGCATAGGCGGCGGCTCCGGCAAGGATGTCGGCGGCGTCTTCCTTGGTCAAGCGGCCATAGACATAGGACCATTTGCCCGGCGCAGACAGCGCCACGGCGGCCCCCTGCGAACAGGCGGAAAGACATTGCACCGGCACGATGGTCACGCCCTCGGGCGCGCCTGCGGCGTCGAGGGCGGCATGAAGCTGCGCGCCGGGGCGCGGGGCGTCTTCCTCCAGCACCTCACCGGCGCGGCAGGTCATGCAGACATGTAGGGTTGCGCTCATTGATCTTGTCCCATCGGGTTATGCGTGCCGGGTATGCGCTCCGGCGCGCTATGAAAAGGGGAGGCGGGGCGATTATTCAACCGTCAGCACCTCGCGGGCCGTAATCGGCGCACCGTTCACCGCCAAGGGGCGGTGGTCATTGGCGTTGAGCGTGACCTCCACCGTGACCTCGCCCTTGGGCAGGTCAGCCAGATGCAGCCATGGGCCATAAAGCCGCCCGATCTTAGTGCCGTTGACATAGACATGGGCGTGGCCCTCGCCCGGCTGGTTGTCGCCGCTGGCGTTTTGCGGCGCAAAGGCGAAGCCTTCGGTTTCCACATAAAGGTTGTAGCCCGCCATCGGGTCGGGCGTCACGCGGATCGCAAGGCTAGGGGCCTCTTCGGCGGCCAGCGCGATGGGCTGGCCGTGCATCCGCGCGTGATCCGCACCGCCGTGATCCATGGCCGCATGCCCGCCGCCGCCATGGGCGGCAGGGTCGTCGTGGTCATGGCCGTCGAAGGTCACACCGTTGCTTGCGGCGATGGCAAAACCAATGCCACCGCCAAAGACCAATCCAATGGCGAATAGCGCCAGTGATCTGTCCATTTCGACCTCCCTCAGGCGCTCTGCGCGCCTTCACGTTGCCAAAAGAACCCGGCGAAACTGCCCAGCAACACCCAGGCGGCCAAGCCGATGCCAAGCGCACGGGCGGCGAAAAGCGCGCCGATCTCGGTCGGCACCGGGCCGCTGAAGCTCTCGGGCTCGGGCGCGCCGATGATATGGGGGGCCATCAGCAGAACCGCCGCCCCGATCCACGCGCCCCAACCCTTGCCAAAGGCCAACAGCCAAAGCGCCACCAGCGCCGCCCCGGCAGTGGCAAACCACCAGATCTGCCGCGCGGTGATGTCTGCGGCAGCGACGCCGGGCACTTCGGGCGCAAGGCTGAACCCCGGCGCGAGATGGAAGGCCACGAAACCGGCCACCCCCCAAAGGATGCCCCAGCGGCCATCGATCACCGCGCCGCGCTCTTCGCCAAAGCTCATCGCCGCCAGAAGGATCAGCGCATAGGCGGTATAGGTCAACATGGTGAAGATCAGGCTCAACCCATCGCGGACGGCATCGAAACCGGGCAAATCGGGGTGCGCGCTGACGGGGTCGGCCCCGAAATGCACCAGCGCGCCGGTCTCATAAAGCTCGGCATGAAGCAGCACGGGCTGCACGAAATAGAGTTGCAGCAAGCCGGTCAACAGGCCGGCAGAGGCCCCGGCAAACAGGGCGGAAGTCAGAAAACGTGAAAACATCGCAATGATCCTTAGATGCGAAATGATACTCAGCGCCGCGCGAAACGCGGGTCGAGGACATACCCAGCCTCAAGATGTGCCAAAGCCCTCCCGACGCAGCGAACGGCGGGCGCGGGCAAAACAGCGAAAGGCAGGCATTGATAAATGGCAGAATCACAGACAGCCGGACTGCGGCATGGCAGCCCGGACCCCTGTGATACCGAACGCGGCGCTTAGTGGCAGGGAAAGCCTGTCGCGTGGCGCACGTCATGGGCGGCATCATGCAGTGCTGCGGCCTGCACATGGCCGGTCAGCGCCATCAGAGCCACACCCAATACGGCGGCAAACAGCGCCGGTACGAGTTTGCTGCGCGTGGCACCGGCGGTCTTAATCATCGTCGTCATCTTCAATCTCCTTACCGTCACACCCGACGGCATCTAGCGTTTCACTCGCCTGGCAGGTCTCCTGGCTCGCGGGTCGTGGCCTTTGCCCGCCTTCCCCGTCCGAAAGGACAAGTGGCACGAGGGGCATTGGCTTACCGCTTACAGTCGCGGGGGCGGCTTCGGCTTCAGGGTCGGGCGACCCCTTACTGAATTCCCTTTTCGGTCCCACACTCAAAGGCGCTTTTCGGGACACCAAGCGCCCTCAATTACGCATTTTAGGCCCTTCCTGACAAGCCGCATTTATCGAACCTCGCGGAACCTTATAGCGCATACAGCATTTAGTAGATAAATATGGCCCAACCCCCAGTATGCGGGTTGACCCAAAAGCCACGTGCAGGGCACATTGGCGGCCAGTTTCGATCAAGGGGCGGGAATTCATGAACGACAACACGGTCTCCGCCGCTCGGCAGACCCTGACCGAAGACGTTCTAGGCAAGGTCGTGCGCTATGCCCGCCTGCCGCTGTGCATCACCGACCCGACCCTGCCGGACAATCCCATCGTCTATGTGAATGACGCTTTCACCGATCTCACCGGCTATGGTTTGGATGAGATCGTGGGCCAGAACTGCCGCTTCCTGCAAGGTCCGGAAACCACGCGCGAAAGCGTCGATGCGGTGCGCGAAACCCTACTGGCGCGCCGGGTCGACACGGTTGAGATCGTGAACTACCGCAAGGATGGCAGCCGCTTCCTGAACGCCCTGCAACTGGGGCCTATCAATGATGAAGATGGCAATCTGATCTACTTCTTCGGCTCACAACTCGACGTTTCCGAACGCCGCCGGGTGGAGCGGGAGCACCGGCAACTGGCCGATGACGAATTGCTGCACCGGCTGCGCAATATCGTCAACGTCATGACCGCCATGGTCCGCCTGACCGCCCGTGAGGAGCCGTCCCCGGCGGCCTTTGCCGACAAGGTGATCGAGCGGCTGGCCGCCTTGGGCGCGGCGCATTTCGACACGATTGGCCGCAGCGACCAGCATGAGGTGGATTTCGAGACGCTGATGGGGCCGATCATGCGGGCCTATACCTCGGCCACCGAGGATCAGATCAACCTCACCGGGGCGAATCCGCTAATCTCGCACCGCCTCGTTTCCCCCCTGACGCTGGCCTTGCACGAGCTGGCGACGAATGCGGTGAAACACGGCTCGCTCAGTTCCGATACCGGGCGGGTATCGCTGGATATCACCATCCTTCAGGAGCCTGCCCGCCTGCGGTTTGTCTGGCGCGAGACAGGCGGGCCGGAGGTCATCAAATCTCCGCGCAACAGCGGCTCGCGGATCATCCAGTCCTTGACCCGCGCGGTCGGTGGCACCCTGCACTACGATTGGCAGCCCGAAGGGTTGATTGCCACGGCGGAGTTCCCCGTGGCCGCCCTTGGCGAAGGCTGACCGTCAGACGATCACCTGCTGCGCGGCCTGCTCTCCGACCCCGAAAACACGCTTGTAACGCGCGATTTCATCCGCCGGCCCCATCGCCTTGTTCGGGTTGTCCGAGAGTTTGACCGTGGGCCGCCCATTGGCGCTGACCGCTTTGCAGACCAAACTAAAGGGCGCCAGCGCATCATTCGGCACCAGCCCGCGGAAGTCATTGGTCAGCAACGTCCCCCAACCGAAAGAGACCTTGGCCTTGCCCGCAAACTGCGCGTGCAGCTCCTTGATCTTGTCCACATCCAGCCCATCGCTGAAGATCACCCGCTTGGTCGTCGGGTCCTCGCCACGCGCGCGCCACCAGTCAATGGCCGTCTGCGCCGCCGTGGCCGGATCGCCGCTGTCGACGCGGATGCCGGTCCAGCCCGCCAGCCAATCCGGCGCGTGATCGAGAAACCCCTTGGTGCCGTAGGTATCGGGCAGGATGATCCGCAGATTGCCCTCATGCTCATCATGCCAATCCGACAGCACGTCATAGGGCGCGCGGGCAAGGGCGGCGTCATCCTCGGCCAAAGCGGCATAGACCATGGGCAATTCATGGGCATTGGTGCCAATCGCCTCAAGCTCGCGCATCATGGCGATGCGACAGTTGGAGGTGCCGGTAAAGGCATCGCCCAGCCCCTCATGCATCGCCTGCACGCACCAATCCTGCCAAAGGTAGGAATGCCGCCGCCGGGTGCCAAAATCCGCGATTGAAAGGTTGTCGACCTCGCGCAGTGCTTCGATCTTTTCCCAAACGCGGGTCATGGCGCGGGCGTAAAGCACCTGAAGCTCGAACTTACCCATCGGGTCGAGCGCGGCGCGGCTGCGCAGCTCCATCAACACCGCCAGCGCGGGAATTTCCCAAAGCATGACCTCATGCCACTTGCCCTCGAAGGTCAGCTCATATTGATCGCCCTTCCGCTCCAGATGATAGGGCGGCAGGCGCATGCCTTCGAACCACTCCATGAAATCGGGGCGGAACATCTGGCGCTTTCCGTAGAAGGTATTGCCGCGCAGCCACGTGCTCTCCCCCCGGCTGAGGCTGAGCGAGCGGATGTGGTCAAGCTGCTCGCGCAGCTCCCCCTCGTCGATCAGCTTGGCCAGCGGGATATGGGTGGAACGGTTGATCAGGCTAAAGGTGACCTGCGTGTCCGGCTTGTTGCGAAAAACCGACTGGCACATCAAGAGCTTGTAGAAATCCGTGTCGATCAGCGACCGCACGATGGGGTCGATTTTCCACTTGTGGTTATAGACGCGGGTGGCGATGTCGACCATGGGAGGTTCCTTATTGCGTGCCCCTTCATGCCAAGGGGGCGGGCAGATGGGCAAGGGGAAAGCGGCGGATCAGGCCAGCGTCACCCCCGCCGCGCGCATGCCTTCGCGGGCTTTGGCAAGCGATCCGTCCAGATCAATCGCCCGGCACAGGTCTTCGCGCACATCGACCTTGAACCCCAGCTTCGCCGCGTCCACCGCCGAGAAGTTCACGCAGAAATCCAGCGCCAACCCGACCATGGTCAGCCTATCGATCCCGCGTGTGCGCAGGTAGCCTTCGAGCCCCGTGGGCGTGCGGTGGTCATTCTCGAAAAACGCTGAATAGCTGTCGATGTCGGGGTTGTAGCCCTTGCGGATGATCAGATCGGCGCGGTCGGTTTGCAACTCGGGGTGGAACTGCGCGCCAATGCTGCCTTGGATGCAGTGATCGGGCCACAACACCTGCGGGCCGTAGGGCATGGTGATGACCTCGTAAGGCGTATTGTTCTTATGCGAAGAGGCGAATGACGAATGCCCCGCCGGGTGCCAGTCCTGCGTCAGGACCACGGCGTCAAACTCGGGCATCAGCGCGTTGATGCCGCCCAGAATCTCATCGCCCTGCGGCACTTCCAGCGCGCCGCCGGGGCAGAAATCATTTTGAACGTCGATCACGATCAGGGCATGGGTCATGGGCATTCTCCTTACCAAAAGGGGTAGGGCTGCGGATGGGGTAGGTCAATGGCACGCGCCGGATTGAGCTTTGCCGCCGAAGCGCTTATTTGACGCTCATGTATACCATCGCCGCCCTATATCACTTCACCCGCTTCGACGATCCCGCCGCGCTTAAACCCGCGCTTTTGGCGCTTTGCGAGGCGCAATCGGTCATGGGGACGCTTCTGCTGGCCCCCGAAGGGGTGAACGGCACCATCGCCGGGCCGCGCGCCGGGGTCGACGCCGTGATCGCCCATTTGCGCGCCCTGCCCGGCTGCGCGGATCTGGAGTGGAAAGAGGCCAGCAGCGACAAGCCGCCCTTCGGCAAGATGAAGGTCCGCATCAAGCGCGAGATCGTGACGATGGGCCAGCCCGATGTCGATCCCCGCGCCAAGGTGGGCCATTACGTCGACCCGAAGGATTGGAACGAGTTGATCCGCTCCCCCGATGTGGCGGTGATCGACACGCGCAACAGCTACGAAGTGGCGATTGGCACCTTCGAAGGCGCGGTCGACCCCGAGACCGAGAGCTTTGGTGAATTCCCCGCGTGGTGGGAGGCGAACAAAGACCGCTTCCACAACAAGAAAATCGCGATGTTTTGCACCGGCGGCATCCGGTGCGAGAAATCGACCAACTATCTGATCGGTCAGGGCGTCGAGGATGTCTTCCACCTCAAAGGCGGCATCCTGAAATACCTCGAAGAGGTGCCCGAACAGGAAAGCACATGGGAAGGCGACTGTTTCGTCTTCGACAACCGCGTCAGCGTCGGCCACGGGCTGCGTGAAGGGCCGCATATGCTTTGCCATGGCTGCCGCCGCCCGATCCTGCCTGAGGACACGCAGCACCCCGCCTATGAGGCCGGGGTGTCCTGTCATCAATGTGTGGATGAGACCTCGGAAGAAGATAAGGAACGGTTCCGCGAACGCCAGCGCCAGATGACGCTGGCCAAGGAACGCGCGGCGCGGGAAGAGGGCTGACCGCCCGCCTCAGCGATCCGACAGCGCGAAGCCTGCATAGGCAAAGGGCATGACCGCCCGGCGAAAACGGCCCAATTCGAACCGTGCAAGCGGGGCGCGCATGGGGGCGGGATAGGGCCGCTCGGGCGTTTTGCCGCGAACCAGATCAGCCAAAAGCGCGCCGGAATAGCTGGCCATCGCCACGCCATTGCCGTGGTAGCACAGCCCCGCGAAGATCCCCGGCTGATCCGGCACCTCGCCCACAAACGGCATCTGGTTGCGTGCGATACAGACCATGCCGGACCAGCCATGCGGCGTTTCGACATGACGCCACGCGGGGAACATCGCCTCGAAATCCGCGCGGGCCCGGGCCAGCGCCCGCCGCTCGGAATTCGGGTTGGACATCAGGCCGCCGCGCACGCCAAACAACATGCGATTGTCGGGCATCAGCCGGAAATAATGCAGCAGATGGCGGCTGTCGTAGCAGGCCTGCTGGCTGGTCCACCCTTGGGCGGAAAGCTCTGCCTCGGTCATCGGGCGGGTCACGATCACGCTGGATTGCGTCGGCATGTAGCGCGCGGCCAGCCATGGCGGCAGGTCTTCGGAGGAATAGCCGTTGGTGGCGATGATTACCCGCTCGGCCCGGATGCGGCCCTGCGGGGTCGTGACCTCGAACGCGTCCTCGTGCCCTGTCACCCCGGTGGCCGGGCTGTTGTGATAGATCGCGGCCCCCGCCTCTTCCGCGGCCTGCGCGAGGGCGGTCACATATTTGCGGGGGTTGAGGCCAAAGCCAATCGGCACGGTGATCGCGCCCTCGAAGCCTGCGTTCAGCCCCTCGGCGGCCAGATCGGCCTTTTCGGTCAGCCGGGCCGTGACGCCGTAATTCTCTGCGTAGTAATCGAGCCTGCCGCGCATCTCTTCGAAATCACGCGGGCGGTGGGCCAGTTGGGTCTCCCCTTGGGAATGCCGGTCGACATTGATGCCGCGGGCGGCGATGAAATCCTCCACCTGTCGGATCGCCGTTACCTCGGCCTGCCGCCAGCCAAGCCGCTCTGTCCGCCCGAATTTCCGGTCGAGCGCCGCGTCGTCCAGCATCCCGCCGCCCAAGCAGCAAAAGCCCCCGTTGCGGCCCGACGCGCCAAAGCCCACGCGTTCGGCCTCCAGCACCGTAGCCCCAACCCCGGCCTGCGCCAGATGCAGCGCGGCGTTAAGGCCGGTGAAACCGCCGCCGATGATCACCACATCGGCCTGCGCGTCGCCTTGCAGTGCCGGTCGGTCAGGCGCGGCATGGGTCTGATCCCACCAGCAGCACGCACGAGGTGCCTCGGAATAGGCGAAATCCGCGTAGATGCGCTTCATGCGGCGGGCCGTTCCGCCGCGCGGGCATCCTCCTGCGCGCGTAGGCTTGAGCGTTTGCTGACCAGCGACGCGGTGATGACACCCACGGTCACGATGGCGATCATGATCGTCGAGAGCGCGTTGATCTCGGGCGAGACGCCCAAACGCACGGCGCTGAAGATCTTGATCGGCAGCGTCGTCGCCGAGGGCCCCGCGGTGAAGGAGGCGATGACCAGATCATCAAGACTGAGCGTGAAGGCCAGAAGCCAGCCCGAGATCACCGCAGGCGCGATGATCGGCAGGGTCACAAGGCGGAAGGCCTCCCATGGCGAGGACCCGAGGTCGAGCGCGGCCTCTTCCAACGAACGGTCAAAGGACACTAGCCGCGAGGAGACGACGACCGAGACATAGCACATCGAAAAAGTCGTATGCGCCAGCACGATGGTCAGCACGCCCCGGTCCAGCCCGATGCCGATGAAGAGCAAGAGGAGCGACAGGCCGGTGATCACTTCGGGCATGACCAAGGGCGCGTAGATCATGCCGGAGAACAACGTCCGCCCCATGAACCGCCCGCCGCGCACCAACACATAGGCCGCCATGGTGCCCAGCACCGTGGCGATGGAGGATGAGATCACGGCGACCTTCAGCGTGACCCAAGCGGCGTTTAGGAAGGCTTCGTTCTGCAACAGCTCGCCATACCAGCGGGTCGAGAATCCGGCCCAGACTGTCACCAGTTTCGAGGCGTTGAAACTGTAGATCACCAGAATGATCATCGGCAGGTAGAGAAAGGCGAACCCCAGCGTCAGCGAGGTCACGTTGAACCATGTCATCCGCTTCATTGTTCGGCCTCCGCCTGTTTCTGCTGGTTGCGTTGGAAGAGGATGATCGGAATGATCAGGATCAGCAGCAGGATCACCGCCACCGCGCTCGCCACCGGCCAGTCGCGGTTGTTAAAGAACTCCTCCCACAGCACCTTGCCGATCATCAGCGTGCCCGACCCGCCCAAAAGCGAGGGGATCACGAATTCACCCAAAGCCGGGATGAAGACAAGGAAGCTGCCCGCCACGATGCCGTTGCGCGACAAGGGGATCGTCACCAGCCAGAAGGCTTGCAAACGCGAGCAGCCGAGATCCTCCGCCGCCTCGTTCAGGGATTCATCCAAACGGTCCAGCGCGGCATAGATCGGCAGGATCATGAACGGCAAGTAGGTATAGACGATGCCGATATAGACTGCCGTATTGGTATTAAGGATCTGTAAAGGCTCTGCCGTTAGACCCAACCCCATCAAAAGTTGGTTCAGCAGCCCTTCGTTGCTGAGGATGCCCATCCACGCATAGACGCGGATCAGGAAGGAGGTCCAGAACGGCAGGATCACCAACATCATCAATGTGGCGCGCCACTCTTCGGGGGCGCGGGCCATGCCGTAGGCGATGGGATAGCCGACCAAGAGCGTCAGCGCGGTCGATACAACGGCGATGCGCAGGGAGCTAAGGTAGGCTTTCCAATAAAGATCGTCAGAGGCGAGGAAGGTAAAATTCTCGAAATCCAACTGGGCGATCAGGGCGCCGATGCCGTCCTTGATCGTCGGCGTATAGGGCGGGATCGCCAACGCCGTATCGGAGAGGGAGATTTTGAAAACGATCAGGAAAGGCACCAGAAACAGCGCCAACAGCCAGAGGTACGGGACCGCGATCAGGGCGAAACGACGCATGTTCATTGCGCCAACAAAACGCCTGCGGTGGCGCTCCATGAAATCCAGACCGGGTCTTCCCATGTGATGTCACGCCGTGCGATGCGGCGAGTGTTGGCCGTCTGCGCCTTGATCACCTGCCCGCCGGGCAGTTCGACGTGATAGGTGGAAAGGTTCCCCAGATACGCGATGTCGAGCACTTTGCCCTGAAGCGCATTTGGCGCATCCTCGGGCCTCTCGGTCGAAATACGAATTTTCTCGGGCCGGATCGCCAGATGGGCCTGCTGCCCCTCACTGAACGGCGCGGCAGAGGTCGCGGTCAGCGGCGGCTGCCCCTCGATCCAGTTCAGATGGTATTGATCTTGGCCAATGGCCTTGGTGCTGGCTTCGATGATGTTCACGTCACCGATGAAGTCGGCCACATAGACGGAATTTGGCGCTTCATAGATCTCGGCTGGGGTGGCCACCTGAATCACGCGCCCCTCATCCATCACCGCCACGCGGGAGGCGACGGTCATCGCCTCTTCTTGGTCGTGGGTCACGATGACAAAGGTGGTGCCGGTGGATTCTTGAATGTCCATCAGCTCGAACTGGGTGTCTTGCCGCAGCTTCTTATCTAGCGCGCCCAAGGGTTCATCGAGCAGCAGAAGCTTGGGCGCTTTGGCCAGTGACCGGGCCAGCGCCACGCGCTGCCGTTGGCCGCCGGAAATCTGATGCGGTTTGCGGCGGGCGAATTTCTCTAGCCGGGTAAGCTTCAGCATCTCGGCCACGCGGGCGGCGATGGCGTCCTTCTCCATCTTGTCGCGACGCAGGCCGAAGGCGATGTTGTCCCAGATGCTGAGATGCGGAAACAGCGCGTAGGATTGGAACATCATGTTCACCGCGCGTTTGTTCGGGGGCACCGGGGCGATGTCCTGCCCGGCCAACTCGATGCGCCCGGTGGTGGGGCTTTCGAACCCGGCCAACATGCGCATCATCGTCGTCTTGCCACAGCCCGAAGGCCCAAGCAGGGCAAAGAATTCCTGCGCGTAGATATCCAAAGACAGATCGTCGATGGCGACGAATTCGCCGAATTTCTTGGTCACATTCTTAAAGCGAATGAGCGGCTTTTCGTCGGGGTCGTTCCAGGGGGCGAAGACGGTTGGGCTCACGGTTGAGACATCCTTTGATCGGGCTTTGATCGGGGTCGCGGGGCAAGAAAAAGGGGCGCGACCAGACTGGCCGCGCCCCCTGTCTCAGATCAGGTACCGGACTTGATCTTGGTCCAGAGCCGGGTCACCACGCGCTGCACTTTCGGCGGGTAGGGTGTGGTTGTGAACAGGTTGTTCAGCGCCGCCTCAGAGGGGTAGATCGCCGGGTCGCCGATCACATCCTCGACCAGATGCTCTTGCGAGGCTTTGTTGCCGTTGGCGTAGTACACATAGTTCGACGCGGCAGCCATATTTTCGGCGTCCATGATGAAGTTCAGGAACTTATGCGCGCCCTCGGGGTTCGGCGCGTCAACCGGGATGGCCATCTGGTCAAACCACATCTGCGCGCCTTCGGAGGGGGCGTTATAGGCGATTTCAACACCGTTGTCGGCTTCATCCGCGCGGTCACGGGCCTGCAGGATATCACCCGACCAGCCCACCGCGACGCAGACGTCACCGTTAGCCAAAGCGTTGATATATTCCGAAGAGTGGAACTTCTGGATGTAGGGGCGGACCGGCATGAAGACCTCTTCGGCCTTGGCGATCACATCGGGGTCATGGCTGTTTGGGTCTTCGCCGATGTAGTTCAGCGCGGCGGGGATCATCTCTGCCGGGGCATCAAGGAAATGCACGCCGCAGTCGGCCAGTTTTTCCATATTGGCCGGGTCGAAAACCAAGTCCCAAGAGTCAATCGGGGCATCGTCGCCCAGGATCTCTTTCACCTTGCCGACATTCACGCCGATGCCAGTGGTGCCCCACATATAGTTGATCGAATGGGCGTTGTCGGGATCATATTGTTCGGTCCGCGAGGAAACCACGTCCCACATGTTTTCGAGATTGGGCAGTTTGGACGTGTCCAGCGGCTGGAATGCACCTGCCGTGATCTGGCGCTGCAGGAAGGTGCCCGAGGGGACGACCACGTCATAGCCGGACCCACCAGCGAGCATTTTGGTCTCCAGCACCTCGTTGCTGTCGAACACGTCATAGACCAATTCGATGCCGGTCTCTTCTTCGAATTTATCCAGCAGGGATTCGTCGATATAGTCGGACCAGTTGTAGACCCGGACCGTTTCGGCAGTGGCGGCACCTGCCATCAAGGTGGCGACGGCGACGCTGCTTAGTAGCACATGTTTCATTTCATACTCCCGTTAGACAGGTCGGGTTGATCCCCACCTTTCGTCAATTTGATCAAGTTTTGCCTCTTCGGGCAAGATGGTTTATGCTTTCATGCAGAATGAAATGCTGCAAGACACGGCGAAACAAGACGGAAAGACCGCTCCCATGGGTTCAGAAAAAACCGATCCGAGATTGCTTCCCGCCGCCGATGCGGCGGCCAAGACACCGATCCATCAGCATGTTTACGAACGCCTGCGCAAGATGATTCTCTTCGGCGATCTGGCCCCCGGACAGGGGGTCACGATCCAAGGTCTGACCGCCGCTTTGGATGCGGGCATGACGCCGGTGCGCGAAGCCATCCGCCGCCTGATCTCGGAAGGGGCGCTGACCCATTTGGGCAACCGCCGGGTCACCGTGCCGGAACTGACCCATGCGGGGCTGGAAGAACTGGGATTCATGCGGGAAACGCTAGAGCCGGAACTGACCAAACGCGCCGCAAACCGCATGACGGATGAGCGTTTGAACGCTTTGAAAGCCTGTGACAACGCGCTGAACCTTGCCATCGAGCGGGGCGATGTCGGCGGCTATTTGATGCAGAACTACAGCTTTCACCGGAAGATTTACGACCTTGCCGAAGCCCCGATCATGGCCGCGACGGTGGACCGTCTTTGGCTGCGTTTCGGCCCCTCGCTTCGTGTGGTTTGCGGGCGCTATGGCACCAGCAATCTACCCGATAAACACGCAGAGCTTCTGGCGGCCTTTGCCGAGGGCAACGCCACTTTGGCGGGTGAGGTCATGGCGGGCGATGTTGCCCAAGGAATGACCCAAATTCGCGCAGCCCTTGATGGTCTGCCCGTTCCGCGTTGATTCGATTGACATGCTATAATTTGATCATATTCTGCGGCGAAGCTTATTTTTCATGCAAATAGAAGGTGCATCCCCATGCCGCCCATCACGAATCACCTCCCCACCGCGGACCTTCAGTCGCTGGATGCGGCGCATCACATGCATCCTTTCACCACCAATGATGAATTGGGAGACAAGGGCGCGCGCATCATCACAAGGGCCAAGGGCATCTACCTGACCGACAGCGAGGGGAATGAGATTCTCGACGCGATGGCCGGGCTGTGGTGCGTGAACCTTGGCTATGGCCGCGAAGAGATGGGCAATGTCGCCGCGCGACAGATGAACGAACTGCCCTATTACAACACCTTCTTCCAAACGACCCATGTGCCCGCCATCGCGCTGGCCAAAGAGCTGGCCGATCTGGCCCCCGGTGATCTGAACCACGTCTTCTTCGCCGGGTCGGGGTCAGAGGCGAATGACACCAATCTGCGCATGGTCCGCACCTATTGGGCGCAAAAGGGCAAACCTGAAAAAAGCCATATCATCAGCCGCAAGAACGCCTATCACGGCTCTTCGGTCGGCTCGGCCAGTCTCGGCGGCATGACCTATATGCATGAGCAAGGCGGGCTGCCGATCCCCGGCATCCATCACATCGGCCAGCCCGATTGGTATGCCGAAGGCGGGGATATGTCGCCCGAAGACTTCGGTCTGAAACGCGCACAGGAGCTGGAAGCGAAGATTGTCGAGCTGGGCGCGGACAAGGTCGCGGCCTTCATCGCCGAACCCGTTCAGGGCGCGGGCGGGGTCGTCGTTCCGCCCAGCACCTATTGGCCCGAGATTCAGCGCATTTGCGACAAACACGATATTCTGCTGATCGCCGACGAGGTGATCTGCGGCTTTGGTCGGACGGGCAATTGGTTTGGCTCGCAAACCATGGGCATCAAGCCGCATATCATGACCATCGCCAAGGGGCTGAGCTCGGGCTACGCGCCCATCGGCGGGTCGATCGTTTGTGACGAGGTGGCTGAGGTCATCAACGCCTGCGAGTTCAACCACGGCTACACCTACTCCGGCCACCCGGTCTGCGCCGCCGTGGCGCTGGAAAACCTGCGGATCATGCAGGAAGAGAACATCGTCGCCCATGTTCAAAACGTCGCCGCCCCCGCGCTGAAAGAGGCGCTGGACAAGCTGGGAGAGCATCCGCTGGTGGGCGGGGTGAACGTATCGGGCCTGATGGCCTCCCTCCCGCTGACGCCGCATAAGGAAAGTCGCGCGAAATTCGCCGATAGCGGCACCGCCGGATACATTTGCCGCGAACATTGCTTTGCCAACAATCTGGTGATGCGCCATGTCGGCGACCGGATGATCATCTCTCCGCCGCTGATCATCACCCCCGAAGAGATCAAGATCTTCGCCGAACGGGCGACCAAGGCACTGGATGCGACCTATGCCGATCTGAAAGACAAGGACATGCTCAAAGTCGCGTCCTAAAACATTGGGCTGCCCCCAATCGGGGGCGGCCCCTCACTCTGCGCGCAGTCGGGCCAGCAGTCGGGGAGAGGCATAGCCATCAGGCGCGATGCCTTCGGCCTTTTGATAGCTGCGCACGGCATTAACGGTCAGCGGCCCGATCTTGGCGTCGATCTTTTGCGTATCAAAGCCCGCTTCGGTCAGCAGGGTCTGCAATTCGATCCGCTCATCAAAGCTCAGCGCGCGGTCTTCGCGGGGCCAGTCCTGCTGTATCTCGCCCGCGCCGCTGATGCGGTCGGCCAGATGGCCCACACCGATGACATAGGCATCCGCCGTGTTATAGCGCTCGATCACCGCGAAATTGGGGAAGATCATAAAGGCGGCCCCCTTTGCGCCCGCGGGCAGCAAGATCGACGCGGGCCCATGATCCGCCACCGCCCCACCATCGAGCGCGGTGACGCCAAGATCGGCCCATTCCGCCGGGGTCTTGGTCACCGCACGGTCGGCCAGCAGATAGTCGAACCCCTCCGGCAGAGCCACTTCGACCCCCCAGGGCTGCCCTTCGGTCCAGCCAAAATGCTTGAGATAGGCGGCGGTAGAGGCCAGCGCATCGCTGGGGTCATCGCCCCAGATGTCGCGCCGCCCGTCGCCATCCCAATCGACCGCATGGGCGTGGAAGGACGAGGGCATGAACTGCGTATGCCCCATCGCGCCCGCCCAAGAGCCGCGCAACTGTTCGGCATCGGTATCGCCCGCCTGTAGGATGCGCAGAGCGTCGAGCAATTCGCCTTCGAAAAATTCCGCCCGCCGCGCGTCATAGGCAAGGGTGGCCAATGAATCCAACACCCGATCCCCGCCCCGGAAGCTGCCATAGGCGCTCTCAAGCCCCCAGATCGCGGTGACGACCTCTTTCTCGACACCGTACTTCACTTCGATCTCTTCCAGCGTGCGTTGCCATTGGGCGAGCGCCTTCTGCCCGTTCTGCACCCTCAGATCCGAGGTGGCGGTGTCGAGGTAATCCCAGATCGTCTTGGTGAATTCCGATTGGTTGCGGTCGCGGCGGATCACCTCCGGATCATAGCTGACCGTATCCAATGCCCGGTCAAAGACATCCGGGTCGATGCCATGTTGCAGGGCGCGGGGGCGGAATTCTTTCACCCAAGCGCGCAGCCCGGCATCGTCGCCGCTAGCCTCTGCCACGGGTTCCTGCGCTACTGGCGCCGCGGCGGCCAGCACGGCCTGCGGCGCGCGCGGCGCGGGGCGCAGGGATTCAGTCGGGCCAGACCCAAAGGCCGGAGCCCCCATGCCAGCGGTCGCCAGAATGCCTGAAATCATCGCGTAGTGCCGGATCATAATCGCCTCACCTCATAGAGTTACGGCAAATCCTATGCCCGCCCCGCCCCGGTGGAAAGGGAGGGGGGCGGCCATCCGCGAAGCTCCGCCGGTTTGCCGCCTCAGCGGCGGGTGCGGGTCACTTTGCGTTTGATCTTGTCCTTCTTGCGCTTGGCCTTCACGGCCTTGCCGCGCGGCTTGCTACGGCCCGCCGGGCTGCGGCGGCCACCACCCCCGCCCTGTTTGACCTTTTGGTCTTCGATCTCAAGCAATTCCAGCGCAATGCCCCCGGTCACGGGGACCGCCTCTGCCAGCCGCACAGTGACACGCTGGCCGAGGCCGATTATCATGCCGGTGTCCGAGCCCATCAGCGTCTGCGCCTCGGCGTCGTGGTGGAAATACTCCCGCCCGAGCGAGCGCATCGGCACCAGACCATCCGCGCCCGTCTCGTCCAGCTTCACGAAGGCACCAAAACGCGCGATGCCACTGATCCGTCCGGTGAACTCGTTGCCCACGCGCTCCGACAGGAAGGCGGCAAGGTAGCGGTCGGTCGTGTCACGCTCGGCCACCATCGAGCGGCGCTCGGTGTCGGAGATATGCGCGCCGGTCTGCTCCAGCCCCTCGATCTCTTCGGGCGTCAGCCCATCCTTGCCCCAGCCATGCGCCGTGATCAGCGCGCGGTGCACGATGAGGTCAGCATAGCGGCGGATGGGTGAGGTGAAATGCGCGTAGGAGCGCAGGGCAAGGCCGAAGTGCCCGATATGCGCGGGGCCGTAATAGGCCTGCGTCATCGAGCGCAGGGTGCTCAGGTTGATCAACTCCGCATCATTGGTCCCCGCTGCCTGATCCAGCAGGCGGTTGAGGTGCGCGGTCTGCAGCACCTGCCCCTTGGCCAGCGTAAAGCCCGCCGCCTGCGCCGTTTCGCGCAAAGACTCAAGCTTCTCCGGCGAAGGTTCCTCGTGAATGCGGAACAGCAGCGGAGTCTTCTTCTTGATCAACGTCTCGGCGGCGGCGACATTGGCCAAGACCATGAACTCTTCGATCAGCTTATGCGCGTCGAGCCTTTCGCGGAAGTTTACCGACTTTACCTTGCCATCATCGCCCAATTCGATGCGGCGCTCGGGCAGGTCCAACTCCAGCGGCTGCCGCTCGGCGCGGGCGGTCTTCAGCGCACCATAGGCGGCGTAGAGCGGCTTCAACACCGGCTCCAACAGCGGCCCGGTACGGTCGTTGGGGTTGCCGTCGATGGCGTCCTGCACCTCTTCGTAATGCAACGACGCGGGCGAGCGCATCAAGCCACGGTGGAACGTATGGCCGATCTTGTTGCCCTTCGCGTCCAGCACCATGCGCACGGCGATACAGGCGCGCGGCACGCCTTCGTGCAGAGAGCAGAGGTCACCCGAAAGCCGGTCCGGCAGCATCGGCACCACGCGGTCGGGGAAATAGGTGGAGTTGCCGCGCTTGCGGGCCTCGCGGTCCAGCGCGGAACCGGGGGTGACATAGGCGGCGACGTCGGCGATGGCGACCCAGAGCACATGGCCGCCTTCGTTCTTCGGATCCTCGTCGGCATGGGCATAGCAGGCGTCATCATGGTCCCGCGCATCGGACGGGTCGATGGTGACCAGCGGCAGGTCGCGCAGGTCTTCGCGACCCTTGAGGCCTTGTGGTTTGGCCGCATCGGCCTGTGCGATCACATCGTCGGGGAATTCGTCCGGAATGCCATGCTGGTGGATCGCGATGAGCGAGACCGCGCGCGGCTCGGACGGGTCGCCCAACCGTTCGACGATGCGCGCGCGGGGGGAACCCATACGCGCCTTCGGTCCGGCCTGCTCGGCCTCGACCAGTTCACCGTCTTTCGCGCCATGTGTATGGTCGGCACCGACGCGCCATTCGCGATCCGTGCCCTTGTCGATCGGGACGATCCGCCCGCCTTCGGCCGCTTTGCGGAAAATGCCCAGCACCTTACGCGGGTTGGAGCCGATGCGGCGAATGAGCCGGGCCTCATAGTGGTGATCTTCGCCTTTTACCAGCGTCAGCCGCGCCAGAATGCGGTCACCTTCGCCAAGCGCCGGGTCACTCTCGCGCGGGATCAGTAGAACGATGGGTTCTTTCCCCTCGCCATGCCACTCCATCGGCTTGGCAAAAAGATCGCCATCGCTGTCCGGCCCCGTGACCAGCAAGACCGAGACCGGCGGCAGGCGGTCAGGGTCCTGATAGCTGCGCTTGCGCTTTTCCAGATGGCCCTCGGCCTCCAGCTCTTTCAGCACGCGCTTCAGGTCGATCCGCGCCGCGCCTTTGATGCCAAAGGCTTTGGCGATGTCGCGCTTGGCGGTCAGCGTGGGGTTCTGTTCGATCCAGTCGAGGATCTCGGATTTGCTGGGTATCTTGCTCATAGCTCAGCAGGTAGCACGCAGCCCCCCTGTCGTCATGGCAAATCGTGAATTTCGTCCACGTCGCGCAGGGTAGAGACTTCGGCGATGCGGTAGCCCGGCAGGGTCGCGCAGCTGTCAGCCAGCGCATGCGGGCCAGACCAGCGCACCCCGTCAAACAGGCTGGGCGGCGCGCGGCGGGGATGTTTTAGCCCCACGAGCCAATAGCCCCCATCGGGCGCCGGGCCAAACACCGCGTCATGGTTGCCAAGCGCATCGAATGCCCGCGCCAGTTCCTTGCGGTTGATGCCCGGAATATCCGCCCCGATCACACAGGCCGGTCCCGGCGCGCTGCGCAGCATCCGCGCCATCCGGTCGCCCAGATTGCCCCTGCCCTGCGGCCAACGCGGCAGATGCGCGGGCCAGACGCGGCTTTGCAGCCCTTCCACGTCCGGGGCCACGGCCAGCACCACCTGCCAACGGGGGTCTTCGATCCGACGCAACAGGCGGCGGGTCTGATGGCGAAACCACCAAGCCGCGCCGACCATGCCGATGTCGCGGCCCAGACGGGTTTTCACCCGACCGGGGCGCGGCTCTTTCACCATGACGATGAGCGTTGGTTTCACGTGAAATAATTCCGCAGCACGCGCGCGTAGATGGATTTGAGCTGTTCGATATGTTCGACCCGCACATGCTCATCAACTTGGTGCATGGACTGGCCCACCAGACCGAACTCCACCACCGGGCAATGCGCCTTGACGAAACGCGCGTCCGAAGTGCCGCCGGTGGTGGAAAGCTCGGGCTGCACGCCCGTCTCAGCCTCAACCGCGCCCGCGACCAGATCGGACAGGGCGCCCGGCGGGGTGATGAAACTCTCGCCGGAGATCTTGATCTCTACATCCACTTGCAGGCCGAATTCCTCGGCGATCTTATCCGCCTCGCCCCGCAGCCAGTCGCTGAGGCTCGCGCCCGAATGGTGGTCGTTGAACCGGATGTTGACCGCGCCGCGGCATTGCGCCGGGATCACATTGGTTGCCTTGTTGCCAGTATCCACGGTGACCACGGCCAGCGTCGAAGGGTCGAAGTGATCGCTGCCCTGATCCAACTCATGGCTGGCCAGTCGATCCATCAGCCGCACCATC
Source organism: Sulfitobacter sp. 1A13496 (assembly GCF_043557225.1). Taxonomy (NCBI): domain Bacteria; kingdom Pseudomonadati; phylum Pseudomonadota; class Alphaproteobacteria; order Rhodobacterales; family Roseobacteraceae; genus Sulfitobacter; species Sulfitobacter sp. 1A13496. The sequence continues at coordinate 151,190 of NZ_JBIFFP010000002.1, read as the reverse complement.
GCGGAGAGCGGGTTGTTCGCGCGGTGCGGATAGGCCGCATGGCCCTGTTTGCCCGTCACCTTGAAATGCGCGTTCATCGAGCCGCGCCGCCCGATCTTGATCATATCGCCCATGGTCTCGGGGCAAGTCGGCTCCCCCACAAGGCAGACATCCATCCGCTCGCCGTTCTCGGTCATGTAGTCTAAAAGCGCGGTGGTCCCGTCGAGGGCATCGCCCTCCTCATCCCCGGTGATCGCCAGTACGATGGAGCCGTCGGGCGGCGTGTCCTTCACGAAATCCACCGCCGCTGCGACGAAAGCCGCCACGCCCGATTTCATATCCGTGGTGCCGCGGCCATACATAATGCCGTCCTTAATCTCGGCCCCGAAGGGGGGCATCGACCAATCCGCCTCATCCCCGATGGGCACGACATCGGTATGACCGTTGAAGCCAAAGGACTTGGTGTTGCCCTTGTTGCCCCAGCGGGCAAAGAGGTTGCAGATGCCGCCCCGGTCGACGCGCGTACAGTCGAAACCCGCCGCGCCCAACACCTCTTCGAGCACTTCCAGCGCCCCATCGTTCGCGGGGGTGACAGAGGCGCAGCGCACCAGTTTCGCGGTGAGATCAACAGGGTCGAGACCGGACATATCGGCTCCTTTTCAGGGGTTATCGCTTGTCCGGTAACTTGTGTGGGCAAATCGCGCCAATGCCAAGGGGGCGCATTGCAATTCCCCGTGTGGGGCGCGGGTCAGTCGTAAAACGGGGTCATTTGCGCGACGATGACCGAGTTTTCCTCGAGCGCGCGCTGCATCAGGGCGCGCTCCTCGGCGTCGATCTCCTGCCCCTCGGCTTCGCGCTCTTCCAGCGTGCCATAGCCGGTCACGTCAAGCGGGTTGGTATCGGCCTGTTTGAGGATCGCCACCGTCTCGCGCACGGCTTCGGCCTCGTCGATACCAGAGGCAAAACACATCAGCGCAGCACCGGTGGCCTTGTCGGGCAGACCGTCACCATCCTTGCGGCCGATCTGAACCAAAAGGGTAAAGACCTGCTGGCGCGAAGGTTTCTTGGTTTTTTTGGGTTCAGACATGATAAGGGCCGCCGATTGCTTTCGGCAGCCCTAACCGTTTCACTTGGATTTGGAAAGGGGCCGCGCCCCTGTCCTCAAGTCTTGCCGCGGACCATCCGCGTGACCCAGATCAGCAGGCAGGCACCGATGACGCCCACCACCAACTGACCGAACCAACCGCCCAGCGTGCTGCCGACGATCAGCATCAAGAGCCAGTTCGCGACCAAGGCACCCAGAATGCCGAGGATGATGTTCATGATCAGACCCATGTCCGATTTCATGATCTTTTCCGCGATCCAGCCCGCAAGGCCACCCACGATGATTGCGGCAAACCAACCGATACCCGTCATGTCGTCAATCTCCTTTAAATTCAGGTCTCAACGCCATGACGGGGTATTTGGTTCCGTTCAGTCGCGCAGCAGCTCGTTGATCGAGGTTTTGGAGCGGGTCTTGGCGTCCACCCGCTTCACGATCACGGCGCAGTAGAGGTTCACGTTGTTCTTCGACGGCATGGTGCCCGCCACGACGACCGAGCCCGCAGGCACTTCGCCATACATGATCTCACCGGTTTCGCGGTCGACGATCTTGGTCGACTGGCCGATGAAGACGCCCATGCCCAGCACCGAGCCTTCGCGCACGATGCAGCCTTCGACGACTTCTGACCGTGCACCGATGAAGCAATTGTCTTCGATGATGGTGGGGCCCGCCTGCATCGGCTCCAACACGCCGCCGATACCGACGCCGCCCGAAAGGTGCACGTTCTTGCCGATCTGGGCGCAGGAGCCAACGGTGGCCCATGTGTCGACCATAGTGCCAGAATCGACATAGGCGCCGATGTTCACGAAAGACGGCATCAGCACAACGCCCGGCGCGATATAGGCCGAGCGGCGCACGACGCAGTTCGGCACGGCGCGGAAGCCCGCCTCTTTCCACTCGGCATCGCCCCAGCCTTTGAACTTGCTATCGACCTTGTCCCACCAGCCAGCGCCCTGCGGGCCGCCTTCTTGATGTTCCATGTCCTTGATGCGGAAGCCCAGCAGCACGGCCTTCTTGGCCCACTGATTGACGTGCCACTGACCGTCGTCCTGCTTTTCCGCCACGCGCAGTTTGCCGCTGTCGAGCGCGTTCAGCGTCTCTTCGATGGCGTCGCGCACTTCGCCAGTGGTGGCGGATGTGATCTGATCGCGGGTATCCCAAGCGGCTTCGATGGCGGTTTCAAGTTGGGCGTTGGACATGGGGCAAGTCTCCGAATGATGAAAAGGCCTTTTGAGGGCTATAGCCTTGCGCCGCCAAGGGTGCAATTGCCGGGCGATGAGGGGCGTGGTCATTCTGCGATCAACAATGCATGTTGACCTGAGCGGCCATCGCGCCACCTGAGCCAAGCCCCAGACCAAGGAAAGACCCGAGGATGACCGACGAACACCGCCACCCACTGCGCCGCGCCAATGTGGACCGCGCCAAAGCCCAAGACGCCCCCGACACGCCGCAAACCCGCGCGCCTGCCTATCGTCTGGCCTTTACCGACGATGACTTCATGTGCCGTGATGAGCTGCGCCCGGTGCGTCTGCAACTGGAGCTTCTCAAGCCCGAGCTGCTGCTGGACGCCCATGGCATCCAATCCACCATCGTGCTCTTTGGGGGCGCACGCATTCCCGAACCGGCCGAGAAACACACCGCCCGGACCAAGACACTGGCCGATCTGTCGCGTTTTTATGACGAGACGCGCACCTTTGCCCGTCTGATGACCAAAAAGTCGATGGAAAGCGGCGGCACCGAGAATGTCATCGTCACCGGCGGCGGGCCGGGTGTGATGGAAGCGGGCAACCGCGGCGCGCTGGACGCGGGCGGCCATTCCATCGGCCTCAACATCGTACTGCCGTTCGAGCAGGCGCCCAACGAATATGTCACGCCCGAACTATGCTTCAACTTCCACTACTTCGCGATCCGTAAGATGCATTTCCTGATGCGCGCCCGCGCGATCTGCGTCTTCCCCGGTGGTTTCGGCACCATGGACGAACTCTTTGAGGCGCTGACGCTGATCCAAACAGGCCGCATGAACCGGGTGCCCTTCTTGCTGTTTGGCCGTGAGTTCTGGGAAAAGATCATCAACTGGGACGCGCTGGCCGATGCGGGCACGATCTCTGCCGAAGACCTCGACCTATTCCGCTTCGTCGAAAGCGCGGCTGAGGCGATGGAGGTGATCGAGAATTGGGAGACCGCCCCCGCCCGCGAACATGTGCCGGGCCGCGAAGAGGTCGAAGATCACGGCTAAGCCGTCGTGGCCTGCCCCCCAGACCCGTCACCGGGTGAAGGTCTGGCCCAAGGCCGCTTCGGCCCCTTGGACGATATCGCGCAGGATATCGGCGGCGGGACTGACCGCACCGATCAGCCCTGCCACCTCTCCGACAAAGGCGTTGGCAGTGCGGGCGTCGCCCTCTGCCACCGCCGCCTGCCACCGTGGCAACTCCTGCGCCAGCGCAGCGCGCAGCCCTTCCGGGTCGTTATGCCAGCGGTCGGTGAAATCGTTGCGCAAGACACGACCCGTGTAGCGTTTGGGCCAATCATAGCCGCGCATGATGTCGGTCACGGTGCTGCGCAGTGTGTCGTCGCCGCTGGCCTTGAGCGCGGCCTCTCGCATCGCGGGATGCACCAGCGCCTCTTCCGAGGCCCAGAAGCGCGAGCCGACGACCACACCGTCGGCCCCGAGCATCAGCGCCGCCGCCAGCCCGCGCCCATCCGCCACACCGCCTGCGGCACAAAGCAACGTGTCAGGCGCATGGCGGGCGATGTGATCCGCGACTTCGGGCACGAGGGTAAAGGTCGCGCGTTTCTCGCCGTGGCCGCCAGCCTCGGCCCCTTGGGCGACGATGATCTCGGCCCCCAGATCAATCGCATGGGCGGCGTCGCGCAGGGTTTGCACCTGACAGATCAACGGCACCTTTGCCGCGCGGATCGCGGGGAGGAACTCTACCGGGTCGCCGAAGGAAAGAAAGATCGCCGCCGGATCACGGTCGAGCGCTTGTTCCAGCGCCTGCGGATGCTCCTGCAGCTTCCAAGTGATGAAACCGCAGCCGACCGATTGGTTGCCCGCCAGTTCCTGCTGCTCGGCGATCCAATCGCCTGCATCATAAGCCCCGCCGATCATCCCCAAACCGCCCGCGCCTGAGACCGCCGCGGCGAGCCGCCCGCCTGCGGCAAAGGCCATCGGCGCTTGGATAATCGGGTGGTCGATCCCCAGTCGTTTGGTCAGCCGCGTGGTCAGCATCGCCTACCGCCCCGCCAGAATGGCATCAGCGGCTTTTTCGGCGATCATCACCGTCGGCGAAGCCGTGTTGCCCGAGACGATCTTGGGCATGATCGACGCATCCACCACCCGCAGACCGCTTAAGCCATGCACCCGCAGATCGCTATCGACCACCGCCATCGGATCGCTGCCCATCTTGCAGGTGCCGACGGGGTGGAAAATCGTCGTGGCGATGTCGCGCGCCTTGTCGAGCAGGTCTTCGTCGCTCTGCACGGCGGGGCCGGGCAGGATTTCCTCGGGCGCATAGGGGCGCAGCGCCTTGGCCGTCATGATGTGACGCGCCTGTTTCATCGCCGTGACCGCCACGCGTTTGTCATTCTCGGCAGAAAGGTAGTTCGGCCGGATATCGGGCTGCACCGCGCTGTCGCGGCTGGTGAGATGGCAAGAGCCGATGCTTTCGGGCCGCAGGTTACAGACCGAGACGGTGATCGCGGGGAAAGGGTGCAGCGGATCCCCCAGCTTGTCGGTCGACAGGGGCTGCACGTGATACTCCAGATCCGGCGTCTCAAGCGCGGGGTCGGACTTGGTGAACATGCCGAACTGGCTGGGCGCCATCGCCAAGGGACCGCTGCGGCGCAGGAGGTATTCCAACCCCATCCGGCCCTTGCCCCAGATCGAATGGGTCATCGTGTTGAGCGTTTTGGTGTTCTGCACCTTGTAGACAGTGCGGATTTGCAAATGATCCTGAAGGTTCTCCCCAACGCCGGGCAGATCGTGCAGCGTGTTGATCCCCATGCCGCCTAAAAGGTCACCTTGCCCGATCCCCGACAGCTCAAGGATCTTGGGCGAATTGATCGCCCCCGCTGAAAGCAACACTTCGCCCTCGGCCTCGGCGCGCATCGTGCGGCCCTTATGGGTGAAACGCACGCCGGTCACACGCTTGCCGTCCAAGACCAGCCCATCGGTATGCGCATGGGTGATCACCCGCAGGTTCGGGCGCTTCATTGCGGGGCGCAGGAAACCGCGCGCCGTGTTCCAGCGCACCCCGCCCTTCTGGTTCACCTCGAAAAAGCCCGAACCTTCGTTGTCGCCATCGTTGAAATCGGCCCGCGGCTCGATCCCGAACTCCCGCGCGCCGCCTTGCACGGCCTCCAGAATGTCCCACCGCAGGCGCTGCTTGCTGACCTTCCACTCGCCCCCCGCGCGGTGCATCTCGCTGCCGCCCGCATGGTGATCCTCGGATTTCAGGAAATAGGGCAGCACGTCGTCCCAGCTCCACCCGGCATTGCCCAGTTGCCGCCAATGGTCATAGTCCGCCGCCTGCCCGCGCATGTAAATCATGCCGTTCACCGACGAGCAGCCGCCCAGCACCTTGCCCCGCGGATAGGCCAAAGAGCGCCCGTTCAACCCCGCCTCGGGCGCGGTTTTCATCATCCAATCCGTGCGCGGATTGCCGATACAGTAAAGATACCCCACCGGCACCTTCACCCAGTGATAGTTGTCATCCCCCCCGGCTTCGAGCAGCAGAACCCGATTGGCCGGATCGGCGCTGAGACGGTTGGCCAAGACACAGCCCGCGGTGCCCGCACCGACGATGATATAGTCATAGCGGCCCTCTAGCTGCGTCTCATCGTTCATGCTGCTCTCTCCCGATATTCTGTCCCGCCTCCCCGGCCCGTCATTGGTAGAGCGCGCGGTGACGGGTCACAATCCCTGTCGTAAATCGCGCGGCCTCCCGCGGCCTTTGCCGCAAAGCCACATTCACCGCGCTTTGCATGCGCGGCGAATCCGTTTGTTGATTTTTTCGACCCATGGGTGAATATGACCGGATTGGACATACCCCCCCCGCGATGCGCGACGTTCATTTCGGGGAAAAATTTTGCCGCCATTTGGTGTCCAGAAACAAAGGCTTGAACTGGTGCGGCGACCCGAATTCATACTCTTGCTCGGATGTCTCGCCATCACCTTTGGGGTGTTCCTCTACAGCAGTCGCAGCAATGATGCCGCCGCCGACCGGGCCTTTGATCGCATCGCCGAGGAAAGCCTGAAAAGCCTTGATGCGCGGATGCATACCTATCTGCAAAGCCTCAATGGCATCGCCGCGTTCATGAACGCCTCGGACGAGGTGACAGCCAGCGACTTCGCGCATTACGTCGATACGCTGGAGATCGACAGCTTCCTGCCCGGCATCAACGGCATCGGCTTTGTTGCCCCCGTCGCCATAGGCACCGAAGAGGCGTTCATCGAAAAGGTCACCGCCCTCGGGATCGAGGATTTCCGGATTCACCCCGACACCGGCAATGCCGAGAAGATGGTGATCCAGTATATCTACCCCCAAGGGCCGAATGCAGAGGCCGTGGGCCTTGATATCAGCTTTAACGAAGACCGCCGCCGCGCCGCCCTGCGCGCCCGTGAGACGCGAGAGCCGAAGCTGACGCCGCGCATCCTGCTGGTGCAGGACAAGACCCGCCAGCCCGGCTTCCTGCTGCTGCGCCCGGTCTTCGCCGCCGACAACAGCCCGGCGCAGGAGACCGCCGGTTTCATCGGTTGGGTCTATGCGCCCTTTGTGGGGGCGAACCTGTTGTCCAGGCTGACCCCGGCTCAGGGAGAGTCCTATGACATCCAAGTCTACGATGGGCTGATCACGGCCCCCGAAAACCGGATTTTTGACAGCACGCCCGAAGGCATCGCCACCGGCCACCACAGCATCACCCAGACCATCGAACGCTTTGGCCGCCCTTGGACCGTTGTCCATGTCAGCACCGCCAGCTTTGACCGCGCCACCCATAGCGCGGTGCCGGAAATCCTGCTGGTCTCTGGCATCCTTCTGGCGATCCTGTTCTTCGTGGCCTTCCGCAGCCTGCGCCAGCGCAGCGCCGCACTGAGCGAGCTTGCCGTGCTGCGCGAACGCCAGATCGACGCCCATGAAGAGGAAAACCGCGCCGTTATCGAAAACGCGGTAACGCCCATCTTCTTGCTCGACAGCAATGACCGGGTGCTCTTTGCCAACCAAGCGGCGCTGGTCTGCTTTGGCTATGGGCATGAGGCGCTCAAGGGGATGGAGTTTGGCGAACTCGTCACCGATCTGGTTGAGGATCACGACCACGAACAGGTCAACGCGGCGGGCAAGACCTGCTTTGGCCAAGACCTCAAGCTTGATCTGCAACGCAACAATTGGACCACCCACACCGGCGAACGGCGGGTGACCGCAATCGTGCGTGACCTGACCTCGGAACTGGCGGTGCAGGATGAGCTGGCGCGGAACAAGGCGCTCTATGACCTCGCCCTCGAAGGCGCGCAGATCGGGGTTTTCGACATCGACCTGCGCACCGGCAAATCCGAGGTGTCCGACACATGGCGGCGCATTCTGGGAATGGCGGATTTCGAGCGGCTGCCCGACCCGCAGGGGGAATTCCTCAAACGTGTCCACCCGGATGACCTGCCTCTGCTGACCCAGACTGATCAGGCCTGCATCTCGGGGCAGCAACAACGTTCCGTCACCGAATACCGGCTGAAGATCGGCACCGGTGAGTGGCGTTGGATGCGCTCTGACGCGGTGGTGACCGAACGCGATGAAAACGGCACCGCCCTGCGGATGGTCGGCACCCAAACCGATGTGACCGACATCGTCCACGCCCGCAACGCGCTTGAAACCAGCGAGCGGCGGTTTCGCCAAGTGCTGGCCGCGGCCCCGGTGGGCATGGCGATCTTGGGCGAAGGCGGCGTGTTCAACAGCGTCAACAGCGCGCTTTGCACCCTTTGCGGCTATAGCGAAGAAGAGCTTTTGTCGAACACCAAACTGGGCGATCTGATGCCCGAGGGCGATCTGCAAAAGCTCTACGGTGAGGTGCGCGGGCTGGTCGATTCCCGCAGTTCGCAGACCTATCAGGCCGAATACCGCATCACCCACAAGCTGGGCTATGAACGCTGGGGCCTGTTCAACGTCTCTTGGACCTATGACAAGAACGCCCGCGGCTATGTCTTTATCGTTCAAATCAACGACATCACCGACCAAAAGAAGCTGGAACAGATCAAGAGCGAGTTCGTCTCGACCGTCAGCCATGAGCTGCGCACGCCGCTGACCTCGATCAAAGGCGCTTTGGGGCTGATCGACACCACGGACAACAGCCGCTTCCTCCCCGCGCATATCCGCCTGATCGACATCGCCCGCAGCAATGCCGACCGCCTGTCGCATATCGTGAACGACATTCTCGACCTTGAGAAGATTTCATCGGGCGAAGTGCAGTTCGACTTCCATGATGTCGACCTGAACAAGGTGATCACCGACTCGGTCAACGAAATGTCACCCTTTGCGATCACCCATAACAACACCTTGGGCCTGCAACTGCCCGACAAGCCGCTGACAGTTCGGGTGGATGAAAGCCGCACCCGGCAGGTGCTGGCCAATCTGATTTCGAACGCCTGCAAATACTCCGATGCCGAGAGCGAGGTGCAAATCCGCGCCGAGCGGCTGGGGGACCGGGCCATCGTCTTTATCCAGAACACCGGCCCCGGCGTGCCGGAAAACTTCCGCCCGCGCATCTTTCAGGCTTTCTCGCAGGCTGATGGCTCCGACACCCGCGCCAAGGGCGGCACCGGGCTGGGGCTCAACATCACGCGGCAGATCATCAAACGCCAAGGCGGCACCATCGGGTTCGAAAGCATCCCCAACGGCGTCACCGTCTTTTGGTTCACCTGCCCCATCGCCGAGGCGCAGATCGCGCAAACGCCCGCCACACCCGACGCGGAAGCGGAGGAGCGGGACACTAAGCTGCGCGTGTTGCATATCGAAGACGACATCGACTTCGCCGAGGTGATCCGCACCGGGTTGGACAGCGTGGCAGAGGTGACCAATGTCACCAACCTTGCCCAAGCGCGACAGTTGATCGGCCAGGATGAACTCGACGTCGTGATCCTTGATTGGTCCCTGCCCGACGGCGATGCACGTTCTTTGTTGGAAGATATCACCCGCCTGCATCCCGCGGCCAAAATCATCAGCCTTTCCGCAGACAACAACCGCGAACCCGACCCCCGCGTGGGGATCAACCTTGTCAAATCACGGAGCGGGATCAGCTCGGTGGTCAACTCAATTACGGGGACAACCGCCCGCGCCTCTTAACCGGCGCATTATAAACCGTGGCATTTCAGCGGAGTGACGCTAAAGTGCGACATGCCATATTATTGCCAATATGCTCTGGCATTTTGATTAAATTACAATGCACAAGTCATGCTATAGTTTTAAGCATGTCCGCTTCGGGGCGAGGAATTCCAAGTGTCGTCAAAGCCATTTACCAAGCGTACCGCCGCCACATTTTTTCTGGGCACTGCCATTTCCGGCAGCTGGTACACCGCAACATCCGCACTTTTCGCGGGCCAAATGGGGGAGGTTATCCCCGTCGTCGGTGCGATCATTCTGGCGGGGCTCACGCCCTTTGCCGCGACCGCATTGCAAGCAAACCCGCAGTCTCCTGCCGATAATTCAGATATGGAACAAAGGCTTAGAGTATTCGACAGCCATGCCATCGTGAACATCGTTGATACGGGCGGGATGCTGGAACAGGTCAACGACCGTTTCATCGAACTGACAGGCTACACCCGCGATCAATTGATCGGCCAGCCTGTGTCGATGCTTTACCAAGAAGAGTTTCGCGAACTTGCCGCAGAAATCCGCGCCACCCTGATGGCTGGCAAGACGTGGCAGGGCGAAACCCCGCTGCGCTGCGCCGATGGTCGGGTGATCCAGACGCAGTGCACCGTGATGCCACTTTTCGACAAAAAGGGCGCTTGGGCCGGGTCGATTTCGGCCCGTACCGATGTAACCCACGCCAACGAACTTTTGGCCGAACGCGACACAGCGGAAACGCTTTATGAGTTGCGCGATGACATCTGGATCGTCGACGCCGAGACAGAGCGGTTCAGCTATATGAACCGCGTCGCCATGAGCCGCACCGGCTGGAGCAAGGACAGCTACCGCACGCAAACGCTCGAAACCCTGACCGAGGAAAGCGACAACCCGGCCCTGCTGGACGCCTGCCGCGCGCTGAAAAAGTCGGGCAAAGCGATGACGCAGTTCGACACGCAACTGTTTGGCAACCATTTCCAAATTACGATCAAGCTGCTGCCCACCGGCGGGGCGGCGGGGCGGTTCCTGATCATGCTGCATGACATTTCGGATATCATCAACGAAGAGCGGATGAAGTCGGAGTTCATCTCGATGGTCAGTCACGAACTACGTTCGCCCCTGACCTCGATCAAGGGCTCCATGGGGCTGCTCTTGTCGCGGGCGGCGGGCGAATTGCCCAGCAAGGCGCGTGCCTTGCTGGAGATCTCCCACCGCAACGCCGACCGGCTTGTGCTGATCATCAACGACATCCTCGATCTTGAAAAAATCGCCAACGGGCGGCTGGAATTCAATCTTGAGGAAGTCGATATTGCCGAGCTGCTTCATGAGACCAGCGCCGCCAACGCCTCGCTTGAGCAGCGCCACGGCGTGCGCATTCAGGTCGAAGGCACCGACGACCTGCAGACAGTGACCACGGATCCGAACCGGGTCATTCAGGTGCTGACGAACTTCCTGTCGAACGCGGCCAAATTTTCCAAACCCGGAGAGCGCGTGACCATCCGCGCCGAAGAGAATGACGACGAATTGCGCATCTCCGTGGCGGACCGTGGCCCCGGCATTCCGGCTTCCGAGCAGCACAAGGTGTTCCAGCGGTTTGCCGATCTGTCCAATTCCAACCGGGCCGACAAAGGCGGCACCGGGCTGGGCCTTAGCGTTTGCAAAGCCATCGTCGAGAATCTCGGCGGTAAAATAGGTTTTGACAGCCGTGAGGGATTTGGTACGACATTTTACTTTACCCTGCCGAAGAAAAATTCTCAGGTAGCGGCAGAGGAACCGGCCGCGTTGCTGCGCGAAGCCTCCTAGAGAGAGTATGGAATGATCAAACTGCTGCACGTCGAGGATGACGCCGATATTCGTGAAATCGCGCTGATGGCGCTTGAACTGAGCGGCGATTTTGACGTCGTCCAATGCGAGACCGGGGAAGCGGCGCTGAATCAGGTTCAGTCCTACACGCCCGATGTGATCCTGCTCGATATGATGATGCCCGGCATGACCGGTCGCCAGACGCTTGAAAAGATGCGCGAGATGGAGAGCCTGCGCGACGTGCCCGCGATCTTCATGACCGCCCGTGCCCAGCATAATGAGATCGAAGAGCTTCGTGATCTGGGGGCGGCTGACGTGATCAGCAAACCCTTCGATCCGATCTCGCTGGCGGATCAGGTCAAGGCGGCGATGCAAGCAGGCTAAGCCGACTTGCCTTTGGCCTGCCCTTCCTGGCGGGTTTGCGATGAATTGTCAGTAAGTTTTGGACCGGCTCAATACCGGGCGCCGCGCCCTTAGGCGTGGGCGTCGATTTCCTGCCGGCAATGGGCGACGAACCCATCCAGTTCCGAGATGATCTCGATCGGGCAATCCGCGTGATTGGCGCGCGGTCCGGCCAGATGCTCGACAATCTGCGTTTCGCATTTGCGCGCCAGACGGCCCAGCTCTTCGAAGCCGAGGGACCCGGCACTGCCCGCGATCTGGTGCAGAATGGCCTGCGCGCTGGCCAGATTGCTTTTGATTTCGTCTACGGTGGTCCCGTCCCAGGCGGCCAACCCATGGGTTGCGATCAGCGTCTGACGCTCGTCCAGCATTTCGACAAAGCGCTGTCTGATGCGCTCTATGCCGGGAAGTTCCGCTAACATTTTAGTCATGCTTGTTGATCATTCTGCCAAAAATCATTGAGCGATCTCGTATGCGCCTCACTGGCGGCTTCTGCACTCGCATGGGCCTGCGCCAGCGCATCCATGACGGAATTGCCGCTCTTCCAGATCAGCCGCACGGCCTCTCCCGCGCTGACACGCGGGTGAACACGCTCGCCATTATTGTCGAACAATTCGGTTTGAGACAACTCAAAGTTAACCGCATCCATCAAACCGCCCATATTCGGGCGCCAGCCGCTCTCTGTAACGCATACGAAAGTGCCATTGCCCGCGTAGGACATCAGCACCTGATGATCGACGAGCGTATCGGACAGGATTTCGGCCACATCTGAGACAAGGCTATAGAACTCGAAAGAGGTCATCGTCGCGTGGAAGGCATCGACCTCGCGGATGGTGAAGGCGAAGGCGGTGGAGCCGAAAAGCGCGCTGCGCGACAATTGGGCGACGTAGTTCTCCATCGCGGTATAGTCGATCACATTGTCCACGTCATAGATCGGGACCGGCTCGAACAGCTCCATATGCGTCGCCTGATCGGCGATGGTCTTGGCGGCGAAGATCTTTTTGGTCCGCTGCTGACGCTCTTTCACCATGCCTTCGACCAGCCCGATGCGGGCCTTGAGTTCGGCAATCTCGAAAGGCTTAGTCACATAGTCGGTCGCCCCGGCGGCAAAGGCGGCGTCGATATAGCGTTTGTCGGACATCGCGGTGAGCATCAGGATCGGCGTATCGGCATGGCGCGCCGAATTGCGGATGTGCTGCGCCAGTTCGATCCCATCCATGCCCGGCATCTGAATATCAAGCATGAAGCAATCAATCGGCCCGAGGTTGGGATCGCCCAACATATCAACCGCATGCAGAGCCGATGGGGCGGTCGTCAGGTCATGCGCGCCGATGATCTCTACAAATTGCCCAAGCAATTCGAGGATAATCGGATCGTCATCCACCGCCAGAATTCTCATTACATCTCTCCACAGATAAAAATCTTTGGCCCCAAACTGGACGGACCGCTGCTTTCTTCTAATTTCTCTGGGAACTGTGGCCTAATTTTGGCGAATTCTTAGTAAATAGGCGACAAACCGGGGCACTGTTTCCATATCGGGGGAATTTGGCCCGATGAACGGCCCTGTTTACCGTTTTTTCATTTCTGATCGGTCTAGCTGCAGCACCTCTCGCGGGTGTGATTCCCTCCAATGCAAACGGCCCGACGTTTCCGCCGGGCCGCTCCAGTGTCTCGTAGCTTTAACCCTTAGCCCAAGGTCGCCTTGATCGCGTCGGCGGTGACCCCCACGACCTTATCCGCTTCTTCGCGGGTCAGGCAGAAGGGCGGCGCGAAACCGATGATGTCGCCTTGGGGCATGGCGCGGGCGATGACACCGGCCTTGACCATATCGCCGACGATGGTCGGCACCACTTTGCGCGTCGGATCGAAAGGCGTGCGGCCGTCGCGGTCTTCGACCAGCTCCACGGCGCAGAGCATGCCTTCGCCCCGGATGTCGCCCACCTTGGGGTGATCGCCCAATGCCGCCTTCATCTGCGCATTCAGATAGCCGCCCACGTCCGAGGCATTCTCAATCAGCTTCAGCTCGTCGATCAGCTTGAGGTTCGCGATCCCCGCAGCCGCGCCGATGGGGTGGGCCGAATAGGTCCAGCCGTGGCCGATTGGGCCATTTTCATCGGTGCCCTGCTCCAGCACCTTCCACATCTTGTCGCCCACGATGGAGCCCGACAGCGGCGCATAGGCCGAGGTCAGCCCCTTGGCGATGGTGATCAGGTCAGGCTTCATCCCGTAGTGATCCGAGCCGAACATCGACCCCAGACGACCAAAGCCGGTGACGACCTCATCCGCGACCAGCAGGATGTCATGCTTGTTCAGCACCTCTTGCACGGCGGCCCAATAGCCCTCGGGCGGCGGCACGATGCCTCCGGTGCCCAGAACCGGCTCCCCGATGAAGGCGGCGATGGTGTCGGCCCCTTCGCGTTCGATCAGCACTTCCAACTCGCCCACAAGATGGGCGGTGAACTCTGCCTCGCTCATGTTGGCGTCGGGGCGGCGGTAGTAATAGGGCGCGTCAGTGTGGACCACCTGCGCCAGCGGCAGGTCGAATTTCTTGTGGAACAGCTCCAACCCGGTGAGCGAGCCGGTCACCAGCCCCGAGCCGTGATAGCCACGCCAGCGCGAGATGATCTTTTTCTTCTCGGGGCGGCCAAGGATGTTGTTGTAATACCAGATCAGCTTGACGTTCGTCTCATTCGCGTCCGAGCCACCAAGGCCGAAATAAACCTTGCTCATGCCTTCGGGCGCGCGGTCGAGGATCATCTTGGACAGGGTGATGCTCGCCTCGGTGCCATGGCCGACGTAGGAGTGGTAATAGGCCAGTTCATGCGCCTGCTCGGCAATCGCCTCGGCAATCTCGGTGCGGCCATAGCCCACGTTCACACAGTAGAGGCCCGCGAAAGCGTCGAGCAATTCGTTGCCGTCGCGGTCGGTGATATGGCTGCCCTTGGCGGTCTTGATCACACGGGTCGGGCTTTCGCCGCGGGCGTGCTGCGCCAGATGGGTGGAGGGGTGAAAGAAATTTTCACGGTCCCATTGTTCGAGCATATCGTTCTTCAGCATTGGTCTTTCCTTTCTTCCGGCGCGCCTTTGCGCCGTATCCTTTAAATCTTAGGCCCAGTCACGGCAGACGTATTTGACTTCCGTAAAGGCTTCGAGCCCCAGCCGCGATCCCTCGCGCCCGATCCCCGATTGTTTCGTGCCGCCAAAGGGGATCGGCGCGCCGGTCACCTTGGTGCGGTTCACCGCCACCATGCCGAAACATAGCGCCCGGCTGGCGCGGTAGATGCGGCGGGGGTCTTGGCTGTGGACATAGGCCACCAACCCATACTCCGTGTCATTGGCCCGCTGGATCGCCTCATCCTCGCTGTCGAAGGCCGCGATGGCGGCCACGGGGCCAAAGGTTTCCGCGCGCATGATCAGCGCATCGGGCGGCACGTCCGCCAGCACCGTCGGCTCAAAGAACAGCGGCCCCGCCGCGTGACGCTTGCCACCACAAAGCAGCCGCGCCCCACGGTCAAGCGCATCTTTGACGTGTTCTTCTTGTTTGGCCACGGCTTTCTCGTTCATCAACGGGCCGATGTCGGGGTCATCCGCCCCGATGCCGACGGTGAGCGCTTCGGTCGCGGCGGTGAACCGCGCGCAGAAGGTGGCATAGCTGTCGCGGGCAATGAAGAAGCGGTTCGCGCCGAGGCAGTCCTGACCGGAAGTGGCGAACTTAGCCTTGATCGCCTCTTCGACGGCGCGGTCCATATCGGCATCATCGAACATGATGAAAGGCGCATGGCCGCCCAGTTCAAGCACCAGACGTTTCACGCTGTCCGATGCCTGACGGTACAGCAGTTTGCCGATCTCGGTGGAGCCGGTGAAAGAGATGGCCCGCACGCGGGTGTCCTCCATCCACGGTTTCACGATCTCGGGCGCCTCGCCGGTGACGACGTTGAACACCCCCTTTGGTAGCCCTGCCTGTTCGCCCAATTCGGCCAGCGCCAGCGCCGAGAAGGGCGTCTCTGCCGAAGGATGCGCCACCACGGTGCAGCCTGCGGCCAGCGCCGCCCCCGCCTTGCGGGTCAGCATGGCAGAGGGGAAGTTCCACGGCGTGATCAGCGCGGCCACGCCCACCGGCTCGCGCCAGATTTCCACCTCGGCATCTGGCAGATGCGAGGTGACGCCTTCGATATTCGGGCGGCGGGCCTCTTCGGAATAGAACTCAAAGAAGGAGGCGGCATAGTCGATCTCGCCGCGCGACTCGGAGATGGGTTTGCCCTGTTCGGCGGTCATGATCCGCGCCAGATCCTCCCGGTTCTCCAGCATCAGGTCGCGCCAGCGGCGCAGGATCGCGCCGCGCTCTTGCGGCAGAAGGCCCGACCAGTGGGGAAATGCAGCATGGGCGGCATCCACCGCGCCGCGGCTGTCCTCGGCGCTAAGCTTGGCCACCGCCCCCAGCACCGCGCCGCTGGCCGGATCGGTCACCTTGAAATCATCGCTCTGCGCCCCCGCGACCCATGCGCCATCGACATAGGCAAAGTGGCGAGCCAATGCGCCCCGCGTCAGCGCGGGCAGACCATCGGCGGGGGTTGGGATCATCTTGGTCATCGGGCACCTCCTTGGGATGAATTGCCCCGAAGGTAAGGCAGGATGCGGCGCGGGTTTGACCGAATATCAGCCGATCGGCAGGAGGTTTTGCGGCGCAGCCCCCGGCCCGCCGCAAAAACTACGGCGACTCAGCTTTCGCCCTCGGGCAGCAGCAGCGACAGCGGCAACGGCGCCGATTTGACCGATTTGGTGACGACATAGGTAAAGTAGCGGCTCAGCCCGGCCTGCTGATCCAACAGCGCATCCATCAGACGTTGGTAGCTGTCGATGTCGCGGGTGACGACCTGTAGCAGATAGTCAAAGCCGCCGCCCAAGGCCCAGCACTGCACGATCTCATCATGCTGCGCGATCACGGCCTCGAACCGCTGAAACGCCTCGGCCCGGTGGTTGCCCAATTCGGCCTGCACAAAGACGGTGACATGCGGGGCGATGCGGCGCAGGGCGACATGGGCCTGATAGCCGGTGATGATGCCCGCAGCCTCCAGCCGTGACAGCCGTTCGCCGCAGGCGGTAGCGCTCAGGTTGACCTTGTCGGCAAGCGCGGATTTGGCGATGCGCCCCTCGCGAGAGAGGATCGACAGCACCGCGATATCGCGCTTATCGAGTTTGACAAAGCTCATATCCGCTTCATGCGAGCGCATGCCGGACTTGTCAATTGTCATGATTGTGGTGATCATCCAGATCATGACAAAATGGCGCCCAGACCCCGGATCCCTGACCCGCCCTGCCTATCGTTCACTCGTTCAGGCGATTGAAACGGCGATACAGAATGGCGTGCTCAAACCCGGAGACCGCCTGCCGACGCAGCGGCAGATGGCCTTTGACCTGTCGCTGAGCGTGCAAACCGTGAGCCGCGCCTATGACAAGCTGGTCGAGGCGGGTAAGATCGTCGGAGAGGTGGGTCGCGGCACTTTCGTGCGCGCGGCGAGCGATGAGATCTCCATGCCCTTCGTCAGCCGCAAGGCCGCCGGGCGGTTGCTGGATATGTCGATCTTGAAACCTGTGCTGGATCACGCCCATGAAGAGGCGATGCAAAAGACACTCCGCGCCATGGCCCGCTCCCTGCCCCGCGCGATGATGGGCGGGTTTCGCCAAGACCTCCGCGCCGGGGACAGCAGCAGCGCAGTGCGGCGCTGGCTCTCGCTCTGCGGGCTGGATCTGGAGGGGATGGCGGTGATCCCCACCAACGGCAGCACCAGCGCGATGACCGTGGCGATGATGACGGCGGCACAACCGGGCGATCTGATCGTCAGCGAAGACATCGGCCATCACACCCTGCGCCCCCTCGCCCGTTTTTTGGGCATCCGCCTGCAAGGGGTGACCGTCGACGCGGGCGGCATCTGCCCCGAAGCGCTGGAGCGGATCTGCGCGAAAGAGCCGGTGAAGGCCGTCTACCTGATCCCCAATGGCGCCAATCCGCTGGCCTTTACCATGACGGAAAGCCGCCGCGCCGCGGTGATCGAGGTGGCAAGACGCCATGACCTGCTGATCATCGAGAACCAATCATGGGGGCCGCTGCAAGACGCGCCGCCGCCGCCAATGGCCGCAATGGCCCCGGAACGGGTGCTCTATTTCACCAGCCTCACCAAATGCCTGCTGCCGGGGCTACGGGTCGGCTATCTTGTGGTGCCGGATCACCTTGGGGCCTCGGCGGCCAACCGGCATATGGTGACCAGTTGGATGGCCACCAATATGATGACCGAGATCGCCGGGCGCTGGATCGAAGAAGGCACCGCCGAAACCCTGCTCAACCGTCAGCAACTGGCCCTGCGCGACCGCGCCGATTTCGCCGCCAATGTGTTTCGCGGCCTCGACATGCGGACCAGTTCGAACGGGCTGCACCTCTGGCTGCCCTGTCATGACATTTACGAAGAGGCCGAACTGGTCAAATCCATCCGCGAAAGCGGGGTCGCCGTAGCCAATGGGGCCAGTTTCGCCATCGGCCCACCAGACCGCCACCCGGGGCTTCGCGTCTCGATCGGGGGGCAATCCTTTCCCGAATTCGCCCGGGGGATTCGCATGATCGATGCAAGATTACGCAACAGGGGTGGGGCGGAATGACTGTGAGAGCGTCTCAAATTGTCATGGATCAATATTCACATTGACATGATTGGGATCGGTTTAAATGATCTAGCAGTCAGGACATTAGTTTCGCTGCGGCCTTTGTGCTGCGCGGGCAATAAATGAAAGGGAGACAGATGGCTAATTTCAAGACCGTTATCACCGGGGGTATCCTCGCAGCCGTGACAAGCGTCGCAGGCGCGGCCTCCGCCGACACGTGGCGCTATGCATTCGAAGAGGCACTGGACGAGGTGCAGGGCAAATACGCCCAGAAATTCAAGGAAGAGGTCGAAGCGAACTCCGACCACGAAGTGCAGCTTTTTCCCTATGGCACCTTGGGTGAATCCGTTGACACGATGGAACAGGCGCAGGCCGGTATCCTTCAGTTCGTGGACCAATCCCCCGGCTTCACCGGCGCGCTGATCCCCGAGGCGCAGGTCTTCTTCGTGCCCTACCTGCTGCCGCAGGACGACGAGGAACTGTTCGAGTTCTTCCGCACCTCCAAGGCCATCAACGAAATGTTCCCCGAGCTTTATGCAGAGCAGGGTCTGGAACTGCTCAAGATGTTCCCCGAGGGTGACGTTTGCATGACCACGCAAGAGCCGGTCAAAACGCCCGAAGACCTCAATGAAGTCAAGTTTCGCGTCATGACCAACCCGCTCTTGGTGGAAAGCTACAAAGCCTTTGGTGCCACGCCAACACCGCTGCCATGGGGCGAAGTCTATGGCGCGATGCAAACCGGCATCATTCAGGGTCAGGAGAACCCCGGCTTCTATCTGGAATCCACCAAAATGTATGAGGTGACCGAGGTCATCACCTGCATCGGCCACAACAACTTCACCACCGCTGTGATGGCCAACAAGGATTTCTATGACGGCCTGTCCGATGAGGACAAAGAGGTCGTTCAAAACGCCTCTGACGCGGCATTCGACTACATTCTCGAATACCAGTCCGGCCTGCAGCAGAAGTCGCTGGACAACATCGCCAAGGCGAAGCCCGATATGCAGATCAACATCCTGTCCGAAGAAGAGCGTCAGCCCTTCAAAGACAAGGCCGCATCGGTCGAAGAAGCCTTCATCGAAATGACAGGCGACAGCGGCAAGGAAATCCTTGAGCAATTCAAGGCAGACCTTGAAGCCGTCAAGTAAATACCTTTCTCACCCTCCGGCATCGCCGGGGGGTGACCTTATTTTGACGCGATCCATTTGAACCATCTACGGGATGACGCCGGTGACGGAAGACAACCACAGTTCGCAACTGCAATCTCAGACAGATACCACCGGCACCGATGACGCCCCCGTGGGCACCTATAAATCCACCCTCCCCGGCCCTCTGGGCACCATCGACAATGCGATCAGCTGGCTTGAGTCTGTGATGCTCGCCGCTGGTGTTTTGTTGATGGCCGCCAATACGATCGCCAATGTCGTGGGCCGTTTCGTCTTTCAAAGCTCGATCTTCTTTTCCGAAGAGCTGAACAGCATCCTGATCATCCTCATCACCTTCGCGGGCATTTCCTATGCCGCGCGGCACGGGCGGCATATCCGCATGTCGGCGATTTTCGACGCCCTGCCCCCGCGCCCCCGCAAAGCGCTGATGATCTTTATTGCCTTCGTCACCGCCGTCTTCATGTTCGGCCTCGCGTGGTACGCGCTGCAATACATCATGACCCAAGCCGGACGCGGTCGCCTGCTGCCCGCCCTGCAAGTGCCGGTCTGGTGGACGCTGGTCTGGGTGCCTTTCGGCTTTTTCATGACCGGGCTGCAATACCTGCTGACCGCGATCAAAAACATCATTGAACCAGATATTTACCTGTCGACCAGCGTTCTCGAAGGCTACGACGACAACGAGCGGGAGGTCTGAGCCATGGCCGTCACCATTTTCTCTGTCATGGTCGTTCTGCTGCTGCTCGGCTTTCCCATGATGATCCCGCTGAT
The DNA here is from genome assembly GCF_043557225.1 of Sulfitobacter sp. 1A13496. Classification (NCBI taxonomy): domain Bacteria; kingdom Pseudomonadati; phylum Pseudomonadota; class Alphaproteobacteria; order Rhodobacterales; family Roseobacteraceae; genus Sulfitobacter; species Sulfitobacter sp. 1A13496. The sequence continues at coordinate 130,989 of NZ_JBIFFP010000002.1, read as the reverse complement.
CGTGGGGGCTTTCGTCGGTTTCTATTCGCTCTTCGGCGGTTTCGGCCAGCTTGAGACGATGGTGCAGCAGATGATGGCGGGGGTCAGACCCGCCTCGCTGATTGCCGTGCCGATGTTCATCTTTGCCGCCGACATCATGACGCGGGGCCAATCCGCCGGGCGGCTGATCGATATGGTGATGTCCTTCGTCGGCCATATGAAAGGCGGTCTCGCGGTCGCCACCGCTGCGGCTTGCACCATGTTTGGCGCGGTCTCGGGCTCCACACAGGCGACGGTCGTCGCCGTTGGCTCGCCCTTGCGGCCCCGGATGCTTAAGGCGGGCTACAAAGACAGTTTCGTCCTGGCGCTGATCGTGAACTCCTCCGACATCGCATTCCTGATCCCGCCCTCCATCGGAATGATCATCTACGGCGTCGTCTCCAACACGTCGATTGCCGAACTCTTCATCGCGGGCATCGGCCCCGGCCTGCTGATCCTCGCGCTCTTCTCGATCTATTCGGTGATCTACGCCTACCGCCATAACGTCCCCACCGAAGAGAAAGCGACATGGGGCGAGCGTTTCCGCGCGGTGCGTCAAGCGCTCTGGCCGCTGGGCTTCCCGGCGATCATCATCGGCGGCATCTACGGCGGTGTCTTCTCCCCGACCGAGGCGGCGGCGGCCTGCGTGCTCTATGCCATTTTCCTTGAGATGATCGTCTTTCGGGAAATCGACTTTGCCGGCATCTATGAGACCGCAAAATCGACCGGGCTGATTACCGCCGTGGTCTTCATCCTCGTCGCGGCGGGTGCGGCATTCTCTTGGGTTATCTCCTTCGCGCAGATCCCCCAAGCGGTGCTGACCGGCATCGGGATCGACAGCATGGGACCGATTGGCGTGCTCTTCGTGATCTCGGCGGCCTTCTTCATCGGCTGTATGTTCGTGGACCCCATTGTCGTGATCCTCGTCTTCGTGCCGATCTTTGCCCCGGTGGTGGACTCGGTCGGCCTCGACCCGGTGCTGGTCGGCACCGTCATCACGTTGCAAGTCGCCATCGGCTCGGCCACGCCGCCCTTCGGCTGTGACATCTTCACCGCCATCGCGGTCTTCAAACGGCCCTATATGGAAGTCATCCGCGGCACCCCGCCCTTCATCATCATGCTGCTGAGCGTCTCGGTTGCCCTGATCTTTTTCCCGCAGATCGCCCTGTTCCTGCGCGATCTGGCCTTTGCGAAATAAGAGGAGAGCGTCATGTTCACCCATATCCTCGCCCCCTATGACGGCTCGGTGAATGCCGACCGCGCGCTGATGAAGGCGGCAGAGATGGCCAAGCTGACCGGGGCGAAAGTGACGCTTTTGACGATCTACCGGCATCATTCAATGCTGGAGGCGTCGCTCTCGATGGTGCGGGTGAACGATCCGGGCAATATCGACGACGCGATGCAGGCCCATGCGACCGAGATTATCACCCACGGCAAGCAACTGATGAAAGACGCGGGCGTCGAGAATGTCCGCGCCTTCGTCCGCTCTGGCCGCCCCGCGCGGGCGGTAACGGAATTTGCCAAGAAACATGAGGTTGACCTGATCGTCATCGGCTCGCGCGGCCTTGGAGCCACGGGCGACAGCTATCTCTTGGGGTCGGTCTCTCACAAGGTTACGGGGCTCGCGAAATGCCCCGTGCTTGTCGTCTAGGTCAAAGGAATATTCAGGTGACACCCCCTGTGCAAAGCGAGACGCTTGATTGCCGTTTGCGTGAAGATGACCCCGTGCGGCTGGGGGCGATGCTGCTGTCGACCGACATGACCTTTGAACGCGACGCCGCGCGGCTGATCGACCCGGCGCAGGCGGCGCTGCATGTGGCCCGGATCGCTTTTGAGAACCCCACCACCCCCGAACGGCTGCGCGCCATGACCCCCGATATGGCCCGCACGGCGGCGCTTTTGGTGCCGGGCATCCAGCTGTCGGCCATCGCCTTTTGCTGCACCTCGGCCTCGGTCGCCATCGGCAACCCGGCTGTGCGCGCGGCGATTGGCGAGGGGCTGCCCGGCGTGCCCGTCATCACCCCCGCCTCCGCCGCCATCGCGGGCTTTGCCGCGCTTGGCGTGACGCGGGTGGCGATGCTGACCCCCTATCTGCCGGAAACCGCCGCGCCGCTGGCCACCTATTTCAACGATCAGGGGCTAGAGGTCATGCGCAACGGGGCCTTCGCATTGGAAGACGACCGCGACATGGCGCGGATCGACGACGAAAGCATCATAAACGGCGCCGCTGCGCTGGATGGCGCGGAAGTAGAGGCATTTTTCCTCTCCTGCACCTCCCTGCGCGGCGTCGACGTGATCGACCGGATCGAAGCACGGCTGGGAAAGCCCGTCGTGACCTCTAACCAAGCGCTGTGCTGGGCGTTGCAACGGATGGGCGGGCTGTCGGGTCGCCCCGACGGCTATGGCCGTCTGTTCGACTGCGACATGCCAAGCGCCCATGCACAAGGCATCATTCCGTGATCCCGGCCCCTCTGGCCGGATCGCATTATTCGGGTAACCAGACATGAAAGGGGCTGGCCTATGACCACTTATGAGGCGAATTTTACCAACAGCGAGTACCAGCGCCGGGTCGACCGAACGCGCAAGACCATGGCCGCGCGCAATCTCGATGCCATCGTCGTCAGCGATCCGTCGAACATGTCTTGGCTCTCGGGTTATGACGGTTGGTCCTTCTATGTTTACCAAGCAGTGATCCTGACCCATGAGGGGGAGCCGGTCTGGTGGGGCCGCGGCATGGATGCGCTTGGCGCCCGGCGAACGGTCTTCATGGAGGACGACTGCATTCGCGGCTATGACGACAGCTACGTACAGAACCCCGAGAAACACCCGATGGAAGACCTCTCGGCTCTCTTGAGCGAAATGGGGTTGGAGCAGGCCCGCATCGGCGTCGAGATGGATAATTACTATTACTCCGCTCGCGCCCACGACACGCTCAAGGCCAAGCTGCCCAAGGCGACCTTCATGGATGCCACGGCGTTGGTGAACTGGGAACGCGCCGTGAAATCCGAGCGCGAGATCGAATATATGGAACGCGCTGCGCGGATCGTGGAGGAAATGCACGTCCGCATCCTCGAAGTCGCCGTGCCGGGCATGCGCAAGAACGATCTGGTGGCCGAGATCTATGCCACCGGCATTCGCGGCGCACAGGGGTTCTGGGGGGATTACCCGGCTATCGTGCCCATGGCCCCTTCGGGCATGGACGCTACCGCCCCGCATCTAACATGGGACGACCGGCCCATGCAGCCCAATGAGGCGACGTTCTTTGAGATCGCAGGCGCGCATCGACGCTATCAATGCCCCCAGTCGCGCACGCTGTTCTTTGGCGATGTGCCGCAGAAATACCGCGACGCGGAAAGCGCCGTGCTGGATGCGATTGACGCAGGTCTCGAACAGGCCAAACCCGGCAACCGGGCCGAGGATATCGCCAATGCCTTCAACGCCACGCTGAACAAGGCGGGATTCGAAAAGGACAGCCGCTGCGGCTATGCCATCGGCATCAGCTACCCGCCGGACTGGGGGGAGCGCACCATCTCTTTCCGCCGTGGCGACAAGACGATCCTAGAGCCCGGCATGACCTTCCATTTCATGCCCGCCCTCTGGCTCGACGATGGCGGGCTTGAGATCACCGAGCCGATCCGCATCACCGAGACCGGCCACGAATGTTTCTGCACCACACCGCGAAAGTTGTTTGTTTCCGCATGACCAGCAATCCCATCACCCCGACCATCCCGCTTGACCAACCCGGCGCGCATCACGGTTTCCTGCGCCTGCCCTACAGCCGCGACGACAGCGCTTGGGGGTCCGTGATGATCCCCATCACCGTCATCAATGGCGCCGACGGCCCCACGGCGCTGCTCACCGGCGGCAACCACGGCGATGAATACGAAGGCCCGATTGCTTTGCAGGAACTGGCCGCTACGCTGAATCCGGCGCAGATCACGGGCCGGGTCATCATCTTGCCGATGATGAACCAACCCGCCTTTGCCGCGGGCCGCCGCTGTTCGCCCATCGACGGGGGCAATATGAACCGCAGCTTTCCGGGCAGCCCCGGCGGCACGGTGACCCAGAAGATCGCGCATTACATCGCGTCCGAACTGGTGCCGCTGGCCGATATCGTGCTGGATTACCACTCCGGCGGGCGGACGCTGGATTTCCTGCCCTTCGCCGCCGCGCATATCCTGCCCGACAAGCGGCAGGAGGCCGCTTGCATGGCCGCGATGGAGGCGTTCAACGCGCCCTACTCCATGAAGATGCTAGAGATTGACAGCCGCGGCATGTTCGACACCGAGGTCGAGGAGCAGGGTAAGGTCTTTGTCACCACCGAATTGGGGGGCGCGGGCACATCGACGGCCAAGAGCATCGCCGTGGCTCGCAAAGGCGCGCGCAACCTGCTGATCCATGCGGACATTCTGCAAGGGGAGCCGGAGGTGGCCGAAAGCGTGATGCTCGACATGCCTGACGGGCGCTGCTTCACCTTTAGCGAGACCACGGCCCTGTTGGAGCCGCTGGTCGATCTGGGTGACGCGGTGACCGAGGGCCAGCCCATCGCCCGGCTCTGGCCCAGTGACCGCAGCGGTCAGCCAGCGATCCTCGCCCATGCGCAGCTTAGCGGCATCCTGACCGCCCGGCATGTGCCGGGGCTGGTCAAGATGGGCGATTGCATCGGGGTGGTGGCGCAGGTGGTCTGAGCCAGCCGCGCCCGCCTCATTCGTCGACGGGAAAGTAGCAAGCCGCCGGATGCGGCGCGCCCTCCAACGGGGGGCGCTCCTTGCGGCAGACATCCTGCACTTTCCAGCAACGCGGGGCGAAGGGGCAACCCTCGGGGATCGCCAGCGGCGAGGGCAATTCGCCCTGCAGTTTGATGCGCTCCTTGCCGCCCTCGGGGTCGGCGCGCGGCGTGGCCGACAGAAGTGCCGCCGTATAGGGATGGCGCGGATTGTCGAAGACCTCGTCCTTCGGTCCCTTCTCCACCGCGCGGCCGAGGTACATGACGATCACGTCATCGGCCACGTGGCGCACGACCGACAGGTCGTGGCTGATGAAGAGATAGGCCAGATCCATCTTCTCCTGCAGGTCCACCAGCAGGTTCAGGATCGCCGACTGAATCGACAGGTCCAAGGCCGAGACCGGCTCGTCCAGCACCAGCACCTTGGGGTCAAGCATCAGCGCCCGGGCCACCGCGATGCGCTGGCGCTGACCGCCCGAGAACATATGCGGGTAGCGGTCGTAATGCTCGGGCCGCAGGCCGACGAGGCGCAGCATCTCGCGCGCCTTCTCCTCGCGCTCTTTCTTGGACATGTCCTTGCGGTTGATGACCAGCGGCTCCTGCAGGATCGTGCCGATCTGCTGACGCGGGTTGAGCGAGCCGTAGGGGTCTTGGAACACGATCTGCACATGCTGGCGCAGGTCGGCCCAATCCTCGGGGCGCACCGGTTTGCCGTCGAGCGTGAGCGAGCCTGCGGTCGGCTCCTCGATCATCGTGACCATGCGCGCCAGCGTGGACTTGCCGCAGCCGCTCTCGCCCACCACGGCCAGCGTCTTGCCGGGGTGCAGTTCGAAATCGAGGCCCGCGACGGCCTTCAATGTCTGGGTCTTGCGCAGGAAGCCGCCACCAACCTGATAGTGACGCTGCAGCGCGTCGGCGGTCATTACGGGGGCAGTCATGATGCGGCCCTTTCATTGGTGTTGAGCGGATAGAAGCAACGCGCCTTACCCAGATCCTCGCCCAAGGGCGGCGGGTTCTCAGCGCGGCATTTGTCGTTGGCGAATTTGCAGCGCGGAGAGAAGAGGCACCCCGCAGGCCGGTCGAACTGGCCGGGCACCACGCCGGGGATCGTCGGCAGGCGTTTCTCGGTCGCGCGCTCGGGCAGCGCGTCCAGCAGCGCCGCCGTATAGGGATGGTGCGGTTCGCGGAAGAGCGGCAGCACCTGCTGCTCCTCAATCTTCTGACCGGCATATTGCACCGATACCCGCTCGGCGGTTTCGGCGACCACGCCCATGTCATGGGTGATCAGCACCAGCCCCATGCCCGTCTCGTCGCGCAGCGAGGTCAGCAGGTCGAGGATCTGCGCCTGAATGGTCACGTCGAGCGCGGTCGTGGGCTCATCCGCGATCAAAAGCTTCGGCTTGCAGGCAATCGCCATGGCGATCATCACGCGCTGGTTCATGCCGCCCGACATCTGGTGTGGGAAGACCGACAGGCGCTTTTCCGGGTCCGGAATGCCGACCTGCTCAAACAGCTCGATGGCCCGCTTGTGCCGCTCGGCCCGGTTGAGGCCCAGATGCACGCGGAGCGATTCCTTGATCTGCCAGCCCACCGGGAAACAGGGGTTGAGCGAAGACATCGGCTCTTGAAAGATCATCGCCAGATCATTGCCGACGATCTTGCGCCGGGCGCGTTTGTCCATGGTCAGCAGGTCGTGGCCATCGAAGGTCAGCTCATCGGCGGTGACGGTGGCGGTCCAAGGCAGGAGCCCCATCAGCGCCAGCATGGAGACCGACTTGCCCGAGCCGCTTTCGCCGACGATGGCGAGGATCTCACCGGTGTCGACATCCTGATCGACGCTGTCCACCGCGCGGAACTTGCCCGAGGCGGTGGCGAAATCGACCGAGAGGTTGCGGATACGCAATAGAGACATCAATCAGCTCCGCTTCAGTTTCGGATCGAGGGCGTCGCGCAGACCGTCGCCCATGAGGTTGATCGCCAGCACCGTGACGAGGATCGCAAGCCCGGGGAAGGTCACGACCCACCATGCGCGCAGGATGAACTCGCGCGCTTCGGCCAGCATGGTGCCCCACTCGGGTGTGGGCGGCTGTGCGCCCATGCCGAGGAAACCCAAGGCGGCGGCATCGAGGATCGCGGTCGAAAACGACAGCGCGGCCTGCACGATGATCGGCGCAAGGCAGTTCGGCAGCACGGTCACGACCATCAGCCGGAGCGTGCTGGCGCCGACGACGCGGGCCGAGGTGACATAGTCCTTCTGCCGCTCTGAGATCACGCTGGCGCGGGTCAGGCGCACGTAATGCGGCTGAAGCACGATGGCGATGGCGATCATCGCGTTGGTGAGGGACGGCCCGAGGATCGCCACCAGCACCAACGCCAGCAAGAGCGACGGGAAGGCGAGGATGATGTCCATGATCCGCATGATGATCGTATCGACCCATTTGGGCGCGAAGCCCGAAATGAGACCGATGATGATCCCGCCCGAGGCGGCGATGGTCACCACCACGATACCCACGAAGAAGGAATAGCGCGCGCCGACGATCAGCCGCGAGAGCATGTCCCGGCCCAGAGGATCGGTCCCGAGGATGTGGTTCCACGTCCCCCCCTCTTGCCACGCGGGCGGTTGCAGGGTGGCCGAGCGGAACTGCTCGGTCGCGTCATGCGGCGCGATCCACGGGCCGAAGAGCGCGAGGATGGCGAAGATGGCGAAGATCCACAGGCCAATCACGGCCCCGCGGTTTTCACGGAAATAGAACCAGAATTCGCGCAAGCGGCCGGGGCGGTCGTGCATCATTTCGGCTTCGGCAGAGAGTGCGTCGTCCATTAGCGTTTCCTGATTTTCGGGTTGATGATGCCGTAGAGCATGTCGACGGTGAGGTTCACGACCATGACCATGACGGCGATGAGCAGAAGGCCACCCTGAACCACCGGGTAGTCACGGCGGAAGATGCTGTCGACCATCCACTTGCCGATGCCCGGCCAGCTAAAGATCGTCTCGGTCAGGATGGCGCCCGCCAGCAGCGTGCCGACCGAGAGGCCGATCACGGTGATGACGGGGATAAGGGCGTTGCGCAGGGCGTGGATGCCGTTGATCCGGCCCGTCGACATGCCCTTGGCGCGGGCGGTGCGGATGTAATCCTCGCCCAGCACCTCAAGCATCGCCGAACGGGTCTGCCGCGCGATCACCGCCAGCGGGATGGTCCCCAGCACGATGGTCGGCAGCAGCAGGTGCCGCAGCGCCGAGAGGAAGGCGCCGTCCTGCCCCGATACGATGCTGTCGATCAGCATGAAGCCGGTGGCGTTGGGGAAATAGTAAAGAAGGTCGATCCGGCCCGAGACCGGGGTCCAGCCCAAATTGCCGGAAAAGACGATGATCAGCAGCAAGGCCCACCAGAAGATCGGCATCGAATAGCCCACCAGCGCGGTCGACATCAGCGCCCGGTCAAAGAACTTGCCCCGGTTCACCGCCGCGATCACCCCTGCGGGCAGGCCCAAGGCCACGGCGAAGATCATCGCGCAGAGCGACAGCTCCAGCGTGGCGGGGAAAAGCGAGAAGAACTCATCCCAGACGGGGCGTTTGGTCACGAAAGACGTGCCCAAATCCCCCTGTATCACGCCGGTGAAGTAATCCCAGAACTGCACATAGATCGGACGGTCAAAGCCGAACTGCTGTTGCAGTTCGAGGTAGCGTTCTTCGGAAATGCCGCGCTCACCGGCCATGACGACGATCGGGTCGCCGGGCAGCAAGCGGATGAAGGCGAATGATATCAGCGTGACGCCGATAAAGGTGGGGATGAAGGTCGCAAGGCGCGACAAGACATATTTCAGCACGGGAGCACCATCAGTTCCTTCGGAAAGTTGGTCAGGGATTTGTAGCCATCTTCGGTAATCAGCACGTCATCTTCGATGCGCACCCCAAAGTTGCCGATCTCATAGAGACCGGGTTCGTTGGTGTACACCGTTCCGGCGGGTAAAGTCATGTGGTTGCCGCGCATGATATAGGGCGCTTCATGCACATCGCGGCCCAGACCGTGGCCGGTCTTGGTGCGGATGCGGTCGGCAAAAGGAGAGGCTTCGAGCACGCCGGTCACCACATCGTCGATCTCATGCGCGGTGACGCCTGCGCGGGTGGCCTCCAGCCCGGCAAGGTTGGCGCGCAGCACAGTGTCGTACACGGCGCGCCCCTCGTCGCTGACATGGGTAAGGAAAACGGTGCGGGTGATGTCGGCGGCAAAGCCGTCCTTGCGCGCACCGAAGTCGATCAGCAGCGCATCGCCTGCTTTGACGCGGTAATCCTCACGCGCCTTGGCATGCGGGCGGGCCGAGCCGTCACCGGCGGCGACGATGGGGGCGAAGGACAGATCGTCGGCCCCTTCGGCAAAGACCATCTGCACCAGCTTTTGCTCGATCTCTTTCTCGGTCTGGCCGAGCTTCACGCTATCCAGCGTGGCGCGCAGGGCGCGTTCGGAAATGTCGATGGCTTTTTGCAGCGCCGCGACCTCGGCCTCGGTCTTGATCATGCGGGGGGCGGAGATCTCGCGCTCGGCGTCGATGATCCGCAGATCGGGCTGCGCTTTCTTCAGCGCGTGATGCACGAAGACGCGCATCACTTGGCCTTCAACGGCAAGCGAGGTGATGTTCAAATGTTGCATCAGCGCGGCGAAGGCATCGTCATAGCCCGTCTGGTCGCGCCAATCGAAAACGGCCCCGTCGAAACCGACCAATTCCCAACTGCCCAATTCAAGGTTCGGCACCAAGGCGGCGGCGGGGCCGCGGGCGGGGATTACCAGAACGAAGGGGCGTTCGTGGCTCATAAAGGCATGGTCAACGGCGCGGGTGAAATTCGGGCCGGGCACCAGCGCCACGGCATCGACCGATAGGTCGGCGGCGATATCGGCATAGGCCGACAGGCGATCATTCAGCGAAGGGGACATGGGCTGGCTTTCGGGCTGGCGAGGTTAATAAAATGGGGACGGCACAGGATGCCGCCCCCTTTGGTCAAAGCGGCAGGGTTACTGCTTCAGGCCAACTTGGTTGAAGATGTGGCCACCCAGCGGGTGCACGACATAGTTTTCAACTTCGGGGCGCATGGTCATATAGACGACCGAATGCGCGATGGTGGCCCAAGGCGCTTGATCCTTGAAGATTTCCTGCGCTTCTTCGTAAAGCGGCGCACGCTCTTCTTGGGTCGGCAGAACCTTGGCTTTCTGGATCAGCGCGTCGAATTCCTCGTTGCACCACTGGGCGCGGTTGGATTTCTCGACACCGTCACAGCCCAGCAGAACCGCGAGGAAGTTGTCTGGGTCACCGTTGTCGCCGGTCCAACCCAGCAGCACAGCACCGTCACGGTCCTTGGACTTGGAGCGCTCCAGATACTCACCCCATTCGTAGGAGACGATTTCGACATCGACGCCAACCTTGGAGAAGTCTTCCTGCATCAGCTCGGCCATACGGCGGGCATTGGGGTTGTAGGGACGCTGAACCGGCATCGCCCAGATCTTCATCGACAGATCGCTGACGCCCTCTTCCTCGAGCATCGCCTTGGCGGCCTCGGGGTCATAGTTGTCGTCTTCGATGGCGTCGTTGTAGGACCACATGGTCGGCGGCAGCGGGTTCTTGGCGATTTCGCCGGACCCTTGGAACACCACGTCGATGATCGCCTGCTTGTCGATCGCCATGTTCAGGGCCTTGCGGACCTTGGCGTTGTCGAAGGGCGCGACCTGCGTGTTATAGGCCAGATAGCCCACGTTCAGACCTTCTTGCTCCATCACGACGATGTCTTCAGCGTCTTTCATCGCCTGAACATCGGCAGGGTTCGGATATGCCATCACGTGGCACTCACCCGCCTGCACCTTCTGGTAGCGCACGGAGGCGTCAGGCGTGATCGCGAAGATCAGGCTTTCGACTTTGGCCGCATCGCCCCAGTAGTCGTCGTTACGCAGGTAACGGATGACAGCGTCTTTCTGGTAGGCTTGGAACTTGAACGGGCCAGTGCCGATGGGCGCTTGGTTCACCATTTCAGGCGTGCCGGCTTCCATCATCGCGTCGGCATATTCCTTGGACACGATCGAAGCAAAGTCCATCGCCATGTTCGCGATGAAGGGCGCTTCGGGACGGGTCAGGTTGAACGCCACGGTGTAATCGTCGACCTTCTCGATGCTTTCGATCAGGTCGGGCATGGACATGCCGCCGTAGTATTCCCATGTGCCGCCGGAGACGGTGTGATAGGGGTTCTCTTCGTTGCCCTGACGGTCAAAGCTGAAGATTACGTCGTCGGCGTTGAAATCGCGTGTCGGTGTGAACTGGTCGTTGGAGTGGAATTTCACACCTTTGCGCAGCTTGAATGTCACGGTCATGCCGTCTTCGCTGACTTCCCAGCTTTCAGCCAGCGCGGGCACGACTTCGGTCGTGCCGACTTTGAACTCGGCCAGACGGTTGTAGATCGGGTGGCTGGAGGCGTCGAATGTGGTGCCGGCTGTGTACAGCGCAGGGTCAAAACCCTCGGGCGAGCCTTCGGAGCAATAGACCAGCGATTGGGCCGATACCGCCGAGGCCCCAAGGGCCGCCAGCATGGCACCGGTGGCCAATTTCGTTGTAAAAGACATAATATTCTCTCTCCTGGTTGGTTTGTTTCTTGGCAGCGGGGTATCCGCCGCAGGTGATACGCCCTTACGGGCGAGACGACGCGAATGCGGTGGCGACTGCCCCTTCATTCGGACGTATTCTATTGGCGCCAGCGGCCTGTTCATATTGCATCCGCCCCACCCAAAGCACGCGGGCGGGTTTGTCGGTCTTGTTGGACCACGAATGCGGGCTGCTGCCGAGGTAATGCAGGCTGTCGCCGGGCCGCATAATATGCTCCCCCCCATCGACGACCTGCGCGATCTCTCCCTCAAGGATATAGATCACCTCTTCCCCCTCATGGACGACCTCTTCCGAGGCATAGCCCGGCGGCACGTTCATGATGTAGGAGGACAGCTCATGGCCCGGGAAATCCGCACCGATCTTTTCATATTCGATGGATGAGCCCGAAACGGCAAAGCGCGGACGCTCGGCGGCACGGGTCAGGCTGTCTTGGGTCTTGGGCGTATGGATGAAAAAACTGACATCGACCTGAAGCGCCACGGCGATTTGCGACAGGGTGCCCAGCGAAGGCGTGGCCCGGCCCCGTTCGACTTGGCTGAGATAGCCCACGGACACGCCGGAGGCTTCGCCCAACTGCTGTAGAGTCAGGGACAAACGATGACGCTGCTTGCGCATGCGTGCGCCAAGCGTCGATACACTGTCGCCATTGGCAGTCAGCAAATTCACCCTCCCCGTGAACAGCGGCCCGATCTCATGCCGGGTATAGCCTTTTCATGTCTCGCTGTGTGAAATTAAAAAGGTTGAGGGTCAACAATAATTTTTTTACTGCACCGCGGCGCAGGGCGCGAGGCTGCGACCAACGGGGGTGGATGTCATTCTACTCAAAGGATTTTAGTTGCGCCCGGTCGATCCGCGCCAGTTCAGACGCCGTCGGGTCAAGCGGGGCAAAGGAAACGCTCAAGCCGCTGGTATGCCATTCGCAAAGCCCGAATCCAGTGCCCTCCACGATACGCAGGTCGCGGGTTTCGGTCAGGTCGATGGTGGAATGCAGCCCGTTGGAGATCACCACCGGAATGCCGTGCCAATGGCTCACCCGGTTCACATGCACATGGCCCGAGAGGATGCCCGCCACGCGCTGTCCCTTCAACATCTCGGCCAAACGCGCGCTGCTCGCCGCGTCCAGACTGCCCCATGCGAGGGCCGCGGGATCAATGCGCGGCGGGTGGTGGATCACCAAGAGTTTCGCCAGATCGCCATGACGCTCAAGCGCGGCTTCCAAAAACTCGAACTGCGCGTCGTCCAGCGCCCCGGCCACCTTGCCCGGCACGCTGCTGTCCAAGGTGATGACATGCAGATCGCCCTGCGGCGCGTCGTGGAAATAGGGCGCATCGGCCAGCCCCGGCGCAAAGACCGCGTTGAATCCATCGCGTTTGTCATGGTTGCCGAGGGCCATGACCAGCGGCGCTTTCAGCGGCTCCATGATCTCGCGCACAAGGGCATAGCTTTGTTGGTCGCCGTGATTGGTCAGATCGCCACTGGCCACCACGAAATCGGGCTGAGGTTCCATCGCGTTGATCACCTCCACCACGCGGCGCAGGGTGGCGGGCGTGTCGCTGTGCAGATGCGGATCGTTCAGATCGGGATGCGAGATATGCAGGTCGGTCAGGTGGACGAAACGGGTCATGGGCGTACTCCTGCGGCTGTCAGCAGGGTTTTCGTATAAGGGTGCTCGGGGCTGCGCAACACATCTGCCGCCGCACCGCTTTCCAAGGTCTTGCCATGCTGTAGCACCAGCACCCGGTCGCAGATCGATCCGACCACCGCAAGGTCATGGCTGATAAAGACCATGCCGAGGCCCAGATCATCCTGCAGGTCCATCAGAAGGTTGAGAATTTGCGCCTGAACCGAGACATCAAGGGCCGAGACCGCCTCATCCGCGACCAAGAGCGCGGGGCGGGTGACGATGGCCCGCGCAATGGCGATGCGCTGGCGCTGCCCGCCCGAGAACTCATGCGGATATTTGCCCGCGTCCGCGGCATGCAACCCGACCTGCTCCAAGGCTTCGGCGACGCGGTGGGGGATATCCTCGGTCTCTCCATTGGCGCGCAGCGGCTCGGCGATGGACCATCCGACGCGGCGGCGCGGGTTGAGCGAGCCGAAAGGGTCTTGGAACACCATCTGAAAATCGCGCCGCAGGCTGCGCAGTTCTTGCCCCCCGAGCCCATGCAGATCGCGCCCCCGAAACAGCACCGCGCCCGCGTCCGGTCGCTCAAACGCCATGATCAGCCGCGCCAGAGTGGATTTGCCCGAGCCACTTTCCCCGACCACGCCCAAGGTCTCGCCTGCGTGCAACGAGAAGGAGGCGTTTTCCAAAGCCGTCAGCACCGGTGGGGCCCGCAGCAGGCTTTGGCGCGGCAGTTTGTAGCGGCGGGTCAGGTTGCGGACCTCTAAAAGCGGCGCGTCAGTCATGGCGCCCCTCCGTCAGCAGGTGACAGGCGGCGGCACGGCCCGCGTTAATCTGCACAAAGTCTGGGCGCTGCGCGGCGCAATGAGGCAGTTCCACCGGGCAGCGCCCCGCAAAGCGGCAGCCCTGCGGCAGCCCCTGCAGCGGCGGGATCGCGCCCGGAATAGTCGGCAGCCTGCGCCGTTTTCCTTGGGCATCCCGCCCCGCCACGCCCGGATCGGGCCGCGCGCCCAAGAGCCCCTTGGTATAAGGATGCGCAGGTGTGCCCAGCACCTCTGCCGTGCGGCCCTGCTCGACCATATCGCCCGCATACATCACCACGATGTCTTCGGTCGCCCGCGCCACGGCGGCGAGGTCATGGCTGATGAAAACCAGCGCCATCTGCCGCTCCCGCGCGAGCCGTTGCAGCAGGTCGGTGATCCGCAGCGCCACATTGGCGTCGAGCGCGGTTGTCGGCTCATCCGCGATCAGCAGCATGGGGTTGCAGGCCAGCGCCAGCGCGATCAGCACCCGCTGGCGCTGGCCGCCCGACATCTCATGCGGGAACTGCCGCAGGCGACGGTCGGGATCGGGAATGCCCACCTCTTGGAACAGGCTCAGGGCGCGGGCACGGGCGGCGCTGCGTGTCAGCCCGTCATGCAGCACCATCGGCTCCATCACCGTGTCGCCCACCCGACGCAGCGGATTGAGCGCCGCCATCGGTTCTTGAAACACCATCGCCACGCGGCGGCTGCGCAGCCTCTGCCAATCGCGCTCAGATGCGTCGGCCATGTCCTGCCCGTCGATGCGTAGCTGCCCGGTCAACCGCGCGCTTTCGGGGGCCATGCCCATCAGACAGAGCGCCAGCAGCGTCTTGCCCGAACCGCTTTCGCCGACAACTCCCAAACGGTCGCCGCGCTCGATCACCAGATTGGCGTCGCGCAGGGCGGCGGCAGTGCCGAAATGGATCGAAAGATTGCTAAGCTCAATCATCGCGCACGCACCAGTCGGGGATCGGTGATGTCGCGCAGCCCGTCGCCCAAAAGGCCAAAGCCCAGCACGGCCACGACGATGCACAGCCCCGGATAGATCGCCAGTTGCGGGGCGAGATACATCAGCGTCTGCGCCTCCGACAGCATCCGCCCCCAGCTTGAGGCGGGCGGCTGCGCGCCGAGGCCGAGATAGCTCAGCGCCGCCTCGGCGAGGATCGCCACCGCGAATTCTATGGTCGCCTGCACGATCACCGCCGCGGCGATGTTGGGCAGGATATGATCGCGGCTGATCGCGAAGCGCCCGCGCCCGGCGGCCCGCGCGGCGGCGACATAATCGCGCGTCCATATCTGGTTCGCCGAGGCGCGGGTGACGCGGGCGAAAATGGGAATGTTGATGAAGGAGATCGCCAGCACCGCATTGGTCAGCGACGGCCCGAAGACCGCCGCCAGCATGATCGCGAACAACAGCGCCGGAAAGGCAAAGCCCAAGTCCGCGAGCCGCATCACTGCATCCTCGACCCAGCCGCCGAGCGCGGAGGCCAGAAGCCCCAGCCCCACGCCGATGCTGCCGCCCAAGAGCACCGCCACCAGCGCCACGGTCATCGAGTTGCGCGCCGCCGCCATCAATTGCGCCACCACGTCGCGGCCCAGTTGATCGGTGCCCAACCAATGCTCCGCAGACGGCGGGGCGAACTTGGTGCCGATCGACATCGCCTGCGGGTCATGCGGGGTCCAGACGAGCGAGAGCGCCGCCACCCCGACCACGAGGCTGACCAGCAGTGCCCCCAGCAGGAAATTCGCCGGAAGCCGCTTCATGCCCGCGCCTTCAGCCGGGGGTCGATGACGACGTAGAGCAGATCGACCACGAAATTCGCCGTCACCACGATAGCGGCGAACAGCATCACCAGCGCTTGCACCGTGGGCAGGTCGCGGTTGGCGATGGACTGAAAGATCAGCCGCCCCAGCCCCGGCAGGTAGAAGACGTTCTCGATCACGATTGTGCCGGTCACTAGGGCGGCGAACTGCATGCCGACGATGGTCACGATGGGCACCAGCGCATTGGGCAGCACATGACGCCAGAGCACCCGCCGCCGCGAGAGGCCGCTGGCGCGCGCGGTGCGCACGAAATCCTGCCGCATCACTTCCAGCGCCGAAGACCGCGTGACCCGCGCCAGCACCGCCGATTGCACCAGCGCCAGCGCCACCGTGGGCAGGATGAGCGAGCGCAGCGCCGCCCCCGGATCGTCCCAGCCCGCAAAGCCCCCCGGCGGCAGCCAGCGCAGCTTCACGGCAAAAAGCATCACGAGCAGGATCGACAGCCAGAAGGCCGGCACCGCGATGCCGAGCTGACTGAGAAACATCACCCCCCAGTCGCCCGCGCGCCCATGCTGCGCCGCCGCCGTGATGCCAAGGCCCAGCGCCAGCACCAGCGTTACAAGCATCCCCGCCACGGCGAGAGAGATCGTCATCGGCAGTCGTTCGGCAATGAGCTCCGAGACCGGTACGCGGAAGGAATGGCTGATGCCAAAATCCCCCTGCACCGCGTTCCAGACCCAAGCAAGGTACCGCGTCACCAGCGGCTCGTTCAGCCCCAGTTGATCGCGCAGTGCCGCCAGCGCATCCTCGCTGGCGTCCATGCCAAGGATGGTCAGCGCCGGATCGCCCGGCAGCACGTTCATCACGGCAAAGACCACGAGCGAGACGGCGAGCAGGGTCAGCACGAAACCGAGCGTGCGGCGGAAGAGGAAATAGGCCACGAAGTCAGGTCCAAAAGCCGCGCCACCGGAGGCGCCGCGGCCGTTTCAGGTCAGTCGGCGATGCGCACGTTCTTCAGCGGCATGTAGAGCACGGGCGAGGAGGACCAGTAGCCTTCGACCTCTTGGCGGAAGACGCCCAAGAGAGGCAGCTGGAACAGGAAGCCATGCACCGACTGGTCGGACAGCATCTGCTGGCCCTGCTTGAGCAGTTCATTGCGCGCCTCGGCGTCGACCTCAGTTTGGATCTTCTCCCAAAGCGCGGTCATCTCGGCATTGTCGTAGCCGTAGAAATAATCCGGGCCGCGGGCGAAATTGCCCATGTCGTTGGGGCTGGTGTGGGCGATGATGGTCATGTCGTAGTTCTTCTTCTTGTAGACCTCATCGATCCAGAAGCCCCATTCGACATTCTCCACCTTGGCGTCGATCCCGGCCTCCGACAGCTGGTTCTGGATGATCTCGGCCGAGCGTGTGGCGTAAGGGAACGGCGGCACGCGCAGGGTCATGGTGGCCCCCGCAAGCCCCGCCGCCTCGAACATTTCTTCGGCCTTTGCGCTGTCATGCGGATAGGCGTCCGTCAGGTCGACATAGGCGGTGCCATGCGGCGGGTAGAAGCTGCCGATCGGCACGGCTTGGCCGTACATCGCGCCCTCGATGATCTCGTCCCGGTCGATGGCGGTGGCCACGGCGCGGCGCACCTCGACATTGTCGAATGGCGGCTTGGCGTTGTTCATGGCAAGGATCACCTCGCCCTCAGTCGAGCCGACGTTGACGCGGAAGCGCGGGTCGGCCTCGAACTGCGGCAGCAGTTCCGGCGCGGGGAAGCCGGGGAAAGCGTCGAGCTCTTCGGCCATCATCGCCGCGGTGGCGGCAGCGGGGTCTGAGATGAAGCGGAAGACCACCTTGTCGAGCGCCACGTCATCCGCGTCGCGGTGATCGGGGTTCTTGACCAGCGTCAGCCGGTCGCCGCGGGTCCAACTGTCGAACTTGAAGGGGCCGGAGCCCACCGGATTGGCGTTGTTGGTCTCCACGCTCTCGGCGGCCACGATGGCGCTGTCGCCCTGCCCCATGTTGAACAGGAAGAAGGCATCCTTGTTCGTGAGCGTGATCTCGACCGTTTGGGGATCCACGGCCTTGACGCTTTCGATCGGCTCGAAAATGTCCTTCGACGGGTTCACGCTGTCTTCACCCATGGCGCGGTCGAAGGAATAGACGACATCGTCGGCGTCGAGCGTGCTGCCGTCGTGGAAGGTCACGCCTTCGGCCAGTGTGAAGGTATAGGTCAGCCCGTCTTCCGACACCTCCCAAGACGTCGCGAGATTGGGTTGCACTTCCCCGTTCTCGGCCACGATGGTCAGCGATTCGAAGACGTTCTGCGTCATCATGCTGTCGATGGAGGCGGTGGCATCCGCCGTGGGATCGAGCGACGTGGGCTCCTGCTGCATGCCGATGACAAGCTCGGCAGCGGCGGAAGCCGAGGCCATCAGGCCAAAGGCCAACGTCAGCGCGGGAAGGGTTCTGGAAAGGGTCAGTTCGGACATGGGGCAGCACTCCTGTGGGTCGGGGCGCGTTCGGCATCACCGATTGCGCCCTTTGTGACAGACTGCGCCGGGCGGGGGCGTTCGGTCAACGGCTTTGCCGCACCGGGCGAAAATTTCATGCAATTGCAACAATATGGCGGATTCATCTGATTGCCCGCAGGGGCAGAGGCGGGCCGTGCTTCGGCCCTTTTGCCCCGCCGCTGGCGGTGCTAGCCTCCGCGCAGAGAGGGCAGAGTATGAACAATTCAACGACAGGTTTTGATTGCATCGTCATCGGTGCGGGCATTGCGGGCGCTTCAATCGCCGCTGAACTGTCCAGCGACCGCCGGGTGCTGCTGCTGGAGCGCGAAAGCCAGCCGGGCTATCACACCACGGGCCGCTCTGCCGCGCTGTTTACGGTGACCTATGGGCCTGAAGTGATCCGCGCCCTTTCCCGTGCTTCCGCCGCGTTCTTTCACGACCCTGCCAGCCCGCATCTGGCGCATCCGCTGCTGGAACCCCGCGGCGCGGTCTTCGTCGCGCGGCAGGACCAGCAGACATCGCTCGCCCGCACTGCTGAGGAGTTGGGCCCCCATGTCACCCCGCTGAGCGGGGCCGAGGTCGAGACGCACGTGCCGCTGCTGCGCAAAGGCTATGCCACCGGCGGGCTGCAGGACGCTTCGGCGGCGGATATCGACGTGAACGGGCTGCATCAGCATTACCTCAAGACCTTCCGCGCGGCGGGCGGCATTTTGCAAACCAAGGCCGAGGTGCAGGCGCTTCGCAAAGAGGGTGACTGGCAGGTCGACACAAACCAAGGCACCTTCCACGCGCCGGTGATCGTCAATGCCGCAGGGGCTTGGGCGGATGAGATCGCCACGCTGGCCGGGTTGAAACCTGCGGGCCTCACCCCGAAACGCCGCACGGCGCTGACGGTGGCCCCGCCCGAGGGCATGGTGCCGGACCGTTGGCCGATGGTCGTGGATATTGACGAGCAGTTCTACCTCAAGGCCGATGCGGGCAAGCTGCTGATCTCTCCGGCTGACGCCACGCTCTCGCCCCCCTGCGACGCGCAGCCCGAGGAACTGGATATCGCGATCTGCATCGACCGGATCGAAACCGCCTTCGACCTCGAACGTCCGCGCATCGAAAGCCGCTGGGCCGGGCTGCGCAGCTTCCTGCCCGATGGCGATCCGGTGGCGGGCTATGATCCTGAGGGTGAGGGGTTCTTCTGGCTTGCTGGCCAAGGCGGCTATGGCATCCAGACCGCCCCGGCGCTCGCCCGCGCCGCGGCGGCATTGGTGCGGGGCGCGGAAATCCCCGGCGACATCGCCGCCGAGGGTGTCACTGCAGAGGCACTGGCGCGCGGCCGTGCGGGGCTGGCTTAACCGCCCATCCCCGCCTCGGCCTCGATCTGGCGGCGCGATTTGCGCGCCCGCTCGGTTGCCGATTTCAACTGACCACAGGCGGCCATGATGTCTTCGCCGCGCGGGGTGCGGATCGGCGAGGCATAGCCGGCCTGATAGATGATGTTGGCAAAAGCCCGGATGCGGTTGTTCGACGACCGCTCATAGGGCGAACCGGGCCATTCGTTGAAGGGAATGAGGTTGATCTTGGCCGGAATGCCCTCGATCAGCTTGACCAAACGATGCGCGTCTTCGTCGCTGTCGTTCACGCCCTTCAGCATCACATATTCAAAGGTGATCCGCTCGGAGTTGCTGACCTTGGGATAGGCCTTCAGCGCCTCCAACAGCGCCT
The DNA here is from genome assembly GCF_043557225.1 of Sulfitobacter sp. 1A13496. Lineage (NCBI taxonomy): Bacteria > Pseudomonadati > Pseudomonadota > Alphaproteobacteria > Rhodobacterales > Roseobacteraceae > Sulfitobacter > Sulfitobacter sp. 1A13496. The sequence continues at coordinate 111,196 of NZ_JBIFFP010000002.1, read as the reverse complement.
CGATGTTCCAGCGCTTGTTGATCGGCACCAGCTTGTTGCGCACCTCGTCGGTGGTGGCGTGGAAGGACACGGCCAGTTGGCAGCCGATCTCAGCGGCGGTGCGGTGAATCTCGGGCACGACGCCGGAAGTCGACAGTGTGATGCGGCGGCGCGAGAGCTGGATGCCTTCGGGGTCCATCGCGATCTTCATCGCGTCGCGCACGTTCTCGAAGTTATAAAGCGGCTCGCCCATGCCCATGAGCACAATATTGCTCAGAAGCCGGGTTTCGTCCTTCGGCGCGCCAACCTCGGGCCATTCGCCCAAATCGTCACGCGCCACCATGACCTGACCGATGATCTCACCCGCCGTGAGGTTGCGGACCAGCTTCTGCGTGCCGGTGTGGCAGAAGGAGCAGGTGAGCGTGCAACCCACTTGGCTGGAGACACAAAGCGTGCCGCGCCCCTCTTCGGGGATATAAACCACCTCGACCTCATGACCGCCCGCGATCCGCACGAGGTATTTGCGGGTGCCATCCTCGCTGACAGCGCGGGTCACCACTTCGGGCACTTCGATCACGAATTTCTCTGCCAATTGAGCGCGGTAGCCCTTGGCGAGGTTGGTCATCGCGTCGAAATCCCGCACGCCCCACTGGTAGATCCACTGCCAAATCTGCCCCACACGCATCTTCGCTTGTTTCTCGGGCGTGCCATGGGCGATCAGCGCGTCGCGCATGGCGTCGCGGGTCAGGCCGACAAGGTTGATCGGCCCATCGGGCAGCTTACGGGGAAGGGTCATCACGTCTTGGGTGATGGGCGCGGAAGCGGACATTTCAAAGACTCACTGGCTAGGGATGGGTCTCTATATAAGAAAAGGCGCGATTTGCAAAAGGGTTTGGCCGCCGAGGTCTGGGACCGCGCTCAATAGGTCTTCTTACTTGTCCGCAATTCCCCGGTCGCCAGAACCGGCGCGGCATCCAGACTGTCCACGTTCAACATCGCCGCCACACGCTCCAACGACGACACCAACTGCGCCTGCTCCCAATCGGCAAGATCCGCAAAGGCGCGGACGTAGCGCTGTTGCAGCGCATCGGGGGCTTCCTCCAACACATCCTCGCCTTGGGTGGTCAGGGTGATGTTGGTCTGGCGACGGTCCTGCGCCGAGGGCTGGCGCGAGACCAAGCTGCGCGCCACCAGCTTGTCGACCAAGGCGGTCACGGTGGCTTGGCTCACCCCCATCTGGTTGGCGAGGGTCTTGGCCGTCGGGTCTTTCTTCTCTCCCACGATCTGCAAAACGCGCAGCTGCGCAGGGGTCACCCCCGCGGCCTGCGCCAGATCGCGCGCATAGAGTTCGGTGGCCCGCAAAATGCGGCGCAAAGCGATCAGACTTTCGTCGACCCGGTCGGGATGTTTCTGCGTCATGGTGCATCATTGCACATTGGCGGCATTCTCAGCAATCGCTCAAAACCCGCCTGATCGCTTAGTATAGCTAAGCGAAGCCGCCTAATTTCGTTCGGAAAACGAAACAAATATGCACAGTCCTATGGCGCACAAAGCACGCTATAAGCGCATTTTGAAGTAATTTGCTTTGATTGTTGAAGTATTACCGTGCATGACTTATTTAGCCTATCGAAACAATCAGGGAGCCACGAACGGATGCAGAATAAACTCGACATGAAAAAAGCCCGCACACCCAAGCTGCGCAAGCCCAATGCCGAGGACGGAGCCGCCATCTGGCGGTTGATTCGCGACTGTAAGCCGCTCGACGAAAATTCACTCTATGCGAACCTGATCCAAGCCGACCACTTCCGCGACACCTGCGTGGTGGCCGAGTTGGACGGTGATATCGTGGGCTGGATCTCCGGCCATATGATCCCTGCCCAAGATGCTTTCTTTGTCTGGCAGGTCGCCGTCAGCCCCAAGGCCCGCGGCCTTGGTTTGGGCAAAACCATGCTGATGGAACTGGTGAACCGCGATGAGACCGAGGATGCCAAGACCCTCAAAACCACGATCACCCGCGACAACGACGCCTCTTGGGGGCTGTTCCGCAGCTTTGCGAACCACATCGGCGGCGATCTGTCCGATGCGCCCCACTTTACCAAAGACGCCCATTTCGAGGGCGCGCATGACACCGAACATATGGTGACGATCACGCTGCCCGAGGCCGCCGCGCTGAAACGCGCCGCGTAAACCGCAGCTGACAATTCACACGATAGACTCTCTAGAAGAGAAAGGAATTCTTATGCCTAAGGACATGACACAGAACACGACCATCTTTACCCGCCGCGAGAGCGAAGCCCGCTCCTACTGCCGCGGTATGAACGCCGTCTTCACCCGCGCCAGCGGCTCGGAAATGTTCGATGGCGAAGGCAACCGCTACATCGACTTTCTCGCCGGCTGCTCTTCGTTGAACTACGGGCACAACGACCCGGACATGAAACAGGCGCTAGTGGAGCATATCACCGCGGATGGCATCGCTCACGGCCTCGATTTTCATAGCGAGACTAAGGCGGCCTTCCTCGAAGCCTATGAGGAGAAAATCCTCAAGCCGCGCGGCATGGACTATAAGGTCATGATGACCGGCCCGACCGGCACCAATGCCGTCGAAGCCGCGATCAAGCTGGCGCGCAAGGTGACGGGCCGCACCAACGTGATCTCCTTCACCAACGGTTTTCACGGCATGACCATGGGCGCGCTGGCGCTGACTGGCAACAAAGGCAAACGCGGCGGCGCGGGCGGCGGCTCGCTGGCCGATGTTACCCACATGCCCTTCGAAGGCGCATTGGGCGAGAACGTGGACACGCTTGAGATGATCGACGCGATGCTGTCGAACCCGTCGTCGGGCATCGACGCGCCCGCGGCCTTTATCTTTGAGCCGATCCAAGGCGAAGGCGGGTTGAACGCGGCCTCCGACGCATGGATGCAAGGCATCGAAAAAATCGCCCGCAAGCATGGCGCGCTGCTGATCGTCGACGACATTCAGGCGGGGTGTGGCCGTTCGGGGAGCTTCTTTTCGTTTGAGGCATCCGGCATCAAGCCTGACATGATCACCCAAGCGAAATCGCTTTCCGGCTTTGGCCTGCCCTTCGCGGCCCTGCTGATCGCGCCGGAGCATGACATCTGGAAGCCCGCCGAGCACAACGGCACCTTCCGCGGCAACACCCATGCCTTCGTCACCGCCCGCGTCGCGATCGAAAAGTTCTGGTCCGATGACACCTTCGAAAAGGCGCTGGCCGAGAAAGCCGTGCTGCTGACCACCGCGCTTAAGGATGTGGCCGATCTGGTCGACGGCGCCACGCTCAAAGGCCGCGGCCTGATGCAGGGCGTCGACGTCGGCTCGGGCGAGCTGGCCGGTGCGATCTGCGCGCGTGCCTATGAATTGGGCCTCGTGATCGAAACATCGGGCGCGAACGACGAGATCGTAAAATATCTTGCCCCGCTCACCACGCCGGAGAAGGTTATGCGCGAAGGCTTTGATATCCTTCTTCAAGCGACCCGCGATGTGACGGGCAACATGAAACTGGCAGCGGAGTAATACCGATGATTGTACGCGATTTTAACAAACTTCAGGGCACAGACCGTCACGTGGCGGATGCGAAATGGACCTCTACGCGGATGCTTCTGGCCGATGACGGGATGGGGTTTTCCTTCCACATCACCGTTCTTGAGGCCGGGTCGGAACACACGTTCCACTACAAGCATCACTTCGAGAGCGTCTATTGCATGAAGGGCAAAGGCTCGATCACCGATCTCGCCACTGGCGAGACCCATGAGATCACCCCCGGCGTGATGTATGCGCTGAACCTGAACGACAAACACATCCTGCGCGCTGAGGAAGAGCTTCACATGGCGTGCTGCTTCAACCCGCCGGTCACCGGCAAGGAAGTGCACCGCGAAGACGGCTCCTATGCGCCTGCTGAGGAGGTCGCTTAAGTTTTATGACTCAACCGTCCCACACTGTCGAAAAAATCGGCGGGACGTCCATGTCCCGCGTGAACCAACTCAAAGATACGCTCTTTGTCGGTGACCGTAAGGGCGCGGACATCTATGGGCGCGTCTTCGTGGTTTCCGCCTTTGGCGGGATCACGAACCTGTTGCTGGAGCACAAGAAATCCGGCGAGCCGGGCGTTTACGCCCATTTGGCCAATGCCAGCAACGATCACGGCTGGCACGAGGCGCTGACCCGCGTCTCGGCCGAGATGCAGCGCGTGCACCGCGAGGTGCTGGAGCATCCCGGTGACATCGAACAGGCCGACGCCTTTGTGTCCGAGCGCACCCATGGTGCCCGCAACTGCCTGATCGACCTGCAACGCCTTTGCGCCTATGGCCACTTCCGCCTGTCGGAACACATGTTGCAAATTCGCGAGTTGCTGTCCGGTCTGGGCGAGGCGCATTCCGCATTCGTCACCACAATCCTGCTGCAGCGCGCTGGCGTGAACGCCCGTTTCGTCGACCTCTCGGGGTGGCGTGACGAGGGCAACGTGACCCTCGATGAGCGCATCGCGCAGGCGATGGAGGGCATCGACCCTCATACGGAAATGCCCATCGTCACAGGCTATGCGCAATGCGCCGAAGGTCTGATGCGCGAATTCGACCGCGGCTATTCCGAAGTGACCTTCTCCAAGCTCGCCGCCCTCACCGGCGCGCGCGAGGCGATCATTCACAAGGAATTCCACCTGTCGTCCTGCGACCCGAAACTGGTGGGTGAGCATGCTGTCAAGAAGATCGGTCGCACGAACTACGACGTGGCGGACCAACTCTCGAACATGGGGATGGAGGCGATCCACCCCAAGGCGGCCAAGACCCTGCGCCAAGCCGACGTGCCGCTGCGCGTGACCAATGCTTTCGAGCCCGAAGACCCCGGCACGCTGATCGACGACCGTCAGGCCGAAGCGCCCGCGGTGGAGATCGTGACCGGTTTCGACATCGTTACGCTTGAACTGTTCGAGCAGGACATGGTCGGCGTGAAAGGCTATGACACCGCGATCCTCGACGTGCTGACACGCCACAACGTGCGGATTGTCTCGAAAGTCTCGAACGCCAATACGATCACGCATTATCTGGACGCTTCGCTGAAAACGATGCGCCGGGTGGAGAAGGATCTGGCCGAGATTTACCCCACCGCCGAGATCACCACTCGCACGCTGTCCATGGCCTCGGTCATCGGGCGCGATCTGAACGGCCTGTCGGTGCTGCAACGGGGCCTCGTGGCCATCGCCGAGGCTGGCGAGACGGCCATCGGCGCGAGCCAAGGGCCGCGCAATGTGGATGTGCAGTTCATCGTCGAGCGGGAGAGCCTGCAACCGGTGATCAAGGCGCTGCATGGTGCGTTTATCGAGGAAGAGGTGGCGGCGCCGTTGTCGCGCGCGGCCTGACGCCGGAATCTACGACGTATCCTTAGCCGCGGCTCCCGAAAGGAAGCCGCGGCTTTTCGTGCGAGGGCCATCGCCTGCCCGCGTGTCGGAGAACCAACATATCTTCGATACCGCTTTATGCCTCAACCATGATGTGCGCACGCGAAGTCGCGCACAGCCTCACCAAATCGCCTACCCGGGGGGCGGGCAGGCGATGGCCCGGCGCCTACGGCTGTCCCGGGCCCGGGTGGCACGTTCGCCCCAAACAAAAACGGCCCCGCAATCGCGAGGCCGTCCCAAACTCTCAAATCTCAGAGGCTCACCCCCCGCAGCGCTTCTCCGCATCTTCAACCGCAGCGGTGAAGCCCAGAAGCGAGAATGTGTCCTTGGTCTGCGTCCCGCGCGAAGACTTGCCGACCAGCGTCGCATCCGCACCGCGTTTCATCGCGGCGATAATCTTGGCGTCATCCGCCGTTGTCGCGGGCCACGCCCATTCGCCTTCGGTGAACAGCTCATAGGTATTGCCCGAAATGCTCATCGTCACGGTCGAGCCCGAGGCGAAAGGATAGCCGCCGGTGAAAGCAACCTGACCCTTGGCCTCTGCCGAAGGGCGGTAGAATACCATCAGCAATGTCTGGCCCCGGTTCACCGCCACCACACGCCCGTCGCGCGTGTTGACCACTTCCTTCGGCGTCGAGACGCCCCAGCATTCCGTCGGGTTATCTTCTACAAAGACGCTCCAGTCGGTCTTGGCAGCCACCCGGTTGGTGCTCTGCTCCTGCGCCACTGCGCCGCTCGCCACAAGGGCGAGCGCCCCAAGTGCAAGACCACATGTCTTCATCATTCCCATCTGTCCAGCCTCCAGCCGTCCTTGACCTCAACACGTCCACAGACCCCAACCGGGCAACCTTGGGCGGGTTGCTCTCTTGCGGGTGTCTGTTATCTGTTCGACACCAACCACAATAACGGCAAACGCGCGACCGACGAAACCCTGATTGGCAGGTTTTCGCCCAGAAACAGGATGAACCTCATGACCAAAGCAGCCCCCTTTGCGGAAATCTGGCGCGGACCCTTTCTGGAAAGCGTGCATTCCGGTCACGCCGTGATCTGCGATGCCAGCGGCCAGATCGTTGAGGCTTGGGGCGACCCGGAAAAGGTCATTCTGCCGCGCTCGTCTTCCAAGATGATCCAAGCGCTGCCGCTGATCAATTCCGGCGCGGCGGACAAGGCGGGGCTGAGCACCGAGCAACTGGCGCTGGCCTGCGCCTCGCACCAAGGGGCCGCCATCCACACCGACCGGGTGGGCGTCTGGCTCGACACGCTGGGTCTGGACGACGACGCCTTTCGCTGCGGCCCGCAGGAGCCCGCCGACCGCGACGCGATGGAGGGGCTGATCCGCGCCCATGAGAAACCCTGCCAGATCCACAACAACTGCTCGGGCAAACACGCAGGCTTCCTGACGCTGAACCAACATCTGGGCGGCGGCGCAGATTACGAAAAGCCGGAGCACGCAGTGCAAAAAGCCTGCCTTGAAGCTTTCGAGACGGTCACTCAAGAAACCTCCCCCGGCTATGGGATCGACGGCTGCTCGGCCCCGAATTACGCCTGCACCCTGCATGGCATGGCCCGCGCCATGGCCCATTTCGCCGCCGCCCCCGAAGGCTCTGCCGAGGCGCGCCTGCACGAAGCCATGCGCCTGCACCCCGAACTCGTCGCGGGCGAAGGCCGTGCCTGCACAGAACTGATGCGGGCGATGGACGGCAAGGTCGCGTTGAAAACCGGGGCCGAAGGGTTCTTCATTGCCATCTGGCCCGAGCGTAAGCTGGGCATTGCATTGAAAGCCGCTTGCGGCACCACCCGTGCCGCCGAATGTGCGATCACCGCGCTGATGGTCAAACTGGGGGCGCTGGACGCCAACCACCCCGCCGCGCTCAAGCGGATGAACGCGCCGATCAAGAACTGGCGCGGGCTTGAAACCGGTATGCTGAAACCGGCGGCGGGGCTGCTTTAAGCCACTCGCGCTGCCGCTTGGATGAAACGAAGCGGCAGTGCCACGCGGGCAGGCTCAGCCTGCAAATTCGCTACGCGCGTAGCCCTGCACGAACAGCAGCGCGGTCAGATCGCCGAAATTGATGCGGATGTCGCATTCCGCCGCGACAGAAGGCTTTGCATGTAGCGCCACGCCCATGCCCGCGCGCCCCAACATGCCCAGATCATTGGCACCATCACCTACGGCAATGACCTGATCCTCGGTGATCCCCAGCTTTGCTGTGATCTCTTCCAGCGCGGTGACCTTGGCCTCACGCCCGAGGATCGGCAGCCCCACATCGCCCGTCAGCGCGGCCTGTTCAACCAGCAGCGTATTGGCGCGATTCTCATCAAAGCCCAGCATCTCGGCCACTTTGGCAGTAAAGGCGGTGAACCCGCCCGAGACCAGCGCGGCATAGCCGCCGTTGGCCTTCATTGTGCCCACCAGCGCCCCGCCGCCGGGCATCAGGGTGATCCGCTCGGCCAAGACCTTGTCGATCACGCTGGCCTCCAACCCTTTCAACAGGCCGACCCGTTCGCGCAGGGCGCCGTCGAAATCCAACTCACCGTTCATGGCGCGGGCGGTGATCTCTTTCACACGCTCCCCGACGCCTGCTTCATCGGCCAATTCGTCGATACATTCTTGCTGGATCATCGTGCTGTCCATATCGGCCAGCAGCATCTTCTTGCGACGACCCTCTGTCGGCACGATCACCAGATCGACCCCCATAGACTGGCAGCTTTCCCAGACATCACAACGGTTTTCCGGCATCTGGGTCAACGAAAACTCCACCGCCTCATCCGGGGCCAGCCAAAGCGCGTCCCCCCCGCCCCAAGCATTGCGCAGGCTTTCCACCAGCGCGGGGTCGAGGCTGGGGTTGGTGGGGGAGGTCAACAAGATTGCCGTGAACATAAGTTTCCGATCCGCATCATTCGCGCCGCGCAAAGCGACATGACCGGCGTCCTAGCGTCATTTTGCGACTTGCGCCAGCCCGGCCTCCCCGCGTATCCCGGCAAGTGGGACACCCTTCCCCAACGAAGGGCGATTATCTGAGAGGGTAGCATCAATGGCTATTGAACAACCGGCACCGCGCCCGGAAGCGAAACCTGTTGCCGTACCGGCAAACCCGCGTTTCTCCTCCGGCCCCTGCGCCAAAATCCCCACATTTGATCTGACCAAGCTCGCGGACGCTCCGCTGGGCCGCAGCCACCGTGCCGCCCCCGGCAAGGCCAAGCTCGCCGAGGCGATCGAGACCACACGCGAAGTGCTCGGCGTGCCCGCCGACTACCGCATCGGCATCGTGCCCGCCTCCGACACCGGCGCTTTCGAGATGGCCATGTGGTCGCTCTTGGGCGAACGCCCGGCCGAGATGGTCGCTTGGGAAAGCTTTGGCGCGGGCTGGGTCACCGACGTGGTCAAGCAGCTGAAGATCGAGGCGCAGGTCCACACCGCCGAATATGGCGAGATCGTCGACATGGCCGCGCTGAACTATGACAACGACGTCTGCTTTACTTGGAACGGCACGACCTCTGGCGTGCGCGTACCCACGGGCGACGTGATCCCGGCAGACCGCGCGGGGCTCACGCTCTGCGACGCGACCTCCGCCGCCTTCGCGCAGGACCTGCCGTGGGACAAGCTCGACGTGACGACCTTCTCTTGGCAGAAAGTGCTGGGCGGCGAAGCGGCGCATGGCATGCTGATCCTCAGCCCGCGTGCTGTCGAGCGGCTGGAGAATTACACCCCCGCATGGCCGCTGCCCAAGATCTTCCGCCTGACCAAGGGCGGCAAGCTGAACGAGGGCATTTTCCGCGGCGAGACGATCAACACGCCATCGATGCTCTGCGTCGAGGATTACCTGCTGGCGCTGGACTGGGCCAAATCCGTGGGCGGCCTGAAAGGCCTAATCGCGCGGGCCGATGCCAACACCAAGGCCGTGGCCGATTTCGTCGAGGCGCATGACTGGATCGACTTCCTCGCCATCGATCCCGCGACACGCTCCAACACCTCGGTCTGCCTGAAGTTCACCGACGACCGCATCGAAGACGGCGCCGCCTTTGCCAAGGCCGTGGCCAAGCGGCTGGCGGATGAGGGCGCAGCACTCGACATCGGCGCCTACCGCGATGCCCCTCCGGGCCTGCGCATCTGGTGCGGCGGCACGGTCGAGACGGCGGACATCGAGGCGATGCTGCCTTGGCTCGCATGGGCTTTTGAAGCCGAAATCAACGCGTGATGCGATGGTGCGCGAGGATCGCGCACCCTACTCCCCCCTCTCGTCGGCTGCGCGTCTCTGCGCACCGCTGACCCCGTTTATGAAGGACCAGACAAATGGCCCCCAAAGTACTCATTTCCGACAAACTCTCCGAAGCTGCCGTTCAGATCTTCCGCGACCGCGGCATCGACGTGGATTTCCAACCCGATCTGGGCAAGGACAAAGACAAGCTGGCCGAGATCATCGGCAACTATGACGGCCTCGCCATCCGCTCGGCCACCAAGGTGACGGAAAAGATCCTCGCCAATGCGCCGAACCTCAAGGTGATTGGCCGCGCGGGCATCGGCACCGACAACATCGACAAGGAAGCCGCCTCGAAACAGGGTGTGATCGTGATGAACACGCCCTTCGGCAACATGATCACCACCGCCGAACATGCCATCGCGATGATGTTCGCCGTGGCGCGGCAGATCCCCGAGGCAAGCGCCTCCACCCACGCGGGCAAATGGGAGAAGTCCAAGTTCATGGGGGTCGAGCTGACCGGCAAGACCCTTGGCGTGATCGGCGCGGGCAACATCGGCGGCATCGTCTGCGACCGCGCGCGCGGGCTGAAGATGAAGGTCGTGGCCTATGACCCCTTCCTGGGCGAGGAAAAGGCTGAGAAGATGGGCGTGGAGAAGGTCGAGCTTGATGAGCTGCTGACCCGTGCCGACTTCATCACCCTGCACGTCCCCTTCACCGAGCAGACGGCGAACATCCTGAGCCGCGAGAACCTCGAAAAGACCAAGCCCGGCGTGCGCATCATCAACTGCGCCCGCGGCGGTCTGGTGGACGAGGAAGCGCTGGCCGACCTGCTGAAGTCGGGCCATGTAGCGGGCGCGGGCTTCGACGTCTTCGCCGAGGAACCGGCCAAGGAGAACCCGCTCTTCAATCTGCCCAACGTGGTCTGCACCCCGCACCTCGGCGCCGCGACCACCGAAGCACAGGAGAACGTCGCACTGCAGGTGGCCGAGCAGATGTCCGACTACCTGCTGACCGGCGCCGTGACCAATGCGCTCAACATGCCCTCGGTCACCGCCGAGGAGGCCAAGGTCATGGGGCCATGGGTCAAGCTTGCCGGCCACCTCGGGGCCTTCATCGGCCAGATGACGGACGAGCCAATCAAGGCGATCAACATCCTCTACGACGGCTCGGTCGCCAAGATGAACCTCAAGGCGTTGAACTGCGGCGTCGTGGCGGGCATCATGAAACGCGCCAACCCGGACGTGAACATGGTCTCCGCCCCCGTGGTGGCGCGTGAAAAGGGCATCCAGATCAGCACCACCAACCAAGACAAGTCCGGCGTCTTCGACGGCTATGTCAAGGTGACCGTGGTGACCGAGAAGCGCGAACGCTCCATCGCGGGCACCGTCTTCTCGGACGGCAAGCCGCGCTTCATCCAGATCAAGGGCATCACCATCGACGCCGAGATCGGGGAGCACATGCTCTACACCACCAACGAAGACGTGCCGGGCATCATCGGCACGCTGGGCCAGACCATGGGCGAGAACGGCGTGAACATCGCCAACTTCACCCTTGGCCGCCACACCGCCAAAGGCGAGGCAATTGCCCTGCTCTATGTCGACGATCAGGTGCCCGAGACGGTGATCGGCAAGCTGCGCGACACCGGCATGTTCCAGCAGATCAAGCCGCTGCAATTCGACGTGGCCTAAGGCCCGCACGACCTGCACAATCTGGAAGCGCCCCCTCGCGGGGCGCTTTTGCTTTTGGGGGCATTGTCGGCCTAAGCCTTCCCTTCCCCGCCGCTTTGCGGCATCACGAGGGGGTGCAGAAGGACAGGAACGATCATGCCCAGCCCCATCTATGCCATCGGTGACATCCACGGTTACGCCGCCGAGCTTGAACGCGTTTTGACCCTGATCGAAGAAGACGGCGGGCCGGAGGCGCAGATCGTTTTTCTGGGTGATTACACCGACCGCGGCCCCGACAGCAAAGCGGTGATCGAGCGGCTGGCCCAAGGCAAGGCCGAGGGCCGCAATTGGACCTTTCTGATGGGCAATCACGACCGCATGTTCAGCTGGTTCATGGAGGATTTCCCCCGCCACGATCCGCTGCTGCTGGTTGAGCTTAACTGGCTGAACCCGCGTTTGGGCGGCGACACGACGCTGAACTCCTACGGCGTATCGGTCAGCGGGCGCGACCGGATGTCAGAGGTGCATGAGAAAGCCCGCGAGGCGGTGCCGCAGAGTCATGTGGATTTCCTTAAGACCCTCGCCCTGTCGCATCAAACGCCCGGCCTGTTCTTTGCCCATGCGGGCATCCGCCCCGAGGTGCCGCTGGACGATCAGCGCGAGAATGATCTGCTGTGGATCCGCAAGGAGTTTCACCAATACACCGCACCGCACCCCAAGCTGATCGTCCATGGCCACACGCCGGTCGACAGCGCCATGCACTATGGCAACCGGGTGAACCTCGACACCGGGGCGGGCTATGGCAAACCGCTCTGCGCAGCGGTGTTCGAAGGGGAGGACGTTTGGGTCCTCACGCAACAGGGGCGCAATCGCCTGCGCCCCTGAGCGGTTCAGGTCCAGTCCAGCACCACCTTGCCCGACCGCCCCGATTTCATCGCGGCGAAGCCCTGCTCGAAATCATCCACCTCGATGCGGTGGGTGATGATGGCGGAGACATCCAACCCGTTCTCCAACATGGCGATCATCTTGTACCAGGTCTCGAAAATCTCACGGCCGTAGACGCCCTTGATCGTGATCGCCTTGAAAACAATCCGGCTCCAGTCCACCGGCGACTTGCCCGGCGGGATGCCCAGCATGGCGATGCGCCCGCCCATGGTCATCGCCTCGACCATCTGATCCAGCGCCTGCTGGTTGCCCGACATCTCTAGGCCCACGTCAAAGCCCTGTTTCATCTTCAAACGCGGGATGACGTCCGAAAGCTCTTCTTCGGCGACGTTCACCGGCACTACATCGGCGACCTTTGCCGCCAGCGCCAGCCGGTCGGGGTTCACATCCGTGATGACGACATGCCGCGCGCCCACGTGCCGCGCCACTGCCGCTGCCATGATGCCGATGGGCCCCGCGCCCGTGATCAACACGTCCTCGCCCACCAGATCAAAGCTGAGCGCGGTATGCACCGCATTGCCCAGAGGATCGAGGATCGCGCCGATGTCGTCGGAAATCTCATCCGGCAGCGGCACCACGTTGAAGGCGGGCAGCTTGAGATACTGGGCGAAAGCCCCTTGTTCATTGACCCCAATGCCCCGCGTCGCAGGATCGAGGTGGAACTTGCCCGCCCGGCTCTGGCGCGACTGCTTGCCGATCAGATGCCCCTCGCCCGAGCAGCGCTGGCCGATCTCTAGCCCTTCGACATTGCGACCCAGTTCGACGATCTCGCCCGCGAATTCATGGCCGGTGATCAGCCCGACCGGCACGGTGCCTGCGGCCCAGTCGTCCCAGCTCCAGATGTGAATGTCGGTGCCGCAGATGCCGGTCTTGTTGATCTTGATCAGCACGTCATCCGGCCCGATCTCGGGCACCGGCGCATGGGTCATCCACAGCCCCTCGCGCGGATGCAGCTTGGCAAGCGCCTTCATTTCATTGGTCGCCATCAGATCACCCCGCAGGCCTTGCCGGCTGCCTCGAAGGCTTTCAGCGCGCGGTCCAATTGTTCGCGCGTCAGTGCCGCGTTCATCTGGGTGCGGATGCGCGCCTGACCGCGCGGCACCACCGGGAAGAAGAAGCCCGAGACATAGACGCCTTCGTCGAAGAGCTTCGCCGCCATGTCCTGCGCCAGCTGCGCTTCGCCCAGCATGACCGGCACGATGGGATGTTCGCCGGGCAGCAGGTCGAAACCCAGCTTCTCCAGCCCCGCGCGCCAGTATGCGGTGTTCTCGAACAGACGCACGCGCAGATCGTCCCCCTCTTCAACCAATTCCAGCGCCCGGATACCGGCGCGCACAATGGACGAAGGCAGCGAGTTCGAGAACAGGTAGGGCCGCGCGCGCTGGCGCAGCAGGTCGATCACCGGCTGCGGCCCGGCGATATAGCCGCCGATGGCGCCGCCGAGTGCCTTGCCCAGCGTGCCGGTCACGATGTCCACCTTGACCCCGTGATGCGCCGGGGTGCCGGCACCCTTTGGCCCCATGAAGCCGGTGGAATGGCAATCGTCGACCATCACCAGCGCCTCGTATTTTTCGGCCAGCGCGGTGATCTCGGGCAGTTTCGCCAGATAGCCGTCCATGGAGAACACGCCGTCGGTGGCGATCATGATGAAGCGCGCGCCGTCCTTCCGGGCTTGCTTCAGCTTGGCCTCGAGATCATCCATGTCGCTGTTCGCGTAGCGGTAGCGCTTGGCCTTGCACAGGCGGATGCCGTCGATGATCGAAGCGTGGTTCAGCGCATCCGAAATGACCGCATCTTCGGGTCCCAGCAGCGGCTCGAAGAGCCCGCCGTTGGCGTCGAAACAGGCGGCGAAGAGGATCGAATCGTCGTGCCCTAGGAAGTTCGCCAGTTTCTGCTCCAACGCGCGGTGAATGTCCTGCGTGCCACAGATGAAACGGACCGAGGCCATGCCGAAGCCCTTCTCGTCCATCGCCTCCTTCGCGGCGGCAATAAGCGCGGGGTGATCGGCGAGGCCGAGGTAGTTGTTGGCGCAGAGGTTGATGACCTCGCGGTCGCCCACGGCGATCTCGCCGCCCTGCGGGGTGGTGATGAGCCGCTCGCGCTTCATCATGCCCTCGGCGTCGATCTCGGACAGGGTGTCGGTGACATGGGACAGAAATGCTTGGGTCATGAGGCTCTCCTTTTCAGAAGAAATCTACCATAACGGAGGCCGTTCCGAAATAGAGGATTTCCGGAATGGCGGATTTTTTCCGATATCGCGGAAACTAGGCGTCTTGAACCACCAGAAAGGCGCGCACCGGCCCCTCGGTTGCGCGGATCGCATGGGGCACGTCGGCGGCATAGCGCGCGGTGTCGCCGGCCTGCAGCCGCTCGGTCCCGCTGCCGCTGGTGACCTCCACCGCGCCTTCGAAGACGCTAAGGTGCTCGCGCGCGCCGCGGGTGTGGGGCGCACTGTCGAGCACGCCGCCCTCGGCGATGAGCAGCTCGTAGACTTCGTGATGCCCGGCTTCCTCAGGCGGGGACAGGATGCGAATGCGGCAACCGTCGCCCAGATTGCTGATCGTCGGCACGGCGGCACTGCGCAGCACCTCGATCTGCGGCTCGCCGGGGGCGGCGTCGAGAAGACCGGCGAAGTCCACCTGAAGCGCGCGGGTGAGGTTCCACAGCGTCGCGATGGTGGGGCTCGATTCGCCGCGCTCGATCTGGCTGACCATGGAGCGCGACACGCCCGAGAGCTTCGCCACGGCGTCGAGCGACAACCCCTGCCCCTGCCGCGCCTCTTTCAGGCGGGCGGGCAGCTGTGTCAGGATCTTGTCGGTGTTGTCCGTCATGGCGGATATGTCGCGCGGCGCCCCGCCCCTGTCAAGCTGTCGCATGACGGGACGTTTCTCCTGACTTTGCCGCGCCCGCCCCCCATAGTGCCGCCAACGATTAGAGGAGAGTTTCATGTCAGACGATATCGTCATCCTGAGCGGCGCACGCACCGCCATCGGCACTTTCGGGGGCGCGCTTGCCGCCACCCCGCCCACCAAGCTGGGCAGCACCGTCGCGGCGGCGGCGATGGAACGGGCGGGCGTCGATCCGGCGCAGATCGGCCATGTCGTCTTCGGCACCGTCATCAACACTGAGCCGCGCGACATGTACCTCAGCCGCGTCGCCGCGCGCGACGCGGGCGTGCCCGACGAGGTGCCAGCGATGAACGTGAACCGGCTCTGCGGCTCAGGCGTTCAGGCACTGGTCTCGGCCACCCAGAGCCTGATGCTGGGCGATGCGGACTTCGCCCTCGCGGGTGGCGCAGAGAGCATGTCGCGCGCGCCCTATGTGCTGCCCGACGCCCGCTGGGGCCAGAAGATGGGCGATGCACGCAGCCTCGACATGCTGCTGGGCACGCTGAACTGCCCCTTCGGCACCGGCCATATGGGCGTGACGGCAGAGAACGTGGCGGATGAACACACGATCACCCGCGAAGAGATGGACGCCTTCGCCCTGCAAAGCCAAGAACGCGCGGCGGCGGCCATCGCGGCAGGGCATTTCAAGGACCAGATCGTGCCCGTCGACGTAAAGGTCAAGCGCGACATGGTGCCATTCGACACCGACGAACACCCCAAATCCACGACCGCCGAGGCGCTGGCCGGGCTGCGCCCCGTCTTCCAGAAAGATGGCCGTGTTACGGCGGGCAACGCCAGCGGCATCAACGACGGTGCGGCGGCGCTGGTGCTGGCCCGCGCGGAGGCCGCGAAATCCGCCGGGCTGACGCCCCGCGCCCGCATCCTCGGCTACGCCCACGCCGGCGTGCGCCCCGAGGTCATGGGCATCGGCCCGGTCCCCGCCGTGCGCCGCCTGCTAGAACGCACCGGGCTGAAGGCCGATGACTTCGACGTGATCGAAAGCAACGAGGCTTTCGCGAGCCAAGCGCTGGCGGTGAGCAAGGAACTGGGCTTCGACCCGGCAAAGGTGAACCCCAACGGCGGGGCCATCGCGCTTGGCCACCCGGTCGGCGCGACGGGGGCGATCATCACCGTGAAGGCGCTCTACGAATTGGAGCGGATCGGCGGCAAACGCGCGTTGATCACCATGTGCATCGGCGGCGGGCAAGGCATCGCCATGGCCATCGAACGTATCGCTTGAACCGGAGGGGGGCCGCGCGGCCCCCTGCCCTAAAGCAGTGCGTCAATCAGGGCGATTGTGGTGGCCCCGGCCACACCGGACATCACCGCAGTCGCCGCGATATAGCGCCAGAAGCGGGGGCGGCGCTCGGGCTGCTCTTCGGTCTGACGGTTCAGCGCCTGCTCGACCAGCCCGGGCAGGCGAGGGCCGAAACGGGCCATGACCATCGCCGTGTCGCGCAGATCAGAGACGATGGCCCGGGGACCGAGCGACTTGGTGATATAGTCGGTCACGATGGGGCTGGCGACTTCCCAGATGTTGATATGCGGGTTGAGCGAGCGGGCCACGCCCTCGACCACGACCATGGTGCGTTGCAGCAAGATCAACTCAGTCCGGGTTTCCATGCCGAAACGCTCGGTCACCTCAAACAGATAGGTCAGCAGCCGCGCCATGGAGATGCGGGTGGCGTCCATGCCGAAAATCGGCTCGCCCACCGCGCGCAGGGCGCGGGCGAATTCATCGACATCCTTATCGGCGGGGACATATCCCGCCTCGAAATGCACCTTGGCGACGCGCTGGTAATCGCGGCGAATGAAGCCATAGAGAATCTCGGCATAGACCCGGCGGGTGTAGCTGTCGATATGGCCCATGATGCCGAAGTCATAGGCTATGATATCGCCATTGGCCGCGACCTTGAGGTTACCCTGGTGCATGTCGGCGTGGAAATAACCGTCGCGCAGAGCGTGCTGAAGAAAGAGTTGCAACACCCGCTCCGACAGCGCCACCCGGTCGTGCCCCGCCGCATCCAGCGCGGCATTGTCGCCCAACGGCACCCCATCGGCCCAGCCCAGCGTCATCACGCGGCGGCCCGAATAATTCCATTTGATCTCGGGCAGTTGAAACCCGGCGTCGTCTTTGGTGTTGGCGGCGAACTCCGACGCGGCGGAACTTTCGAGCCGCAGGTCCAACTCCCCCCGCACGACGCCGTCGAAATGCTCGATCACCTCCATCGGGCGCAGGCGGCGCGACCCGGGCGAGAAAATCTCGGCCATGCGGGCGGCGAGGTAGAAGGCGTCAATGTCCTTGCGGAAGGCTTTTTCGATGCCGGGCCGCAGGACTTTGACGGCGACCTCTTCACCGGTCTCGGCCAGCCGCGCGTGATGCACCTGCGCGATGGAGGCCGCGGCGACGGGTTCGCTGAACTCGGAGAAGATCGCGCTGACCGGCTCGCCCAACTCTTGCTCGACCGCGCTGCGGGCCAGCGCCATGTCAAAGGGCGGCAACTTGTCTTGCAGCACGCGCAATTGCACCGCCAGATCGTCACCCACCACGTCGGGCCGGGTCGACAGCACCTGACCGAATTTGATGTAGGCCGGGCCAAGCGCCGTGAGCGCGCGGGTGGCGGGCGGCATCGTCGGGTCGCCCTTGTAGCCCAGCCATTTGAACGGCAGGCCAAGCGCGCGGGCCACGAAACGCAGCGGCGGGGAGGCATCGAAAGCATCCAGCACCACATTCATCGCCCCGGCGCGTTCCAACGTCGCGCCCGTGCGGATCAACCGCCAGATGTTGTGCGGACCGCGCATCAGAGCTTCCAACCCGAATGCAGCGCCGCGATCCCCATCGACAGGTTGCGATATTTGGCCTGACCAAAGCCCGCCGCGCGGACCATCGACAGGAAGGTCTCTTGATCGGGGAAATTGCGGATCGATTCGACAAGGTATTGATAGCTGTCGCGGTCGCCCGCGATGGCTTGGCCCATGCGCGGGATCACGTTGAAACTGTAGAGGTCATAGGCCTTCTGCATCGCCGGATTGGGCAGTTGGCTGAACTCCAACACCATCAGCCGGCCACCGGGGCGCAGCACGCGGTACGCCTCGTTCAGCGCCTCTTGCGGGCGGGTCACGTTTCGGATGCCGAAGCTGATCGTGTAGACGTCAAAGGTGTTGTCGGGAAACGGCAGCGCCATGGCGTCGCCCACGACCCAATCGAGGCTGCCGGTCAGCCTGTCCGCCTCGGCCCGCTGGCGGCCTTCGACCAGCATCGGCTCGGTCAGGTCGAGCACCGTGGCATGGCCGTGACCGGCACGTTTGAGGAATTTGAAAGACACATCGCCAGTGCCTCCCGCTACATCGAGCAGTTTCTGCCCGGGGCGCGGGGCGAGCCAGTCCATCATCGCTTCCTTCCAGACGCGGTGGATCCCCATACTCATCACATCGTTCATGATGTCGTATTTGCTGGCGACGGAGTTGAACACACCCTGCACGCGCCCGGCCTTTTCATGTTCGGGCACGGTCTCGAAACCGAAATGGGTTGTTTTGTCAGCGTCCTGGGTCATCTGCTCTTGCGATCCTCTGGTTCTGTCCCTTGTTATAGGGTGCCGGGGGGCAGGGACAATGCGTGCCTTTTGTCACAGGCAAGCCAGAGGGGAAACCGAGATGCCGGAACTGCCAGAGGTCGAAACCGTCCGCCGGGGGTTGGCCCCCGCGATGGAGGGGCAAGTGATCTCCCGCGCCGAGGTGAACCGCCCGGACCTGCGCTGGCCCTTTCCGGAGCGGATGGCGGAGCGGCTGACCGGGCAGCGGGTCGGGCTGCTTCGGCGGCGGTCGAAGTATATTCTTGCCGATCTGGCGAGTGGGGAATCGCTGCTGGTGCATCTGGGCATGTCCGGGCGAATGCTGGTTTCGGGAGATCCGCTGGGGCAGTTTCAGCACAACCACCCCGCACCCGAGAAACATGACCACGTCGTGTTGCATATGGGTAACGGTGCGCGGATCACCTTTAACGACCCGCGCCGCTTCGGCGCGATGGATTTGATGCCCACCGCCGGGGCCGAGACGCACAAGCTGCTGGCCTCGCTCGGGCCGGAACCCTTGGGCAACGACTTTCACGAAGCGCATCTGGTCGCCGCGCTGAAAGGCCGCAACACGCCGATCAAATCCGCGCTGCTGGATCAACGGATCGTGGCGGGCTTGGGCAATATCTATGTCTGCGAAGCGCTTTACCGCGCGGGGATTCACCCGGCCCGCAAGGCCGGGCGCATCTCGGCCACGCGGGTCGCCGGGCTGGTGCCGATCATCCGCCAAGTGCTGGCCGATGCGATCACGGCGGGGGGATCGTCGCTCAAGGATTTTCGGCAGGCGGATGGCGAATTGGGCTATTTCCAGCACAGTTTCGACGTCTATGGCCGCGAGGGCCAAGCCTGCCGCAGACCGGGTTGCGACGGGGCAATCGCGCGCATCGTGCAAAGCGGACGCTCTTCCTTCTATTGTCTGCGTTGCCAAAGATAACTTGAAACATGGGGGTGCCGTGGTATGCACATTCCCCTGAGCGCAACAACAAAGAGCATTCTTGATGGCTTACGAAACGATCACCGTGGACGTGGACAACCATGTGGCCCTGATCACCCTGAACCGCCCGGATGCGCTGAACGCGCTCAACGAGGCGCTGCTGGGTGAACTCGCCAAGGCGCTGAAAAGCGCGCAGGAAAACGACAAGGTCCGCTGCATCGTCATCACCGGCTCGGAAAAGGCATTCGCCGCCGGGGCCGACATCGCGATGATGCGCGAGAAAAGCTTTGTCGACGTCTTCATGGGGGATCTTTTCACGCCCGAAACCGATCAGATCCTGCGGGTGCGCAAGCCGATTATCGCGGCCGTGTCGGGCTATGCCCTCGGCGGGGGCTGCGAGTTGGCGATGATGTGCGACTTCATCATCTGCTCGGAAAGCGCCAAGTTCGGCCAGCCCGAGATCAACCTCGGCGTCGTGGCCGGCATCGGCGGCACGCAGCGTCTGACCCGTTTGGTGGGCAAGTCCAAGGCGATGGACATGAACCTCACGGGCCGCTTCATGGATGCCGAAGAAGCCGAACGCTCGGGCCTCGTGTCGCGCGTGGTGCCGGTGAAAAAGCTGATGGAAGAGGCGATGGGCGCCGCGGGCAAGATCGCCGAGAAATCGATGATCTCTGCCACCGTGGTCAAGGAATGCGTGAACCGCGCCTATGAGGTGCCGCTGAGCGAAGGTCTGCTGTTTGAGCGCCGCATGTTCCATTCGCTGTTCAACACCGAAGACCAGAAAGAGGGCATGTCCGCCTTCCTCGAAAAGCGCGAAGCGCAATTCCGCGACAAATAAGCGTCGCCCCCGGCGCGGCTTGCATTGCCGCGCCCGCTGCCTTATAGGCGGCACCAATACATGCGCGTGCAGCCCGCTCTGGCTAGAATCACCTACCCCAAAGGGGGATCCGGATTTCCGGTCGGGTTGGCGTCACGCATTGCTACGCAACATATGAACCCGAAGGCTGATACTCATGGCAAACACCCGTCAATCCGCAAAGCGCGCCCGTCAAAACGAAAAGCGTTTTGCGATCAACAAAGCACGCCGTTCGCGCATCCGCACCTACCTGCGCAAGGTCGAAGAGGCGATCACCTCCGGTGATAAAGAAGCCGCAACCGCCGCTCTGAAAGCCGCCCAGCCCGAGCTGATGCGCGGCGTCACCAAAGGCGTTTTCCACAAGAATACCGCGTCGCGCAAAATGTCGCGCCTGTCCGCGCGGGTCAAAGCACTGGGCTAATTTGGCTTCATAGCCAAGCCCTTAGAAACACAAGAGGCGCCGCATTGCGGCGCCTTTTTTCGTGCGGGTGCAGCGAAAAAAACACGCCAGAGATTCTTTTCCGGCAATCTCTGAGTCAAGATGGAAGATATGTTGAAGCGAACCGGAAACACTTGCTACCAAAGGTCCAGCGATTCATTTCGCTTGGGGGGACAGGCCCTGAACACGGCGTCAGCCAACTGGCAGAATGCCAAATTCAGGGGGGTGCAAGTGACCGTTCACAGACGGTCCCGCGCACCATCGTGAATGCTGCTGCCAGCACGTTTACCCTGTCGATGAGAACACGAACGGTTCGTTCAGCGCCTCTTGCGCCGGTTTACGGCACAGCAGGCTCATGGGCAGGCCATTCTTTAAAAGTCCGAAGGACACAGGTCGGTCATCCGCGTGGGACCGGGTGGATGACCTGTTGCCGGGTGAAACAATATTAAGGGCCGGGATCCACTCGGCCTCTGTGCGAAGAGCAAAGCGGGACGTAAGGCACGATGACATTAGATCACTGGGGCGAGATCAAAGAGCGGCTTCTAAAGACCGTGGGGCAGAACAACTACACCACCTGGATTGAACCGCTTGTGCCCGGCGCCGTCGAAGATGGAATCGTGACACTCAAAGTGCCGACGAATTTCTTCGGCAACTACGTCAGCCAGAACTTCTCGGACCTGATTCTGCATGAGATCAACGCGACCGGCACCGATGCCACGCGCCTGAACTTTGCCCTGAATCAGCAGCCGACCCCTGCCGCCGAAAAGCCCGCCCCGGCTGCGCGTCAGACCTCGGCCGCCGCGAAACCTGCCGCCAATTCGCAGCTCAGCACCGCCCCGCTCGACCCGCGCTTCAGCTTTGACAATTTCGTCGTCGGCAAGCCCAACGAACTGGCCCATGCCGCCGCCCGCCGTGTCGCCGAAGGCGGCCCCGTGACCTTCAACCCGCTGTTCCTTTATGGTGGCGTCGGCCTTGGCAAGACCCACCTGATGCACGCGATCGCCCGCGAATTGCATGAGCGCAAGCCCGAGATGAACGTGCTCTACCTCTCGGCTGAGCAGTTCATGTACCGTTTCGTGCAGGCCCTGCGCGACCGTAAGATGATGGATTTCAAGGAAATCTTCCGCTCCGTCGACGTGCTGATGGTTGATGACGTGCAGTTCATCGCGGGCAAGGATTCCACGCAGGAAGAGTTCTTCCACACGTTCAACGCGCTTGTGGACCAGCACAAGCAAATCATCATCTCCGCCGACCGCGCCCCGGGTGAGATCAAGGATCTCGAAGACCGCGTGAAATCGCGCCTGCAATGCGGCTTGATCGTCGACCTGCACCCCACCGACTACGAGTTGCGCCTCGGCATCCTGCAAAGCAAGGTCGACGTGCAGCGCAAGACCTACCCCGACCTCGAAGTGGCCGACGGCGTACTGGAATTCCTAGCGCACCGGATCACCTCGAACGTCCGCGTGCTCGAAGGTGCGCTGACCCGTCTCTTCGCCTTCGCCTCGCTGGTGGGCCGCGAGATCGACATGGGGCTGACGCAGGATTGTCTGGCCGACGTGCTGCGCGCCTCGGAGCGCAAGATCTCGGTCGAGGAAATCCAGCGCAAGGTTTCCGACCATTACAACATCCGCCTGAGCGACATGATCGGCCCCAAGCGCCTGCGCAGCTACGCCCGCCCGCGGCAGGTGGCGATGTATCTGTGCAAGCAGATGACCAGCCGCTCCCTGCCCGAGATCGGCCGCCGCTTCGGCGGGCGCGACCATACCACCGTCATGCACGGGGTGCGCCGGATCGAAGAACTCAAGGTCTCGGACGGGCAGATCGCCGAGGATCTGGAACTGCTGCGCCGGGCGCTCGAATCCTAATCATAGCGGCCTGAGGGTTGTCCTCAGGACACGGTCAAACAGCGATCGGGGGCGCAGCTTGCGCCCCTCTTGCATTCACTTCAACAAAGCCACAAAAGTTCTTGTGTAAGCGTGGGAACCGGGTAGTTTGCCTCTCCCGGCAGTCGGTATGGGAGAAGGCATATGAAATTCAGCATCGAACGCGCGGCACTGCTCAAAGCCGTTTCGCAAGCCCAATCCGTGGTCGAGCGCCGCAATACCATTCCGATCCTCGCCAACGTACTGATCGAGGCCGAGGGCAGCGATGTCTCCTTCCGCGCCACCGATCTGGATATCGAGGTGGTCGACAAGGTCGCCGCCCAAGTGGAACGCGCAGGCGCCACCACCGTCTCGGCCACGCTGCTGCATGAGATCGTGCGCAAGCTGCCCGACGGCGCGCTGATCAGCCTCACCGCCGACAGCGCCGCTGGCCGCCTGACGGTCGAAGCGGGCCGCTCTAACTTCTCGCTGGCCACCCTGCCGCGCGAGGATTTCCCGATCATGGCGTCCTCCGAGTACGCCTCGAACTTCTCGGCCCCGGCCCCGGTGCTGCGCCGCCTGTTCGACAAGTCGAAATTCGCCATCTCCACCGAGGAGACGCGCTATTACCTCAACGGGGTCTACCTGCATGTGGCGGATGCCGAGGGCGGCAAGGCCCTGCGCTGCGTGGCGACCGACGGTCACCGGCTGGCACGCATCGACGCCGAGATGCCCGAGGGCGCGTCTGAAATGCCCGGCGTGATCGTGCCGCGCAAGACCGTGGGCGAGCTGCGCAAACTGCTCGACGATGACGAGATGGAAATCGCGGTATCCGTGTCCGAGACCAAGATCCGTTTCGCGACCCCCGCCATCACCCTGACCTCGAAGGTCATCGACGGTACCTTCCCCGACTACACCCGCGTGATTCCGCAGGGGAACACCCGCAAGATGGAAGTTGACGCTGCCGATTTTGCCCGCGCGGTGGACCGTGTGGCGACCGTCTCGTCCGAGCGCTCCCGCGCCGTGAAACTGCAACTCGACGAAGACCGTCTGGTGCTGTCGGTCAACGCGCCGGACAGCGGTGCGGCGGAGGAAGAACTGGCCGTGGCCTATGGCGACGAGCGGCTCGAGATCGGCTTCAACGCGAAATACCTGCTGGAGATCGCGAGCCAGGTGGACCGCGAAAACGCCGTCTTCCTGTTCAACTCCTCGGGCGATCCGACCCTGATGCGCGAGGGCACCGATACCTCGGCGGTCTATGTAGTCATGCCGATGCGCGTGTGACGCTGGCGGAAATTTTCAAAATTTCCGCGCCGTTTTCTTTGAAAGAAAACGGGGTCTGAATGGCGCAGCTGTATCTTTCCGATCTCGGCCTCTCGCATTTCCGCTCGCACAAACGCGCGGTGATCGACGTCGACGCGCGCCCCGTGGCGCTCTACGGCCCCAACGGCGCGGGCAAGACCAATGTGATCGAGGCGATCTCGCTCCTATCGCCCGGACGCGGGCTGCGGCGCAGCAGCGCGCAAGACATGACCCGCCGCCCCGAGGCTCTGGGATGGAAGATCACCGGGGTCTTGCACGGCCCAAGCGTGCTGCACGAGGTCGAGATCTGGTCCGAAGGCGGCGCCGCCCGGCAGACCAAGATCGACGGCAAGGCTGCGGCCCAGACAGCGCTTGGCCGCATTGCCCGCGTGCTCTGGCTCATTCCCGCGATGGATCGGCTCTGGACCGAAGGCGCCGAGGGGCGTCGACGCTTTCTCGACCGGGTGACCCTGTCGATGCTGCCCGATCACGCCGAACTGTCGCTTAGCTACGAGAAAGCCATGCGCGAGCGCAACCGCCTGCTCAAGGACATGGTGCGCGAGCCTGCGTGGTACGCCGCCCTCGAAGACCGCATGGCCGAGACCGGGGCGCAGATCCATGCCAATCGGCAACAGGCCCTCACGGCCCTCGCGAGTGCGCAGGAGGAGGCGCAGACCGCCTTCCCCATCGCCACGCTGATGCTGCAAAACGACATACCCGACAGTGCCGAGGGGCTGCGCCGGGCGCTGTCGGACAACCGGATGCGCGATGTCGCCGCCGGGCGAACTTTGATCGGCCCTCACCGCGCCGATCTGGAAGGCACCTATGCCGCCAAGGGCATCGCCGCGCGGGATTGCTCCACCGGGGAGCAGAAGGCGCTGCTGGTCTCGCTCATCCTCGCCAATGCCCGCGCCATCGCCGCCGATTTCGGCGCGCCGCCGATCCTGCTGCTGGACGAGGTGGCCGCGCATCTCGACGCGGGCCGCCGTGCGGCGCTTTACGACGAGATCACGGCGCTCGGCGCGCAGGCTTGGATGACCGGCACGGGGCCGGAGCTTTTCGACAGCCTTGGGGACCGCGCGCAATATGTGGAAGTGACCGAGGATGAGGGCCTGTCGCAAGTGGTGCGTCAGCCATGACGCTCTCGCCCACCGACCTGCTTCTTTACTGCGGCGCGCTGCTGATCCTGTTTCTCACCCCCGGCCCGGTCTGGCTGGCGATGATGGCCCGGGCACTCTCGGGCGGGTTTCAAGCGGCGTGGCCGCTGGCGCTCGGTGTCGCGATCGGCGACATGCTCTGGCCACTGGTGGCGGTGCTGGGGATTACTTGGATCGTCTCGGCCTTCGACACGCTTATGGAGGTGCTGCGCTGGACCGCTGCACTGGTGTTCATCGCCATGGGGTTGAGCCTGATCCGGCAGGCGGGCGCGAAGATCGACACCGACAGCCGCCTCACCCGCCCCGGCATGTGGCCCGGTTTCATCGCCGGGCTCATCGCGATCCTCGGCAATCCCAAGGCGGTGCTGTTCTACATGGGCGTGCTGCCCGGCTTTTTCGACCTGCGCGCGGTCACCGCCCCCGACATCGGGCTGATCCTCGCCGCCTCGGTCATCGTGCCGCTTGTCGGCAACCTCGTGATCGCGCTGCTGGTCGGCCATCTGCGCGGCTTTCTGACCGCCCCGCGCACCCTGCGACGGATCAATCTGATCTCCGGCGCGATGCTGGTTTTCGTGGGCCTGATCATCCCCTTCGCCTGACACAAAATCTTGTGTCATTCGCGTGACAATGCCGGTCGAAAACACTATAAATCGGGCAAACGATAAGGGTTTTTTCCGCATGTCCGACACTGATCTGACACCACAGGAATACGGTGCCGATTCCATCAAGGTTCTCAAAGGGTTGGAGGCCGTTCGCAAACGCCCCGGCATGTATATCGGGGACACCGATGATGGCTCGGGCCTGCACCATATGGTGTATGAGGTCGTGGACAACGGCATCGACGAGGCGCTGGCCGGTCACGCCGACGCGGTGACGGTCACGATCCACGCGGATTCCAGCGTATCGGTCAGCGACAACGGTCGCGGCATCCCCGTGGGCATTCACGAGGAAGAAGGCGTCTCGGCTGCCGAGGTCATCATGACCCAGCTGCACGCGGGCGGCAAATTCGACAGCAACTCCTACAAGGTCTCCGGGGGCCTGCACGGCGTCGGCGTCTCGGTCGTGAACGCGTTGTCGGATTGGCTGGAACTGCGCATCTGGCGCGAAGGCAAGGAACATGTCGCGCGTTTTGAGGGCGGCTTCACCACCAAACACCTTGAAGTCGTGGGCGAGACGGATCGCACCGGCACCGAGGTCCGCTTCATGGCCTCGACCGAGACATTCTCCAACCTCGAATACAGTTTCGAGACGCTGGAAAAGCGCCTGCGTGAACTGGCCTTCCTGAACTCCGGCGTGCGGATCATTCTGAAGGACGAGCGCCCCGTGGAGCCGCTGCGGACCGAGCTTTACTACGAAGGCGGCGTGAAGGAATTCGTCAAATACCTCGACCGGCACAAGCATGCGGTCATGGACGATCCGATCTTCATCACCGGCGAGCGGGACGACATCGGCATCGAGGTCGCGATGTGGTGGAACGACAGCTACCATGAGAACGTGCTGCCTTTTACCAACAACATCCCGCAGCGTGACGGCGGCACCCATATGGCGGGCTTCCGCGGCGCGCTGACGCGCACGATCAACGCCTATGCCCAGACCAGCGGCATCGCCAAGAAAGAAAAGATCAGCTTCACCGGCGACGACGCCCGTGAGGGGCTGACCTGCGTGCTCTCGGTGAAAGTGCCCGATCCGAAATTCTCTTCCCAAACCAAGGACAAGCTGGTTTCCTCCGAGGTGCGCCCGGCTGTCGAGGGTCTGATGAACGAACGCCTCGCCGAATGGTTCGAAGAGAACCCGAACGAGGCCAAGCAGATCGTCGGCAAGATCGTGGAGGCCGCACAGGCCCGCGAGGCGGCCCGCAAGGCGCGCGAGTTGACCCGGCGTAAAACGGCGATGGACGTCAACTTCCTCGCCGGCAAGCTCAAGGATTGCTCGGAGAAAGACCCGGCCAAGACCGAAGTCTTCCTCGTCGAGGGGGACAGCGCGGGCGGCTCGGCCCAGACCGGGCGCGACCGACAGACGCAGGCGATCCTGCCGCTCAAGGGTAAGATCCTCAACGTGGAACGCGCGCGTTTCGACCGGATGCTGGGCAGCCAAGAGATCGGCAACCTCGTCATGGCGCTCGGCACCGGGATCGGGCGCGACGAGTTCAACATCGACAAGCTGCGCTACCACAAGATCGTCATCATGACCGACGCCGACGTCGACGGCGCGCATATCCGCACACTCTTGCTGACCTTCTTCTACCGCCAGATGCCCGAGCTTATCGAGAACGGCCATCTCTACATCGCGCAGCCGCCGCTTTACAAAGTGTCGCGCGGCAAATCCGAGGTCTACCTCAAGGACGAGGCCGCGATGGAGGAATACCTGATCCAACAGGGCGTTGACGGCGCCATGCTGCGTCAGGGCAATGGCGAAGAGATCACCGGTCAGGACCTCACCCGCGTGGTCGACATGGCCCGCCAATTGCGCCGCGTGCTGGAGGCCTTCCCCACCCATTACCCGCGCCACATCCTCGAACAGGCCGCCATCGCCGGTGCCTTTGTCGAGGGCGCGGTGGACAGCGACCTGCAGGGCGTGGCCGACAAGGTCGCCGACCGTTTGAACCTGATCGCGTTGGAATATGAGCGCGGCTGGCAGGGCCGCATCACCCAAGACCACGGCATCCGCCTCGCCCGCATCCTGCGCGGCGTGGAGGAGGTGCGCACCCTCGACGGCCGCATGCTGCGCTCAGGCGAGGCGAAGAAATCCGGCAGCTTCACCCGGCACCTGCAGGAGGTCTACGACCAACCCGCCAAGCTGATCCGCAAGGACCGCAGCCAGATGATCTATGGCCCCATGGACCTGCTCAACGCGATCCTTGCCGAGGGCGAGAAAGGCCTGTCGCTGCAGCGCTACAAGGGTCTGGGCGAGATGAACCCCGACCAGCTGTGGGAAACCACCCTCGACCCCGACGCACGCACACTGCTGCAGGTCCGCGTAGAGGATATGGCGGAGGCCGACGATCTCTTCACCAAGCTGATGGGCGACGTGGTCGAGCCGCGCCGCGAGTTCATCCAGCAGAACGCGCTGAGCGTGGAGAATTTGGATTTCTGAGCGGTGTAGGCGCCCGCAAAGCGCCAGCGCCGCTGCCAGGTCTTAAAACGATAATCCGCCGCGCCGCTTAAACAGCGACGCGGCGGATTTTTTTATATCAGGCGAGTTACCCGATGATGCCGTTCAGCGTCTCGGAGGGGCGCATCACGCGGGCGGTTTTCTCCGCGTCGGTGTGGTAGTAGCCGCCCAGATCGACAGCCGCGCCTTGGGCCGCGGCAAGCTCGGACAGGATGTCGGCTTCCTTGGCGGCCAGTTCCTTGGCGATGGGCGCGAACTCTGCGGCGAGCTCCGCGTCATCGCTCTGCGCGGCGACGGCTTCGGCCCAGTAGCGCGCGAACCAATAGTGGCTGTCGCGGTTGTCGGGCTCACCCACCTTGCGCGAAGGGGAACGACCGTGGTCGAGGATGCCCTGCGTCGCGGTTTCCACGGCATCGCCCAACACGCGCGCCTTGTCGTTGCCGCGGGCATCGGCGAGGAACTTCAGGCTCTCGCCAAGGGCGCAGAATTCGCCGAGGCTGTCCCACCGCAGGTGGTTCTGCTCCATCAACTGCTGAACGTGTTTGGGGGCAGAGCCGCCCGCGCCGGTCTCGAACAAGCCGCCGCCGTTCATCAGCTTCACGATGGACAGCATCTTGGCCGAGGTCGCCAGTTCCAAAATCGGGAAGAGGTCGGTCAGGTAGTCGCGCAGCACGTTGCCGGTGATCGCGATGGTGTTCTCGCCCTTGGTGATGGTCTCAAGCGAGGCGCGGGTGGCTTCGCGGGGGGCCATGATCTCGAACTTGTCGGCCACGCCCTGTGCCTCAAGGATGGGCTTCACATAGGAGATCAGCTCGGCGTCATGGGCGCGGTTTGCGTCGAGCCAGAAGATCGCGCGGCAGCCCTCGGCCTTCTGGCGCGAGATGGCGAGGTTCACCCAATCCTCGATCGGTGCCTTGCGGGCGGACGAAGAGCGCCAGATGTCACCGGCCTCAACCTTGTGCTGGTGCAGCACGGTGCCGTCGTCGAGGATCATCTTCACGGTGCCAGCCTCGGCCAACTCAAAGGTGGTGGGGTGCGAGCCGTATTCCTCGGCCTTCTGCGCCATCAGGCCGATGTTCTGCACCGTGCCTGCGGTCGCGGGATCAAGCTTGCCGTTCTCTTTGAAGAAGCTGATCGCCTCGTCATAGACCGGCGCATAGGAGTTGTCGGGGATCACGCAGTTCGCGTCATGCTCTTTGCCGTCCGGGCCCCAGCCCTTGCCGCCAGCGCGAATGAGCGCGGGCATGGAGGCGTCGATGATCACGTCCGAGGAGACATGCAGGTTGGTGATGCCCTTGTCGGAATCGACCATGTACATCGGCGGACGCTCTTCCATGCAGGCGTCGATGTCGGCCATGATCTCGCTCTCGCCCTTCACGCGCTCCAGCAGATCGCCGAGGCCGGAGTTGGGGTTGACGCCCAGCTCCTTGAGCTTTGCGCCATGCTTTTCGAACACCGGCGCAAGGTAGGCTTTGACCGCGTGACCAAAGAGGATCGGGTCGGAGACCTTCATCATAGTGGCCTTGAGGTGCAGCGAGAAGAGAATGCCGTCTTCCTTAGTCTTTTCGATCTGGGTGTTGAGGAAGTCTTTCAGCGCCGCGGCGCTCATGAAGGTCGCGTCGACCACGGTGCCGGCGGGATACTCAAGCCCCTCTTTCAGCACCTTTTCCCCGTCCGCGGTTTCCAGCACGATCTTGGCGCCAGTCGCAGCATCAAGCGTGGCCGAAACTTCGTTAGAGAAGAAATCATCGCCCGACATGGACGACACATGCGTCTTGCTGTCGGCGGTCCAGTCCCCCATGCGGTGCGGGTTGGACTGGGCAAAACTCTTGACGGCTTTGGCCGCACGGCGGTCGGAGTTGCCTTCGCGCAGGACCGGGTTCACGGCGGAGCCTTTGATGCCGTCATATTTGGCGCGCACGGCTTTTTCTTCGTCTGTGCTTGGCTCTTCGGGGTAGTCAGGCAGCGCGTAGCCTTGGGCCTGAAGCTCTTTGATCGCGGCGACCAGCTGCGGCACGGAGGCAGAGATGTTCGGCAGCTTGATGACATTGGCCTCGGGCGTCTTCACCAGCCGGCCCAGTTCGGCCAGATCGTCGGACTGGCGCTGCGCTTCGGTCAGGTGCTCAGGGAAGGTCGCGAGGATACGGCCTGCAAGGCTGATGTCTTTCGTGCCGACGCTCACACCAGCGGCTTCGGCGAACTTTTTGATGATCGGCAACAGCGAGGCAGAGGCCTGCTCCGGCGCTTCGTCAACTTTGGTATAGATGATATCGGACATGATTGCTCCAAATTGCTGCATTTGCTGCCCTGATAGCGGAAGAGGCGGCGAAGGTCGACGGTATACCGCAGTATGCGGTGGGGTCGTTTCGGGAAAATGCGCTGAAGGAGCGGATTTCAGCCTTTTGCAGCGCCGCCGCTTAGCGGGTCACGCTGCGCAGTTGCAAAATCTGCATCCCAATCGCCATGGCCGGACCGATCCCCACCGCGAAAAGCAGCGTGCCGAGGCCCAAGGTCCCGCCCAAGGCCCAGCCGACCACGACGACCGATAACTCGATGCTCATACGCACCAGCGCGATGGGTTTGCCAGTGACCCGTTGCAGCCCCGTCATCAACCCGTCCCGCGGCCCGGGGCCAAGGTTTGCGACAAGGTAGATCGCCCCGCCAAAGCCGGTCACGAAGACACCGGTCAGCGCCAGCATCGCATTCGCCAGATAGCTGTCGAAGTGGGGCAGGATCGGCAGCGCATATTCCAGCACCAGCGCCACGATCACCGCGTTCAGAATGGTGCCGATGCCGGGCGTCTGCATCAGCGGGATCCAAAGCAAAAGAACCACGGCGCTGATCAGGAAGGTCGCAAAGCCGAGGCTCCACCCCGTGATGCGGGTCAACCCTTCGGCGAAGACGGTCCAAGGGCTGACGCCGACGCCCGCCGTGACCAAAAGCGCCTCGCCCAAGCCAAACGTCACCAGTCCCAGAACCAGAAACACCATCGAGGCCAATGGCGGTCTGAGCGTGAAGGCTTTGGGCGAACTCCACCGCAGCCGGGGAACAGAGGTGACAGACAGGAAACTCACGGCGCGACCTTTGGCGGGATGCTCAAGATGCCCTGTTGTTCCAGTTTACGTCAGAACCGGCAAGGTCAATCTAGCCTGCGCCCCTCACCGCCAGCGCGAAAAGCCGAAGGTCATATAATCCTTCTGATAGGCTTCCGCCGTCAGGACCTCGATCTCATCGTCATAGATATCGCCGAGCGTGAAGGGGCCGGGTTCCACCATCTGGGGCACGGCAGGGACGGTGGCATGGCCTTGACCCGCAGCCAAAGCGGGGAGTTCGCTGGCCAATTCCTCTTCGCGGAGGATGCGGTCGGGCAGGCAGAACGCCCCGAACCCCGCAATGGCTTGGGCCTGAGAACACCATGCAGCATCCACCCGGATCGAAGTTTGCCCGGCCAGATTGCCTTTGAGAAACTTGAGGAAGGCGACAAAGGCTGCGCGATGCGCGTCTCGATCATATTCGGCGTCGGGGCCATCCTTTGGCAGCGGCACCTTGTAGCGCCGCATCAGCGTGTTACGCAGCTGGCGGTAACTGCCCTCCCCCGTGGTCAGAATATGGCGGCAAAAGGCATCATGCGCGCGCAGGGCGGGATGGCGCAGCACGGTAAAGCCGCGATGCCCCCGCATTTTGCGTTTCCACTGCCGCAGCTCTTTTTGCGACATCTTAGCGCGCAGCGCCTCACGCGGAACGCCATCGAGGGCGGCGAGCCAGTCCAGCACCTGATCCTGCGGGCCGGATTTAATCGGCAGATAGATCAAGCCGCTGGTCGCCGCCGCCACATAAGAGGGCACGTTCGGCCCGCGCCGTGGCTCAAAATTGGGGGTGCGGGTCAGATCGAAACGATCGAGCCGCGCCAGCGCCTCCAGCATCTCGTCATAGTTGCTGACCTTGGCCGAGATCGGGCTGGGGTTCTGTTTCTTAAGGTTCTTGTCCAGCCCCTCCAACTGCTCATCCACGCCAAGATAGCGCGCAAGCCCGTTCATCACCTCAACGCTTTGCAGGTCTTCGTAAGCTACATAAAATGCCGTTTGGCCGGAGGTTTGCAAACGGTTCAGCAGCGTGATCTGGAACTGCTGAAGGGCATCCAAATGGGCGCTGAACTCATCTGCATCGAAGACGGCCTGCGCCACCTTCTGCGCCTTCATATCGGTCAGTTTCCACTGCCCCGTGGCCTGCGCGATCTTCCAACTGACATAGCTGTCGACCGGGTTGCGCGTGAGCACGATCTTAGCGCAGCGCTGATCCTCGACGATCTCATCAAAGACACGCGGATCGTGGTCGTGGAAATAGCGGAAACCGCCCAAAGCATCCTGCTGTCCCCGGATCGCCGCCAGCAGCTTTGTGGGGTTTTCGTCCCGTGTGGCCTGATCAACGCCAAGGATGGGCTCGCTTTTGGGATACCCCATGAAGAAAGGGTTGAACGCCTCCCCATGACAGGCGATCCCGGCAAAGGCGTTCAGGTTCGCCTCTAGGAAGTTGGACCCGGTCCGCATCTCGGCGAAGACCACGAAACTGTCGAATTTGTCGCGCATGGATTATTTCACCAGATAGGGTTTGGGGGAAGGTTTGGCATCGGCGCTGCCCCCTTGGGCGACCGAAAAATCGCCGACCAGATAGGGGTGCATGCCTTGGTTCTTGAGGTTCTGAAGGAACTGGCCGAAGCCGTTCAGATCAACCATGCGCGGCGCCTCTGACAGGCGGCGCAGACGGGGGCGGCCAATTTCGTCAAGGATATCTTGCAAAGGCTCCATCGGCGCTTCGATGAAATCGGCCATGGTCCAGACCCGCACACGCGCCTTGGTATAGGGCGAATTCAGCACATCCAAATGCGTGCTTTCCGTCTTTTGCAGCTTGGCAGCCAGACGGCGGATATCGGCGAAATCAAGGTTCGAACGGAACAGAGGCACCGCCCAAGCGCCGGTGATGACCGAAATATGCGCATTCGGGTCTTTGGCCACACGCCAGTTGATGTCTTGATTGTCCATCGGGCCGAACTGAAAGCACTGACGCTCGCCCCGGGTGTTCCAGATCAGATTGGTCAGGAACGCGCTGGCATTGTGATCGCGCAGCACCGGGTTGTCCGACAAGGCACCGTTCAGCGCGGTTTCCCCGCCCGCGAAATGCACCCGGTCGGGCGCAAAGAGATGCCCATGCACACGCGCCCCGCTGGCCCGGCTGAGCCAATGTTCGAAATCCTCGAAAATCTCGGTAAAGCCTTGAAACACCGAATAGGGCGCGGCGGTGACGCCATTCTCCCAATCCTCGTTTGGAAAACGACTTTGCATATAAAGCCCCGCACGGCCCCGGGTGCGCCGCTCCACCGCCTTGGCAAAGATGCGGTCGATCTTGCCGGGGTTCGGCTCGGTCTTTTTCATCGCGCCGGCAGGGTCGGTTAGGAAAGCTTCATAGAGCCTGTCGGCATGGGGCCAAATCTTGCGTGCTACGAAACAATCAGAGCGGCGCAAAAGCTGGAGGTGATCGTCGTAAAAGATATGCGGCTTGCCCTGAAAATCGAACTTAGACAGGGTCAGCGATCGGCTTTCGATCTTGCTGGAATAGAGCCGTGCAAGGGTCTGGAAATAGCTTTCGTCCGGGATCCAAACATGGCGAAAGAACCTGTCATAGGTGGGCCGGTCGGGGTCTTGCAGGATCGCCGACAGGGTGCGCCGGGTCAGGCACCACCATTGCGAGCCCATATGCGGCACGATCCCGCGCGGCATCCGACGTTTCAACCGCAGCAGGCGCTGCACCTCGACCGCGCGGTCAAACAGATAGCGGTTGCGCCGCCATGAAAAGGGGAAGCGCAGGGTAAACCGCTCTGCATCCAGCCCGCCCACGGTCCAAGGTACATCCGCCGTAGTGGCGCTTTCGATGAAATCGATCTGGGGGCGGTCCTCAAGATAGTCGATCAACTCCTGCACCGGGCGCAGCGGCAGGCAAGAGCCGGAGGCCAGATAGACATGGCGCACCTTGGGAAAGCGCGAGAGCATCATCTCCGCCGCCCCCTGAGAGGCGGCAACGATCCCCCAAGTGCCCCATTCGCAGCGTTTGCGCGGGCTAAAGCAGACATCCTTGAGATCCGACAGCGCCGCCACAAAGGCATCATGCGCCCGCCGGGGCACCGCCTTGTCGATATGGATCACCACCGGACAGCCCGCTGCCGCCCAATGCCGCGCGACCTGCTCGGCCCGGTCAAAAGCGTTGTGCACCAACATGACGATCCCGACGCTCATGCCCAGTTCCCCTTGGACATGAGGCCGAGGATCTCAAGCTGCCGCCAATTGATGTAGCGTTCCGACCATTTGCACCAAAGCTGCGGGTCGTCTTTCAGCTGTTCGGCATAAGCTTTGTATTCAACCGAAGCCGCGTAATGCTCGCTACGCTGCAACTCTTCCGCCGCTTTGGCCCCGAAGGTGTCGAGGAACTTGGCGTGCAAGAGGACGCCCGAGGCTTTCTCTCCGCCCCATTCGTCATAGACCTGATTAAGCCCGCGCGGCAGCAGCATATGGGTCGAGCTGACATAGGCATAGCGCCGATCCCATTTGACCAGCGGCACCTTGTTCAGCGCGGGCGCTTTTGCGGGCACGTCGGGGAAGAACACCCGCGCCCGTGGCCCGCCCTGTATCCACAGGTTCCCAAACCGCCGATTGCGCGAAATGGTGTAGTTGCCACTGTCGAACCATGCGGCAATATCGATTGGATTTTGACCCGCGTGGTAAGGTTCTTCGTCAAGCCGCCCTTTGGGGTACATATCCAGCAGCATCGCCGAAAAACTCTTGATCGACGACGCATCGAGCCAATCGGTCAGCGCCCTCAGGGGTCGCGTGTCGCAAAAAGGGTAGACCAGAAACTCATCGGGATCGACCGTCAACGCCCAATGGCCATGGGCGTATTTCATTTGCAGCCAGTTTAGCCAGTCTACGCCGAAGCGCGCGCGTTTGTAGCTGGCCTTGGCGCTCCAGACCGACACATCGGGTTGCTTGGCCAGATAGTCGAGCGCGCCATCGTCGCTGTCATTGTCGACAAAGAAGAAATGCCCGACGCCCATCTCGCGGTAGTATTTCAGGAAATAGGGCAGCCGGATCGCTTCGTTGCGCTGCGTGCAGAACAGCAGAATATCGTCAGCTTTGATCTGCGCCGTCCGGTTCGCCACAGAGGTCAACTCGCGCCGCTTGCGGAAGGCGCGGATGCGCCAGCGCTTGCGTTGCAGCCGCAACCGATATGACTGAATTAAGCCCAAACCGCCCCTTACCTATCGCGTCTGACCACCCCTCTACCGCGCTATCACGTCGACTTTAACACGGTCTTGAAGTGTTCGGCCCATGTTGGCGCGATAAAAGTCGTCGCAGGGCGCGGGTCTGGCACAGATGCGGCCCATTCTTCGATTGTTCTGATCCATGAATAGGGTTCGCTCAGGGGCGCGTAAACGGCTTTGTCGCCCAAGACCTCATGCAAGACCGGCAAATCGTTGCATAAAACACGCGTTCCAAGGCTCAGTGCCTCTGCCGGGGGCAGGCCAAACCCCTCTGCATGGCTGGGGAAGAGCATCCCCGCCGCCCCCTGCACCAAGGCCGCCAATCCTGTGTCGCTAAGGTTCGCGAGCTCCTGCACAGGGCCGTTTTCTGGCAGCCGGACGAGCCGGTCGAAAACCGCGCTGTTGTTCCACCCCCGCGCCCCGCAGATCAACAAGAGCGGCGCATCAGGCCCCATCTTTTGCCACAGGTCCAGCAAAAACCCGTGGTTCTTGCGCGGCTCGATCGTACCGACAACGACGAAATAGGGACGCTCTGGCGGAAGCCCCACAGGCAGCTCGCCAGCATCGGGCGCGGGCAGATCGACGCCCAGATGCGCGACGACGGCAAGCGGAATCCGCCCGCGCATCTGCGCCTCGCTGCGCTGCCGCGTGTCTTGTGAGTTGTAAATCACCAGATCGGCCTGCGCGCTCACCCGGTCGATCTTGGCCCGAAACGGCGCGACAGTGCCGGGGCGTTGATAGGCGGGATATTCCAATGGGATCACGTCATGGATCAGAACGGCACTTCGCCCCCGCGCCTGTTTCACGGCGCCCAGAACCCGATCCGTCAGATTGCTGTGCCCGACATTCAGATAGGCAAATCCCGGCGGCAGATGCCGGGCGAGCATCGCGGGCAACCCGGCCGGAACGCAGCGCGCGACCGCCAAACGCCGCAAGTCGCTCTCTGCCCGGCTAAGCGCCACGGCACGCCCCCGCGGCAGGCGCGAAAGCAGATCCGTCCGCCCCCAAGGAACGCGGCCCGCAAGCCGATCGTGAAAGCCTCGCATCCCGTCATGGTCCAGCAGGACATAGCCCAAAGCAGTGCGCGCCACTCCAAAAAGCGGCGCGTCCTCTGTCAAAAGATGTGAGAGATAGGCCAGTTCGACCCGATCCACCCCCGTCGCGCCCCGCCCAACCCGACGCAAGCTGCGCGTCAGGTCCAACAGCCGCGCGGGGGGAGATTGCTTCTGCAAAGGCCCGCTTCTTGCCCCTACTGCGCCGCGCGGTCGACTTGCGAGATGCTTTGCAGATAGGTCGAAAGATCGTCGCGCAATTCTTCACGGGCAAGGCCGAAGGCCACGGTCGCTTGCAGAAAGCCCGCTTTAGAGCCGCAATCGAACCGCTGACCGCGGAAACGGAAGCCATAGACATCGCGGCCTTGCTCGATCTCTTGCGCGATCGCATCGGTCAATTGAATTTCACCGCCCGAGCCGGATTTCAGCTTATTCAGGTTCTTTAAAACAGTCGGCGCCAGAATATAGCGCCCGATCACCGCGAGGTTCGATGGTGCTTCGTCGACAGCAGGCTTTTCAACCATGCCATTGACCTTCACACGATCACCGCGCTCTTCGCTGGTATCGAGAATGCCGTAAGAGGACGTGCGGGAAGGTTCCACCTCCATCGCAGCGACCATGCTGCCGCCGGTTTCTTCATAGGCCTCGACCATCTGTTGAAGACAAGGTTTTTCCGCCGCGATCACGTCATCCGGCAGCATAACGGCAAAGGGCTCATTGCCGATCAAACGGCGCGCGCACCAGACTGCATGGCCCAAGCCCAGCGCCTTGTGCTGGCGAATATAGGCGATTGCGCCGCTGTCCATATTGGTGCTTTGCAGCGTCTCCAGAAGCTCGGTCTTGCCCTTTTTGCGCAACTCCTGCTCAAGCTGCGGCGCGTGATCGAAGTAATCTTCCAGCGCGCCTTTGCCGCGTGAGGTTACGAAGATGAACTCTTTGATCCCGGCGGCGCGCGCCTCATCGATTGCATATTGAACCAAGGGCCGGTCGACGAGGGTCATAATCTCTTTCGGCACCGATTTGGTGGCGGGCAGAAAGCGTGTCCCCATGCCTGCAACGGGGAAAATCGCTTTTGTAACCTTCTTGCGCATTTTAATCCTTACAACTTATTCGAAATATACAGAACGCCACGGTCAATTTACCTGCGTCTTCCTACCGGCGATGATCATCGCCGAAACCGCGCTGTCTGGCAACTCGCTTAACTTCCCTTTGCTGCCGATCAAAGCGCCGAGTTAAGCGAAAAACCGCGTCATCTCGCGTGGACCTTCCGTATATTCCACCTGTTTGCAGCCAAATAGCGTGGGTCGGATCAAAGGCAACGCGATGATAAAGCGCCGTCGGCGAAAGATTGATGAGGGTCACGATCTCCCCAGCTAGCGCCCGTTTTGCGGCCTTTGCCCGGTCTTGTGCCAGTTTTATGGGCCGGGTGAACATGGCGACGCTGCGCCGTGCGCGGGCGGGGAAAGGGCGGAAAGCGCTGTCGGCCTTCTCAGGCAGGGTGACGCTGGCGATGGGGCGTTCCACCCCTTCGGCGTGGCCATCATCCAACCTGCGCAGCAACCTTGGCACATCACGTGGCTCTAACCCGCCGCTTACCAGATGGCGCAGCAGACGGCGGCGCTCTTGGGCGCGCAGATGCGCCCAATGAGCGGCACGGTCCTGCGCAGGCAGATGTTTGCGATGAAACACGGCCCAACTCGCCCCGATATCGAAAAGATCGCGCGGCACGCGGTTGGCGCTTCGCATGGCGTTGGCGGCGAAACCGTGGTGGACCTCGGCCAGTGGCACGATTGCCGTGGCATGGCCCGCTCGCGCCAGCCGCATATTCAGATCGGTCTCATCAAGATAGTAGTGAAAGGCTGGGTCAAAGCCGGCCATTTCCACCAAGACATCGCGCCGAAAGGCCATATTAGTGCCTTCGGTCTTGATTGCCCCCCCGGGCGGAGGGTGCAGGATGCTCGGAGTTTCAGGGTCGACATCGAGCGTTTCCGGCTCTCCGACACCATTCAATTGGCGCGCACGATATTGGAACGAGATGCCGTTGCGCCCTCGGACGAAACCGGTCATTGCCGCGACTTCGGGCTGTTGGGCAGGTGCCAGCAGGTGGCGCAGCCATAGCGGCTCGGGCACAGCATCGTCGTCGATAAAGGCTACGACCTCCCCCGCGGCTTCGGCAATCCCAAGGTTGCGCGCGGCGGAGATATTCGGCCTGTCGAAAGGGACCAGTTTCAACGCCCCGGCGAAATGCATGGCACGGGCCACGGCAATCCCGGCAGGATCGGCCACGATGATGACTTCGAAAGGGGTATATTGAAGCTGTTCCACCCCCGTCAGGCAGCGCCGCAATGCTTCGGGCCGATTCCGGCTGACGATCACGATGCTGACAGGCACGCCGCTTTCGAGCGTGGCACTGACGGGGGTGGCGGTCATTCCAGACCCATTTTCGCCATCATAGCTTCGAGCTTCGGCACGTCTTCGGGGTTGTTCAACTCCCAAAACTCGCGCCCCTTGGCCTCGACCTCTGCACAGAGCACGGCGCGGCCATTTTCAAGAAAACGCAACTGCTCCAACCCTTCCAACTGCTCCAAGGGGCCGACAGGCCAGCTTGGGTATTGCGCCAGCGCATCGGGGCGGTAGGCATAGACGCCGACATGGTGGAAGACCGGGGTCATATCCGTCTCTGCGTAGGGCTTTCCGGTATAGGGAACGACCTCTTTCGAGAAGTAGAGCGCTTGATTATCGGCGCCGAAAACCGCCGTGGTGCCGCCCACGCGGCCCGCTTTCCGGTCGGCCAGAAGACTGTTCAACGTGGCCCCGTCGCAGCGCAGAACCGGGGTGGCGATCTCGGCCTCGGGGTTGTCTGTCAACCCCTGCACCAGCCCTTCGACAAACCAATGCGGCGTCAGCGGGGCGTCACCTTGCAGGTTGACCACGATGTCATAGCCCCCGCCCAATGCGGCATGGGCCTCGGCACAGCGCTCGGTGCCGTTGGCGCAGCTTTCCGAGGTCATCACGACCTCGGCACCGAAGCCTTCGGCGGCCTCCCGAATGCGGTCGTCGTCGGTGGCCACCACCACGCGGTCGACGCCCGACACCGCGCTGGCGGCCCGCCAACTGCGTTCGATCAGGGTCTGTTTCTGGCCCGACGCCCCGGTGAGCGCCACCAGCGGCTTGCCGGGGTAGCGGGTGGAGGCATAGCGGGCGGGGATGACGATCAGGACAGACATCAGCCCGCCTTCAACTCAACGCCCGGGGCATGGGCGATGAAGAAAGGGTTGGCGAAGTCTTCCTTGCCGTAGGTCAGGGGCGAGAGGTCATCGAAGCGCACCACCGCGCCGCCTGCCCCGTTCAGCACCGCATGGCCTGCGGCAGTGTCCCACTCCATCGTGCGGCCCAAACGCGGGTAGAGATCGGCCTCTCCCGTCGCGACGAGACAGAATTTCAGCGACGACCCCGCCGAGGTCATGTCGCGCACAGCGTATTTGCCGATGTAATCATCGGTCGCCTGATCGCGGTGGGATTTGGAGGCGACGACCATCAGGGCCGCATTGTCGGGGTTAGAGACTGAAATCGCCTTGGTTTCGCCAAGCTGCCCTTTGGCAAATGCGCCCGTCTCCTCAACCGATTGACCGTCGGCTTGAGTAAAGAACATCCGGGATTTGGCAGGCGCATAGACCACACCGCGCGTCGGCACGCCGCCTTCGACCAGCGCGATGTTCACTGTGAAATCCCCGCGGCGGTGGACGAATTCCTTGGTGCCATCAAGCGGATCGACGATGAGAAAGGTATCGCCCTTGGCGGTATGGGTCGCGGCCTGTTCTTCAGTGACCAGCATGACATCGGGAAAGGCAGCGCGGAGCCCGTCGGAAATGATCGCATCGGCGGCTTCGTCGGCGGCGGTGACGGGGCTGTCGTCGGATTTCGATTTCACCTCGAAATCGTCCTGACCGTAGATCTCCATGATCTTGTCCCCGGCTTCCAATGCCAGCCACCGCATTTCCGCGACCAGTTTCTCGTAATCCATTTTGCCTCCGGCCCTGCGGGCTGTCGTTGCTTCAATTAACCGTTTCCCTTATGCTGTGCAGCTAACGGAACAGCAAGAATTCCGTGCCACGCTAGGGCTTCGTCAAGGACGCGCGCATGTTCCAGTCTTCTAGAAAGCCGAAATCCGGCATCGGCTCGGCCCTCGCCATCGCGGAATTGGTTTACCATTCCGTGGTGCGCAACGTGCGCAAACAGCACAACAATGCCTTCATCGCCATCGCGATGAACATGCTGCAAACGGTGATGTTCGTACTGGCCTTCTATGTGATGTTTTCAATCCTCGGGATGCGCGGGTCCGCCGTGCGGGGTGACTTCCTCATCTATCTCATGTCGGGGATTTTCCTCTACCTCACCCATGTGAAAGCTTTGGGCGCGGTCGCGGGGTCTGAGGGACCGGCAAGCCCGATGATGCAGCACGCCCCGATGAACACGATCATCGCCATCGCGTCAGCGGCGGTGGGATCGCTCTATATCCAAGTTCTGTCGCTCTTCGTGATCTTGTTCATCTATCATGTGGCGGTCACCCCGATCACCATAGATCAACCTTTTGCCGCTTTTGGCATGATGCTGACTGCGTGGTTTACCGGCTGCGCGCTTGGGCTGGTGATGCTGGCGATCAAACCGTGGTTTCCGTCCTTCGTAACGATTTTCTCAACCGTCTATCAACGTGCCAATATGATCGCCTCGGGGAAGATGTTCCTCGCCAACTCCCTGCCCGGCTATATGCTGGCGATGTTTGACTGGAACCCGCTGTTTCACAGCATCGACCAAGCGCGCGGCTTTGCCTTCATCAATTACAACCCGCGCTACACCAGTTGGGAATATCCGCTTTGGGTGGGTCTGGTGCTTTTGATGATTGGGCTGATGGGCGAATTCTATACCCGCCGCCATGCGTCGATCAGTTGGAACGCCCGGCGATGAGACTTCTGGCGCTCTTCCTCTGCCTTTGGGCATTGCCTGTCTGGGCGACGCAGGATGCATGGCCCGCCCTGCATGACGTCAGCGGTGTCGCGGCGGATGACGTATTGAACATTCGCGAAGCCCCGAGTGCCAGCGCCCCGATCATCGGTAGCTTCGAGCCTGACGCCCAGAACATCGAAGTGATCCGCCCCGATGACCGTCACGGCTGGGGCTTGGTCAACACCGGCGAAGGGAGCGGCTGGGTCTCTCTGCGTTTCCTCACCCGGCAAGCGGGCCAATGGGCCGGTGCGATGCCACCCGTGGCCCATTGCGGCGGGACGGAGCCGTTTTGGTCTTTTGAGGTGACCGGCGAGACGTTGAGCTATGACGCCATGGCGGTCGGCGCACGCGATTACCGCGTCACGCAGTCTGGCCCGGCGCAGGGGCGGCGCGACAGTTTTCATATGATCGCCGAGGGGCCGCAGGGCGCGGCCATCGCCACGCTCACGGCGCGTGCCTGTAGCGATGGCATGTCGGACCGTGCCTATGGGCTGGCGGTCGACTTCCTTTTGCAGGGAAATGATGGCTGGCAACATCAGACAGGGTGTTGTTCGCTTAGCCACTGAAGCGACGGACTTTTTTAAAAAGTCCGTTTCCGTTTTCTTTCAAAGAAAACGCTACTCCACCACGCGCAGCGTCAAGTTGATCCGCCCGCCTTTGGGCAGCAATGTCGAGGTGCCGGGTTTGATCCGGTCCACGCCGTGATAGGTCAGCCGCGCATCACCGCCCATCACCACCACATCACCCGATTGCAGCCAAATCGATTCTGTCTTGCCCCCTCGGGTCAGGTTGCCGATCCGAAACAGGCCATCATCCCCCAGAGAGACCGAGACCACAGGCCACTGAAAATCCGCCTCGTCCCGGTCCTGATGCAGCCCCATACGCGCATCGGCATCGTAGTAGTT
Source organism: Sulfitobacter sp. 1A13496 (assembly GCF_043557225.1). NCBI lineage: Bacteria > Pseudomonadati > Pseudomonadota > Alphaproteobacteria > Rhodobacterales > Roseobacteraceae > Sulfitobacter > Sulfitobacter sp. 1A13496. The sequence continues at coordinate 68,598 of NZ_JBIFFP010000002.1, read as the reverse complement.
GATCAGGCAGCATTCCGGGCGGCGCTCCAACCCGGTCAACTGATCCCAAATCGCCATAATCGGTGCCGGGATCTCGGGCCAAGGCTCACCGTCGGGATGTTCGGTGACGTAACGATACCCACGCCGGTCCGAAAACCAGCCATAGCGCCCTGCCGCGCTCATCCGGACCGACATGCGCCCGCCGCGCGGCACTTCGGGGCGAAAGAACGGCGCCTGACGCACCACGCCGCGCACCGCCTCCAGCACCTCCTGCTGGGCCGCTCTGCCCAGAAATTCCTTGTGAATATCAAAGCCCCGGAGGCGCAAAGCAGTCATTTTTCGTTCTTCCTCACTCGTTTAGCAAAAACATCACGGAATCGCGACCATCCAGACCAGCCAATGGTTGCAGGGTGCAAATACCCTCCCTATATACGCTCCGAACCGTCGAAGGCACGTGGTCTTCGATGTCAACAGATCGGGGCAGGATGCCAAAACGGGTCCGCGCCTCGTGTCATCGCCTTAGATTCAAAGAGGGATCGAAACATGTCCAAAGTAATCGGTATTGACCTTGGCACCACCAACAGCTGTATCGCCATCATGGATGGCAGCCAGCCGCGTGTGATCGAAAACGCCGAAGGCGCGCGCACCACGCCATCGATCGTCGCCTTCACCGACGACGAACGCCTTGTCGGCCAGCCGGCGAAACGCCAGGCGGTCACCAACCCCGAAAACACAGTCTTTGGCGTCAAGCGCCTGATCGGCCGCCGCAACGACGATGCGGACCTGGCCAAAGACAAAAAGAACATGCCGTTCAACGTCATCGACGGCGGCAACGGCGACGCATGGGTCGAAGCCAAAGGTGAGAAATACTCCCCAAGCCAAATCTCGGCCTTCATCCTCGGCAAGATGAAAGAAACCGCGGAAAGCTATCTGGGCGAGGAAGTCTCTCAGGCGGTTATCACCGTGCCTGCCTACTTCAACGACGCTCAGCGTCAGGCCACCAAAGACGCCGGCAAGATCGCCGGTCTCGAAGTGCTGCGCATCATCAACGAGCCGACAGCCGCCGCGCTGGCCTATGGCCTCGACAAAGAGAACACGCAAACCATCGCGGTCTATGACCTTGGCGGCGGTACATTCGACGTGACCATTCTTGAGATCGACGACGGCCTGTTCGAAGTGAAATCCACCAACGGCGACACCTTCCTCGGTGGTGAAGACTTTGACATGCGCATCGTGAACTACCTTGCGGAAGAGTTCAAAAAGGCCAATGGCGTTGACCTGACGCAAGACAAGATGGCGTTGCAGCGTCTGAAGGAAGCGGCAGAGAAGGCCAAGATCGAACTGTCCTCCTCCAGCCAGACCGAGATCAACCAGCCCTTCATCTCGATGGGCAAGGATGGCTCGCCGCTGCACATGGTCATGAAGCTGACCCGCGCCAAGCTGGAAAGCCTCGTTGGTGACCTGATCAAAGCCTCGATGAAGCCCTGCGCCGCCGCGCTGAAGGATGCCGGCCTGTCCGCGTCCGACATCGACGAAGTCGTGCTCGTGGGTGGTATGACCCGTATGCCGAAGGTGGCCGAAGAGGTCTCCAAATTCTTCGGCAAGGAGCCGCACAAGGGTGTGAACCCGGACGAAGTCGTGGCCCTTGGTGCCGCCATTCAGGCCGGTGTTCTGCAAGGCGACGTGAAGGATGTGGTTCTGCTCGACGTGACTCCGCTGTCGCTCGGGATCGAGACGCTCGGTGGTGTCTTCACCCGTCTGATCGACCGTAACACCACGATCCCGACGAAGAAGTCTCAGGTCTTCTCGACCGCCGAAGACAACCAGAACGCCGTGACCATCCGGGTCTTCCAAGGTGAGCGTGAGATGGCTGCCGACAACAAGATGCTCGGTGCCTTCAACCTTGAGAACATCCCGCCTGCGCCCCGCGGCATGCCGCAGATCGAAGTGACCTTCGACATTGACGCCAACGGCATCGTGTCGGTCGGCGCGCTCGACAAAGGCACCGGTAAGGAGCAGAAGATCACGATCCAAGCTTCGGGCGGTCTGTCGGATGCGGACATCGAACAGATGGTCAAGGACGCAGAAGAGAATGCCGAGGCGGACAAGTCCCGTCGCGAGCTGATCGAAGCGAAGAACCAGGCGGAATCGCTGATCCATTCGACCGAAAAGTCGCTGGAAGAGCATTCCGACAAGGTCGACCCGACCACCGTCGAAGCGATCGAACTGGCCATTGCCGCGCTGAAAGACGAGCTGGAAACAGACAACGCCGACAAGATCAAGAACGGCATCCAGAACGTCACCGAAGCCGCCATGAAACTGGGCGAAGCCATCTATAAGGCCGCTCAGGAAGAAGGCGGTAACGACGACACGGCACAGCCTTCGGATGCTCAGCAAGCTCAGGGTGGCGACGACGACATCCTCGATGCCGAGTTCGAAGATCTGGACGACGACAAGCGCGCGTAAGCGTGTGAAACGGAACCTGTGAAAGGGCCGGTCCGTCAGACGGGCCGGCCTATCACGTTCCAGCGCAGGAGCATGATAACCCATGGCAAAACGTGACTACTACGAGGTGCTTGGCGTTGCCAAAGGGGCCTCTGCCGACGAGATCAAGAAAGCCTATCGCCGCAAGGTGAAGGACCTCCACCCCGACCGCAACAAAGACAACCCCCAAGCCGAAGCCCAGTTCAAGGAAGTGGGCGAGGCTTATGACGTGCTCAAAGACGGTGACAAGAAAGCCGCCTATGATCGCTATGGCCACGCCGCCTTCGAAGGTGGCATGGGCGGCGGGCGTCCCGGCGGCGGCATGGGCGGCGGTCAGGGCGATTTCTCTTCGGCCTTTTCCGACGTCTTCGACGATCTTTTCGGTGACTTCATGGGCCAACGTGGCGGTGGCGGCGGACGCCGTGCCGCACGCGGCGCCGATTTGCGCTATAACCTGCGCATCTCGCTCGAAGATGCCTTTTCGGGCATGCAAAAGTCGATCACCGTCCCGGCCTCGGTCCAATGTGACGCCTGTGACGGCAGCGGTGCCGAAGGCGGCGCGGAACCTTCGACCTGCCCTACCTGTTCGGGCATGGGCAAGGTGCGTGCGCAGCAAGGTTTCTTTACCGTCGAGCGGACCTGCCCGACCTGTTCCGGCATGGGGCAGATCGTCAAGAATCCTTGCAAGAAATGCCGCGGCGCGGGCCGGGTTGAGAAAGAGCGCACGCTCTCGGTCAACATCCCCGCGGGCGTCGAAACCGGCACCCGCATCCGCCTCGCTGGCGAAGGCGAAGCGGGCATGCGTGGCGGACCCTCGGGCGATCTCTATATCTTCATCGAGGTGGCCGATCACGAGTTGTTCGAACGCGACGGGCCGAACCTCTTCTGTCGTGTTCCAGTGTCGATGAGCACTGCCGCTCTGGGTGGCAATATCGAAGTGCCCACCATCGATGGGGGCCGTGGCCGCGTGCAGATCCCCGCGGGCAGCCAATCGGGCCGCCAGATGCGTCTGCGCGGCAAGGGCATGCCGCCGCTGCGTGGCGGTGGCGTGGGTGACATGATAATCGAACTGGCGGTCGAGACCCCGGTGAACCTGACCAACCGGCAGAAAGAACTGCTGCGGGAGTTCGAGGGCGAGGCCCAGAACAACAACCCCGAGAGCAGCAACTTCTTCTCTTCCGTCAAATCCTTCTGGGATTCGATGAAGGGTTAACGATTGGGGGGAGCCGTGGATGCGGCTCCCCTTTTTCGGCAGCGTGGTGAACGAAGTTTTAACCGTCCGTTAACCGAATAATAACCACTTTGGCGCGACACTCCGGACATGACCCGTGCCCCGAGAACCTTGGCTGATCAGCCCCTCCCCTATCTGCTGGACGAAGCGCAAGCGCCGCCGTCCAATACGGGCAAGCAACCCTCCTATATCGCGGATCACCGCCAGCGCCTGCGCAGCCGTTTCATCGACGGGGGCGCGGCGGCTATGCCGGATTACGAGATGTTGGAGCTTGTCCTTTTCCGCGCCATCCCGCGCCGGGATGTGAAACCGCTGGCCCGCGAACTGCTGGATCGGTTTGGCGACTTCAACCGCGTCATCACCGCCCCCGCCGCCCGTCTGCGCGATGTCAAAGGCGTCGGCGAAGCGGTGATTGTCGAGCTTAAGATCGTCGAGGCTGCGGCCCAGCGACTGGCTCGGGCGAAGGTCCTACAGCGCCATGTCGTGTCCTCTTGGGATGCGCTGCTGGACTATTGCCACACCACCATGGCCCATCTGGAGATGGAGCAGTTTCGCGTCCTTTACCTCGACCGGAAGAACATCCTCATCGCGGACGAAGAACAGGCGAAGGGTACGGTTGACCATGTCCCTGTCTATCCGCGTGAGGTTGCCAAACGCGCGCTTGAGTTGAACGCCAGCGCGATTATCCTCGTGCATAACCACCCCTCGGGCGATCCCAGCCCGTCACGCGCAGACATTGACATGACCCGGCAGGTCGCCGCCGCCTGTGACGCCTTGGGACTAACCCTGCATGACCACCTGATCATCGGAAAATCGCGCGAGCTCAGCTTTCGCAGTGAGGGGCATCTATAGCGGGGTGCGCCTAGCGCACCCAAACCTCGACCCGCCGGTTTGCTTGACGGCCCCATTCGCTGTCGTCACAGGCAATCGGCATCGCCTCGCCAAAGGCATCGACCCGCAGATCGATGCGCGACAGATTGGCCGTGACCGCAGCCGCGCTGACCGCGCGCTGCACCGCTTCGGCCCGGCGCAGGGCGATTTCGCGGTTGGCCCGCGCGGCCCCCTCGCCATCGCTGAAGCCCACGAACATCAATCGCCGCGCATCATATTGCCCCTGTTCCAAGGCCCGCGCCAATTGCTGCACGTTTGACCGCGACTGCGCATCAAGCCGGATCGACCCGGCCTCGAAGCGGAAAGAGGTGGTGAGCCGCGCCATCGGCACCAGTGTCGCTGTCATGCGCTGCAACTCTTCCAGCGGCGTTTCCGCGCCCGCCGTGATGATCGCATTGGCAAAGCGGTTGCCCTGCTCCTCAACCGGGATTTCCTCGGGCGTTTGATCTACGAAACCGGCCCGGCGGATCACGATCTGGGCCGAAGGGCCACGGGTGAAGGCCAGAAACTCGCGCGTGATCAGCGGCAAGCGCCGGGCGGGGAAATAGAGGAACATCGGCGCGGTCAGCGGGTAATCTTCGGTTTTGATCGTGCGCCGTGCGGCATCCAGCGCAAAACCGCAGTTGCCGCCAAGGGTCAGCACCTCGGTCTCACCCTGTTCGGCATAGCTGGTGATACCAAGGGCAAAAACATCCCGCGCGACCGCTTCGGCCAGCGCATCGGGCATGGCATGGCGGGTGACATCGGCGCTCAGTTCGAGCCCGGCGGGGGTGAGCACCTGATCCACGATGGCTTGGCTCAACCCGCTATCGGCGGTGGGCAAATGCAACTCAATCGGTGCGTCCGGCCCGCCGAGGCGCTGCCAATTCTTGATCTCGCCCGAGAACACCCGCGCCAAGGTCAGCGGCGAGATTTGTTTCACCGGGTTGGACGGGGCGACCACGGGCACCACCGCATCAAGCGCCAGAACCCGGCTGCGATTGGCACCAGTCAGATCACCCAAGCCCGCCTCACGGGCATTGATCCGCTCTTCGCGGCGCACCTCGCGCAGGGCCATGACGACATCGGCCTCATCCGCCAGCAGATCGGCAAAGCCTTCGTTGGTATTGCTCGCCCGGAAATCGAACCGCGCGGCAAGCTTGCCGTCATCCTCACGCGAGAGCAGCAGCGCGAAGCGCCCGCTGTTCCCCTCTTCGCGGCTGACGGTATAGCCTTGGCGCGCGGCGAAGGCCTCGATCAGCGCGGGCATCAGCACCGCCCCCATGGTGGCGGAGCCCGAGAAGCGCACCTCGGCCACGAAATCCGCAAGGTTCGGGCAACCCGGACCGGCGCAGGACACACCGCTGCTGTCGACAGTCAACTCGCCATAGTCCGTCTCGACGCGGTAGAATTCGCCGTCGAACCCCAGCAGGGTGCCGCTGAGTTCGACGCTGCCATCGCGCGAGGTCAGTGCGATGTCCTGCGCCGTGGATGCGCCCGCTGTAAAAAGCAAAAGTGCGGCGCTGATCGCCGCACGTTTCAACCCGTTCATCTAGACCTACCCGGTTGCGTCAGTTCTGCGCGACTTTCAGGTCTTGGAGCAAATTATTCAACACCAGAAAGTTGCCGACCGCGTCACAGTCCGGCACGGCGAGGGTCAGGTTCTGGGTTTTCACCGGATCGTCGCCGCGCAGTTCCAGCGCCTGTGCTTCGATCTCAAGCCCGCAGTTCGCCTCGCTCACCTCAGCCTCAACGCTGAGCGCAACATCGCCCTCCTGCCCCGCTTTGGCGACCGGGAAGCTATAGACTTCGGCCATCAGCGGCTCAGAAGCCTCAATGTCGCCATTGCGGGTCATGAAGCCCCCTTCGCCCAGCACGGCGGCGGTCATATCGCGCGGCGCACCGGACCAGACGTGGCCCGCCTCGCCGTAATCCGCGCCGAACTCGCGGGCGTGAAGCTCGAACCCTGCGGTGCCTTTCCATTGCAGCACGACGCGGTTGAAATCAGAGAGTTCAGGGACCGAAGTCTGCGCCACCGCGCCATCGCCGTTGCCGAAGGCGAGGATGAAAACAGCCTCTTCCGCCAAGGCCGGGACGGTGACAGACAACTGCCCTTGGTCATCGGTCACTTCGGTAAAGATCATCCCGTTGTGGTGCACGGTCAGCCGCTCATTTGGCAGGCAGGCGGCATCGAGGGTGAGTTTCACCATCGCGGCGGCGACGGCATCCGCTTCGGCAATGATATCGCAGGTCGCGGGGATCGCGGCGCCGTGGCTTTCCGGGGCGGGCGGCAGGCCTTGGGGCGCTGCGGCCTTAACCACGCGGTCATCCAGCGTTGGCAGCGCAATGGGACTGTCGAGCGCGGCAGAGGTCAGGGTGATGCCTTCAACCTCAAGCAAGGCGCCATTGTCGGCCACCGGGCGCTGCGCCTCAGCCGCGCCATAGCGCTGCTGCGCGGTGTCGGAGCTTTGCATGACATAGCCAATGCCCACCGCACAGGCCAGAGTGCCGACAGCTGTCAGAATTTCTTTCGTGCGCCACATGACAAGTCTCCTTCAACGGATTCGTTAGAGACTTTATGGGCGCGGATCAGGGCCGGGGTATGGCCCTGAAACGCCAAGTTATGGGCGAAAAGGTGACGCCGCTCAGGTGATCTGGCCGTGGCAGTGTTTGAACTTCTTGCCAGAACCGCAGGGGCAGGGATCGTTCCGGCCCGGGTTGCCCCATGTGGACGGATCGTTCTCGTCAAAGCCGGGGGCTGCGGCCTCGGCCTGTTCAGAGGCCTCATCCGCCGCTTCGCTCGCCGCAGCCTGCATCGCGGCCTGACGGGCGGCCATTTCCTGCATCATCTCGCGGCGCTGCTCTTCGCTCATCGGTTGGATCTGGCCCAGCTTTTGGGTCACGTCCTGCCGCAGACTGTCGAGCATCGTCTCGAACAATTGGAAGGCTTCGTTCTTATACTCGTTCAGCGGGTCGCGCTGCGCGTAGCTGCGGAAGCCCACGACCGAACGCAGATGTTCGAGCGTCAGCAGGTGATCGCGCCATTTGGTGTCGATGGCTTGCAACAACAACTGTTTCTCGATGTTGCGCATGTTCTCTTCGCCAAAGGCCTCTGCCTTCTTGGCCATGAGCTCATCGGTGGCTTTCATCAGACGTTCGCGGATCACCTCATCATCAACGCCGTCCTCTTCACACCATGCGATGATCGGCACGTCGACGTTCAACTGTTCGATCACCGCGGCATAGAAACCTTGGGTGTCCCACTGATCGGCATAAGTCTTGGGCGGCATATAGGTGTCGATCAGATCGTCGATCACCTGCTCGCGCATGTCGGTAACGATCTCATTGAGGTTGTCCGCCTCCATGATCTCGCGGCGCTGGCCAAAGATCACCTTGCGCTGCTCGTTCATCACGTCATCGAACTTCAACAGCTGCTTGCGGATGTCGAAGTTGCGACCCTCAACCTTCGCCTGCGCCCGCTCCAGCGATTTATTGACCCATGGGTGCACGATGGCTTCGCCATCTTTCAGGCCCAGCGTCGTCAGCACTTTCTCAAGCCGTTCCGAACCGAAAATGCGCATCAGGTCATCTTCGAGCGACAGGAAGAACGAGGTGCGGCCCGGGTCACCCTGACGGCCCGAACGGCCGCGCAACTGATTGTCGATGCGGCGGCTCTCGTGACGCTCGGAAGCCAGAACGTAGAGGCCACCGGCCTCCAGCACCTTCTGCTTCTCTTCGGCGTGCTGCGCTTCGATCTGGGCGCGAATATTGGCCGGATCGGCTTCGGGGTCGGCATCTAGCGCGTCGAGCACTTTCAACTCGACGTTGCCGCCCAACTGAATATCGGTGCCGCGGCCCGCCATGTTGGTGGCGATGGTCACGGCGCCCAGCTTGCCCGCTTCGGCGATGATCTGGGCCTCTTGCTCGTGCTGGCGGGCGTTGAGCACATTGTGCTCGATCCCGGCGGCGGTCAGCATGGCGCTGAGCTGTTCGGACTTTTCGATCGAGGTCGTGCCGACAAGGCAGGGCTGCCCCTTGGCGTGGGCCTCTTTGACCCGCTCGATCATCGCCTCGTATTTCTCACGCGCGGTGCGATAGACGGCGTCGTCTTCGTCCACACGGGCGATTGGCACGTTGGTCGGCACTTCGACCACACCGAGGCCATAGATCTCGGCGAATTCTTCGGCTTCGGTCAGGGCCGTGCCGGTCATGCCGCCCAGTTTGTCGTATAGGCGGAAGTAGTTCTGGAAAGTGACGCTTGCGAGGGTCACGTTCTCGGGCTGGATGTCGACGCCTTCTTTGGCCTCAATCGCTTGGTGCAGACCGTCCGACAGGCGGCGGCCCGGCATCATGCGGCCCGTAAATTCGTCGATCAACGTCACCGCGCCATCACGCACGATATAGTCCTTGTCGCGCTGGAACAGCTTATGCGCGCGCAAACCTTGGTTGACGTGGTGCACGATTGTCGTGCTTTCGGGGTCGTAAAGGGTCATCCCCTCTTCGATCAATTCCCGCGCGCGCAACTGCTCTTCGAGGAACTCATTGCCCTCGTCGGTGAAGGTGACGTTGCGGGTCTTCTCGTCCAGCTCGAAATGCTCTTCGGTGAGCGACGGGATCAGCGCGTCGATGATCTGGTACATCTCGGAGCGGTCCTGCGAGGGGCCGGAGATGATCAGCGGCGTCCGCGCTTCGTCGATCAGGATACTGTCGACCTCGTCCACGATGGCAAAGTTATGCCCGCGTTGCAGCATGTCCGACAGGTTCGACTTCATATTGTCGCGCAGGTAGTCGAAGCCGAGTTCGTTGTTGGTGGCATAGGTGATGTCGCAGGCATAGGCCGCGCGCTTCTGGTCTTCGGGCATGCCGGAATAGGCGACGCCGGTGGTCAGACCCAATGCGCCAAAGACCTTGCCCATCCATTCGGCGTCACGTTTGGCAAGGTATTCGTTCACCGTCACCACATGCACGCCTTTATGCGTAAGCCCGTTGAGATAGGCCGCGAAGGTCGCAGTCAGGGTCTTGCCCTCACCGGTCTTTTGCTCGGCGATATTGCCCTGATGCAGGAAAATCCCGCCCAGAAGCTGGGTGTCAAAGGCACGCAGGCCCAACGTGCGGCGGGCCGCTTCGCGGCAGTTGGCAAAGGCTTCGGGCAACAGATCGTCAAGACTTTCGCCCGCCTCGGCCCGTTTGGCCAACTCCTCGGTGCGCGTCTTGATCTCTTCGTCGCTCAGCTTTTCGAACTCAGGCTCCAGCGCGTTGATCCGAGCCACAAGCGGCCGGGTCGCCTTGATCTTCCGGTCGTTTGGCGTGCCAAAGACCTTTTTGGCGATTGTTCCGATACCCAGCATGTAATCTCCCGCCGAAGTTATGATGTCTTGCGCCGATCTGGTTGCCGAGCGCCATGGCAGCCCATAGATAGTGGATGAGCCCGCGCCTCTCAGCGCCATAAGGCGATGTAAGGGGCGTGCCATACACTGTCAATGTAGCAGCCCTGCTACGAAGGAAGCGATTGGACCCAACCATGCAAAAACCCCTCACTTTTCTGTCGTCTTTGGCGCTTGCCGCCGCTGTGGCGCTGCCTGTGGCCGCCCAGGACGAACCGGGTCTCGACACGGTTGTTGCCACCGTCAACGACACCGAAATCACGCTTGGGCATATGATTGTCGCACGCGCCAGCCTGCCCCAGCAGTACCAACAACTGCCCGAAGATGTGCTGTTCAAAGGTCTTCTGGATCAGCTTGTGCAGCAAACAGCCCTCGCCAACAGCTTTACCGGCGAATTGCCGCCGCGCGTGACCCTGTCGCTCGAGAATGAGACCCGCTCGCTTACCGCCGGTGAGGCGATCGAAGGCGTCATGGCCGAGCCGGTCAGCGACGAAGAACTGCGAGCGGCCTATGACGCGCAATACAGCGACGCAGAGCCTGAGCCCGAGTTCAACGCCTCGCATATCCTTGTCGAAACCAAGGAAGAAGCCGACGCGATCAAAGCAGAACTCGACGGCGGCGCGGATTTTGCCGAGCTTGCCAAAGAGAAATCGACCGGCCCCTCCGGCCCCGGTGGCGGTTCCTTGGGTTGGTTCGGCCCCGGCATGATGGTGCCTGCCTTTGAAGAGGCCGTCGCGGGCATGGAAGCCGGCAGCGTGTCCGAGCCGGTGGAAACCCAGTTTGGCTGGCATGTCATCAAACTGAACGAGACACGCACCGCCGAAGCGCCCGCACTGGAAGACGTGCGTGAAGAGCTGGAAACCCAAATCCGCCAGACCAAGGTGCAAGAAGCCATCGAAAGCCTGACCGAGGCTGCCGAGGTTGACCGCAGCGCGGCCGAAGGCATCGACCCTTCCGTTCTCAACAACATCGAATGGCTGAACTAACTCATGGCTAAATCCCTGGCTGTCTCGCCGCTCGCCCCGGCCCGTTTTCCCGAACTGCCGGTTATCGACGGCGTGACTTTCGCCACCATCGCCGCAGGCGTGCGCTATCAAGGGCGCACCGATGTGATGTTGGCGAAACTGGCGCCGGGCAGCGCCGTGGCGGGGGCGTTCACACGTTCCGCCACCCGCGCGGCCCCGGTGCTGGATTGCCAGGCAAAAATCGGCGGCGCCTCGGACGAAGGCGCCGCCATTGTCGTGAACTCGGGCAACGCCAATGCCTTTACCGGGCGGGGCGGCACCGACGCGGTCGAAGCGATCACCGCCGCCGCTGCTGAGGCCTGCGGCGTGCCGCAGGCGCGGGTCTTCACCTCCTCCACCGGTGTCATCGGCGAACCCCTGCCGCATGAACGCATCACCGCCGTTCTGGGCGACCTCCATGCCCAGCTTGACCCCGCGGGCATCGAGGACGCGGCGCGCGCCATCATGACGACGGACACTTTCCCCAAAGGGGCCAGCGCCAAGGTTGAGATCGACGGCAAAACCGTCTCTATCGCGGGGATCGCCAAAGGCTCGGGCATGATCGCGCCCGATATGGCCACCATGCTGGTCTATATCTTTACCGATGCGGTGCTGGCGACGGACGAGCTGCAACAGCGCCTTTCGACCCATACCGAGACAACGTTCAACTGCATCACTGTCGACAGTGACACCTCCACCTCCGACGCGCTGATCATGGCCGCAACAGGTGCCTCCGGTGTCGATGTATCGGACAATGAAGCCTTCGACGCGGCGCTGCGGGACGTGATGATGGACCTCGCGCATCAGGTCGTCAAAGACGGCGAAGGCGCGCAGAAATTCGTCGAGGTGGCCGTAACCGGTGCCTCCAACGATGACGAGGCCAAGATCCACGCTATGGCCATCGCCAACTCCCCCCTGATCAAGACCGCAATCGCGGGCGAAGACCCCAACTGGGGCCGCGTCGTCATGGCCCTCGGGAAATCCGGTGCCGCGGCGGACCGGGACCGTTTGTCGATCCGTTTCGGCGATATCGAAGTCGCCCGCGACGGATGGCGCAGCCCCGACTACTCCGAAGAGGATGCCGCCGCGCATATGAAGGGTCAGAATATCACCATCGGGGTCGATCTGGGCCTTGGCGAGGGGCAGTGCACCGTATGGACCTGTGACCTGACCCACGGCTATATCGACATCAACGCCGATTACCGGTCCTGACCAGATGAAGACAGTACTGGTTTCCGCCGCGGCCTTGATCGACATTGATGGCCGCGTGCTTTTGACCCAACGCCCCGAAGGCAAGCCGATGGCGGGCCTTTGGGAGCTTCCGGGCGGCAAAATCGAACCCGGAGAGACGCCAGAGGCGGCGCTGATCCGCGAGCTGCACGAAGAACTGGGGATTGAGACATGGGAATCCTGTCTTGCCCCGCTGACCTTTGCCAGCCACAGCTACAGTGATTTCCACCTTCTGATGCCGCTGTTCGCCTGTCGCAAATGGGGCGGCACGCCAGTTTCGCGCGAGGGGCAGACCCTGAAATGGGTGCGCCCGAACGAAATGCGCGCCTATCCGATGCCCAAGGCAGACGTGCCGCTCATATCAATATTGCGTGATTGGCTCTAGCGGAGAGTGGCAGAATTGCACTAGTGATCGACAATCGCTCAGCATGTTGCGGATTTTTTAACCGAATGCGCACCATCCTGAGGCAGAGTTGTAACATCTGTATGAAAGGGTGCCGACATGTTGAGAACCATCGCAATCGGAAGTTCCATTTACGTTCAGGGTATCTTTGTAAGAATGTTGGCGGGCGGTCGCATGGCCGTTCAGGTCGACGGGAAGATTTTCGAAGGCAAGCCTGTCTGAAAAATCTCATCGGAACGCCTATTGAGGTGAACAAATAGGCGTTCCACCGCGTTTTCCCCGTGCATTTGGCAGGGGAACTTATGTCATCGAAGCGCGCTATCGTCATTCTGAACCGCGGTTCAGGCCGTCAAGACGGTGACCAAGCCGAAAACACGATCCGATCCGCCTTTGCGCGGCATGGGATCACGGCGGAATTCATTCACATCGACAAACGCAACGACCCTGCCGGCGCAGCGCGCGAGGCCCTGTCTAGCGGCGAGGGGATCATCGCCGTCGCGGGCGGGGATGGCACAATCTCGGGCGTATCCTCGGCCATGGTAGACCATGACTGTCCGCTCGGCATCATCCCGCAGGGCACCTTCAACTATTTCGCGCGGTCGATGGGTATTCCAGAGAACCTTGAAGAGGCGGTCGACGTCATCGCCGCTGGCGATAGCCGCCCGGTGCATGTGGCGACGATCAATGGTGAGACCTTTTTGAACAACGCCAGCATCGGCGCCTATCCCGCCATCCTTAAGACACGCGAAGGCATCTATCGCCGTTGGGGACGCAGCCGGATCGCCGCCTATTGGTCGGTGATCAAAGCCTTGATGGATTTCCGCACGTCGCTCAAATTGACCATCGTGGTCGACGGGAAAGAGAGCCAGTTGCGCACCCCGCTGGTTTTCGCGGTGAACAACGCGTTTCAACTGGATCAAATGGGGCTTGATGGGCAGGACTGCATCGCGCGCGGCGATATGGTGCTGCTGGTCGCCCCTGACACCTATCGTTTCGGCCTGCTGCGCCATGCGGTGGCGTTGGCGACAGGCCGCGCGAAACACCACACGGACTACGAAATGCTCTGCGGGTCCGAGATTGAGATACGCATGAAACAGCGCAAACGCTATGTCGCGCGGGATGGAGAGATTGCGGTGATGCGCGGCCCGTATCGGCTCGCCCGCGCCGGTTCGCCCATTCATATCTTTGTGCCCTCCACGACTGGAAAGACCGTGCGATGAGCCGCTTGATCCACCTATCCGACCTACACTTCGGCAAGGACCGCCCCGACCTTTTGGTGCCGCTCCTAGAGGCGGTGAATGGTTATGACCCCGATCTGGTGATCATCTCGGGCGACCTGACCCAACGGGCGCGGGAAAAGGAATATCGTGCCGCGCGGGTCTTTATCGACCGAATCAACGCACCGGTGCTGAGCGTGCCGGGCAATCACGATATCCCGCTGCACCGCCCCTTCACCCGCTTCTTCGCCCCGTGGCGTTATTACCGGCGCTGGATCGACCCTGATCTGACCCCAGTGCATGAAGGGGCGGATTTTGTCGCCGTAGGGATCAACACCGTCGATCGCTTCAAATGGCAGACCGGCAAACTGGGCCTGCGTCGTTTGGGCCGCGCGTGCCGCGCCCTGTCACGGGGCGGAGAAAAGACACTGCGTATCGCGGTTTGTCATCACCCGTTGGATCACCCCAACGAGACCCACAAGAAGCCCATTCCCGGTGCACAACGTGCGCTCAGGCGGCTCTTGGACTGTGGTGCGGATTTGATCCTCTCGGGGCACCTACACATCTGGCACGCGGGCACCTTTGCCCATCCCGCGCCGGAGCATGACGGTCATCTGGCGATCCAACTGCACGCGGGCACTAGCCTGTCTTCGCGCCAGCGGGGGGAGCCGAATGACTTCAACCTGATCGATATTTCGCCCCTGCACGTCAATCTGGCGCGGATCAGTTTCGATGACAGCAAGAAGGCCTTCACAAAAGCAGAGGCCCGGCAATTCGACCGGGCCTCTGGGGAATTCATCTTGTAAGCGCTTGGCTTAGGCCAAGGTGCGGGTCACTTCTTCGCGTTCGAAAATCTCGATCACATCGCCGGGGCGGATGTCTTCGTAGTTCTCGAATGCCATGCCGCATTCCTGACCGGACTGAACCTCGGGCACTTCGTCTTTGAAGCGCTTGAGCGTTTTCAGCGTGCCTTCGTGGATCACGACGTTGTCGCGCAGCAAACGCACACCGGCGCTGCGGCGGGCGACGCCTTCGGTGACCAGACAGCCTGCGACTTTGCCCACACCGGTGACCTTGAAGACTTCTTTGATACTGGCGTAACCAATGAAGTTCTCTTTGATCTCGGCGCTCAGCAAGCCGCTTGCGGCCGCTTTCACATCATCCACGAGGTCATAGATGACCGAGTAGTAGCGGATTTCGACACCCTTCTGGTTCGCCGTGTTCCGAGCCGAGGCATTGGCACGCACGTTGAAGCCCATGATCGGCGCACCGGAAGCTTCGGCAAGGCCGACATCCGTCTCGGTGATCGCGCCCACACCGGAGTGTAGAACCCGAACGCGGACTTCGTCGTTGCCGATTTTCTCCATCGCCTGAACGATCGCTTCGGCAGAACCTTGCACGTCGGCTTTGACCAAGATCGGCAGCTCGCTGACGTTCTCGTCCGCCTTGGCGTTGGCCATCAGCTGTTCCAGCGTCGTGGCGGCACCGGCAGCGGCGCGTTTGTCCTTGGCGGCCTGCGCACGATACTCGGCAATCTCACGGGCCTGCGCTTCGGTCTCGGTCACGTTCAGCACGTCACCGGCCTCGGGCGTGCCGTTGATACCCAGCACCTCAACCGGCACCGAAGGCCCGGCTTCTTTGACGCGCTCGCCTTGGTCGTTGATCAGCGCACGAACCTTACCGTACTGCTCACCCACGACGAAGATATCGCCCTGACGCAGCGTGCCGTTCTGAACCAGCACAGTCGCCACGGGGCCGCGGCCCACGTCAAGCTGCGCTTCGATCACCGCACCCACGGCGGCCCGGTTCGGGTTCGCCTTGAGTTCGAGGATTTCCGACTGCAGCGCGATGGCTTCGAGCAGATCGTCCAGACCTTGGCCTGTCGCTGCCGAAACTTCGACGTCCTGCACATCGCCCGACATCTTCTCGACGATGACTTCGTGCTGAAGCAGATCGGTACGGACCTTGTCGGCATTGGCGGCGGGTTTGTCGATCTTGTTGATTGCCACGATCATCGGCACCTTGGCCGCTTTCGCGTGGGCAATCGCTTCGATCGTCTGCGGCATCACGGCGTCATCCGCTGCAACCACCAGAACCACGATATCCGTGACCTGAGCCCCGCGCGAGCGCATGGAGGTGAAGGCCGCGTGGCCCGGCGTGTCGAGGAAGGACAGCACGGTGCCGTTGTCGGTTTTCACCTGATAGGCGCCGATGTGCTGGGTGATGCCACCGGCTTCGCCCGCCACAACCTTGGCGTTGCGGATCGCGTCCAGAAGCGAGGTTTTGCCGTGGTCGACGTGGCCCATGATCGTGATGACCGGCGGACGCGATTCCAGATCCTTCGGATCGTCCTCGACCTCTTTAATCACATCTTCGACGTCGGCGTCGGAAACGCGCACCACTTTGTGACCGAATTCCTCAATGATCAGCTCGGCTGTATCAGCGTCGATGGTTTCGTTCTGGGTCACCATCAGGCCGTTTTGCATCAGCGCCTTGACCACCGCGCCGGTCTTCTCGGCCATACGGTTGGCGAGTTCAGAGACCACGATAGCGGGCGGAAGCTGCACGTCGCGCACGATCTTTTCACGCTCGACCTGGCCACCCATCGCTTTTTGACGCGCACGTTCTTGCTTGCGCTTCATCTGCGCCATGGAGCGCTGACGACCACCTTCACCACCGGCAAGCGCCTGATTGACGGTCAGCTTGCCCGCGCGGCGGCTGTCGCCACCTTTGCTGCGCTTCTTGCTGTCGTCGCGGTCACGGTCGGTGGTTTTGCGCGGTGTCGCGGCGGGCGCAGATTTGTTGCCCGGCTCGCGTGCAGCGGCAGGTTCAGGCGCGGGGGCAGCAGCAGCCGCTTCGGCCTCTGCCTTGCGACGGGCGTCTTCCTCGGCCTTGGCTTTAAGGCTTTCTTCGCGCTCACGCTCTTCGCGTTCCTTGGCCTCAATCTCGGCCCGGCGACGCTCACGCTCTTCGGCGCGGGCTTTTTCCTCGGCTTCACGCTGCGCGGCTTCCTCGGCCTCACGGGCCTTGGCGGCCTGAACGGCCTTCAGACGGCGCTCCATCTCGGCATCGGTGATGCCTGCGGGGCGCTTCTTGGGATCGCCAATCGGCCCGGCGCCCGGACCTGTTGATTTCTGGCCACCCGGTTTGGGCACCACAACACGCTTGCGCTTGGTTTCGACCACAACGTTTTTGGTACGCCCGTGGCTAAAGCTTTGCTTTACGTTCCCCGGACGTGCGCCACCGCGCAGACCCAATGTTTTCTTGCCGTCACTATCGCTCATGAAGCTCGTCTATCCTTTCGGATGGCCGTTGCCACCCTCGTTTACGCGCACGCCTTTAAGTCTACCGGCTTCCTCTACAACACGTTGCGTGAGTCCACCAGAGGCGAGCGCCCCATGTATCACAGTTTGGCGACCGAATGCCAAACCCAATTCATCGGCTGTCAACCAACCGATGTAATGACCATAGTGTGGGGTGCTCAGCTTGGATTTACCGCGCCCTGACCCATCTACGGCCTGTATCAATACTTCGGCCTCTTCGGTTTGCAACCAACCCTTGACCTTTTCGTAACCGGCGACCGCCTTGCCCGCCTTGCGCTGGAGCGAGATCAACTCGACCACCCGGCGCGCCAACTGCTGCTCGACCTCGTCGACCAGCCCGTCGGGCAGGGTGACCAGCTGTTTCGCCGAGCGGGAAAAGGCCTTTTTCTTGATGGCCAATTCCAGCGCCGCACGATCCGCCGCGACATAGATGCCCCGACCCGGCAGTTTACCCAGAATATCCGGGTAAACCTGATTGTCCGGGCCGACCACGAAACGGATCAACCCGTGTTTCGGCTGCACCTCGCCCGTGGCGATGCACTTGCGTTCCGCACCGTCTGAGCGGTCATTCGAGGCGCCACCGCGTCCCATGTGCAACCCCCGAGGCCCGCTCAGGCCTCGGCCTCCTCGGCGGTTTCGCCGTCTGTTTCTACGTCGTCTTCTTCCGCATCGTCCTCAAGCTCGGTCGGGTCGACCCAGCCCAGCATGACGCGGGCGGTCATGATCATGGCCTGCGCATCTTCGAGGCTAACATCGAAGGGCTCAAGCGCGCCGTCGTCTTTGACACGCTCGCCGTTGACCGTGGTCCAGCCGCCAGCCAGTTCCCAATCGGCACAGGTGGCGAAATCTTCCAGCGTTTTGACGTCGTCCTTGGCCAGCGCTTCTATCATTTGGGGGGTCAGCCCCTCAAATTCAACCAGGCTGTCTTCGACACCCAATGCGCGGGCGTTATCAAGCGCCGCTTTGTTCTGCGCTTCGAGCACGTCACGGGCGCGGGCCTGCAACTCACCCGCCGTGTCTTCGTCCACACCGTCGATGACCAGCAGCTCGTCGACTTCGACATAGGCCACTTCTTCGAGGTTGGTGAAACCTTCGGAGACCAGAAGCTGGGCAAAGAATTCGTCGAGATCGAGGTTGTCCATGAACAGCTTGGTGCGCAGTTCGAACTCGGCCTGACGGCGCTGGCTTTCCTGCTCTTCGGTCATGATGTCGATGTCGAGACCGGTCAACTGGCTAGCAAGACGCACGTTCTGACCACGGCGGCCAATGGCGAGCGACAGTTGCTCTTCGGGCACGACCACTTCGATCTTACCGGCTTCTTCGTCCAGAACCACTTTAGACACTTCCGCAGGCTGAAGCGCGTTCACAAGGAAGGTGGGCTGGTCTTCATTCCACGGAATGATGTCGATCTTCTCGCCCTGAAGCTCGTTCACGACGGCCTGCACGCGACTGCCGCGCATACCGACGCAGGCACCGACGGGGTCGATGGAACCGTCATGCGAGATCACGGCGATCTTGGCGCGCGAACCGGGGTCGCGGGCAACCGCTTTGATCTCAATGATGCCGTCGTAGATTTCCGGCACTTCCATTTTGAACAGCTCGGCCATGAATTCAGGCGCGGTGCGGCTCAGGAAAATCTGCGGGCCGCGCTGCTCGCGGCGCACGTCTTTGATGTAGACGCGGATGCGGTCGTTCGGGCGATAGCTTTCGCGGCCAATCTTCTCGTTCCGGCGCAGGATCGCTTCGCCCGCGCCCACGTCGACGATGACGTTGCCATATTCCTCGCGCTTGACCAGACCGTTGATGATGGTCCCCGCGCGGTCTTTGAATTCTTCGTACTGGCGGTCACGCTCAGCTTCGCGGACCTTTTGCAAGATCACCTGCTTGGCCGACTGCGCCGCGATGCGGCCCATTTCAACCGGGGGTACTTCTTCGACGAAAGTGTCACCAACCTTGGGGTCGGCCATGTACTGCTTGGCCTGCTCTACGGTGAACTCGGCCTGATAGTTCTCAAGCTCGTCATCCTCGACCACGGTGCGGACGCGGGTGAAGGTGGCCTTGCCGGTCTTGCGGTCGATGTCGACGCGGATGTCCATCTCGGCGCCATAGCGGGACTTTGCGGCACGGGCGAGGGATTCCTCCATCGCTTCGACGACCAGACCGGGGTCGATCATCTTTTCGCGCGCCACCGCCTCGGCGGTTTGCAACAGCTCAAGCTGGTTTGCAGATGTAATGGCCATTAGGTGTCTCCCTCAGCAGACTCTTCAGTCTCGATATCATCAAAATCGGTTTCGTCGATCGCACCAGACGCTTTGCGCTGGCGGAGCATTTCCTTGATCAGGTCGTCGGTCAGCACCAGCTTGGCATCGCTGAGCCAGTCGAACTGCAATCCGATGGTGCCTTCTTCGACGTTGATCAGCACCTCGCCACCCTCGACGCCAGCCAACTCACCCTTAAAGCGGCGGCGGCCGTCAATCAGTTCGGTCGTCTCGATCTTGGCCTCATAGCCTTCGAAGGCGTCAAAATCCTTAAGCCGCGTCAGCGGTCGGTCGATGCCGGGGCTCGACACTTCGAGCGAATACTCATCCAGGATCGGGTCTTCGACATCCAGCACGGCGCCGATGGCCTGCGAGATCTTGGCGCATTCATCCACTTCGATCCCGCCCTCGGGCCGGTCGGCCATGACTTGCAGGGTGGTGGACTTGCCCGACATCAGGCGCACGCGCACCAGTTCAAAACCCATATCCTCGATCACCGGGGTGATGATCTCGGCCAGGCGGCGGTCGATGGCGGCTTTGGCGATCAGGTCATTCGACATGAGACATCCATTTTCACTGGGCACAAAAAAACGGGCGCGCGGCCCGTTCACGAATTCGGTGGAGCCTTCGGTGTGGACCCGAAAGCGCCGCTGTTGAAGGGGATATAGGCCGAATGCGGCGAAACTGCAACCCCTCTCAGCCGAACCACCACCGCTCGGGCGCGCGCAGGTTGTCCATCGGCGCTTGCCGTCCGGGGTTCGGCGGCTGGCGCAGATCGCCTGACAGAGCGCTGACGCCACCGGCGCTATCGGCCTGAAGGGTCACATCCCCCCGGTCGCGGTAACGGGGCCGCGCCGGTAAATCCGCTGCATCAACAAGCCCTTCGCTCAGCGCCTGCGCCCGCACCTCACGGGCGGGGAGCGACACCAGTTCGACCGTATCGAACCACCCGGCGGTGCCGTCCTTGTAATGCGTCTCTACCCGTTCGGCCAAAACCTGACGTCCAGCGGAAAAGCGCCGCAGACGGTAAAGCCCCGTGCCAATCCCGGCCTCGGGCGCATGTTCGGGGCGGATCACATAGCGCGATTGCGCCAGCAAGAGCGGCAGGTCAGGATTCGCCGCCGCCAATATGACCTGCACTTGCAGATCGTCCTGAACGGCGACCTCGGCCCCGGCCAGCGGACCGCGCAGACTGGTCACCACATCGCGGGCGGTCAGGGGGCTGCCGTCGTGAAAACGCACATCGGGGCGCAGATCGAACTGCCACTGCCGGGCGCCATCGCTGGCCTGCCAACCGGTCGCCAACTCACCCTTTAGGATGCCATTGCCGGTGACTTCGGTCAGCGTGTCAAAGATCATCCCCTGCCGCGCGACCTGCATGAAGAGCCCATCGCCATGGACCCAAGTATCCTCTCGCGTGGCACCCGACAGCGCCAGCCGCAAACGGCCCCCGCGCCGGGGCGGCTCCCCCGCGCTGGCACCTGTTGCGGCCAACAGGGCCGCCGCCGCACCGGTGGTAAAAAGCGCCCGGCGATCCAGCAGAGAGTTACGCCCGCTCATCGCTGCCCGATCCTATCCATCGTGCGCACCAATTCCGCACTGATCCCCGGCTCCGACAAGGCGTGGCCCGCATCCCGGATCATCCGCAGGTCGGCATTAGGCCAGCGTTCGGCCAGCGCATAGGCCCCCGCAGGCGGGCAGATCATGTCATAGCGCCCCTGCACGATGACCCCCGGGATATGCGCAATCCGCCCCATATGTTCGAGGATCTGACCGTCGAACTCCAAAAAGCCATTGTTAGTGAAATAATGGTTCTCCAACCGCGAAAAGGCCCGCGCATAGGCCGATGGCCCGCCATGCGACACCCCATCAGAATGCACCGAGGCCAGCGCGTTTTCCCAAGCGGTCCATGCGCGGCCATAGTCCTGCTCGACCCGCAGATCGCCCGAGAACAGCCGCCGGTGATAGGCCGCGATCAGATCGTCCCGCTCATCTTCGGGGATCAGGTTCACGAAACGCGCCCACAGTTCGGGCCAGAACCGCCCGGCCCCGCCGCCGTAGAACCAATCTAGCTCGGCCTGCGTCATCAGAAAGACGCCGCGCAGGATCAGATGGCGCACCGCTTCTGGGTGTGCTTGGGCATAGATCAGCGAAAGCGTCGCGCCCCAAGAGCCGCCGAAAACCATCCATTTGTCGATGCCAAGCGTGGTGCGAATCAGTTCGATATCCGCGACCAGATGCCATGTCGTGTTGTCGGTGACCGAGGCATGCGGGGTGGAGCGCCCGCAGCCGCGCTGATCGAACAGCACCACGCGGTAAACCTTAGGGTCGAAATACCGCCGCATCGCCGGGCTGCAACCGCCACCGGGGCCGCCATGCAGCACCACGACGGGGATGCCCTCAGGGTTGCCGCATTGCTCGACATAGACCTGATGCCCCTGCCCTACGGACAGCATCCGCTGGTCGAAAGGCTCAACCGGCGGATAAAGATGCGGCATGCCGCGTTTTTGGTCGGGATACTTGTCCATTGCCGCCCTATATAGTCATTGAACCCAAAAGAGCACAGGGAGATCAGAATGCAAGCGGATCAATCAACCATCGACCCCGCCGAGATCGCCAAATTCGAAGCCATGGCCGCCGAATGGTGGGATCTGAACGGCAAGTTCAAGCCGCTGCACATGCTGAACCCCTGCCGGTTGGACTATATCACCAGCCAGATCGCGGGGGAGTTCGACCGCGATCTGACGGGCTCCGCCCCTTTTGCGGGGCTGCGCATCCTCGACATCGGCTGCGGCGGCGGGTTGCTGTCCGAACCGATGGCGCGGCTTGGGGCCGAAGTGGTGGGCGCGGATGCGGCGGCGGGGAATATCCCCGTGGCGCAGATCCACGCGCAGCAATCGGGGCTAGAGATCGACTACCGCCACACCACCGCCGAAGACATGGCCGATGCCGGTGAGAAATTCGACGTGGTCCTGAACATGGAGGTGGTCGAACATGTCGCCTCTCCAATCGACTATCTGATCGCTTGCCGTCGCCTGCTGAAACCCGGCGGGCTGCACATCTGTTCGACCCTGAACCGCAATCCAAAGTCCTTCATGATGGCGATTGTCGGGGCCGAGCATGTGATGCGCTGGCTGCCCAAGGGCACGCATGATTGGAACAAGTTCATCACCCCCGATGAGCTTTTCGACCTGCTGAGCCGCGCCGGGTTGGAGCCGGTGGATCGCAAAGGTTTCGTCTTTAACCCCGTCGCATGGTCGTGGCGGCTTTCGGATCGGGATTTAAGCGTGAACTACGTCACCGCCAGCCTTAGTCCGGGCCTCAACCCTGGCTCAACTGACGCCTGAGCGCGCGCAGGATCGGGAGCGTGGCGCGGACCTGTTCTTCGCCAAGCTCCCCCACCACGTTCGAGATCATCGGCGTGATCGCATTCACCGCCGCATCCCGCGCCTGCCGCCCTGCGGGGCTGATCGCGACCATCTTGCGCCGCGCGTCGTCCCAATCGGGGCGGATATGGACGTAACCGGCCCATTCGAGCTTGCTCAGAGTGTTGGTCATCGCCCCACGCGTGACGTTAAAGGTCTCGGCAAGTTGCGCGGGCGAGCGTTCGCCGCCGTGCCATGAAAGCGAGTTCAGCACCGAGAAATGCGAGATCTCCATCCCCCGCGGCAACACCCGTGTCAGGCGACTTCGCACCGATTG
This sequence comes from Sulfitobacter sp. 1A13496, assembly GCF_043557225.1. NCBI lineage: Bacteria > Pseudomonadati > Pseudomonadota > Alphaproteobacteria > Rhodobacterales > Roseobacteraceae > Sulfitobacter > Sulfitobacter sp. 1A13496. Next base: position 45,513 of record NZ_JBIFFP010000002.1, on the reverse strand, counting down.
GTCCGCAGCCAGCAATTCTCCGAACAACATGATCGCAAGAGTGTTTTTATCGTCTGTCATTTTCGGTCCGGTCAGGGCGCGGCAAAGGGGCGGCGGTTGGCAAGGCTGGGCACTTTGGCGCGGACCTTGTCACATTCTTCCATGTCCATGTCACAAAAGTAAACGCCGGGGGCTGTGCCCGCATCCAACACCACCTCCCCCCAAGGCGCCACGACCAGCGAATGGCCATAGGTGTCGCGGGCCTTATGCGCGGCGCTGGCATGGGTGCCCGTCTGGGCCGGGGCCAGCACATAGCAGCCATTCTCAATCGCCCGGGCCCGCAGTAGACTGTGCCAATGCGCAGCCCCGGTGACCGGAGAGAAGGCCGCAGGCATCGTCAGGATGCGCGCGCCCGCCTCGGCCAACGCTTGATAGAGCGCCGGAAAACGCATGTCATAGCAGATCGACATGCCGATCTTGCCAAAAGGCGTCTCGGCCACCACGGCTTTGTCGCCGGGGCGATAGCCCGCGGACTCGCGGTAGCTTTCGGTCTCGTTGATATCCACGTCGAACATATGGATCTTGTCATAGCGCGCGACGATCTCTCCCTGCGGGGAAATCAGGAAAGACCGGTTGGCAAAGCGCCCGTCCCCCCCGCGCGTTTTTAGACCGAGCGAGCCGATCAGCAGCCAGATGCCCGCCTTCGCCGCCTCTTCGCGCAGGGCCGCGAGGGTGGCATCGTCTTCCTCATAGGCCAGCACCGACTGTTGATGGGATCGGCTGGTGCTGACGCAATTCGTCACCTCGGGAGTCAGGACAAACTCGGCCCCGCCCGCCACCGCCTCGCCCAGCAGAGCGCGGGTCTCGACCAGATTGGCGGCGGGGTCGTCCGAGACGTTGAGTTGCAGCAGCGCGATTTTCATCTGTCGCTCAGCAATGCATCCAGCTTGCCGGCACGGTCCAGCGCGTAAAGCTCATCACAGCCGCCCACATGCACGTCGCCGATGAAAATCTGCGGCACGGTGCGGGCACCGCTTGCCCGCTGGATCATCTCTTTCTTGCGCTCAGGCTCCGACAGCACGTCGACTTCGTCAAAGGCTGCGCCCTTCTGGGTGAGCAGACGTTTGGCGGAATGGCAAAAACCGCAGAGCGGCGACGTGTAGATTTCGACAGGTTGCATAGGATCACCCTTTGAACAGTTAACGTTGCACAGTGATCTAGGTCTCTTTGGCCACGCGCGCCAGTGCCAGCACGAAAACGGGGCCGGACCCGGCGGCCAGACAGGCCTGCGTGCAGGCGGTCAATGTGGCGCCGGAGGTAAAGACATCGTCCACCAAGATCACCGGTCGCGTTATGATACGGTGCCGCCGCCGCGGATGCACGCGGATCGCCTGTTCCAACACCCGATACCGGGCTGCACGGCCCAAACCCTCCAGCGATGGCGTATGCCGGACCCGCTGCAACAGATCGGGGCACCAGCGGTGCCCGGTTTCCGCCGACAGCGCTTTGGCCAGCAGAGCCGATTGATTGTAACGTCGTTTCAGCAAGCGCAGCCAATGCAGCGGCACTGGCGCGATCAGCGCCTCCTGCGGCAGAATGCCCTGCGCCGCTTGCGCCATCCAGCGCGCGGCGGGGCGGGCGATCTCTTGCCGGTCGCTATGTTTCAGCGCCAGAACCAGCCTGCGCCCCATATCGCGGTAGATGAGCGCCGTGCGCCCCTGCGCCCATGACCGCGGCGTGGCAAGACAGGCATCACAATGGGGTGAACCCACATCCCCGCCGCCCGGCAGGGGCACGCCGCAGGCATCGCAGACCGTTCCCCCGATGAAGGCCGTGTCGCGCCAGCAGGTGCCGCAGAGGCCGAAATCCGCATCGACAAGCCCGCCGCAGCCCAGACAGCGCGGCGGGTAGATAAGCGACACTGCTGTTTGAAGTCCCCGTGGCGGCATTCTATGTGTTCCCCATGACAGCACAGCCCAACCTGACCGACCCCAAGGCCCTCGCCCAGCACCGCGCCCGCGCGACGACACGGGGCATGTTCCTGCAACAAGCAGCCGCCGATGAGGTTCAGGATCGGCTGAGTTTGGTTAAGAAAACGTTTACCGCACCGGCCATCGTGACCGGCTTCCCCCAAGTCTGGGCAGAGGCGTTCCCCAAGGCCAAGATTGTTGCCGAGGCCGAGGTGCTCGCGCTGGAACCGCAGGCGCATGATCTGGTGATCCACGCCATGGGGCTGCATTGGGCGAATGACCCCATCGGCCAATTGATCCAATGTCGCCGCGCGCTGCGCCCCGACGGGCTGTTGCAGGCCGTGGCGCTTGGCGGGCAAACCCTGCATGAGTTGCGCGCCTGCCTTGGGCAGGCCGAAGCCGAAGTGACCGGCGGCCTGTCGCCCCGCATCGCCCCGATGGGAGAGCTGCGCGATCTCGGCGCGCTGCTGCAACGCGCGGGGCTGGCCCTGCCCGTGGCCGATAGCCAACCGCTGACCGTTGAATACCAAAACGCATGGGCCCTGATGCGCGACCTGCGCGAAATGGGAGAGACCAACGCCCTGCAAGCCCGCCTGCGTCGCCCCACGGGCCGCGCCGTGCTGACCCGCGCGACCGAGCTTTACGCCACGCATTTCACCGCCGCTTCGGGCCGGATCACGGCGACCTTCGACATGATCTTTCTCGCCGGTTGGGCACCGGACGAAAGCCAGCAGAAACCTTTGCGCCCTGGATCAGCGCAGCAACGGCTGGCAGATGCGCTGAATAGTCGCGAGGAACCCCTCCCCGATTGACCCAATCGGCAAAGCGGCTATCTCTGCGCGGATCACATGTGCGAGGAAACCCCCATGCAGGCAGCCCAGCCCCAATCCGCCCAAGCCGACGCCACCCAACCCGAACACGGCCCCACCGATCACCCGAAAGTCCCGCGTCCCAAGGTTGGTGTTCTGCTCGCCAACCTTGGCACGCCGGATGGCTATGACTATTGGTCGATGCGCCGTTACCTGAGCGAGTTCCTTTCGGACCGCCGGGTGATCGACTACAGCCCGTGGAAATGGCAACCGCTGTTGCAGACGGTGATCCTCACCAAACGCCCCTTTGCCAGCGGCGCGGCCTATAAATCCATCTGGAACGAGGCCGAGAACGAAAGCCCGCTGGCGACGATCACCAAATCGCAAACCGCCAAGATCAAAGCGGCGCTCGAAGCGCGCTACGGGGCCGATGTGATGGTCGATTACGCCATGCGCTATGGCAACCCATCGACTCGCTCCAAGGTCGAGGCGATGGTCGCCGCCGGATGCCAGAAGATCTTGTTTTTCCCGCTTTATCCGCAATATGCCGGGGCGACCACGGCAACGGCGAATGACGCTTTCTTTGCCGCTCTGGCGAAGGAAAAATGGCAACCCGCTTCGCGCACCGTGGCCCCCTATTTCGACCGGCCTGACTATATCGAAGCGCTGGCGCAATCGGTCGAGCGTTCCTATGCCGCGAAGGACAAGAAGCCCGATCTGCTGGTCTGCTCCTACCACGGCCTGCCGCAGCGCTATTTGATGGAGGGCGACCCCTACCACTGCCAATGTCAGAAAACGACGCGCCTGCTGAAAGAGCGTTTGGGCTGGCAGGACAGTGAGATCATCACGACCTTCCAGTCGCAGTTCGGCCCCGAGGAATGGCTGCAACCCTATACGGTCGAAGAGGTCGCGCGTCAGGCCAAGGCGGGCAAGAAAAGCATCGCCGTCTGCGCGCCTGCTTTCTCGGCCGATTGCATCGAAACGCTGGAAGAGATCAACGAAGAGATCAAGGAAAGCTTTGAAGAGGCAGGCGGCGAGGATTTCACCTATATTCCCTGCCTGAACGACGATGCGGCGCATATCGAAACGCTGACCACGATCATCACCGAGAACTTGGGCGGCTGGCTGGACTAAGCCCGCCTTGGGGTCGCTGCGGCGGCCCCTTTTCAGAACCTCGCGCAGAAAACAAAAAAGGCGGTGCAGTGCACCGCCTTTTCCGTTTGATCGTCAGTTCCGATTAGTCGGAAGCAACAGCTGCGGCAACCAGGGCCAGCAGGATCAGGGGAACCAGGATGCCCGAGGACGAACCTGTTGTTTCTTCCACGATGACCGGTGCTTCTACGATCGGCTCGGCCAGCGAACCAGCAAAAGCAGTCGATGCAGCAGCGGACAGAGCAGCGGCGAGAACGAGTTTCTTCATAACATAACCTCCAGAATAGGCGTGCTGTATCATATACATACACGCACCCAAGACTTACCTCGTAATCCTGTTCTAAACAGTATCGGCAAAAGTTTGCAAACCCGGAATCAGCTATTGCATCAAGGAATCAGGGGGATGTCGTCAAATAAGCAACACCTGTGTGCCGACCTTTGTCAGGGCAAAAAGTTCGGCGATATGTTCGTTATAGAGCCCGATGCAACCATTGGAAGACTTACGACCAATTTTTCTTGTGTCGTGGGTTCCGTGGATACGATAGTAGGTCCAGCTGAGGTACAGCGCATGGGTGCCCAGAGGGTTGTCCGGGCCGGGGCCGACATAGGGCGGCCATTCGGGATTGCGCTTGAGCATCGACGGCGTGGGACGCCAGCTTGGCCCCTCGACCTTTTTGATGACACGGGTCCGGCCACGGCGTGTGAGGTCTTCGGTCAGCGGCACCGAAGAGGGGTAGAGTTTGTAAACGCTCTGATCCTCGGACCAGTAGTGCACCGCCCGGCTGTCGATATCGACCAGCACCGCGCCATTGCGCGTGTTGCTGAAATAGGGGCGCCAATCCAGCATCCGGAAACTTGAGACATTGCGTTTGACCGCTTCGGTCAGATCGCGCTCCGTCTCGGTCGTGGCGGTGGAGTTGAAAGAAGAGGTGCTTTGCGCCAGCGCGGGTGTGGCGAGCATCGCGGCGCTGCCAGCAAGGAAGCCACGGCGGCTCTTGATCGAAAAACGGGGAGCGGACATGGAGCGTCTCCAAAACTGAAATTATGCTAATTAATGCCAGTTATATGGCTCGAAAGACGCAGTTTCAATTGAAACCGGGGCCGCACGGCAGAGTCATGCCTATGTGCGTTTGAACTGCAACGCGCCCCGATGTAAGGCAGAAAAAACTTCATTGCGTGGAGCGCTCATATGATCCGTATCCTGTCCATTCTACTGGCGCTGACGGTTGCGCTATCTGCCTGTACCCCGTCCAGCACGACCGGCGGCAAAGCCGGCGGCACCTACCGCATCAGCCGCTCCGACGCGGGTACGATCCAATTCCGCATGCTCGACTCCGTCAATGCGCTGCGCAGCTCTGCCGGGGTGACGCCGCTGGTGCTGGATGCCAAGCTGAACGCCGCCGCCGCCACCCATTCGCGCGATATGGCAGTGCAAAACCGCCCCTGGCATTTCGGCTCTGACGGGTCCTCGCCCATCGATCGCATTCAGCGCGTGGGCTATACCGGCGGTCTGGTCGGCGAGGTAATCTCGGAAACCTATGAGACCGAGCTTGAGACCCTCGCAGCATGGATGGAGCAACCTGACACGCGCCGCATCTTGATGGCCCCCGATGGCCGCCAGATGGGTTTCGCATGGCATCAGGAAAACGGTGGCAAGATCTGGTGGACGCTGGTCGTCGGCAACTGATCTTTGTCTGATTAACCGACCGATCCGGCCCCTACGGGGGCCGGTGTCGTATCAAGCGGTCCTTAGGGCGTGATCAGGATCGGCGTGCCGTCACGCACCATCGCGTAGACATCTTCGATTTCCTTGTTGGTGACCGCGATACAGCCCCAAGTCCAATCGTGCTTTTCCTTCTTCCGCGGGTCTTTCTGCCCGTGGATAAAGATATCGCCCCCCGGGCTTTTGCCCATGGCGCGCGCATTCTCGATATCGCGTGCGTTCGGGTAGTCGATCCCGACGGAAAGGTGGAAACGGCTGTTCGGATTGCGACGATCGATTCGGTACAGCCCTTCGGGCGTGCGGCCATCCCCCTCAAAGGCTTTGTGACCCACCGGAGCGAAGCCCAGCTTGATCCGGTAATCTTCGAGCACGCGGTTATGGTGCAACAGCATCATGCGGCGTTGGCTTTTGTTCACAACCACATAGGTCACTTCGGGACCGTTGTAGCGTTTGAACTTGCTGCTGCTGCACGCGCCAAGCGCCACCATAGCGGTGCCGCCAAGTATCATCGTCCTGCGTTTCATCACTGTGCCCTCAACGCCCCGGCCATTCCGGCCTTTTTTATCCCCGTTACCATAGAGAGGGATTAATTTCACTCAAAAAGCGGTGATCCGCGGCGTCATATGGGGCCGTGGATTAGCTTTCAGGCAAGGTCAGACAGGCGGCGAGTTCCACATGGGACGACCAGCGGAACTGGTCGACCACCTGCACCCAGTCCAGCCGATAGCCTGCCGCGACCATGTTCTGCACATCGCGGGCAAAGCTTACCGGATTGCAGGAGACATAGGCCACGCGCGGCACCTCGGCGCGGATGATCTCGGCCACCTGCGCTTCGGCCCCCGCGCGGGGCGGGTCGAGCACAACGGCGTCGATCTTGGCCAGTTCATCCGGAAGGAGCGGTCGGCGAAACAGATCGCGCGCCTCGGCGGTGAGCGGTTTTGCCCCCTTGGCCCGACGCCAGCCTCCTTCCAGCGCGGCGATCATCTCGGCATCGCCTTCCACCGCGTGCACCCGCGCCTGCTGCGCCAAGGGCAGGGCAAAGGTGCCGCAGCCCGCGAAAAGATCGGCCACAACCTCGGCCTCGCCCACCGCATCCCTGACCGTGTCGAGCAGGGACGATTCGCCATGACGGGTGGCCTGCAAGAAGGCGCCCGGCGGCGGCGTGACCGGCGCATCGCCAAAGCGCTGTACGGGCGGCGCGCGCATCGCAATTACCTCGCCATCCCATGTCAGCCGAGCCAGAGATAGAGCCTCACAAGCCTGCGCCAATTGCTGGCGCAGCGGCCCGTCGAGCGGTTTGCCATTGGCGACAGAGACGTCCAGCCCCTCTTCCGACAGGGTTACCGTGACGGCCAATTCGGCCTTTCGGCTGGTGCCGATCAGCGCCAGTTCTTCGGCGACCTTCAGCCCCGGCAGCAAGGCGGGATCGACCAACTGACAGCCCGGCACCTCGATCAGCACGTCAGAGGCGCGGCCATGAAAGCCCGCCATAGCGCCCTTTTTCGTCCGCCGCGCGGCAAAGGTCGCCCTGCGGCGCGATTGCGCGGGGGAGGTTTGGATGGGGCGAAATTCTGTCTCTAACCCATGAGCCGAAAGCGCATTGCGCACCACATCGACCTTCCAAGCCGCCACGAAATCATCCGTGGCATGCTGCAACTGGCAGCCGCCGCAGGATTTGAAATGGCGACAGGGCGGTGCGACCCGCTGGTCGGAGGGGGTGACGATCCGCACATCGCGAAGCTGCTGCCCGTCGACAACGCCGGTGACGGTTTCCCCCGGCAGGGTCATCGGGGCAAAGATCGGACCTTCGGCGATGCCATCGCCGTGGTGGCCGAGACGCAAGATTTCATGTTCTGTCATAGCCTGCCCATAGCGCGGCTAAGGCGACTGGGAAAGCCTATTCCGCCGCCTTCACATCCAGAAACCCGCCCGACTGCCGATGCCAATAGCGCGCATAAAGCCCGTCTTGGGCAAGCAAATCGGCATGGCTGCCAATCTCTGCAATGCGGCCCGCGTCCAGCACCATGATGCGGTCCATTTCGGTCAGGGTCGACAGACGGTGGGCGATGGCCAGCACGGTTTTGCCTTCCATCACACGGTCTAGGGTCTCCTGAATGGCGGCCTCCACCTCGCTATCAAGGGCGCTCGTCGCCTCGTCCAACACCAGTATCGGCGCGTCTTTCAGGATCGCCCGGGCCAAAGCGATGCGCTGGCGCTGGCCGCCGGAAAGCTTCACCCCACGCTCCCCCAGATGCGCGTCATAGCCGCAGCGACCTTTGTGATCTTCGAGTTGCTGAATGAACTCATGCGCCTCGGCGCGTTCGGCGGCGGCGATAACCTCGGCCTCGGTCGCGTCGGGGCGGCCATACAGGATGTTATCCCGCGCGGAGCGGTTGAACATCGCCGTCTCCTGCGTGACCATGCCGATATTGCGGCGCAGGCTTTCTTGGGTCACCGTCGTGGTATCCACCCCGTCGATCAATATCTTGCCCTGTTCCGGTTCATAGAGCCGCAACAGCAGCGCCACGAGGGTCGATTTCCCCGCCCCCGAAGCACCGACGATGCCCAGTTTCTCACCCGGCTGGATGGTCAGCGAAATGCGGTCGATCCCCCCAGTCTGGCGGCCATAGGCAAAGCCCAGATTGCGCAACTCGATTTGCCCGGCCTCGACCACCAATTCCTGCGCATCAGGCTCATCATCAAGGCGCACGCGCGGCGTCAGCGTGCGCATGCCGTCTTCGACCTCCCCGATATTGGAGTAGATCGCCATCAGCGTAAAAGAGACCCAGCCGGTCATCTGCGCGATGCGGATCGCGATGGCGCCGGAGGCGACGATATCGCCCTCGCTTGCCAATCCGCGCTGCCACAGCAGGATCGTCCCGCCCAAAAGCAGAACCGGCAAAAGCCCCGCAAGGCTCATCAGCGCCAGACGGAACCCGGCGGCGAGATAGCCGAACTCCAAGGCCCGGGCACGGAAGCTCTGCATCGCGGAAAGTGCCGCGCGGTCTTCGTGATCGGCATGGGCGAAAAGCTTCACCGTCTTGATGTTGGTGATCGTATCGACCACCTGCCCCGACACCATCGCCCGCGCCCCGGCCCGTCCCGCGGCCCGTTTGCGCACGCGCGGCAAGAACCAGTTGATCAGCGCCAGATACATCACCAGCCAGACGGAAAACCCAACCGCCACACGCCAGTCGATCGCCAAAAGTAGGGCCACCGACCCCACCAGAGAGGCAAGCGCAAAGGCCACCACGTTGATCACCTCGGCGGCCACATCCGTCACCGCCCGCGCGGCCTGCATCTGCTTTTGCGCGATGCGCCCGGCGAAGTCTTCGTCAAAAAAATTGACGTTCTGCCCCAGCGTCCAACGGTGCAGGCGCGACAGCACCAGCGGGTTCACATTAGGCTGCACCATGATCGCGTTGGAGGCCGAGGAGAGGCCAAACAGCACGGGACGCGCCACAAGGAAAAACGCAATCGCGCCCAAGACCAGAACCAGACTGCTGCCTTCAAAAAACCGCTCCGGCCCCGCGCTGACCGTGGCATCGATCACCTTGCCCAAAATCCACGCCGTGCCCGCCTCCATCGCGCCCGCGGCGGCAGATAGAAAGGCGGCGAGCCAGAGCACCGGCCAAGCGCCTGCAAGGCACCAGCGGATGAAGGCCCAAAGGGTCTGCGGTGGCGGCCCCTCGGCGGGGCGAAACGGGTTGATCCAGTTCGAAATGCTCACGTCTTGTCATCCAATGCGAGAAAACCGCCCGACTGACGGTGCCAGAAAGCTGCATATAGGCCAGCTTTTTGCAAAAGCGCGTCATGGCTGCCCTCTTCGACGATACGACCTTGATCCAGAACCAGAATTCGGTCCATCTCGGCAATCGTCGATAGCCTGTGCGCGATGGCGATGACGGTCTTGCCCGCCATCATGCCATAGAGTGTTTCCTGAATGACCGCTTCCACCTCACTGTCGAGCGCGCTCGTCGCCTCATCCAGCAACAAGATCGGCGCGTCCTTGAGGATCACCCGCGCCAGCGTGATCCGCTGCCGTTGCCCACCGGACAGTTTCACGCCCCGCTCACCCACACGCGCGTCATAGCCCGCGCGCCCTTCAGGATCGGTCAGATCGAGGATAAACTCATGCGCCTGCGCCTGTTTCGCCGCCGCGATCATCTCGGCCTCGCTGGCGTCAGGACGGCCATAAAGGATGTTCTCGCGCACCGAGCGATGCAGCAGCGAGGAATCCTGCTGCACCACACCGATATGCCGCCGCAAACTGTCTTGCCGGACCTGTGCGATGTCCTGCCCGTCGATCCGGATTTCGCCGGTTTCGGCGTCGTAGAACCGCAGTATCAGCTTCACGAGCGTCGATTTCCCCGCGCCCGAGCGGCCCACAAGGCCAATCCTCTCACCCGGCTGCACGGTGATATTGATGTCCTGAACCCCGCCGCTGTCGCGCCCATAGTGATGGCTCAGCCCCGCCATTTCGATCCGCCCTTCGGTGAGCTTTAGCGGCGGCGCATCGCGGCGGTCGGTGAGGGCGAGGGGCTGGGCAATGGTCTCCATCCCTTCGGCAACGACACCCAATTCGCGGAAAAAGCTCGACAGCGCCCACATGATCCAGCCGGTCATGGAGTTAAGCCGCAGCGCCAGCGCAGCGGCAGCGGCGACGACACCGACACTTGCCTCCGCCCCCATCCACAGCACCAAGGCCCAGCCGACGACGCCCACGATCAACATGCCGTTGAGAAGGGTGAGCACCACATCCATGATGGTGAAGATACGCATCTCACCTTGAAACGTGCGCCGCGCCTCTTCGATGGCTTCACCCGCGAAATCGACTTCCAGGTCATGATGCGCGAACATCTTGACCGAATGGATATTGGTATAGGCATCCACTACGCGCCCCGTCACCTGCGACCGCGCGTCCGACGCCGCTTTGGACGCAGGGCCGACCCGTTTGATCGTCCAAGCGACCAAGCCGCCATAGAGGATGAACCACCCCAAAAGCGGCACTAATAAACGGATATCCGAGGTAGAGAGCAGGATCGCCGCGCCGATCATATAAGCCAGCGAGTAAGAGATCGCATCAAAGACCTGAAAGACCACCTCCCCCGCCGCCGGTGGGGTCTGCATGATCCGGTTGGCGATACGCCCGGCAAAGTCATTCTCGAACCAGCCCACCGATTGCCGCAAGACATGGCGATGCGCCCGCCAACGGATTAACGTGCCGAAGTTCGGCAAGATCGCATTGTTCAAAAGCATCACATCGACCGCCTGCACCATGGGCCGCAGCAACAGCACGGCAAGAGCCACGAGGATCAACTCGGTCCCATGTTCCGCCCACATCTGCGCGGGATCGCTGCCCAGCAGATCGACGATGCGGCCCATGTAGTAGATCAGGCCAACCTCAATCGCGGCGACGAGGATTGCCATCAGCCCGGCGAGGGCAAATACCTTTTTGAACGGCTGCGCATAGTCCCGCAGGAAGGGCCAGAGCCCTTGTGGCGGCACGTCCTTCTCGCGATAGGAGACATAGGGATCGACGAGGTTTTCAAAAAAGCGAAACATGGGGAGACCTTGAAAAACAGACGTGCAAAATGTTCGGCACCGCCCAAGAGCAGAGCCGCAAAGGGGCAATGGTTATGCCAGCTTAGCTGAACCAGATCCCGAGGTACATTTCGCCCATCTCCCTTGTAATGGGCTTTGGATAGACGAATTTCCCCGCGATGTCGACCTAGCTGCGCCGCGCCAATAGGTCCGCCCGGGTCAAGGTGAAGCCGGAGTCGACCCAAAGCTGCTCCAGCCGGGCAAGCTCTTGGCCCAAGGCCGGGCCTTTGAACGCGGGCATCAGGTCTTTGGCCGTTACTGGAAACCGAGCCGCCGCGGCGGTTTTTATTGTCTTTAACATGGCGGTTTCGGGCATCTGTTCCGCCATACAGCCCCGCAGCAAAGCCGCGCCAATGGCCACATCCGCCCCATGACGATAGGCAAGCTCAGGCAATGGTGGCCCTGCGAAGCCCTGCTCTTGCAGCAGGGTGAGATGTTTGGCCTCTGCTTTGCTCAACCGCAGACGGTCGGTCAAACCCTCCCCGCCCAGCGCAGCCAGACGCACCAGCCAATCGGGATCAAGGCCAAGCTCTTGTTCGAAATGGACCAGCAAGGAAATCCAACGGTCATCACTCCCCGGTAAAAGCACGGGCAAAGCACCGGTTTGCCGCATCAGAGCCAGTGCCGGGGCAGGATCAGGCGCGCGGAGGAGTTTTTTGAACTCCTGCCCAATACGTTCCCCCGAGAGTGTCTCGAGCCCATCCAAATTCGACGCGATGGCATCCAGTGCCTCCGGCTCTGGCCCTACTTCTGCGTCACCATACCACGCCATGAAGCGGAAATAGCGCAGGGTGCGCAGGTAATCTTCGCGGATACGCTGACCTGCGTCCTCGATGAAACGCAACCGGCGCGCGCGCAAGTCGGGCAGCCCGCCCAAGGGGTCGATCACACGGCCCTCGGGCGTGGCATAGAGCGCGTTCATCGTGAAATCCCGACGACGCGCATCGTCGGCGATATCGGTGGAAAAGGCGACGACAGCCAGGCGGCCATCGGTCTCTACATCGCGGCGAAAGGTGGTGATCTCAAAGGGTTTGCCGCCCGAGACCAGCGTCACCGTGCCATGGTCGATCCCTGTCGGCACGGCCTTGACCCCGGCGGCCTTTGCCAGCGCCATCACCGTTTCAGGCGTCGCCTCGGTGGAGAGATCGACGTCGCTGTCTGGCAGTCCCAGCAGCGCATCGCGCACGCAGCCACCGACGAAATAGATAGGATGCCCGCCCTCCTGCACCACGCGGCAAACCCGCTGTGCGTCTTCGTCATGTAGCCAGCGCGTGCCGGTCGGAATCATTGGTTCATTCGTGTCGCCCATGCCCGCAACATACGCGCGGTCGCGCCCCAGATGTAATAGGGGCCGTAGGGCACGGCGTAATAATACCGCCGCTGGCCGCGCCAACGCCGTGAATGGACAAGGTAGTTGCTGGGGTTCAGCACATGGTCGAGCGGCACGCGAAACACCTCTTCGACCTCACCGGGCTCAGGCACCACGGTGAAATCGCGCGTCACATAGCCGATCACGGGCGTCACGCTAAAGCCGGTGACCGTCTCATGAGCCGGAAGCACGCCCAAGACATCCACGATATCGCTCGGCAGGCCGATCTCTTCGCGAGCTTCGCGCAGGGCGGCGGCGATGACATCCGCATCGCCGCCGTCTTGCTTGCCCCCCGGAAAGGCGATCTGCCCGGGGTGATGTTTCAGCGCCGAAGACCGTTTGGTCAGGATCAGCTCCAGCCGCGCACCGGTATCCACCACCGGGGCCAGCACCCCCGCAGGGCGCAGGACGCGCCCCTCGGGGAGGGTAACCTCTGGGTTCAGATCGAAATCAGAGGATTCCACCCCGGTCTGGGCAAGCGCCTTGCGAAAAGAATGGAACCGGTCGCTCACCTTAGGCCTTGGCGTCGAAACCGACCGTGTCCGGATCAAGGTCGTAATGCGCGCCGCAGAATTGGCAATCGGCGGTAACCCGACCTTCGTCCGTGGTCATCTTTTCGATATCGCGGGCCGAGTAGATCGACAAGCTTTGCCGCACGCGGTCTTCGGAACAGGTGCAGCCGAAACGCACCGGCTGGGGGTCATAGACCCGCGGTTGTTCCTCGTGAAACAATCGCAGCAGCAGATCGGTCGGCGGAACGCTGGGGCCGATCAGTTCCAAATCCTCAACGGTGCCGAGCAGGATGTTCACGCGGTTCCAATCCTCGGCCTCATCGCCCTCGACCAAGTCATCGGCCTTGAGGATGTCACCGCTCCCCTCGCCCGACGCCGCCAACGGCGAGGCTTTGGGCATATGCTGCAACATGATGCCACCGGCGCGCCAATGCTCCGGCTCATCCGGGCCGGACGATTTGCCAAAGCTCAGTGAAAAGCGGGTCGGCAACTGTTCGGACTGGGCGAAATAGGCCTCGGCACAGGCGGCCAGAGACCCACCGGCCAGCGGCGTGATGCCCTGATAGGGAGTCATGCCTTGGCCTTGGTCGATCATGATCGCGAAATAGCCTTCGCCGACCTGCTCGAACGGGGCGTCATCGGTCAGCCGGTCCGCATCATAGCTGGCATAGGCGCGGATGCGCGCAGGCTCGCCTTCCTTCTCGGGGCCGTAGTAATCGGTCGCGATCATCCGAACGGCACCTTTGGACTGCACCTGCAACGACAGCTTCCAACGCAGTTTGATCGTCTGACCGATCAAAGCGGTCAGCAAAGCCATTTCGGCCACCAAAGCTTCGACCTGCGGCGGGTAATCGTGCTGCTTCAGGATGCCTTCCAACACGCCATCAAGCCGCGCCACGCGGCCGCGCATGTCGACATCATCTAGCTGGAAGGGCAGAACGGTATCGTCCCACGCGATTTTAGTTCCTTGGGTCATCGGGTTTCCTTATCGGGGGCCGCTTGGCATACCGCGTCTATATAGGCGCAGCAACCCATGGAAAAAGGGGCAGCATATGATCCGACGTACAGGTGAGACACCAGAGCCCGGCCAACGCTACACGCCGCGCCCCGGCGTCTATGCTATTCTGCCGCTGCAACGCCGCTTTCTGATGACGCTGGAAATGGCTGAGGAGACTGAGGTGCAACTCCCCGGCGGCGGTATCGAAGCGGGAGAATCCCCGCTTCAAGCGCTGCACCGCGAGGTGCTGGAGGAAACCGGCTGGCGCATCGCCCGACCGCGCCGGTTGGGAGCCTTCCGCCGCTTCACCTATATGAAGGACTATGACCTCTGGGCGCAGAAGATCTGCCACGTCTATGTCGCCCATCCCGTGCGCCAGATCGCCGCCCCGACAGAACCGCATCACGCCACGCTGGTGCTATCGGCCAGCGAAGCGCTGGCAACCCTCGCCAATGAAGGCGACCGTCTGTTCCTGCAACGCTACCTGCGCTAACCCTCGCCCTGATACTCAAGCAATATCCCCGAGACATCATCGGGGAAACCGCGGCTACCAGCGAATTCCGAAAGCTTCCAAACCAGCGCACTTAGCAGCGCCGGGCCGCTGAACCGGCGCAATTCGCCCAACATGCGGGCCAAACCCTCTTCGCCCAACATCTCCCCCCCCGGATCGGGGCATTCCGTCACCCCATCGGATAGGATCAACAAACGATCCCCCGGCGCCATCTGAAGTTTATAGTCCTCGAACCCCACCCCAGAGAGCAGCCCGACAGGAAAACCCCCGGTGCCCGATTGTTCGACCCGCCCATCCGAGCGCAGCAAGTCAGGATGCGGATGCCCCGCCTGGGCGACAGTGACCTCCCCGGTCATAAGGTCCGCAATGGCGAGCATCAGGGTGAAATAATGCTCCGTCTCCATCTCATGAAGAACGAGGTCATTCAGTTCCGCGATCACTTCACCCGGAGGCCGCGCCGCGTAGGTCCCCCCGGGCAAAAGCGTGAGCGCAAGGTTCTGATCCGGCGTGGCCGCCGACAGATACCCCGCCAGCCGTGCTGTCATCAGGGCCGAACTGATCCCATGCCCAGACACATCCAAGCCAAACAGCCCCACGACACCCGGCCGCACCGGAAAGTACCCCACCAAATCCCCGCCAACATGCCCGGCAGAGCGCAGCATCATCGACAGATTGCCCCCCTCCATGGCGCGATAACGCTCCCGGAGCAGCGATTGCTGGAATTTCTTCGCCTCGACCAAATCCTTGTCGATCCGCGCATGCACCTGCCGCAGAATATCCAAAGTCTCGGTGATCAGCTGATTTTTCTGCGTCAGGTCCCGCTGCATGGCCAGAAAACGCGCCCCCGTCATGAGACGCGCGCGTAGCTCCGGCAAACCGGCGGGCCGTATCAAAACATCATTAGCCCCTGCATCAAGGGCGCAGTCCACCACCCCCTCCTGACTATCGGCCAACAGAATGAAATAACTGCGGCGCGCTTCCGAGAGCTCCCGAAAAGTCCGGCAAAAATCGAGCCCCGATATCGCCCCACTGCAAAGTACGATATCAGGCCACCCCTGCGCGCAAAGGGCCAACGCCTCGGCTTCCGAGGCGGCAGAGACCACCTCATACCCCCATCCCTTCAACGCGGTCGAAAGACAGGCCCGCCGGGTCTCATCCCCCTCGACCACCAAAACCAAAGACGCCACAGCAGGTGTCGCCACTGCTTCGGAAAGGCTGGGGATATCCAATTTCATGCGACACGATCCTGACAGACCCTGTCGAGTTAGCCCACAAAGCCTACCAGAAGGTGAATCCCTCTGGCCTTCCGCCCCTACAGAACGAACTGCGCCAAGGTTTCGTCGTTGGTGATATCCGTATAGGTAAAGCCCGATTGCCCCAATTGCTCAAGAAACGGTTTGAAATTTTCAGGCCGCCGCGTCTCGATCCCGATCAGAACCGAACCAAAGTTTCGCGCCGATTTTTTCAAATACTCAAAACGGCAAATGTCATCCTCCGGCCCCAGCAGCATCAGGAATTCCTTCAACGCCCCGGGCCGCTGCGGCATGCGCAGGATGAAATATTTCTTCACACCCGAATAGCGCTGCGCCCGCTCCTTGACCTCCGGCAAACGCTCGAAATCGAAATTACCCCCCGAGGCCACGCAAACCACCGTCTTGCCCACAATCTGATCGGCCACCTCGCCCAGCGCATCGATCGATAGCGCGCCTGCCGGCTCCAATACGATGCCTTCGACATTCAACATCTCGTTGATCGTCACGCAGATCCGGTCCTCAGGCAGATGCACCACATCCGCCGGGTTCACCCCGCGCAGACGCTCGAAAGTCCGCGCGCCGATCTTGGCCACCGCAGCGCCATCGACAAAGTTGTCGATCGGAGAGACATCGACCGGCGCCCCGGCCTCCAACGCCCGCGCAAGGCTCGGCGCACCGGCGGGTTCGACGAATGTATAATCGCAAGCTTCTCCGAAATAACTGACCACCCCCGAAGACAGCCCGCCGCCGCCCACCGGCAAGATCACCCGATCCGGCACCCGGCCCAACTGCGCGGCAATCTCCACGGCAACCGACGCCTGCCCCTCGATCACGTCGTCATCATCGAAGGGCGACAGAAAATGCGCGCCCTCCTCCCGACAGAAATCCTGCGCTGCGGCCAGCGTGGCGTCGAAATAATCCCCCACCAGCCGGATCTCGACATTCTCACCGCCGAACATGCGGGTCTTCTGCACCTTCTGCTGCGGCGTCGTCACCGACATGAAGATCACGCCGCGCACCCCGAAATGACTACAAGCAAAAGCCACCCCCTGCGCATGGTTCCCGGCAGAGGCACAGACGAAAACCCCCTGCCCCGGGATTACCTTGCGCATCGCATTGAAGGCCCCGCGCAGCTTGTAGGAGCGCACCGGGCTCAGATCCTCGCGTTTCAGCCAGATATCCGCGCCAAAGCGCTCCGACAGATGCTCATTGCGCAAAAGCGGTGTCGCCGGGAACAAGGCCCGCAGCGCTTCTGCCGCCGCCTGTGCTTTTCGTGCAAATTCATCCGCCATCTGTGCTCTCCTTGCTGCCATTCGTCGATAGGCGCGCAGCCAGCATAGGTCAACGCGGGCTTCAATCTTGCCCGCGCCCGCGAAAACCGCTACCTCGCAGGGCGAACTTGAAAGGAAACCCGTCATGTCCGCGCCCAAGAAAGTCGTGCTTGCCTATTCCGGCGGCCTCGATACCTCGATCATCCTCAAATGGCTGCAAACCGAATATGGCTGCGAGGTGGTGACCTTCACCGCCGATCTCGGCCAAGGCGAAGAGCTGGAACCGGCCCGCAAAAAGGCTGAGATGATGGGCATCGCGCCTGAGAACATCTACATCGAAGACGTGCGCGAGGAATTCGTCCGCGACTTCGTCTTCCCAATGTTCCGCGCCAACGCGGTCTATGAAGGTCTCTACCTCCTTGGCACCTCTATCGCCCGCCCGCTGATCTCCAAGCGTCTGGTCGAGATCGCCGAAGAAACCGGCGCCGATGCCGTCGCCCACGGCGCCACCGGCAAGGGCAACGATCAGGTCCGGTTTGAGCTCGCCGCCTATGCGCTGAACCCCGACATCAAGGTCATCGCCCCCTGGCGCGAATGGGACCTGTCGAGCCGCACCAAACTTCTGGCCTTCGCCGAGCAGAACCAGATCCCGATCGCCAAGGACAAGCGCGGCGAAGCGCCCTTCTCGGTCGACGCCAACCTGCTGCACACCTCTTCCGAAGGCAAAGTGCTCGAAGATCCGGCGGTCGACGCACCCGATTACGTCTACCAGCGCACCGTGAACCCCGAGGACGCCCCCGACACGCCCGAATACGTCGAAATCGGCTTCGAGCGCGGTGATGCGGTCAGCATCAACGGCGAAGCCATGTCTCCCGCAACGATCCTCACCAAACTGAACGAGCTCGGCGGCAAACACGGCTGCGGCCGCCTCGATCTGGTCGAGGGCCGTTTCGTCGGCATGAAGTCCCGCGGCATCTACGAGACCCCGGGCGGCACCCTCCTGCTCGAAGCGCACCGCGCCATCGAATCCATTACCCTCGACCGCGGCGCCATGCACCTCAAGGACGAGCTGATGCCGAAATACGCCGAGCTCATCTACAACGGCTTCTGGTACAGCCCCGAACGCACCATGCTGCAAGCCGCCATCGACGCGAGCCAAACTCATGTCACCGGCACCGTGCGCCTCAAGCTCTACAAGGGCCATGTCCGCACCGTTGGCCGCTGGTCCGATCATAGCCTCTATTCCGAGGCCCATGTGACCTTCGAAGATGACGCTGGCGCCTACGACCAGAAAGACGCCGCAGGCTTCATCCAACTAAACGCCCTGCGCCTCAAACTCCTCGCCGCACGCGATAAACGCAGCAAAGGCTGAAGCACGGGACCCCAATCCCCCTTCATCCTTTCTTAAATACCACGGGGGTCCGGGGGCAGCGCCCCCGGCGGCCAGCCCCAGATAAAAACGCAAAAGGCCCGGACGCTCCCGCCCGGGCCTTTCTCTGAGCCACCTACCGGATCAATCGGCAGTGACGACCGTCATCACCAGCTCCCCATTCGGTTTGATCGGCCCGTCTTCCTTGGCGCCCAACGTATATTCGAACACCCCGGTTTTCATGCCACCATCTTCGGAATGAACCATCAACATCAGCATGTCGCCCGAAGCCACGTCCTCTTGCAGGATCGCGACCACATCCATGTTCTCGCCCGCGCGCAGCGGGGCGTAGCCGACCACGGGGCCGGGCTTCATGTCGGCGTCGGTGCGGTGCACAACCAGCCAGCCATTCTCGCCCGCCATCACCTTATCGGCAGTGACGACGCCATTCGATACATCCTGACCCGAGGCTTCGACCATGGCCATGGCATGGGCATCCGCCCATGCGCCACCGGCGATCATGGACAGGGCGATTGCGGTGCTTGCAAATTTTTTCATCTGGTTTTCCCTCCGTTTGAAATAGCACCGTAGTCACGCCAGCCCCGCGAAATAGTTTCGCGGTCTTCAGGAATTTTTCAGACGTTCCGCAAACAGCCGCTCATAGTAGGGCATGGCGGCCTCCAGAACTTCCGCCTCTGCTCCTTTAAGCTCGGGCAGTTCCCCCTCCGGCCCGGCAAAACCGGTGCTGCGATGGATCGCCCCATACCAATGCGGCGCCCAAACCCCATCCTCGGCCCGCGGCCCGGCGGGCCAATGCAGCATTGCAGGATCGAAGGGCAGATCGATGGCGGCGCAAAGCGTACGCAGCATCCCCTCCGGATCCGCACGGATATCGCCGCTGTCGATGACGAGCCCGCCCAACCGCTCGAACAGCATGAGTTGCCGGTCAAACCCGATATCCGCCAAACGGGGTGCTTCGCGCTTCTCCGCATAGCTCGCGATCACCCGGGCCGGATGGCGGATCAGGTGGATGTTCACACAGTCCTCAGCCCAATCAAGCGGGAACCCGTCGATCATATGCTGCGCCATATGTTTCATATAAAGATGCCGCCCGCCGTCCTGCACAAAGCCAAGAGGCACCCGCGCGGGGTCTTGCTCCTGCGCCGCCAGTACTGCGTCGCGCATTGGATGATCCAGCGCTGTCGCCTTGAGATAGGCCGCGTAAAACGGCTCATCCATCGCGGTGAAATCCGCGCGCGCTCCGAAACTATACATCATCGCAGTGCTGAGATTGCGCGGCCCTGACCACATCGCAATACGCATGAAAGGCTTCTCCCATTGCCGTTTCACCCGGAACGCTAGAAAGAACGCGGCCGCGCGCCAAGTGGTAAATTGCCTTCACCAGAGCGTGACTTTCCCCGCCCCGGCCTTGCGCTATCTCCGCCCCAGCGGCAAGCCTAGGCCTGAGGAGGACCGAAATGTTCCAAAAATCAATGTTCAAACCCGCCATCCTGACCCTTGCGATCACTCTGGGCCTCGCCGCGCAGAACCGACCTGCGGCGGCGGCGGAGACCGAGGTGCTGACCGTAGCGGGCGGCTGCTTCTGGTGCGTCGAAGCCGATTTTGAATCCGTCAAAGGCGTGAAAGAGGCCATCTCGGGCTTTGCCGGGGGCCGCACCAAGAACCCGACCTACAAAGAAGTCACCGGCGGCAACACCGGCCATTACGAAGCGGTGCAGATCCAATTCGACCCGGATGTGGTCAGCCGCAAGACATTGCTTGATCTCTTCTTCCGCTCGATTGACCCAACAGATGCAGGCGGGCAATTCTGTGACCGGGGCGAAAGCTACCGGACCGCGATTTTCGCGGGCAGCCCCGCCCAGAAAAGCGCGGCAGAGGCTGCCAAGGCCGAAGCGCAGGCCGCCCTCGGGACCAAGGTCGTGACGCCGATCCTTGGCGATGCGCCCTTTTACCCGGCCGATGATTACCACCAGGACTACTACAAAAGCAGCGACCGGCTGGCGTTCAGCAGTGTCGGTGTGGCCGTAAAAAAGTCGGTCGCTTACAAACGCTACCGCAAGGGCTGTGGCCGTGACGCCCGCGTGAAACAGCTTTGGGGCAGTGCGGCCCCCTTCGTGAAGTAACCGCGCCCCGGTAGATTAGCTGCGAAAATCGTGATCCCGGATCTCTTTCAGATCGGGGATCACATCCGCCGTGCCATGACGCGTGACCATCAAGGCCCCGGCGCGCATGGCCAGATCAATCGCCTGCGGCATGGTCATCCCCCGGTCCAACCCGGCCAGCAGATAGCCGGTGAAAGTATCGCCCGCGCCGGTCGTATCCACCGCATCGACTTGATAGGCGGGGAAGCTTTCGACCAGATGTGCCTTGTTAGAGACCCATTCGCAGCCCCCCGCCCCCAGCGTCACCACGATGTCGTCGATCGGCAGCTGCCGCAGCTCGCCCCCCGTCGCGGCCCGTAGCTGCGCCGCCTCGACCTCGTTCAGCACCAATAGGTCGATCTGTTCGAGGATCGCCGTCACCGCATCCGCATCGAAAGGGGCTGCGGCATAGGCCAGTCGCAGGCCTAGAGTTTTCGCCGTTCGCGCCGCGAACCGCTGCCCGTTGGTTTCATTCTGCATCAACAGCCAATCGCCCGAGGAAGCCTCGCTCAGCGCGGCACCGATCATCTCATCGGTGATCTCGTGATTGGTGCCGGGGAAGATGACGATATTGTTCTCCACTTCCAGATCCACGGCGATATTGGCGTGACCGGTCACGCCCTCCATCAAGGTGATATGCGCCGTTTCGACCCCATATTCCAAAAGCCGTTCCAGCGCCCAACCGCCATCGGCGCCCAAAGCGCCGACATGCATCACCCGCGTCCCGGCCCGGGCGGCGGCGACAGACATATTGGCCCCCTTGCCGCCCAGCCCCTGCCGGAAATTCCGGGCTGAAATGGTCTCTCCCGGTCCCGGCAGATGGGCCAGCAGATAGAAGTTATCCGCGTTGATAGAGCCGAGGTTCCAGATCATCAGCCCACCTTACAGGCCGCGAGAATGGCCATGTTAAGGATGTCATTCGCCGTGGAGGTGGAAGAGCAGATCTGAATCGACTTATCGAGGCCCGTAAGGATCGGCCCGATCACCGTCGCCCCCGCCATCTCCTGCATCAGCTTGACCGAGATGCTGGCCGAGTGCCGCGCTGGCACCACGAGGATGTTCGCAGGCCCCGTCAGCCGCGAGAACGGATAATTCGCCTGACTGGCCGCGTTCAGCGCCACGTCGACGGTCATCTCACCCTCATATTCGAAATCCACCCCGCGCTGATCCAACACCTCTGGCGCGAGGTGCATTTTCTCGGCGCGTTCCGAAACGGGGTAGCCGAAGGTCGAGAAACTGACGAAGGCGACCCGCGGCTCCAGCCCCAGATGCCGCGCCACACGCGCGCCGCTTTCGGCGATATTTGCCAGATCGTTCTCATCAGGCCATTCATGCACCAGCGTATCGGCAATGAAGACGATCCGCCCTTTGTGCAGCAGCGCCGTGATGCCCGCCGCGCCTGCTTCGGCATTTGCGTCGAAGACGTGGTTGAGCCGTTCCAAGACATGCGCCGACTTGCGGGTAGCCCCGGTCACCAGACCGTCGCCGTGCCCATGGGCCAGCATTAGCGCTGCAAAGACATGGCGGTCGCGCGAGGCGAGACGGTGGATATCCTTCCGGTCAAAGCCCTTGCGCTGCAAGCGGCCATAAAGGAAGTCCTTATAGGTCGTCAGATGCTGGGTATTGGCGGCGTTCACCACCTCCAACTCGCGCACCGCGTCGGCCATGCCCGCTTCTTCGAGCTTAGCGCGCACGTCGTCCTCGCGGCCCACGACCAGTGCTTTGCCCAAGCCCGCGCGCTGGTACATGACCGCCGCGCGCAGCACCTTGGGATCGTCCCCCTCGGCAAAGATCATCCGGGCCTGATTGGCCCGGGCGCGGGCGTTGATGCCGCGCAGGATGCTCGCCGTCGGATCCATCCGCGACTTCAGCCCGACCTCATAGGCGTCCATGTCGATGATCGGGCGCCGCGCGGCCCCGGTGTCCATGCCCGCCTTGGCCACGGCGGGCGGAATGCGGTGGATGAGGCGCGGGTCGAAAGGCGTGGGAATGATGTAGTCGCGGCCAAAGCTCAGCGTGCGGCCATAGGCCAGCGCCACCTCGTCTGGCACATCCTCGCGCGCCAGTTGCGCCAGCGCATGGGCGCAGGCGATCTTCATCTCGTCGTTGATGGCCCGGGCATGGATGTCGAGCGCGCCGCGGAAAAGATAGGGAAAGCCCAGCACGTTGTTAACCTGGTTCGGGTAGTCCGAGCGCCCGGTGGCGACGATGGCATCCATGCGGACTTCATGGGCCTCTTCGGGCGTGATCTCCGGGTCCGGGTTGGCCATGGCGAAGATCACCGGGTTGTCGGCCATGGAGGCCACCATCGCAGGCGTCACCGCCCCCTTGACCGAGACGCCAAGGAAGACATCCGCGCCCTGCATCGCCTCTTCGAGCGTGCGCAGCTCGGTATTAGCGGCATGGGCCGATTTCCACTGGTTCATGCCCTCGGTGCGGCCTTGGTAGATCACGCCCTTGGTGTCGCACATAATGCAATTGTCGTGTTTCGCGCCCATCGCCTTGAGCAGTTCCAGACAAGCGATGCCCGCGGCCCCCGCGCCGTTAAGCACGATCTTCACGTCCTCGATCTTCTTGCCCGAGAGGTGCAACGCGTTGATCAGCCCGGCGGCACAGATCACCGCCGTGCCGTGCTGGTCGTCGTGGAAGACGGGAATGTCCATCTCTTCCTTCAGGCGCTGCTCAATGATGAAACACTCGGGCGCCTTGATGTCTTCGAGGTTGATGCCGCCGAAGGTCGGCCCCATCAGCTTGCAGGCGTTGATGAAAGCCTCCGTGTCCTCGGTATCGAGCTCGATGTCGATGGAGTTCACGTCAGCGAAACGCTTGAACAGAACCGCTTTGCCTTCCATCACCGGTTTGGAGGCCAGCGCGCCGAGGTTGCCGAGCCCCAACACCGCCGTCCCGTTCGAGATCACGGCGACCAGATTGCCCTTGTTGGTGTAGTCATAGGCTGTCTCGGGGCTTTCGGCGATGGCCTCACAAGGGACGGCCACACCGGGCGAATAGGCAAGGCTCAGGTCGCGCTGTGTGGTCATCGGCACGGTGGCCGAGATCTCGAACTTGCCGGGGGTCGGTTCGAGGTGAAAGGCAAGCGCCTCTTCAGAGGTGATACGGTTCTTTCTCGTCACGACATTACCCTTCTTCTGCTTTGGGATCTTCTTAGCCACGATCCGAGTTCAGCACAACGCAAGCCCCACGTCAGTGTAAATCGCATGACAAAGACCGCCCAAGGCCCCGCACCCCCTTTCGCTGCGCCGGGGGGTTTTGTAGGGTCCGCGCGGCAACAGGGGGCAGCCGTGCAGACAGAAAAAGTAACGCCAATGATGGCGCAATATCTCGAGCTTAAAGCGGACCATCAGGACGCGTTGCTGTTCTACCGCATGGGCGATTTTTACGAGATGTTCTTTGACGATGCCATCGCCGCGGCAGAGGCGTTGGACATCGCGCTCACCAAACGCGGCAAGCATCAGGGCAAAGATATCGCCATGTGCGGCGTGCCGGTGCATGCCGCCGAAGGCTACCTGCTGACGCTGATCCGCAAGGGGTTTCGCGTGGCGGTCTGCGAGCAGATGGAAAGCCCCGCGGAGGCCAAGAAACGCGGCTACAAAGCGGTCGTGAAACGCGACGTGGTGCGGCTGGTCACCCCCGGCACGCTGACCGAAGAAAGCCTGCTGGAAGCCCGCCGTCACAATTACCTCGCGGCCTTTGCCGAGGTGCGCGATGCCTGCGCGATGGCTTGGGTCGATATCTCGACCGGCGCGTTTCATGTGATGCCACTGGCGCAGGTTCGGCTGGGGCCGGAATTGGCGCGGCTGTCCCCGTCGGAACTGATCGTCTCAGAGGCGAAAGAGACGGATTTGCACGAGGTCGTCTCTGATTTTGGGATTGCACTGACGGGTCTGGCCCGTTCGGCCTTTGACAGCACCAGTGCGGAAAAACGGGTCTGCGACCTGTTTGATATCGCCACGCTAGAGGCTTTCGGCAGCTTCACCCGCGCCGAAGTCTCGGCTATGGGAGCGGTAATAGAATACCTCACTATCACTCAACGCGGCAAGCTGCCCCTGCTCCGCCCGCCCCAGAAAGAGGCAGAGGCCCGCACCGTTCAGATTGACGCGGCAACCCGGCGCAATCTGGAACTCACCCACTCCCTAAATGGTGGCCGCGCCGGGTCTTTGCTGTCGATCATGGATAATACCGTCACCGCCGGGGGCGCGCGGCTGTTAGAGCGGCGAATCTCAAGCCCCTCGCGGGTCGTCGATGTGGTGAGCAACCGCGCCGATGCGGTGAGCTTTGCCTATGATAACGCCCGGCTCGCGGACGACATCCGCCAGCGTCTGCGCAATGTGCCTGATCTCGACCGCGCGCTATCGCGCCTGTCGCTTGACCGCGGCGGCCCCCGCGACCTTGCCGCGATCCGCAACGGTTTGATCGAAGCTGAGGCTTTGCACCAGACCCTGACGCAGCAGGATCTGCCCGACCTGCTGCGCGAAGCCGCCGAAGGGTTGCAGGGTCATGGCGACCTCATCGACCTGTTGGATCACGCCTTGGTGGCCGAGCCCCCGCTGATGGTGCGCGACGGCGGTTTCATCGCCCCCGGCCATGACGCCGACCTCGACGCCGCGCGCGAGCTGCGCGACGAAGGCCGCAGCGTGATTGCCGGTATGCAGCAGCAATTTGTCTCTGACACGGGGATTTCGTCGCTGAAGATCAAGCACAACAACGTGCTGGGATACTTCGTCGAATGCACCGCGACCCATGCCGAGAAGATGCTGAACCCGCCGCTGTCAGAGACCTTTATCCACCGGCAGACCACGGCGAACCAAGTGCGCTTTACCACTGTCGAACTGTCCGAGTTGGAGACGAAAATCCTCAACGCGGGCAACCACGCGCAGGAGATCGAAAAGCGGCTCTATGAGAGCCTTCGGAGTGCTATTCTAGAGCATGCGGCAGAGATCGGCCAAGCCTCCGCCGGGCTGGCCGAGGTCGATCTGGCCACAGGTCTGGCCGACCTCGCCCGGAGTGAGAATTGGACCCGCCCCCGCGTGGATATGTCCCGCGCCTTCGACATCCAAGGCGGGCGGCATCCAGTCGTGGAACGCGCTCTGACCCAGCAATCGGGCGAGCCTTTCATCGCCAATGACTGTGACTTGAGTGCCGAAGGCGAGGCCGCGAACATCTGGCTCCTCACCGGCCCAAACATGGCCGGTAAATCGACCTTTTTGCGCCAGAACGCGCTGATCGCTCTGATGGCGCAGATGGGCAGTTTCGTGCCTGCGAGTTCGGCGCATATCGGCGTTGTTAGCCAGCTCTTCAGCCGCGTCGGCGCCTCAGACGATCTGGCGCGGGGCCGCTCGACCTTCATGGTCGAAATGGTCGAAACCGCCGCGATCTTGAACCAAGCCGATGACCGCGCGCTGGTGATCCTCGACGAGATCGGGCGCGGCACGGCCACCTATGACGGCCTCTCGATCGCTTGGGCCACGCTGGAACATCTGCATGACGTGAACCGGACCCGGGCGCTCTTCGCCACCCATTACCACGAGATGACGGCGCTGGCCGGCAAGCTGCCGGGGGTCGACAATGCCACGGTGGCGGTCAAGGAATGGGAGGGCGAGGTCGTCTTCCTGCACGAAGTGCGCAATGGCGCCGCGGACCGGTCTTATGGCGTGCAGGTGGCGCAGCTGGCGGGCCTGCCCGCCCCGGTGATCGCCCGCGCCCGCGTGGTGCTGGAGGCATTGGAGAAAGGCGAACGCGAAGGCGGCGCGACACAAAAGACGCTGATCGACGATCTGCCGCTCTTCGCGGCCAGCCCGCCCCCGCAACCAGCCCCTGCGAAAACCTCGGCGGTCGAAGAGAAGCTGGCAGAGATCATCCCCGATGAACTCTCCCCACGTGAAGCGCTTGAGTTGATCTATAAACTGAAAGAGGCGGCCAAATCCTGACCGCCTCTTTTGAAAGTGACTGATTGCGCGCTTAGCTCGCCGGGGTCGAAGACACCCCAACCTGCGCCGGGCGCAACAGACGGTCGTGCAGCATGAAGCCTTCGGCGGCGACCTGAATGATCTCGCCCGCCACGGTGCCGGGCACCGGCGCTTCGAACATCGCTTCGTGATGCTTGGGGTCGAACTTGTCGCCAACCTCGGGCGCGATCACTTCGATGCCGTGCTTTTTAAAGACATTCAGCAGCTCGCGCATCGTCAGTTCCACACCTTCCAGCAGCGGGCCAAAGGCCTCTTTCTGCTCATCGGTGGTGGTTTCCAGCGCGCGTTTCATGTTGTCATAAACAGGCAGCATGTCTCGGGCCAGCTTGGAGCCGCCATAGTTCTCGGCCTCGCGACGGTCCTTGTCGGAGCGTTTGCGCGCATTCTCGGCATCGGCGAGCGCGCGCATGAAACGGTCGCGGTACTGGTCACGCTCGGCGCGCAACTCTTCCACCGCAAGGGCTTCTTCGTCGATCTCGGCCATGTCTTCGGCGTATTCTTCAGCTTCGGCGCTGTCGATCTCGTCCAAAAAGTCGTTTTCTTTCGGCTCTGCCATGTTCCACCTCTAGTTCCGGTCGGAAATCAGCTTTCCCACCAGTTGTGCCGTGTAGTTCACAATCGGCACGATACGTCCATAATTTAAGCGTGTCGGGCCAATGACACCCACAGCGCCGATCACCTTACGATCAGCGTTCATATAAGGGGAAACGACCAGAGAGGAACCCGAAAGTGAGAAAAGTTTGTTTTCCGAGCCGATAAAAATGCGCACACCGTCCCCATCTTCGGCCAGTTCGAGGAATTCGGCGATGTCCCGCTTGCGCTCAAGATCATCGAAAAGGCTGCGGATACGGTCAAGGTCTTCGGCCTCCGCCTCTCCGCCCAGCAGATTCGACCGACCGCGCACGA
This sequence comes from Sulfitobacter sp. 1A13496, assembly GCF_043557225.1. Classification (NCBI taxonomy): domain Bacteria; kingdom Pseudomonadati; phylum Pseudomonadota; class Alphaproteobacteria; order Rhodobacterales; family Roseobacteraceae; genus Sulfitobacter; species Sulfitobacter sp. 1A13496. Next base: position 17,942 of record NZ_JBIFFP010000002.1, on the reverse strand, counting down.
TCAAACGCTCTGAATGCTCCCCTTCCGCGTCCCACAGCACCGCCCCGCTTTCGACAAGCTGCTGCGCCAGCACGTCGATCTCCTGACGGCGTTTGGCGATCTCTTGCTTTATGCTGCGCTGCAACTCGCTGAGGGTTTTGCCTTCGACGAAAGCATTCAGGAAATTCGCCGCCTCGCGCATCGAACTGGGGGTCTGCCCGGGTGGCGGCGTGAACAGCCGGTTCTCCACATGGCCGTCTGAGAACACAAGCACCACCAAGGCTCTATCAGGCGAGAGAGAGACGAATTCGATATGTTTGATCGGCGCTTCGTGCTTTGGCGTCAACACGAGGGAGGCACCATGCGTGACGCCCGACAGGGCCGATCCGATCCGGTCCAACAGTCCGCCGACATCGGAGGAATTATTCCCCAAGGTCGCGTCGATCTTCTCCCGGTCAAGCTCCGTCGGATCGCCAATCTCGATCATCCCATCGACGAACATCCGCAGCCCTAACTGCGTCGGAATGCGCCCGGCTGAGACATGGGGGCTATCCAACAGGCCCATATATTCAAGATCCTGCATCACATTGCGGATCGTCGCCGCCGAGACCTTTTCGCTGAAGTCCCGCGTCAGGGTGCGCGACCCCACCGGATCGCCACTTTCCAGATAGCCCTCAACCACCCGGCGAAACACTTCGCGGGATCGGTCATTCATGTCTTTCAGCAATTCAGGCGTGTTTTTCATCGGTGCTCGCTCTCTTGTCTAATAAAGGTACAAGCCGGGCAAACGTCAATCGGGGTTGCATCAAAGCCTTGTGGGGCGGTATCCCCGGACAACATCAAAAAGGATATGTCATGCGTCCCTCTGGCCGGAAACTCGATGAAATGCGCGCCGTCTCGATCGAGACAGGTTTCACCAAACATGCCGAAGGGTCGGCCCTGATCAAGATGGGCGATACCCATGTGCTCTGCACCGCGACGATCGAAGACCGCGTGCCGCCCTTCATCAAAGGCTCCGGTCTGGGGTGGGTCACTGCCGAATACGGCATGCTGCCCCGCGCCACCAACACGCGGATGCGCCGCGAAGCCGCCTCGGGCAAACAAGGCGGTCGCACGGTCGAAATTCAGCGCCTGATCGGCCGCGCCCTGCGCGCCGGGGTCGACCGCTCTGCCTTGGGCGAGCGTCAGATCACCGTCGATTGTGACGTGCTGCAAGCCGATGGCGGCACCCGCTGCGCGTCCATCACCGGCGGTTGGATTGCCCTGCGTCTGGCCGTGAACAAACTGATGAAAGCGGGCGATGTCGTTTCTGACCCGCTGGTCGATCCGGTCGCGGCGATAAGCTGTGGCATCTACGCGGGCCAGCCGGTGCTCGATCTCGATTACCCTGAGGATTCCGAGGCGGGCGTCGATGGCAACTTCATCATGACCGGATCCGGCAAGCTGATCGAAGTGCAGATGAGCGCCGAGGGCTCGACCTATACCCGCGACCAGATGAACCAGCTGATGGACCTGGCCGAGAAAGGCGTCGGCGAACTGGCCACCATCCAAAAATCGGTTACCGCATGACCCGCAAGTTTACCGAAAATCGCATTCTCATCGCCACCCATAACGCGGGCAAACTGGCTGAAATGCGCCAGCTCTTCGCCCCCCACGGGGTCGAGGTGGTCGGCGCGGCAGAGGTGAACCTGCCCGAGCCGGAAGAAACCGAGACGACCTTCGTCGGCAATGCCCGGATCAAAGCGCATGCCGCCGCCAAGGCGACCGGCTTGCCCGCATTGGCCGACGATTCCGGCATCGAAGTCGAAGCGCTTAACAATGCGCCCGGCGTCTATACCGCCGATTGGGCCGAAACAGAGAATGGCCGCGACTTCGTCATGGCCATGACCAAGACGCGCAACCTGCTGGAAGAAAAGAACGCCCCCCACCCCCGCCGCGCGCGTTTCTGCGCGACGCTGGTGCTGGCATGGCCCGACGGCCATGATGAGGTTTTCGCGGGCAAGGTGAACGGCACGCTGGTTTGGCCGATGCGCGGCGAACAGGGTCACGGCTATGATCCGATGTTTCAACCTGACGGCCATGAGGTCACCTTTGCCGAAATGGACGCCGAGCAAAAGAACAGCATCAGCCACCGCGCCGATGCCTTTGCGAAACTGATTGCGGGCTGTTTTGGCTGAAGATTGGCAACAGGGCGGCTTCGGCCTCTATATCCATTGGCCATTTTGCGAGGCGAAATGTCCCTATTGCGACTTTAACAGCCACGTTAGCCGCCGGATCGACCAAGCCGCTTGGCGGGATGCCTATCTCGCCGAGCTTCAGCGCGCTGCGGATGAGACACCGGGGCGCGTGCTCAATGCGGTCTTTTTCGGCGGCGGCACGCCCAGTTTGATGGACCCCGATGTCGTCGCAGACATCATCAGCGCCATCCGGCGCCACTGGCCTACGGCGAACGATCTGGAAATCACCCTCGAAGCCAATCCCGGCTCGGTCGAAGCGGGCCGCTTTGCCGCCTATCGACAGGCCGGGGTGACGCGCGTTTCCATGGGCATTCAGGCACTGAACGATCCGGATCTCACACGTTTGGGCCGCCTGCATACGGCAAAAGAAGCGATGACCGCCTTCGACATCGCCCGTAATACCTTTGACCGTGTGAGCTTCGATCTAATCTATGGGCGGCAAGACCAATCCGCCACGGCATGGGAAGCCGAGTTGAAACAGGCTCTATCCCTCGCGATAGACCACATTTCGCTCTATCAACTCACGATCGAACAAGGCACCGCCTTTGGCGACCGTTACGCCCGCGGAAAACTTCGCGGCCTGCCGGACGAAGATCTCGGCGCGGATATGTTTACCCTGACCCAAGACATCTGCAACGAAATGGGCATGCCTGCCTACGAGGTGTCAAACCACGCCCGGGATAGCGCCCAATCGCGTCACAACCTGATCTATTGGCGCTATGGGGACTATATCGGCATCGGCCCCGGCGCTCATGGGCGGCTAACGCTGGACGGACAGAAATTCCCGACGGTTGCTTATAGCAATCCACAGCGGTGGCTCGACGGTGTCGCAAAAGGCGAAACGGAGAAACCCCGGACCGCCCTGAGCCGAAGAGAACAGGCGACCGAGTTTCTCCTGATGGGCCTGCGCCTGAAAGAAGGCGTCGACCTTAACCGTTACACCGAGATTGCCGGGCATGAGATCGACGAAAAGGCCGTCAATCACCTGCAAGACATCGGCATGGCAACACGCGAGAAGGAAAGGTTAATCGTTTCAGATCAAGGCGTTATCGTCCTAAACGCCGTGATCGAAACGCTTCTGCCTTAAGAGCTGCCCAACAGGCGGCAGATCTCATCCAACTGGTCAAGCGTGGTATAGTGCAACGTCACCTTACCCGCTTCCTGACCCGGTTTATGGTCCAAACTAACCTTCATACCTAGGTTGGCTGACAGGTCGCCTTCAAGCGCCTGAGTATCGGCATCCTTCTCTGGCCGCTGCGAGAGACGCTCTTTATTTACCATATTACCGCGCTCGCCAGCTTGATCTTTCTTGACCAAAGCCTCGGTCGCGCGCACGGAAAGGCCGCCTTTGATGACCTGCTGCGCCAGTTTCAGCGGATCCTTCGCCGGAATTAGCGCCCGCGCATGGCCCGCGCTTAGTTCATTCTGGCGCACCATCTCTTGCACCGGATCTGGCAGGTTCAGCAGACGCAATAGATTGGCAATATGGCTTCGGCTTTTCCCAAGGGCTTCGGCCATCTTCTCCTGAGTATGGCCGAACTTATCCATCAACTGACGATAACCCGCCGCTTCTTCGACCGAATTCAGATCTGCCCGCTGGATGTTCTCGATGATCGCGACTTCCAGGACTTCGACATCAGTGAACTCGCGCACGATCACCGGAAGGCTATGGACCTTCGCGATCTGCGAGGCCCGCCAGCGCCGTTCACCCGCGACGATCTCGAAGTTTCCGTCGGCCAAAGCGCGGACGATCAGAGGCTGAATGACCCCCTTTTCTTTGATTGAGGCCGCGAGATCATCAAGATGCTCTTGCTCAAACCGCTTACGAGGCTGATCCGGGTTCGGTTTGATCCGCTCGATCGGAACGAACTGCTCCGCCGCCGCGGCCCCCTTGGCGGCCACGCTCTCGGTCTCCGCTACATCCGCCATCAGTGCCGAAAGCCCCCGGCCAAGGCCCCGTTTGCGCTCTTGTTTGTCTGCCATACTGCCACCTTATTAACCATTGTTTCTTGTCAGCTCCGCCGCCAAATCGCGGTAGGCTTGTGCCCCTTTCGATGTGGGATCATAACTCAATACGGGCATGGCAAAGCTCGGTGCTTCGCTCACCCGAACATTACGCGGAATAACGGTTTGGAACACCAGTTCACCAAGATTCGCCCGTGCGTCATTCTCAACCTGTTGTGACAGATTATTGCGGCGATCGTACATGGTCAGTAGAACGCCCTCAATCCGCAGGTCTTTGTTCCCACTTTGCCGAACCTCTCTTATCGTCAACATAAGCTGGGATAGCCCTTCCAGTGCGAAAAATTCGCTCTGCAAAGGCACCAGGACCGAATGCGCCGCGATCATCGCATTCACCGTCAATAGGTTGAGTGAAGGCGGGCAATCGATCAAGATATAGTCGAACTTGAACTGATCCATCTGCGTCTGCCTGAGCGCGTCGTGCAAAAGGAAACTTCTCTTCTCATTCGAAAAGAGTTCGATGTCCGCTGAGCTGAGGTCAACCGTCGCCGGAACGATAAGTAACCTGTCCGTTTCGGTGCGCTGGATAACATCCTTCGGAAGGCTATCGTCCAGCAAAAGATCATATGTCGTAAACTCGCGATCTTCGACTTCGATCCCGAGCCCCGTAGAGGCGTTGCCCTGCGGATCCAGATCAACCACCAGAATACGCTTTCCAGACTCCGCAAGCGCAGCGGCAAGATTGATCGTCGTCGTCGTTTTTCCAACGCCGCCCTTCTGGTTTGCAATGGCAATGATTTTCGGTCCATTTGGACGAGAAAGGTCAGACACGGGCGATTTCCTTAATCTTTAGAATGGCAGCGTCCAAATTGGTCTTGCTGGTTACCGTCTCTAGGTCGTAAGTCCAATCCTGCCGCGCCTCTAGGTCTTCGCGCTGCCAGCTTTGACCTTTAGGGAAAAGTGCAATGCCTCCGCGTTTAAGATGCAACTCGGCGAACCCTAACAACTTCGTCAGATCGGCTAAAGCGCGGGCAGACAGCACGTCTGCTTCGAGACATTCGAGTTCTTCAATTCTCTCAGTTTTCACCTTTGCCGAAAGATCAAGTTCTCGAATGGCCGTCCGCAGGAAAGCTGATTTCCTTTGATCACTTTCAACCATGACTACATCGAAATTGCGTTCTTCTTGATTGAGGATCGAAATAACAATGCCCGGGAAACCTCCGCCGCTACCGAGGTCTATCCATTTCCCTCGGCCCGTAGCAAGCTCAAAGATTTGGACGGAATCCAGAATATGGCGAGACCACAGGTCGTCCAAGCTGCTCTTGGAAACCAAGTTAATCTTCGGATTCCATTTCCTCACGAGTTCGGCAAAGGCTTTCAGCTTTTCCAATGTTTCACGTGAAACATCGAGGTCATTTTCGGTGCTCATGCTGACTTCTTTCCGGCCCCGCGCTTCACACGAGCAAGTATCAAAGTCAGCGCGGCTGGTGTCATTCCATCAATGCGCGCCGCCTGTGCCATTGTCTCCGGACGCGCGGAAGATACCTTCGACTTCAGCTCGTTAGAAAGGCCTGCAAGATCATCGAAGGAAAAATCAGACGGTATACGAACGTTCTCGTCTTTCTTAAGCACATCGATCTCTTTCTGTTGTCGAGCGATGTAGGTTGCGTAAAGCGCGTCCCGCTCAATCTGTCGACGTATTTCGAATGGAGTTTCTTCTAGGCTGGGATCAAGTGGCAGCAAGTCTTCAAACTCCACATCGGGAAACGCGAGAACCTGATAGCCGCTACGCTTTGCACCATCTTGGTTGATTTTGATACCGGCGCTCGCAAGCGCTTTCGGCGTATACTCCGTACCTTCCAGCTTCGCTTTTGTCTCCTCTAGGGAGGAAACTTTCTCCTCGAATCTATCTCGGCGCGCGTCAGAAATACATCCTAATTGGATCGCCAAAGGGGTTAGCCGCTGATCCGCATTGTCTGCCCGTAGCGACAGGCGGAACTCGGCCCGAGATGTGAACATTCGGTAGGGTTCCGTAACGCCCCGGGTCGTCAGATCATCGACCATAACCCCAATATAGCTTTCGGAACGGGTAAATTTCACCGCATCCCGGCCTTGGGCGCTAAGAGCGGCATTCAAGCCTGCTACCAGTCCCTGCGCGGCCGCTTCCTCATAGCCAGTCGTACCATTGATCTGTCCGGCGAGATAAAGGCCGGGTACGGTACGGACCGCAAGCGTTGATGAAAGAGCGCGCGGATCGACGTAGTCGTACTCGATGGCGTAACCGGGTTGCAGAATAGTTGCGTTTTCGAGACCAACCATGCTCCGGACATAGGCTTCCTGCACATCCGCCGGGAGAGAGGTCGAAATGCCGTTTGGATAGACGGTATGATCATCCGCGCCCTCGGGCTCTAGGAAAACCTGATGCGACTCTTTATCGGAAAAACGGACGACCTTATCTTCGATCGAAGGGCAATAGCGCGGGCCTACGCCATCGATATGCCCGCCATACATTGCGGACCTATCGAGATTCTCCCTGATGATCTGATGAGTTTTCTCGTTCGTATGGGTAATACCGCAGGCGACCTGAGGGGCTGAAACCTTATCGGAGAGAAAGGAAAACAGGACGGGGTCATCGTCCCCGGGCTGCGCTTCCAATATATCCCAGTTGATCGTGCGGCCATCCAGACGGGGCGGCGTCCCCGTCTTTAGTCGGCCCATCGGGAGATTAAAGGAATCGATCCGTTCGGCCAGTTTGACCGACGCTTTGTCCCCCATGCGGCCGCCTTCGTGCGATACCTCTCCGATATGAATGACACCTCGGAGGAAGGTCCCAGTTGTGAGAATTACAGACGCCGCTTTGATGGTCGTTCCGTCGGCCAAGACTACGCCGGCAACGGCTTCTCCATCCATCACGAAGTCGGTAACCTCTCCTTCAATGATGTCGAGATTCTCTTGCGCTTCGATCTCGCGCAGCATTTCTGTCCGGTAGATTTTCCGATCAGCCTGAGCGCGGGGGCCCTGAACCGCGGGGCCTTTCCGGCGGTTTAGCAGACGGAATTGAATGCCGGCCTTATCGGCAACGCGGCCCATGACGCCGTCCATCGCGTCAATTTCTCGTACCAGATGGCCCTTCCCCAATCCGCCGATGGCCGGATTACAGGACATGACGCCGATCCCATCGCGGCTCATCGTGACGAGCGCTGTTTGTGCGCCGAGCCGTGCCGAAGCGTGCGCTGCTTCCGCGCCCGCGTGGCCACCACCGATCGCGATCACATCAAAATGTTTCACGTGAAACACTCCATCATTTACCTACGCAAAAGCTGGTGAAAATCTCATCCAGCAGGTTCTCGACGTCTATGCGGCCCACTAGGGTTTCCAGCGCGCGGATCGCGAACCGAAGCTCCGCAGCAGCCAAATCATAGAAATCAGGTCCGCGAGTCAGGATAACATCTACTTCAGCCAAACACGAGACGGCTTGCTGCAAAGCGACTCGATGCCGCTCATGGGTCGCAAGTCCGATGCTTGAGCTGCGTTCCGAGAGCGTAGATTGAATGCGGTCGATGAGCTCTGACACGCCCTGCCCGGTCTTCCCTGAGATACCGTTCGCCTCAATACGAACGAGATCTGCCTTGGGGTGGAGAACAATATCCTCTTCCTCCGGCGTAAGGGCCAAGGCCTCACCCGGCGCCGCGAGAAACACCCGCAGATCCGCCGCCCCGGCGCGTTCGATTGCGCGTTCAATCCCGATGGTTTCAACTTTATCTTCGCTCTCGCGGAGACCCGCCGTATCCAACAGGGTAACCGGCAGCCCGCCGAGGTCCATTCGAACTTCGATCACGTCGCGGGTGGTGCCTGCGACTTCGGAGGTGATTGCGGCGTCACGTCCGGCTAGCGCATTCAAGAGGGTCGACTTACCCGCATTTGGCGCGCCGATAATCGCGACTTCGAAGCCGTTTCGAACCCGTTCAGCGACATAAGTGCCCTTCGCTTCGGCCTGCAGTTCCTTGCCGACTTTCGAGAGCAGCGCCTCCACCTCGGGGGTGACATCGACGGGCACTTCTTCGTCCGCGAAGTCGATCGTGGCTTCCAGTAGCGCAGCGGCGCGGATCAAGTCTTTTCGCCAATCTTCGACCCGTGCGCCGAGGTGGCCCGACAAAACGCGAAGCGCCTGCTTCCGCTGCGCTTCCGTTTCGGCTTCGATGAGATCCGCCAGCCCTTCGACCTGCGCGAGATCCAGCTTTTCATTCTCTAACGCACGGCGGGTGAATTCCCCCGCTTCAGCCATCCGAGTTTCGGGGAAGGTCGAGAGCAGGGAAAGCATCGCCCGGACCACGGCGATGGAGCCATGAAGTTGAAATTCGACCACATCCTCGCCAGTGAAGGAGTTCGGCCCGGGGAAGCTCAGGACCAGAGCTTGGTCGATAACCTCTCCGCCCGTGCCGCGGAGGTTTCGCAACACGCTTTCGCGTCCTTCAGGACGTTTGCCGGAAATCTCCTGCGCGATCGCGAAGGACTGTGGGCCGGAAATGCGTATCACCGCAACCCCGGCACGGCCCGGCGCTGACGCTTGGGCGAATATCGTGTCCATATTTCACTAACCTATTGTTATTACGAAATAACTCAGGTGTTCATGGAGTCGAAGAAGTCAGAGTTCGACTTGGTTTGCTTGAGCTTGCCGAGCAGGAACTCGATGGCGTCAGTGGTGCCCATCGGGTTGAGGATACGGCGCAGGACGAAGGTTTTCTGCAGGTCCACCTTGTCGACCAGAAGATCCTCCTTCCGGGTGCCGGACTTGAGGATGTCGATCGCCGGGAAGACGCGTTTGTCGGCGATCTTGCGGTCCAGCACGATCTCGGAGTTGCCGGTGCCTTTGAACTCTTCAAAGATCACCTCGTCCATGCGGCTGCCGGTGTCGATCAGCGCGGTGGCGATAATGGTGAGCGAGCCGCCCTCTTCGATGTTCCGCGCAGCGCCGAAGAAACGCTTCGGCCGTTGCAGGGCATTAGCGTCGACACCACCGGTCAGGACCTTTCCCGAGGACGGCACCACGGTATTGAAGGCGCGACCCAGACGGGTGATCGAATCGAGCAGGATGACAACGTCGCGCTTGTGCTCGACGAGGCGCTTGGCCTTTTCGATGACCATCTCGGAGACGGCGACGTGGCGCGTGGCCGGCTCGTCGAAGGTGGAGGAGACGACCTCCCCTTTCACCGAACGCTGCATGTCGGTGACTTCCTCGGGCCGTTCATCGATCAGCAGGACGATCAGGTAGCACTCCGGGTGATTTTTCTCGATGCTGTTGGCGATGTTTTGCAGCAGCACGGTCTTACCGGTGCGCGGCGGGGCGACGATCAGCGAGCGCTGGCCCTTACCGATAGGCGAGACCAGATCGATGATCCGCGCCGAGCGGTCCTTGATCGTGGGGTCGTCGACCTCCATCGTCAGGCGCTCGTCGGGGTAAAGCGGCGTGAGATTCTCGAAGGCGACCTTGTGGCGCGCCTTCTCGGGCGCCTCGAAGTTGATCTTGGTGACCTCGGTCAGCGCGAAATAGCGTTCGGTGTCATCGGGCGCCTTGATTAGCCCCTCGATAGTGTCCCCGGTGCGCAGCGACCATTTGCGGATCATGTCGGGCGAGACGTAGATGTCATCGGGGCCCGGCAGGTAGTTCGCTTCGGGAGAGCGCAGGAAACCGAATCCGTCTTGCAGCACTTCCAACACGCCGTCGCCCGAGATCTCCCAACCGTCATCCGCGCGCTCGCGGAGAATCTGGAACATCATCTCGCCTTTACGCATGGTCGAGGCGTTTTCGATCTCCAGCTCTTCGGCCATGGCGAGCAGGTTTTTCGGCGTCTGCGCCTTGAGATCAGCGAGGTTCAGCGTTTCGGTTGTCATGGAGCATCCTGTTCAGCCGCAGCAGAATGCGGGCTGGTCGATCATTTGAATGTGGCAAGCAGAAACCGCCCCGGACGGGACAGTGGCGCAGATATAGGCGGCAGCGCGGCTTGAGTCAATTGCCTCAGAATTTCACGACCACCGAGAAGACGATCACGATCATCAGCAGCGTCGGCACTTCGTTTAAAAGCCGGAACTGACGGCCCGTGACGGTACTGTCGCCGCTTTTGACGGATTTGACCTGTTTTTTCAGCCAAACATGGAAAACCGTCATGGCGATGACACTGGCCCCCTTGGTCCATGGCCAGATCATCGTCCAATCCACGATTCCGGGCGTCAGAACGAGGGCGAGGCCGAATAGCCATGTCGCCATCATCGCGGGCCGCATGATGAACTGAGCGAGCTTGAATTCCATCATCGCGAAAGTCTCATGCATCCGCCCGGCTGAGCCCGCCTGTTCGACATGATGCACGAAGAGCCGCGGCAGGTAGAAGAGCGCCGCCATCCAACTGATGACCGACACGATATGGAGCGCTTTGATCCATGGATAAGCGAGGCTGAGAAGATCAAACATGGGGAAGGCTCCGGTGTGCGTGCTTCTTTCTTAATAAATAAGAAAAGAGAAAAGATGTAGTTGATTGTAGGGCGCCTGAATCCTGTGGATTAATGATTTATACCGCCGCTTATCAACAGGTGAACAAACTTCGCGGCCCCCTGTGGATAAGCTGGCCCCGATTCGCGAATATTAAATTTTCTCAGGATCTTGCTAGCGTATTTTCCGGGGGACAAAATGTATCAAAGCGGGGATAACCGGTGAAGTCTCGTGGTTATACGCACAAGCGGCTTATCCCTATTCATCGGGGTGGGAATCGGCGACAAAAACCGCGACTCGGGGCGAGATCTGCGGGCTTGTGCTGTCAACTTTTATCTCGCAGAACAAATCCTCAAGATTTGCGCCAGATCATCACAGGGTTATCCACATGCCGCAGAAAATCATCCTCGCCTCCGGCTCGGAGATCCGGGCGCAGCTTTTGGCGCAGGCCGCGATCCTGCATGAGGTGATCCCAGCCAAGATCGACGAAGAGATGATAACCGCCGCCCTGCGGGCCGAGGAGGCCAAGCCGCGCGACATCGCCGATACCTTGGCCGAGATGAAAGCCCGTAAAGTGAGCGAAAAGCACTTTGGCGCGTTGGTTCTGGGCTGCGATCAGGTGTTGGACCATCGCGGCGAGATGCTGCACAAGCCGCGTGATAAGGGTGAAGCCATCGCGCAGCTTCACCGTCTGCGCGGGGATCGGCATTCCCTGCTCTCCGCCGCGGTGCTTTATGAAGACGGTAAACCCCTGTGGCGGCACGTCGGTCAGGTGCGGCTGCGGATGCGTGACGCAAGCGACGCTTATATAGAAGACTACGTCGCGCGAAACTGGGACAGCATTCGCCATGCGGTCGGCTGCTATAAGCTGGAAGAAGAAGGTGTCCGGCTCTTCACGCAGATTGAGGGGGATTACTTTCACGTCCTCGGTATGCCATTTCTTGAACTGCTGAATTACCTGACGCTGCGCGGAGACCTCACGACATGAGCCTGCCCAAAATCCCCCTCGCCGGTGTGATCGGATCGCCCATTGCGCATTCCAAATCCCCGCAAATGCACCGCCACTGGCTAGAGACCTACGGGATCGCCGGTCACTATGTGCCGCTTGATGTGGCGTCTGGTGATCTGGAAGAGGTGTTGAGAGCGCTGCCCAAAATGGGCTTTGTTGGGGTGAACCTGACGATCCCCCATAAAGAAGCGGTGATGGAGATTGCGGATCTTATCACCGACAGGGCCACTCTGATCGGCGCGGCCAATACTTTGATCTTTCGCGCCGATGGCAAAATTCACGCGGATAATACGGATGGCTACGGCTTCATCGAAAACCTCAAAGCCGGTGCGCCGGATTGGGATCCGAAGGCCGGACCGGCGGCGGTCTTGGGCGCGGGGGGCGCGGCGCGGGCGGTTGTCTCGTCGCTGTTGGATGCTGGTGTGCCTGAGATCTGCCTGTCAAACCGTACCCGCGTGCGGGCGGAGCAGTTGCAGCGCGATTTCGGCGGCAGAGTGAAAGTCGTCGATTGGGTGCAAGCGGGCAATATGATCGATCACGCCAGTTTGTTGGTGAACACCACATCGCTTGGCATGATCGGCAAAGGCGCCTTGCGGGTGCCGCTGGATGGGCTGCGTCCCGGCACCGTGGTGACGGATCTCGTTTACGCTCCGCTGCGCACCCATCTGCTTGAAACAGCTGAGAATATGGGCTGCGTCACGGTCGACGGGCTGGGCATGTTGTTGCATCAGGCGGTCCCAGCGTTCGAGCGTTGGTTCGGCCAGCGGCCCGAGGTCGACCGCGCCACGCGAACGGCGGTGCTGCGCTGATGTTCCACCTCGGGCTCACCGGTTCCATCGGCATGGGTAAATCGACCACGGCAAAGATGTTCGCCGAGGAAGGCTGCGCCGTTTGGGATGCCGACGCGGCGGTGCACCGGCTTTATGCCCCGGGCGGGGCCGCCGTGGCGCCGATGCAGGCGGCTTTCCCGGAGGCCATTGAGGGCGGCGGCGTCTCTCGTGCCGCGTTGAAAGAGATCATCACCGCCGATCCGACCGCCCTGCCCCGGATCGAAGCCATCGTGCATCCGCTGGTGGCCGAAGACCGGGCGACGTTTCTGGCGCAGGCGGTTAGCGACATTGCCGTTCTGGACATTCCGCTGCTGTTCGAAACCGGCGGCGAGGCTGCGATAGACGCGGTGGCCTGCGTGTCGATCCCGGCAGAGGTGCAGCGCGACCGGGTACTGGCGCGCGGCACAATGACAGAGACGCAATTCGACGCCATCCGCGCCAAGCAAATGCCCGCCGAAGAGAAGTGCGCCCGCTCGGACTATGTGATAGTGACCGACACGCTCGACCATGCCCGCGCGCAGGTGCGGGCGGTGATCCGCGACATCAGGGAAAGACTGCGCCATGCGTGAAATTGTGCTCGATACCGAAACCACCGGCTTTGACCCCGAAAGCGGCGACCGCATCGTCGAGATCGGCGCGGTCGAGCTGATGAACCACATGGCCACGGGCGAGACCTATCACCAATACATCAACCCCGAACGCTCGATGCCCGAGGAAGCCTTTCAGGTGCACGGGCTGGGCGATGATTTCCTGCGCGACAAGCCCAAGTTCGCGCAGATCGGGCGGCAGTTTCTGGATTTTATTGGCGATTCCAAGCTGATCATCCACAACGCGGCCTTCGACATCAAATTCCTGAACGCCGAACTGCGCTGGATGGGCCTGCCGCAAATCCCGTGGGAACAGGCGCTCGACACGCTTGAGATCGCGCGCAAACGCTTCCCCGGCTCGCCTGCTTCGCTTGATGCGCTCTGCCGCCGCTTTGGCATCGACAATACCTCGCGCACGCTGCACGGCGCCCTGCTCGACAGTGAAATTCTGGCCGAAGTCTATCTGGAATTGATCGGCGGGCGGCAGCCCGACTTTGCGCTGTCCTCCGGACCCGAACGGAAAACGGGGGAGCCGGACACGCGCTGGACCCCGAAACCGCGGCCCAATCCCCTGCCCTCACGTCTGACAGAGGCCGAAGCCGCCGCCCATGCCGAATTTGTCGGCAAACTGGGCGACGACGCGCTGTGGAAACAGCTGGGCTAACGCTTAGGCGTCGGCTTTTGGCGAGTTTTCGGCCTGACGGCGGGCAACTTCGTTGCGGTACAGCGACAGGAAGTCGATGTTCTCAAGGTTCAGCGGCGGGAAGCCACCGTCACGCGTCACGTCGCTGACGATGCGGCGCAGGAAGGGGAAGATCATGCGCGGGCATTCGATCAGCAGATAGGGGTGCATCTGCTCTTCCGGCACGTTTTCGACTTGGAAGATACCGACATAGTCGATCTCCAACACGAAGAGCGTCGCGTCGCCGTCTTTCGCTTTGGAGGTGATGTTCAGCTTGATCGCGGTTTCATACTGGTTCTCGCCCGAACGCTTTTTCGCGTCGAGGTTGACCTGAACCTGCACGTCGGGCTGCACATCCGCCGGGGCACCCTTTTGCGCCATGATGTTTTCGAACGACATGTCGCGGATGAACTGGCCCAGCACGCGCATCTGCGGTTGCTTGGGTTGTGCGGTTTCGTTTTCTGCCATTTTCTGTGTCCTGTTGTGGTGAATTTCTTAAATCTACCCGGACTTAACAGGTCGGCACGGGCCGCTCAATCCTTAGTCCAGCCCGAGGGCCCCTTGGTCTGGCGCGGCTGTTCGGGGATCTCATGGAAATCGCCGTCGATCACATCGCCGCGCGGATCGCCGCGGCGTTGCGGCCCGGGCCGCTGCCCCATGCCGCCGGGGGTGCCAAAGCTTTGGACCTTCACCCGGTCGCGGATCGCGCGATAGGCGGCGGCGCGGAAGCGCGGCACCAGAAAGGCAAAGCCGACAGCATCGGTGAAGAACCCCGGCGTCAGCAGCAGCGCGCCGGAAAACAAAATCATCGCGCCATGCACCAAAGGCTCGGTCGGGTCGCGCAAATCATTGAAGGAACTGCGCAACTGCCCAAGCGCCAGCGCGCCCTGAGACCGCACCAACCATGTGCCCAAAAGGGCGGTCAAAACCACCACGGCCAGCGTCCAGCCAAGGCCGATGACGCCACCGACTTGGATGAAAAGCGTGATCTCGATCAGAGGCACGGCGATAAATGCGATCAATAGCCACATGCGGCGGAGTCCTTTCGCTGGGGGCAGAGTGGACTTGCCCCGGTCGAACACCTACATAAGAGCTTAACTCGCATGTTTCCATGCCACCCCTGAATGAGGTTTCGATGAATTCTCCCCTGATACAGCTTCTGGTGCTTGCCGGTATCGCCGTATTCCTGATCCTGCGGCTGAAAAACGTGCTTGGCACGCGTGAGGGTTTTGAAAAGCCCCCGGTTACCGATCAAACGCCAAGCCCGCGCAGCGGCCCCGCGTTTGAAGTGATCGAAGGTGGCCCGGATCTCGATATCACTGACCACGTTCCCGAAGACAGCCCCTCGGGCAAGGCCTTGGCCGAGATGAAGCGGGTCGAGCCGTCCTTTGGCGTTAACGATTTCCTGCAAGGCGCGCGCGGCGCTTATGAGATGATCGTCATGGGCTATGAGCGGGGCGATTTGGCCGAAATTCAGCCGTTTCTGGCTGATGACGTCTATGAAAGCTTTGTTGACGGCGTCGCCGCGCGGGAGGACCAAGGTCTAACGATCGAGGCGACTTTCATCGGCGTGCGCGAGATGGAACTGATCGACGCCAAGATGGACGAGACCACGAAAGAAGCCGAACTCACCATCCGCTTCGTCGGCGAGCTGACCTCGGAGGTTCGCAACCCCGAGGGCGAGATTGTCGAGGGCAGTAGCACCGAAATCAAACGCCAAAAAGATACATGGGTCTTCGCCCGTGTCATGGGCTCGGACGATCCGAATTGGCTGTTGGTTTCCACAGACGGGTAGCGCGTGCGCTTGGCGCACTGGCGCTGTTGGGCGGTGTGTCGATGAACACGCCGTCCGCAGCAGAGGTGCATTATACCGTCATGGATTTCGACCAGCTTGACGGCTGGGCCGAAGATGACCACGCCGCTGCCTTTGAGGTTTTCACCAGCACCTGCGGCGACATGAAAGATGTCGATTGGCGCGCGCTTTGCAAGCTGGCCAAAGATGGCCCCGACGCACGGCAGTTTTTCGAATTGTTCT
Source organism: Sulfitobacter sp. 1A13496 (assembly GCF_043557225.1). NCBI lineage: Bacteria > Pseudomonadati > Pseudomonadota > Alphaproteobacteria > Rhodobacterales > Roseobacteraceae > Sulfitobacter > Sulfitobacter sp. 1A13496. The sequence continues at coordinate 2,137 of NZ_JBIFFP010000002.1, read as the reverse complement.
TTCGGCCTGTGTTGATGGAAGACGGGAAAGACGCGCTTTTTACGGGCTATTTCGAGCCCGAATTGGACGGTGATCTCTACCCCTCTGCCCGGTTTCAATATCCCATCTACGCCATGCCCCCCGAGGCCGAGCAGATCCGCCCCTGGCTCACCAGGCGCGAGATCCTAGATGGCGACGTGATGCGCGACCGCGGGCTCGAGATCGCTTGGGTCGATGACCCGGTTGAGCTTTTCTTTCTGCAAATTCAGGGCTCTGGCCGTATTCGCCTGCCCGATGGCAGCTATCTGCGGGTGGGCTATCGCGGCGCGAATGGCCATGATTACCGCTCAGTCGGGGTCGAATTGGTGCGGCGCGGGGTCTATGAGGCGCATCAGGTCAGCGCCGATGTCATCAAGAATTGGGTGCGCCGCAACCCCGAAGATGGCCGCGAATTGCTCTACCATAACCCGTCTTACGTCTTTTTCCGCGAAGTCAGCCGCGTGCCCGCCGATAAGGGGCCGCTGGGGGCGATGAACCGGTCCATCACCGCCATGCGCAGCATCGCGGTCGACCCATCGCATGTGCCTCTCGGCGCGCCGGTCTGGATTGAGAAGGACGGGAAGGAGCCTCTGCGCCGTCTAATGGTCGCGCAGGATACAGGCTCGGCCATCAAGGGGGCGCAGCGGGCGGATGTATTCTTTGGCACCGGTGACAAAGCGGGCCGCGCTGCGGGCCGTCTGCGTGATCCGGGGCGGATGATGGTCTTGATGCCCATCCAACGCGCCTATGCTTTCCTGCCGGAGAGCGCGATATGAAACGGCGTCGCTTGAACGAAGACGATCTTGAACTCTGGCGCCGGGTGACCGAGCGGACGGAGAAGCTGGAGCTGAACAAGCTTTTCACGCCCGAGATCGACGCGCCCCCCCCTGCCCCGCCACAAGTTCGGCGGGCCAAGATCGCCTTGCAGGGCAACAAACCGCAGCCATCCATGAAAAAGCGGGGCAACGACCTGCGCCCGACATTGGCCGAGCAGATGAAGGCCGCGCCGGTTCAGATGGACAACAAGGCCTATAGCAAGCTCAAACGCGGCAAACTGCGCCCCGAAGGCCGGATCGATTTGCATGGCATGACGCTTGATCGGGCGCATCCTGCCCTGAACGGCTTCATCATGGATGCCCATGCCCGGGGCAAACGGCTGGTGCTGGTGATCACCGGCAAGGGCAAGCGCCGCGACGACGGCGGCCCGATCCCTGTGCGCGATGGCGTGCTGCGCCATCAGGTGCCGCAGTGGCTGTCTATGCCACCGCTCAGCAGTCTCGTGCTACAGGTCGCGCAGGCCCATGTCAGCCACGGCGGCGGCGGGGCCTATTACGTCTACCTGCGGCGCAACCGCTAGCTGTGCAGCAGCGGTTTGTAGCGCGCAATCGCCCATGCGGCCAAGCCTGCGGCGATCAGATAATAAAGCGCGATCGGCAACATTTGCTGCGGGAAATCGACGCCCAAGTCGATGAACAGCCCCGTCACCCCCGGCCCGATGGCCGAGCCAAAGACCATCAGCGCGGCGGCGACCGCTTTAATCGACCCCACATGGCGGGTGCCGAAATACTCGGCCCAGAAGGCCGCCGGCGCGGTGGATTGCATCCCCTGCCCCATGCCGAAAATCAGCAAGCCGATCCCGGCCATCCAGAGCGTGTCGGCATAGGCGAGGTAGTGTCCCGGGATGTGGTGTAGGAACTGGCATCCACCTGCTTCTTCATAGCTGGTGTCGCTCGTTCACTGAGCGGCGATCATTGCCGTCTCCTCATCATGGTTGCACACGGCGGTTAGCTTTTCTACCGGCATGTAGCGGCGAGAGACGGCCCACTCATCATTTTGCTCCAGCATGAGCGCCCCGACGAGCCGAATGACGGCCTCTCGATTGGGGAAGATGCCGACGACGTTGGTGCGCCGCTTGATCTCCTTGTTAACGCGCTCCAAGGGGTTGGTGCTGTGCAACTTCGAGCGCAGGCTCTCGTCGAACGCCATGTAGGCCAGCACATCGTGCTCGGCCTCGTCCATTAGCTCGGCTACATCGCGGTACCGGTCACGCAGGTTGTCGGCGACCTCGCGCCAGCGCAGATGAGCCTGATTGCGGTCCTTTTCGGCGAAGACGGTCTTC
>NZ_JBIFFP010000029.1:0-1318 GCF_043557225.1 Sulfitobacter sp. 1A13496 | reverse complement strand
GGGACTGTCCTGAATTTTGTGCTCTGGCGTGGTAACTGCTCTATAAGGAGACCCACGTATGAGCATCGACAAAAAGCTATTAGACCAACTGATGGAAGGCCGGTCCTCTGGCGACCTATTCGGCAAGGAGGGCATTCTTGCCGAGTTGACCAAAGCATTGGCAGAACGCGCTTTAACAGCTGAGATGGAGGAACATCTTGGGGCAGAGCGCGAAGAAGGTGTCGCGGAAGGCCAGAACCATCCGCCCAATCGTCGTAATGGCAGCAGCCAGAAGACTGTGACTACCGACAGTGGGAAGGTCATCCTGGACATTCCGCGCGACCGCAACGGCACCTTTGATCCGCTGTTGATAGCCAAGTATCAGCGTCGTTTTCCCGAGTTCGACCGCAAGATCGTCAGCATGTATGCACGCGGAATGACGACCCGTGAGATCCAAGGGCACATTGAGGAGATTTACGGCTTTGAGGCATCACCCAGCTTGATATCGGTGATCACTGAGGCTGTGATGGACGAGGTCACCGCCTGGCAGAGCCGGCCACTGGAACCCTGCTATCCCGTGGTGTTCATGGACGCGATCCGCGTCAACATCCGCAGTGATGGAGCGGTCTCGAACAAAGCGGTCTTCGTGGCCTTGGCGATCCGTCCAGACGGCACCCGGGACGTTCTGGGGCTGTGGTTCCAGGCCAACGAGGGTGCCAAATTTTGGGCAAAGGTTCTGAATGATCTACGCCACAGGGGCGTTCAGGACATTCTGATTGCCGTGGTCGACGGTCTCAAAGGCTTCCCTCAGGCCATTGAGGCAGCTTTCCCGGAAGCCCAGGTTCAGACGTGCATCGTTCATTTGCTGCGCCACTCTATGAGCTTCGCCAGCTACAAGGACCGCAAGGCCGTGGCGACAGCCCTGAAGGCGGTCTACACCGCCTTGGACGTCGAAGCAGCAGAGGCTGCGCTGGCCGAGTTCGAGGAGAGTGATCTGGCCAAGCGCTATCCGGCCATCGCACCGAGCTGGCGCAGAGCCTGGAACGAGGTGATCCCGTTTCTCGACTACCCGCCCGAAGTGCGCCGACTTATTTACACGACGAATGCCATAGAAGCTTTGAACTCGAAAATCCGGCGTGCGGTGCGAACCCGCGGCCACTTCCCGAGCGATGAAGCGGCGGCGAAGTTGATCTACTTGGCCCTCAATGCTACTTCCGTCGAGTGGAAGCGATCTGTGCGTGAATGGCACCGCGTTAAAAGCCAACTCGCCATTATGTTCGAAGAACGCTTTCCCATGGCGTAACTAAAGGCGCCAGGGCACAAAATTACGCACACTCCC
>NZ_JBIFFP010000028.1:0-1376 GCF_043557225.1 Sulfitobacter sp. 1A13496 | reverse complement strand
GAGAAACGTGCGAAAGTTGGTGATGCCCTGAGGGGCGGCATATCATGGCGGTGTTCAGACGCCGTCGATTCTCTGCTGAGAAAAGGATATGCCACATGTCAGAGTCTACCATCACCCAACTGCCCGATCCATCGGGATTTAGCGCTGATCCGTTCACGGATGTCATCCGCGATGGCGCGCGCAAGCTGATCGAACAGGCGGTCCAGGCCGAGCTGGCCACCCTCATGGCGGCCTTTTCCAATGAAAAGCTTCAGGATGGGCGGGCACGTCTTGTCCGTCATGGTCACCTACCGGAACGCGATGTGATGACCGGCATTGGTCCGGTGCCCGTGAAGGTGCCGCGGGTTCGGGATCGGGGTGCTTACGAAGACAAGATCACCTTCACGCCCAGCATCCTGCCGCGTTACCTGCGCAAAGCGAAATCTATCGAAGAACTCCTGCCGTGGCTTTACCTCAAGGGCGTGTCTACGGGCGATTTTACCGAGGCGCTTGAAGCGCTGCTGGGCCCGAATGCCAAGGGTCTATCCGCTAAGACCGTCACGCGCCTGAAAGCCGATTGGTGGCAGGACTACGAGGCTTGGCAGAAACGCGATCTTGGCTCGCGGCGCTTTCTCTACATCTGGGCAGACGGTGTCTACTTCAAGCCGCGAATGGCTGAGGAAAAACAATGCGTTCTGGTAATCGTGGGTGCTGATGAATATGGCCGCAAGGAACTTCTGGCCATGACCGATGGCTTCCGTGAAAGCACCCAAAGCTGGCGCGAGGTGCTGCTTGATCTCAAGCAGCGTGGCCTGAAACAGGACCCCAAGCTCGCCATCGGGGACGGTGCCCTGGGGTTCTGGACAGCCCTGCGCGAGGTGTTCGCCACGACGCGGGAGCAACGCTGTTGGGTCCACAAGACCATGAACGTGCTGAACGCGATGCCGAAATCTGTGCAAGCCAAGGCCAAGGGTCATCTGCACGACATCTGGCAGGCCGAGACAAAAGCCGAAGCCAACGTCGCCTTCGATTTCTTCGTCGAAACCTACGGCGTGAAATGGGACAAGGCGGTCACCAAGCTGGTCAAGGACCGGGATGCGCTGCTGACCTTCTACGACTATCCGGCGGAACACTGGAAGCACATCCGGACGTCAAACCCGATCGAGAGCACCTTCGCCACTGTCCGGCACCGCACGAAACGCACCAAAGGATGCCTCAGCCGCACGACCGGGTTGGCCATGGCCTTCAAGCTAATGATGTCAGCGCAGAAGAAATGGCGCAAACTCGATGGACAGAACCGTCTGCCCGAGATCATCCAAGGGGTTGAGTTCCGCGATGGGATCCGCCAGCTTCAAACTGCCGCCTGATCAGGCATCACCAACTTTTGCCCATATCTC
>NZ_JBIFFP010000027.1:0-1514 GCF_043557225.1 Sulfitobacter sp. 1A13496 | reverse complement strand
GTTGGGTGATGGTAGACTCTGACATGTGGCATATCCTTTTCTCAGCAGAGAATCGACGGCGTCTGAACACCGCCATGATATGCCGCCCCTCAGGGCATCACCAACTTTCGCACGTTTCTCTGGGACTCTCTCACATTACCGCTGAACGCTCGGTCAATCTGTTGCGCCCGCTCTAAAGTCATATCCCGAGGTTGCCAGCCGTACGATCGAGCAATGAGCGCAAAGCTTTTCAGCATCTGGAGCTTCATCGGATGCCAATCCGATGTACCTACCCGCCCCTGTACGCGCGGCTCAATGGCCGCAAGCAATACTGTCCAGTCATCCTCCATTGCCCGCAAGCGGGCTTTCTCGGCGTGAACACCGCAAAACGACTTGAGCGCAGCTATGAGTCGGCCCCGGAACGTCTTGTAAGCGCGCTCGGTCGGCCAATGATCGAGGTCAAACCCCTTCAAAGGGAACCTCTGCTCAATAGCATCAAGGTCTGCTTCAATCGCAGTTAACGGCCGGTTCAGTATCGATGCAGCTTGGTCAATCGCGCCCAAGTAGCTTGTTTGGGTGCTGGCAGTAAGATCGGTTCGTGCGGCCGTATAAGCGCGAAACTGTGCAAAGTTGGGCACCTCCGAGGGGGTGGTGGAGGCCGCAATGCTTGCCACAGGGGACAAGACGGCAGGGGGTCTGCCAGAGAGATCAAGCATGAGATGTCCTTTCAGGAAAGAGGTTGATCATGGAAAATAGAGAAACCGCTAAGGCGCTGGTTTTTCCGGTTAAATGCGCAGCGGACATAAACACCTTCGCGGTTGCCGCCGGTGAAACCGGGTGGGTGTTTATGTCCGCACCACTTGCATGAGGTCTTTGCCGCTTAACTGAGATTGCGATGTCCCGGGGGCCACTGAGCAATCCGTAGCGCCCCGCGGGACGGGGACCGGCGGTGCCGTGGACCCACCCATTCGGCGTCCTCAGCAGGCCATTTTTGAAAGCGCCCTCACCCGTTGAGCAAGGCGAGACAAATGGCCATGTACTGGGCGGGGTTTCAACTTTGCGGGCCAAGAAGGGCCACCCACAAGACATGCGACGGTAACGATACCGCCTCAGCGCAAGGTCAAGCGCTCCGCGGGCCGACCAGATTACCGGGGATCGCGCAGAGCAGCCCTCTCCGATCCTGTTCTTTTCCAAGACAAGAAATGCGGCGAAGACCTTGCGGGCAAAGAGGGCGTTGAGCGTCATCTTCGGGAATTACGCCCCGGAGGGGTTGGTCCCAAACTCAGAAGTTAGGCAACGCCCCCCGCCCACAGTGGGGCAACGGCAGACAGTCGGCCCGCCAACCGAAGGACTTCATTCGCAGGCCCTGCGAGCCTTGACGCAAGGTCATCCAAAAAAAGATTCAGATTTTTCTTAATCGCGTTTCCGCGCCGAATTCGACGTACCCAAATCACTTATACGGGCCGCGCAGGACATCACCTCACGGCCACCGCCTAGAACCGGAGCGCAAAACGAGACCGCGTCTCCATCTGCTT
>NZ_JBIFFP010000026.1:0-1645 GCF_043557225.1 Sulfitobacter sp. 1A13496 | reverse complement strand
TTTCTGCTCGGGGCTCAAGTCATCTGTGAGCTTGCCACCGGGTCGGGCGAATTACCCTTCCAAACCGTCGGAAACAGAATCTTCCTTGCAACCGTAGGCCCGGAGAACGCGGTGGCATAGACCACCGTCAATCCGGACGTCAGCGACAAGATCAGACCCTAAACCGTCAGTCACGTCATTATACTGAGACGACAAGAGACACCCGGGCCATATGGTCCGGGTGTCTTGTATGGGAAAGTTGCGCACCATTTTTGCAGCCCCCCACTCAGGCGATAAAACTCATGCTGTCGGAGTAAGCGTGCCAAAGACCGGCGACCGCCGTGCATAGTTCGGAAGATCCTGGTGGCAGTGCCAAGCCAGAATCTCAGCTCGACGCCAGCGCTGACTTCGGGCATTTGCCCTCCCGTTCGATAGATCGAGTACCTTTGGAAAGGGTGGCATACCGATGGGCACCTGCCCCTTCGACCAGCGATAAAGGGTCGAAGGATCAACACCTAGTAGTTCCGCTGTCGCGCGGGCATCGAGCAACGGTTGCCGAAGCTCTTCCGCACGCCCTGGCACTTGTGCTTCTGCAAGCCCAAGCGCTTTCCACACAACAGACCACCGTGTTGTGCCCCCAACTAAACGGATCCCGAGCGCCTTCAAAATGTTCCAGAGAAATTGCGTCAAAACCTGGAGTTTTTGCGTCACAAGTTTTACAACCCATTGATCTTCAGTGAATTCCTTTGCGACCGGACCCCAGGAGTTATTCGTGACACTCCCGATCCAGGAGATGAACTAGACTTCCCAGTCTTGCGGGATCTCTTGGTGCGCTGGCGCCCGGCGCTCAGGCAGAAAGTTGATGGGGCCCGCTGGCAAAAGGGGCAGAAGTTCAGAAAAGGCCGTTGAGAGACCGAGCATGAGAGTCTTTCACATTACCGCTGAACGCTCGGTCAATCTGTTGCGCCCGCTCTAAAGTCATATCCCGAGGTTGCCAGCCGTAAGACCGGGCAACGAGCGCAAAGCTTTTCAGCAACTGGAGCTTCATCGGATGCCAATCCGATGTACCTACCCGCCCCTGTACGCGCGGCTCAATGGCCGCAAGCAATACTGTCCAGTCATCTTTCTTTGCCCGCAGGCGGCCTTATCAATCGCGCCCAAGTACCTTGATTGCGTGCTGACAGAGAGATTGCTTCGTGCGGCCGTATAAGCGCGAAGTTCCGCCTCAGCGCACGACCAAGCGCTTCGCGGACGGTCTAATGGGTTCCCCTGATTACCAGGGGTCGCGCAGAACAGCCCTCGCAGTTCTTCGCCTCTTCCAAGACAGAAAATGCGGCAATAACCTTGCTGGCAAAGAGGGCGTTGAGCGTCATCCCAGGGGAGATACGCCCCGGGCGGGTTGGCCCCAAAACTCCGAGGTTAGGCAACGCCCCCGCCCACAGTGGGGCGACGGCAGACAGCGGGCCCGCAAACCGAAGGGTTTCATTTGCAACGCCCCCAAGTTGCTTGACTTAAGGTCATCCAAAAAAAGATCCAGATTTTCCCTAATCGCGTTTCCGCGCCGAATTCGACGTACCCAAATCACTTATACGGGCCGCGCAGGACATCACCTCACGGCCACCGCCTAGAACCGGAGCGCAAAACGAGACCGCGTCTCCATCTGCTT
>NZ_JBIFFP010000025.1:0-2187 GCF_043557225.1 Sulfitobacter sp. 1A13496 | reverse complement strand
CCTTTCTAAGGATGTTCCTAGCCAGTTGAGCATGCTCAACTCGTGGAACACTTAGCAGATCGGCAAACAAAGCCGGTCAATATATAGAACCGAGCCGTCCTCATATCTCTTCAGACAATAGAACACGGGCTACCGCCCGTATGGGTCGGTAGCTCAGGTGGTTAGAGCGCACGCCTGATAAGCGTGAGGTCGGAGGTTCAAGTCCTCCTCGACCCACCATCGCTTCTGCAGTCGCAGAATCCCTTTGGGGCCTTAGCTCAGCTGGGAGAGCGCCTGATTTGCATTCAGGAGGTCAGGAGTTCGATCCTCCTAGGCTCCACCATGAATTCTCTTGCCGCCTTTGATCCGTCCGGATTAAAAGAAGGCATGAAGATTTGTGCGATCACAATGGTTTACCGCGATTATTGGGCGCTATCACAATGGTACGCGCATTACTCACGGCACCTAGGCTCGGAACATCTTTATATCGTAGCCCATGGCCATGATCCGAAGGTTTCTGAGCTTTGCCCACGGGCGAATGTGATCACGGTGCCGCGGGATGACCTGACTGGTTTCGATCGGGTTCGTGGACACCTGCTGAACGGCCTTCAGGACGGATTGGGTGCGCTATACGACTGGGTTATCCGCACGGATGCGGATGAACTGATTTGTTTCGACCCGGAACGTTACGCAAATTTCAGCGACCTGTTCGCCTCGCGCAAGAGAGCATCTGCACTCTTTGCTTTGGGAATGAACCTCACTGAAATGGACGGCGATCCTACGCTAACAGCGCAAGATAATGTCCTGCGCTACAGGCGTAAGGCGCATTTCTCCGGGCATTACAGCAAGGCTTGGGCGGTTCGGCGTGGAACGCATTTGGTGCGCCATGGCATTCAAACTGCCCCCGAGCGTTTGGACGACACGTCATTCACCTTTCCCAAAGGTGTTTACTTGGTTCATCTCAAATATGCGAACAGCGCTGCGCTGATCGATGCCAACCAGCATCGGACGCTTATTGGCAACGCTGGTAGCAAAGGTCTTCCCGGTAAAGCTTGGGCGCAGGCAGATCAAGACGCCTCCCGCTTTTACGCCGCTTTTCGCGAGTTGACTGAGCTGGATTGGCCCTTGGCAGAGCGACGCGGCTATCGGCGGATCAAGCGCGACCCCGTTCGAGATGAGAAGCTTAACGTGCTGCGTGCCAGATCGGTAAAGTTCCCGTTTCGGACGACCCTCCCAAAGTGGTTCGAAAACTGCTGATAGATTAGATCAGCAAGAACGCTACGGCGTTTTTGCTCGTCCAATCTGGACGTTTGCGTGACATCCTTCGGATGCACGTGATTGACATCGTAAAGAGAGATACTATCAACATGTTTGATCTCACCGCGTTAGGTGATGATCTCAGTTGCTGCCCTTCGGGGCCGGTGTTTGACGGGCTGTTTCCTCGGTCTTTCAAGCATATCGCGGCTGAAACGAATATGTTGTCCAAGTCAAGTACACTAACCAGAGCGGTGACGCTGCGTCCTGCACGGACGGCAGCTATCTGCATCGCTCATTGTCCAGACGACAGTCTGGGCGGGTGAAGTATGCTTTTGATGCAGAATAAGAGGGTCAGTTTCTTACCAGCTTCTGATCTTCGCGCGAGGCGCTAAGTCTTGCTTTTTCTGGATCAAATCAAGCGCGAAAAGGGCGTTTGGTGAATGCCTTGGCAGTAAGAGGCGATGAAAGACGTGATACTCTGCGATAAGCCATGGGGAGCTGAGAATAAGCTTTGATCCATGGATTTCTGAATGGGGCAACCCACCTGATACTTTGTTATTACTGCACTTCGGTGCAGCTAATAATGAGGTAAAACAGGTATTTTTAGGCTGAATATATAGGCTTAAAAAGGCAAACCCGGGGAACTGAAACATCTAAGTACCCGGAGGAAAGGAAATCAATATGATACTCCCCTAGTAGCGGCGAGCGAACGGGGACCAGCCGAGCCATGAGTGTGGTTAGAATGCGTTGGAATGCGCAACCAAAGTGGGTGATAGTCCCGTATAAGAAGCATGATTGGACGTATTAAGTAGGGCGGGACACGTGAAATCCTGTCTGAAGATCGGAGGACCACCTTCGAAGGCTAAGTACTCCTTACTGACCGATAGTGAACCAGTACCGTGAGGGAAAGGTGAAAAGCACCCCGACGAGGGGAGTGAAACAGTACCTGAA
>NZ_JBIFFP010000024.1:0-2338 GCF_043557225.1 Sulfitobacter sp. 1A13496 | reverse complement strand
AAGTGGTGCCCCCACACGGAGGTTCTGTTCCTCCTACAGGCACCTGTTCAGCCGGTATCCCCAGCAAAACAACGGCTATCGTGGTGGACCACCCGGCGTCAAGAGGCACCAGATGGTCTACGGATTGGTCTACGGTGACCTGAGGACCACATGAGTTCGCGGCATTGATCCTGCGACACGGCAGAGACCTCGTACAGGCTGACATCGTTGAAGCGGCAGTTACGCACGTTAGGGGGTGGGGTTGTTATCACCACTGGGGGGAAGCGCGAACGCCCAGCCTATAGGTAGGGCGCTCACATTTTTCTGGCTCAAACATCCGCGACGTAGCTGGCCACTTCGACCGAACCAAAGGGCTGAGGCTTCCTCGCAAGGGCATCACGATGGCGGTGATTGCCTGTGGAGACTTCCTCGATCCCCAACCTGTCTAGTTCGAGCTTGTAGCTCTCGTGACGACGAACGCGCTTGTTGAAGTTGGAGGTGTCGCTGATCCCAAGAGCATCCCTGAGTTCGCTGTAGAGAAAGACCCCGTCCGGGCTGTCGGCGAAGAAGGCTTTCACCTCAGCCACAGCGTCCGCCACCCATCCCGACAGCTTTCTCTTGGCCGGTTCCCATGTGGTGATGGTGCAGCTGGGGAAGACCTCAGGAAGGAAGCCACGGACACCAGAGCGCTTTGGGGCGATGATGTAGGCATTGCAGGGACCGCAATCGTGACCGTTGCCCTGCCTGACAGAGGACCGGCACAACGCCTGCAGGATGTGGTGCTTCAGCTCACCGGCTTCGATCTCCTGCACGAGGTCCTTCGAGACCTGTTGGTGGTTGAGGACGCTGTTGAAGTATCGCGCCTTCATCTCGTAGTCCGTCTCCGGGTGGTTGTTCAGACCAGCCAAGATGACATTCTGGATGCGCCGGAACTCGTTTGTCCCCTTGTGTTTGCCCCAGTTGAGGAAGTGGACACGGTCTGGACTTGTACTCAACAGCCCCCTGATCTGGTCAGGTATCGCCCCACCATTGACCTTGCCGTGGTAGATCACCAGCCACTCTTCTTCGGGCTTACTGTCGATCTTCCTGGCGACCTCACTGGCCAAGGCACCGCCGTTCAGCATCCACGCAGTCTTCCCAGCCCCCTTGTCCATGACGTGAACGGTCAGATTGCGATAGCTCTTGGCCACCGATGGCAATCTCTTGAGCCTCCCTGTCGCCTTCTCCCATTGCTCATAGGCTGCACGGACACGACCAGAGGCATCAAGGATCACGGCGGGGGCCAGATCGTCTGGTATTGCGTCTCGGTTGTCGAGCGCAGTGATGACCTGACGAGCGTTGTTGGGCTTGCGCAGGAGGACACGTCGTCCTGACAGCGCGTAGAGGCTGTCGAGATGGTCAACGTGGCTCTTGTCCAAACCCCGTTGCGCAGCCAGTTGGCTGATCCCAGTTGCCTCTTCTACATCAGGCCAGAGGAGGTTCCCTTTGCCGCCTGTGGCTTCCAGTTCACGCTCCAGACATACGACCAACTCAGCCAGTGCAGGGTGGGCCTGACGGAGGGGTTCACGCAGGGACGCCAACTGGTCTGTGCTAAGGGAGACCACAGAGCCGGGAAGCATCTCCTCGTCCCATATCCGTACAGCACGGACAGCCCCATGATGGTGAAAGGCCTTGGCGTCCCTGAAGGCCCCACCACGACATCGACGTCTGATCATCTCTTGGGTGGTGAACAGGACACGTGCATCGTTTGGCTTGGTCGAACTGAGGGCGTTGATCTCCTCATCGGATGTCAGGATGGCGAAGTCAGCCTCAGCAAAGCCTATCTCCTCGACCAGCTTCTTGATCTCTTCACGTTGCGAGAAGCACAGCAGGACTGACGCGTCCTCGTGCTGTTCAGACCTCAGAAGATGCTGAACGAAGTGGATCAACGTCGTGGTCTTCCCGACACCGGGATCAAGGCTGGACAGGAAGAAGTGTGGAGACGCTGTCCCTTCAGCCATAGCGGCCTTTGCAGACACCAGTTCCCTAATGCCGACAACAGTGTCATCGTGAAGGTCTTCCCCTCCACGTTGAACCAGTTCAGCCAATACGGAGGAGGTCGTCGCCTCAGCAAGATTGCCACAGCCGTAGCTGGTACAGTCGCTATAAAGAGGTCTTAATGGTAGTTGTACCACCGGGGCAAACCCATACCCAAAGGCACAGGCAGACCCGATGGCCAAAGCAGATGCTTGAGCCATGGGCTTTCCTTGATCGTGATATAGTTGGAGGGGATGGGGAGGTCGAGGAAGCAACGGGGCTTCAGGGCCTACCTCAGGTCAGGCAGAACGGTGACCACCCTGTGCAATGGTGGAACCCAAAC
>NZ_JBIFFP010000023.1:0-2728 GCF_043557225.1 Sulfitobacter sp. 1A13496 | reverse complement strand
TAGTCTAGGAACTTATTAGGTTTGGCGATGACCTACTCTCCCACGTCTTAAGACGCAGTACCATCGGCGCTACGGCACTTAACGGCTGGGTTCGGGATGGGACCAGGTGTTTTGCTCGCGCTATGATCACCAAACCGAATAAATTCCTAGTCAGCGCTCTGCGCAGCAGAGCGGCGGCGGGAGGCGGGGTATCCGAAGGATGCCCGTTCCCGCTCCGTCTCTATTGGAGCGCAAAGCGTGTTTGTCCAAGTCACGTACGACTGATTGTATGTGTATGCTTTTGATCAGTAAGCAGTCTTGCTTCTACTGGATCAAATCAAGCCTATCGAGCAATTAGTACCAGTCAACTGAACGTATTACTACGCTTACATCTCTGGCCTATCGACGTGGTGGTCTACCACGGCTCTCAGGGATACCTTGTTTTGAGGGGGGCTTCCCGCTTAGATGCCTTCAGCGGTTATCCTGTCCGATCATAGCTACCCAGCACTGCAATTGGCATTACAACTGGTCCACCAGTGGATCGTTCACCCCGGTCCTCTCGTACTAGGGGCAACTCCTCTCAAGTATCCTACACCCACGGAAGATAGGGACCGAACTGTCTCACGACGTTCTAAACCCAGCTCACGTACCTCTTTAAACGGCGAACAGCCGTACCCTTGGGACCTGCTCCAGCCCCAGGATGAGATGAGCCGACATCGAGGTGCCAAACACTGCCGTCGATATGGACTCTTGGGCAGTATCAGCCTGTTATCCCCGGCGTACCTTTTATCCGTTGAGCGATGGCCCTCCCACTTGGGACCACCGGATCACTATGGCCGTCTTTCGACTCTGCTCGACTTGTCAGTCTCGCAGTCAGGCTGGCTTCTGCCATTGCACTCAACGAGCGATTTCCGACCGCTCTGAGCCAACCTTCGCGCGCCTCCGTTACGATTTAGGAGGCGACCGCCCCAGTCAAACTACCCGCCACACAGGGTCCCGGAACCGGATAACGGTCCGCGGTTAGACATCAAGCAGAACAAGGGTGGTATCTCAAGGGAGGCTCCACCGAGACTGGCGTCTCGGTTTCAAAGCCCACCACCTATCCTGCACATGTTCGGCCTAATGCCAGTGTGAAGCTGTAGTAAAGGTGCACGGGGTCTTTCCGTCTAACCGCGGGTAACCGGCATCTTGACCGGTAATTCAATTTCGCTGAGTCTATGTTGGAGACAGCGGGGAAGTCGTTACGCCATTCGTGCAGGTCGGAACTTACCCGACAAGGAATTTCGCTACCTTAGGACCGTTATAGTTACGGCCGCCGTTTACCTGGGCTTCAATTCAGAGCTCTCACTCCTCCTTTTAACCTTCAGGCACCGGGCAGGCGTCAGACCCTATACGTCGTCTTGCGACTTCGCAGAGCCCTGTGTTTTTAATAAACAGTCGCCACCCCCTGGTTTGTGCCCCCAGCCCCTAGTTGCCTAGGAACCGGGCCTCCTTCTCGCGAACTTACGGAGGTATTTTGCCGAGTTCCTTCAACATAGTTCTCTCAAGCGCCTTGGTATTCTCTACCTGTCCACCTGTGTCGGTTTAGGGTACGATCTGATGATGGAGCTATTTCCAGGGACCGCTCAGCAGCCCATCCAATCCGATAAGGATGAACTACCCCTGCGATCCGTCACTTCCATCTGGCCCAGGAATATTAACCTGGTTCCCATCGACTACGCCTTTCGGCCTCGCCTTAGGGGTCGGCTTACCCTGCTCAGATTAGCTTTAAGCAGGAACCCTTGGACTTTCGGCGAGAGTGTCTCTCACACTCTTTGTCGCTACTCATGTCATCATTCTCACTAGTGATCTCTCCACCGGATCGCTCACGCGCCGGCTTCACAGAAAGCTCCTTGTGTCCAATACGTCCCGAGGGACGATAAGGACACATGGAACTATGTCACACTACGCTCTGCTACCATGCAATAAATGCATCCTCGGCTTCGGCTCATGGCTTGAGCCCCGTTACATCTTCGCCGCAAGACAACTTATTTAGACCAGTGAGCTGTTACGCTATCTTTAAAGGATGGCTGCTTCTAAGCCAACCTCCTGGTTGTTTTGGTCGTCTCACCTGCTTTCCCACTTAGCCATGAATTAGGGGCCTTAGCCGGAGGTCAGGGTTGTTTCCCTCTCCACGACGGACGTTAGCATTCGCCGTGTGTCTGCCATCCAGTACTCCTCGGTATTCGGAGTTTGGTTAGGATCAGTAAGCCTGTGGGGCCCCATTACCCATCCAGTGCTCTACCCCCGAGGGTATTCGGATGACGCTCTACCTAAATAGATTTCGCAGAGAACCAGCTATCTCCGAGTTTGATTGGCCTTTCACCCCTAGGCACAGCTCATCCCGATCTTTTTCAACAGATGTGGGTTCGGTCCTCCAATAAGTGTTACCTTATCTTCAACCTGGCCATGCCTAGATCACTCGGTTTCGGGTCTGATCCCACGAACTCGACGCCCTATTAAGACTCGCTTTCGCTGCGCCTACACCTAACGGCTTAAGCTTGCTCGTGAGACCAAGTCGATGACCCATTATACAAAAGGTACGCTGTCACATCGCAAGGATGCTCCAACTGATTGTAGGCGTTCGGTTTCAGGTACTGTTTCACTCCCCTCGTCGGGGTGCTTTTCACCTTTCCCTCACGGTACTGGTTCACTATCGGTCAGTAAGGAGTACTTAGCCTTCGAAGGTGGTCCTCCGATCTTCAGACAG
>NZ_JBIFFP010000022.1:0-3094 GCF_043557225.1 Sulfitobacter sp. 1A13496 | reverse complement strand
GAATAGGTCGCCAGAGGACCGGCCTTCCATCAGTTGGTCTAATAGCTTTTTGTCGATGCTCATACGTGGGTCTCCTTATAGAGCAGTTACCACGCCAGAGCACAAAATTCAGGACAGTCCCTTCGTGGGATTTTGGCAGGAACCCTAAATCGCTCAAGACACTGCTCAAATGGAACTTCACTCCACCCCGTCTTCATAGCATCCCCCGGATGTCTTTCAGTATCTGAGCCGTTTCCGCATCCCGCGCCAGTATTTCCTCAATGATCTCCTCAGGCGAACGCAGAGGCGCTTCCTCAGGTGCATTCGGGTTCTTCACCGAGAGATCGAACGTCTCCTCATCGAGATCACCCCGAGCAACCGTCCAACTCTTCGGTCCATCCGCTTTCGTCTGCTGCAGCTCCACGAACTCCGCCAGATCATTGTCGTTCAGCGGATTGGTTTTACCCATGTTGCGTCCCGGATCGAGCTGATAGATCCAAATGTCCTGTGTGGGCGCTTCCTTCTCGAAGAACAGCACAACAGTCTTGACCCCAGCCCCCTGAAACGTGCCTTGGGGACAGTCGAGGATCGTGTGGAGGTTTGCCGCCTCCAGGAGTTCCTTGCGCAGTGCCACAGAGGCATTGTCCGTGTTGCTAAGGAAAGTGTTCTTGATCACCACCGCCGCACGACCCCCGGCCCGTAACTTGCGGATGAAGTGCTGAAGGAAGAGGTAGGCCGTCTCCCCGGTGCGGATCGGGAAGTTCTGCTGCACCTCGCGCCGTTCGCCACCACCGAAGGGCGGATTGGCAAGAATGATGTCGTGGCGGTCCTTCTCCTGTATCTCCATCACGTTCTCGTTGAGCGAGTTGGTGTGGACGATGTTCGGAGCTTCGATCCCGTGGAGGACCATGTTCATGATCCCGATGATGTAGGCGAGGCTCTTTTTCTCCTGCCCATAGAACGTCTTGCGCTGCAGCGTTTCCCATTCCGTCGCAGTCAGATCAGGTGTTCGCATGTACTCGAAGGCCTCGCAAAGGAAACCAGCAGACCCAACGGCCCCGTCGTAGATCGTCTCGCCGATCTTGGGATCAAGCACCTTGATCATCGCCCGGATCAGAGGCCTTGGGGTGTAGTATTCGCCCCCGTTGCGGCCCGCATTGCCCATCCGCTTGATTCGTGTCTCGTACAGCTCCGACAGTTCGTGGCGTTGCGCCTGGGTGTTGAAGCTGAGGCCGTCCAGCACCTCCAGCACGTCCCGCAGGATGTAGCCCGACCGAAACTTGTTGCGCAGCTCGGTGAAGACCTCCCCGATTTTGTACTCGATGGTCTGTGGCCCGGTGGCAGTTTCCCGGAAAGACCCAAGGAAGGGGAACAGTTCCTGATCCACGAAGGCGATCAGATCGTCGCCGATCTTCGCTGCGTTGTGATCGAACTGCCCGTCCTTCTTCGGAGCGGCCCACTGATCCCAACGATACTCGTCCTTGATGATCGGCTCGTAGTCCCCGCCTTCAAGTTCAGCCCGGTCTTGCCGTTCTGTCTCTAGCTCGTGCAGGTATTTCAGGAAAAGGACCCACGAAATCTGCTCGACATAGTCCAGTTCGTTGGCGATGCCTTCCTCTGCCCTGAGGTTTCGCTCGATCTGGTTGAAGGCCGTTTCGTACATGTGATTTCCTGCTGCTTGGTTACATAGTCATCCCACTGCAACTGAACGAGATCAAGAGACAGGCTCTGGTTTACTGTCGTCTATGCCGTTGCAATCGTATGGACTGAGTACCAGAATCGAATATTTGTTCATTTGGCTGATTGTAGGTGACTACATGGCCACTATCTGAGACAACATCCTTGAAAACGAATGTCATGCGACCGACTGATCGCGAACAGGGAGAAGACCATGCAACGCGCCGACCAAGTTCACGACCTGCTGCTTGGTAAGGGCATCTATACGCTGGGCGAAGCCGCGACCCTGATCGGCGGGAAGAAGCGCTCCATCCGAAGGTGGATGCAGGGGTATGACTTTAAGCGAGACGGTAAAACACACCGTAGCATACCGCTTTGGCAATCTGACATACCAAAGCTGGACGACCACGTAGAACTTAGCTTTCGCGATCTCATTGAACTGCGCTTCATACATGCGTTCTCGCAGGCAGGCATCGGATTGAAAGCGATAAGGAACTGTTTGGAGTACGCTAGAGAGTGCGCCCAATCGGACCGTCCGTTCTCATCAGGAAGGTTTCGCACCGACGGCAAGACGATCTTCCTTGAAAGCCTTGAAGCCTCGGAAGACCCCAAGGTGCTGGACTTACGACAGAAGCAGTACGTTTTCAAAACAATCGTAGAGAGAACATTTCGTGACCTCGATCTTGAGGATGAACTTGTTGTCCGCTGGCGTCCTTTCCGTGGGAAGGCTTCCATCGTGATCGACCCGCAAAGATCGTTTGGCCAACCCATCGCTTCAGCCTCTGGTGTGCCAACAATTGCACTTGCGGAAGCTGTTGAAGCAGAAGGGTCAATTGAAAGAGTTGCCAAGCTCTTCGAGGTCGATCTTGCGGTTGTCAGAGATGCTGTCCGCTATGAGCAGGAGCTTCGTGCGGCTTGAAGGTGCTGATCGACGAGAACTTACCACTCGCTCTAGCCAAAGCACTTACGGCAATATTTGACGGCGTTCACGAGGTGCAGCACCTTCGACAACGCTATGGTCCCAGTGTCACTGACACAGAGTGGATTAAAGACCTCCACAAAGAAGGGGGGTGGGTCGTCATTTCGGGCGATAGACGGATCACGAGAAACCGCGCAGAGCAACAGTTGTTCAAGTCCTCAAATCTGGTTGGTTTCTTTCTGTCGAAGGGTCTGAACAAGGCGCCCATAACGAAGAAGATGGAGCGCTTGATGGCCTTGTGGCCTACTATCGAAAAACAAGTTGGTCTTGTCTCCGGGGGGGCGATGTTCGAGCTACCAATGGCATCGACAAAGTTGAAACAAGTCTGAGGCAAACCCGTTTGGGTTCCACCATTGCACAGGGTGGTCACCGTTCTGCCTGACCTGAGGTAGGCCCTGAAGCCCCGTTGCTTCCTCGACCTCCCCATCCCCTCCAACTATATCACGATCAAGGAAAGCC
>NZ_JBIFFP010000021.1:0-4462 GCF_043557225.1 Sulfitobacter sp. 1A13496 | reverse complement strand
GAATCCAAGATTCTGTGTGGCTCGTTGCTATCAACTCAACAGCGATCCAACTGCGAAAATATTTGGCAGAAGTCATGGATAGCAATGATCTGTTATGGGTGAGCCAAGTTCGGAGAGGTGAGTTCTCCTTCTCAATGTCAAAGAAGGGAACGAACGACTTTCTGAACAAGCACGGCTTGCAATAACTGTCGTCAAGGCTGGCCGCTCTAACCCGCGGCCAGCTCAATAAAATGATCTTAATGCCTTGTTGGCGCCCAGCCAGACGGGCGAAGACGGATTACCTCTGCCAAGCGGGTTCTGAGCCTCTCGTAGTGCAAGCCCGCGCTCTTAGCGTGAAAGTATGCGGCTCGCGCCAACTCTCTGGGCGTGAAGTCGTGATTGAAATTCAACACCAAGATAGCCGCCGACATGATCGCCTTCTCCTCAGAAAGAGGGTGGCAGAGATCGGCAATCGCTTTGATCAAGGCTTTTGGCTGGGTCTCAACCGGCAAGAACAGTGTCTTGGCTTTCTCATGTTGCTCTGGTCGGAATGGGGTCTTCTTCATTGTAGTTCTCCTTTTTCAGTGAGGAGATGGGTCCAACGTGAAAACCGAGAACAATTTAATTTCGATGATTACTCCGATCGGTTGAGCAAACGTGAGAGCAAACTCCTGCGTTTGAGACGGTCCAGCTTAGCGGCTGCCTCTTCTTGTTCGCGGTGAAGCTTTTGATGCTCAGTTTGCAGCGTTTTGTGTTCTTCGGCGAGAGCTTGATGTTTGTTCGATAGTTCATCCAAGTCTTTGTTCAATTGGGTTTTGGCTTGGGAGTTCGCCTGATTTTCAAGGCGCAGTTTTGTTAGCTCTTCGCTCTGCTGTTCGAGCGCAGAACCCAGCTTTTGAACCCCTCCGAACTGCCTCGCAATGGAGAGTGTTTCAGGATTTACCCATGTCTTCTTCCAACCCGCAGCAGTTCGCCTCTGATAAAGGCTTCGTGCGCGTTCTTTGTCTGACTTGGCCTTCTTCTTCGATGTTTCTTTAATGCTCATATCTGATCCTTGATCGGTTTTTATCGCGCGCGATGGTCGCCGCTGATTGGAAGATTGGCCTTTGGGTCAAAATCAGAAAAAAATGATGAAAAAGAGGTAGGTTTCGTGAGAACTCCGTTGGTTCTCTGTTGGTTATCATGTGAGGCTTCGGTGGTTCTTACATTTGCATGTTGGTTCTCACGTGAGAACTCTTTTATCTATCGTGAGAACCAACACCAACGCTTAACGGTGGTTATCGGTGAAAAGCCAGCTTGGCCTTCTTCTTTCGGCGCGAAGTGCGGGACAAATGCGGTTGAGTAAGCGCTTTGACGTGTGGCGGAAGGATGTCGGCGAAGAGCTCAGCTGCGGGCTGAAAAATCGCCGTAGTCCCTAAAAGGAACAGCTCTCGCGTTGTGCGAATGCTTCTATTAGCGGATATGCGGCCTGTGGGGTCTTCACCTGTTTTCGCATGAACAGCTCGCACTTTCGCGCCCTCGTGGATCATTGCAGGGTCAGAGATGCCGCGCTCAGCAAAGCTCCGGTGTTCAACCCCTTCAAGATCGCGTTGTTTTGCAATGGAATTGAGTATTGCGGCTATTTCTGAGCGCACTTGCTTGGCGCGCTGCCGTTCTCCCAAGCGAAGAACATGCTGGCGTCTGATACGGGAGCGTTTTTTCTTAGTTTGGTTCGGTGCATTGCTTCTTCGAGCCAAGGCGGCTTCTCGGCTTTCGCAGCCATCTTGGGCAATGATGTGAAGATGCTGATTGTGGGCCTTGTCGCGATGCGTGGTCCCGTATGAAGCAGCCTCACTGCCCGGAGGTGCGAAATACACGCAGAGACGTTCTAAGGCTTCCTTTCGGGCCTCTCTGGGCCAACTATTGGGTAAAGAGACGATGATCTTCTCTGCAACCCGCGCACCGTTTGCGCCCCCTGTCTTTGACCGCTTCCGGAACAAGCGGCGAAGCTCTGCCTTTTGCGCTTCGGGGCTGGTTCTTGGCAGCCCCGAAGAAGCACGATCCTCAACTGCGCTTTCTCGATCAATGTAGCGCAGATGTGCGATGGCTGCCTGAGTGGCGTCTGCGGAACACCTCCCCCCAGACGTAGAGATGTTTCGAAATGTTGTGCTAAGTTCCAGCATCGTATGCCCTCCCGTTTAGAAGGCGCATTCAGTTTGCCGGAAGGGCTTAACGCAGCTGGCCATAGGCCAGACCGTTAAGCCCTATTGTGCGCCCTCTTGAACGGACTTGGGGCCTGCTTGCCACTTCTGCTCTCTACGCCGCGCTTTGGGCTTCCTTGACCAAGGGTAGGCGGTTGCCATTGAAGAAGATCTGGGGATTGATCCAGTAAAGGTTTGGCGCAGTGGTTTCTGCGATAATACCTCTTGCGATTAGCTCTTTTCGGCCACGAAAATAGAGCGACCTGGACAAATGCCCGCCTGCTTCGTTGGCGTGTTGCGCTGCGATCCTCTCTGAGAGGCTGACCTTATGCCGGCCTGGATCACGCGAAAGCTCGATCCAAGCGATGGTCAGCAAGCGAACTCCCGCATGTGAGAGGCCCAAAACGACGTATAGTTGGTCGCTGAAAACCTTAATGAACGGAGCGGTGTCCGTAGGCACACGCTTCACTAACTCTGCGGTTTCCTCAATCTCGCCCGTATCCAGATCAACAACCCCTTTCCGCCTGTCTGAGGTTAGCGTCTTTCGCTGCGGGCGGGTTTTGATCCGGAACCCATCAAGAAATGGGTTCGTATGATGTGGCCGTTCTTGGGGAACTTCGGATGGAATGCGTTTGGGTTCTGTCATGCTCGACTCTAATTACTTGTCGGCAGGACTTCGGACCGTTCTCAGAAAATCCAAATGAGTTTCATAGGCAGAACAAACAGTCTCAGATTTGAGACAAATATTTATGCGTTTTCAACAAGTTGAGATGGCCTTACTTCTTCCTCTTCTGGTGGGAGGAGTTCGAAGCTCATTTGCTCAGCTGGCTTGAACAAGAAGAGCAAGCGGGAGACCTTTCGGCCGCTTTTATGAGCCTGCCACTCGATCTCTAAACCGCTAATCTGGCAAAGCTCTCGAACCGCGGGTTCGATCACCCATTTTCGCAGCTGAGCGAAGTTCTTTCGATAGCTCTTTGTGGCCTCCATTGCGTGATGGAAGTCCTCGATATCAACGATCCACCTGCCAGTGCTCTCCCAGCGTTTGAGGTTCTCAAAGAGCCGCCATGAATGGATAGACCGAAGAGCCCGTGTTTGTTCGAGCTTGTAGCTGGTGAAGCGCTTTTCGAGGGCTAACAAGTAGGGGGCTACTTGGTTTGAGAAGTTAATCTCAACATAGCCTTCGCCAGCAACGTATGCGGATCGGTCCAGCCACCTAATCCTTTCAATGTGCTTTTTCCCATATGGGGTTTCGAAGGAGCGCCTAATCGAGCGATCGTAGAGCGCTGCGGTCCCGCGTTTCAGCTGTTCATACGCAGTCGTTTCATCAATGCCAAAACACTCGGCGAATTCGACCGCTGTGATCTTTATGGCCTTTGTGGGCTTCTGCTTCGCCATACTATCGAGCTTCGCCATCGCGGCACTAACGATACGCTTTTCAGACAAGTTCAGTGCATGAGCCGCAGTGATGATCGTGTTGTGCATAGAGACACTGCGATTCGCCAAAGAGGTTTCTGGCGAGATCGTAATCTGGGATGCTTTGCTACGCTTCATTGTGAGAGCATACGATCATATGTGAGAACTTCAATGGTTCTCACATGTCGCCTCCTGTGGATAGCGATCGCTTTTTCTAACGCTTGACGGGGGTTTTCTTTCATTTAACCCGTATTTCCTCACATTTAAGCTACCTAAATACCTGATTTAAAAGGGTATTAGGCCTATAAAAAGATAATAAACTTAAAAAAACGGCGGAGCGAAGAAGAACTTGGTATTTCTCACATTTCAAGAACATAGGACACAAGATTTTGTGCCGTATTATTCAAACCTATCAAGGCGTTGTGTCTGATATGGGGGGTATGATAAAATGAAACTGCCCGAGGCTCGTCTCTGGAAAAGCTCGCCTCAGGCAGTCCTTCAACCTTAAAAGAAAGGCCAATCTGACAATGGCAAAGAAAACCTCCCCCATCAAGATTGGACGTGATGCGCGCTCCGGTCGGTTCATCACTGTTCAAGAAGCGCAGCGCCGTCCTTCGACTACTGTTGTTGAGACACGCACCAAACCTGCGAAGCGAAAGTGAGGCACAGAACATGGCTGTTTATCTTGTATCCTATGACCTCAGAAACGAGCAAAGCTCAGCGGATTACCAACCCCTGTTCGACCGCCTGAAAAGGTATGACTGCCACAGAATCCAAGATTCTGTGTGGCTCGTTGCTATCAACTCAACAGCGATCCAACTGCGAAAATATTTGGCAGAAGTCATGGATAGCAATGATCTGTTATGGGTGAGCCAAGTTCGGAGAGGTGA
>NZ_JBIFFP010000020.1:0-4499 GCF_043557225.1 Sulfitobacter sp. 1A13496 | reverse complement strand
CTTGCAAATTCGGCGAGTTAACGTGACAACACCTCAATTCACCATCTCTCCACCTTGAACAATGGGCGCGATGTATCACCCGTATCGATCGGGCGCAGCCCTTCGGTTGTCGAGACGGCCGAGTTCGTGCCCTTCAATGTCCCTTTTCTTTCACGGGTTCTGCGTTCGGCCTTCGTCAGGCCCCGGCTTTCAGCTTCGATCTGGCGTTGCTGCAAACGTCGGATCTGGGTACTACCGCCGCTGGCGCGGTACACCATCGTCGCAGACGGGCGCCCAACGGGGGAAAGAACGGGCGCGGTGTACGCCCGTTCTGGTATTAACGTTATCGCAAGGCGGTGCTCGCGATCCGCACTGACCGTTTAGTGAGTAACGGAGACTTCGCGGAACATGCCGGATTCGTAATGACCGGGGATCAGGCAAGCAGCTTCGAACGTGCCGTTATTTGCAAATGTCCAGATGATTTCGGCATCTTCGCCGGGCGCGAGCCGGATGCGGTTGGGCTCATTATGACCCATATTCATACCGCTCATATCCGCCATTTCGTTCTTGTGCGCGGCGTTCTTCTTTTGCGAGTCGAGAATGAACTCATGGTCCAACTCGCCCTCGTTGCGGACGACGAAACGGACGGTCTCGCCTTCTTTGAAATCCAGATCGCCGCCCTTGAACAGCATTTCGCCGTCGTCTGTTTCGACCATGTCGATCTCGACCGTGCGGTCCACCGCAGCGGCATCGCCGGGCATGCCGATCTTCATTTCTCCATGGGTGTCGCCGGACTTGTTTCCGTGAGCCGCTTCGCCGGCAAACCCCGGTGCCGCAAAGGAGGAAGCCAGTGCGATTGTCAGCAGTAGATGTTTCATCTGTTTAGTCCTTGGTTGCTTTTGGGTTCAGGTATTGGCCGGAGGACTCATCAGCCCTCCGGATTGCTCCCGCAGGAACAAATCTCAGAATTGAAGGCGTGTACCGATCACGACCGAGAACTCATCTGTATCCCCACCGGCCGCGCGGGTGATGTCCCGCGTGTCGCCGAACGAGGTCTCGTAGTTGACGCCGATATAGGGTGAGACCGCACGGTCGATGAGGTCGTAACTCAGCCGCGCACCGATCTCCATGACTGCGCCACCCGCACCCCGCCCCCGGGCGATGTCATCCTTCAGCGGCATATCGATCTCGATGTTCGGGGTCAGGATCAGACGGTTGGTAAGGAGCAGTTCGTATTCCGCCTCGAAACTGAAGAACGAATAGTCGGAGAGGTAGAGATCGGCGTCGATCTCGAACCACTGCGGCGCGAGCCCTTTTACCCCCACGACAGCCGCGTAGCGTTCCGGAACGCCCTCGGGTGTGCTGGCATAGGCTCCGACCACGCCGTTAAAGAAGGTCGAGATTGGAAACCGGAGACGTAGCTGGTTTTCGAGGCTTTCGAACTCATCGGACGAAAGACCGTATTCAGCTTCGCTGCGCCACACCAGCTTGAGCTCATCCGTGCCGATGAGGGCGTCGAAATCCCAGACAAGGACCTCTTCGTCATCCAGTGCGCGAATTTCCAACTGTTCCGCCTGCACGCCCCAGATCAGCTGTTCGGTTTGTTTGACGGGCTGAGCCTGCACGAGCGAGGCCCAAGGAAGGATGAGGCCGGCCAGTCCGGCGAGTTGACTGTATTTCATTACGTTCGTCCTTTGTATTTCCCGGCTCAAGCCGCGCGTCCCTTGACCACGACCTTGCGGAACATTCCCGCCCGCGCGTGGTAGCTGAGGTGACAGTGGAACGCCCATTGACCGGGGGCGTCGGCCTCGACTTCGATGTCCGTCGTGGCGGCGGGATTGATGTTCACGGTGTGCTTGATGGGATTGCGCGGACCGTGACCGGCATCGATGATCGACCACATCCCGTGCAGGTGCATCGGATGCGACATCATCGTTTCGTTGATGAACCGCATGCGCACCCGCTCGCCGTATCGGAGCGTGATCGGGGCGGCATCGTCGTATTTCACGTCGTTGATCGACCAGATGTAGCGCTCCATGTTACCGGTCAGCCGCAACACGATGGTGCGTGAGGGTGCGCGGTGACGGTAACGAGGGCTGGCGGCGCGCAGGTCTGCGTAGGACAGGAACTTGCCGCCGTTGTACGCGACAGGCGTCAGTCCGCTGCCCGGGACATAGAACGGATCGCCGCCATCAGACATTGCCATTCCGCTCATACTGTCCATGCCGCTCATACCGTCCATTGCGGGCTTCTGCATCTGGGCATGGTTCATGCCTGACATCGGTGCCTTTTTCTTCTGCTGCATCTGCGTGTGGTCCATGCCGTCCATCGCAGGCTTTTGCATCTGCGTATGGTCCATCCCAGCCATCGAAGTCTTTTTCTTCGGCTTTTCCTCTGACGGGGTCATCGCAGGCATCGGGGGCTGCTGGCTGGATTGCATGTTTGAATGGTCCATGCCTGTCATGTCGGTGTGGTTCATTCCGGTCATGTTCTGCATGACGTGGTCGCCCATACCCATGCCCATATCCATACCCATACCGCCCATCATGCCGCTCATGTCGGCCATGGTGAGCAAGGGCTTGGGTCTGAGACGGGGCACGGCACCGGCATAGCCCTCTCTGGGTGACAGGGTGCCCCGAACAAGCCCGTTGCGGCCCATGGATTCCGCAATAATGCTATAGACCTTGTTCTGCGTAGGCTGGACGATGACATCATAGGTCTCGGCAACCGCGACCCGCAGTTCATCCACGGCGACAGGCTCCACATCGTTGCCGTCAGCCTGCACGACGACCATTTTCAGTCCCGGTATCCGCATGTCGAAGTAGGTCATCGCGGAGGAGTTGATGATCCGAAGGCGGACCTTCTCACCGGGCCGGAACAAACCGGT
Source organism: Sulfitobacter sp. 1A13496 (assembly GCF_043557225.1). Classification (NCBI taxonomy): domain Bacteria; kingdom Pseudomonadati; phylum Pseudomonadota; class Alphaproteobacteria; order Rhodobacterales; family Roseobacteraceae; genus Sulfitobacter; species Sulfitobacter sp. 1A13496. The sequence continues at coordinate 1,633 of NZ_JBIFFP010000020.1, read as the reverse complement.
CCAGTTTTGCGACGTGCTGCGACCGTTGATCAGCGAGGTAAATCCCTGCACGTCTTCGACGTCGCTCGGCAGCATGCGCATGCGCCCCCACATGCGGCGCTCTTTCAGCGTCGCCTTGAGACCGTCCATGCGGGCGTCCCGGATCAGGTCCTGAAAAGTGCGCTGCGAACGGTTGTAGTAGTCGGACTGCATCTTGAGGTTCCGCAAGATGCGGTTGCCCGGATGGGGATGTTTGTCGGCCAGCTGAACGACATAGTCGCGGTGCGCTGGTATGCGTTCCCTGCCGCGCGGCTCGATCACGATCGCACCGTAGGCGCCATCCGGCTCCTGAAGGCCTGAATGGCTGTGGAACCAATAGGTCCCGGCCTGCTGGATCGGGAAGCGATAGGTAAAGGTCTGACCGGGGGCGATGCCGTTGAAGCTGATCCCCGGAACGCCGTCCTGACGGAAGGGCACGATAAGTCCATGCCAGTGGATCGAGGTGCTTTCGCTGAGGTTGTTGGTCACGTTTATCGTAACCTCCTCACCTTCCTTGAAGCGCAGGATCGTCGGAATCTGGCTGCGGTTGTAGCCCACGCCCATCTTCTGAAAATCGCCCGTGTTGATGCGCACCGGGTCGACTGTGATATTGTAGGTTCCCTGAGAGGTCACCTGCGTGGAGCCATGCGCGCTCAACGCTTTGGGCATCGCAAAAGCCGCAGCCGCAGCCAAGCCGAACTGACGCCGCGACAACCCCTTCGCCAGCTCTTCAGAGGTACTGAGCGCCGTATCCCAGAGGGCCAGCTGCTTTCTATTGAAGAATTGCATTCGTTTTCCTTGTATTAGTCTGTCTGAAAGGTGCCGCAGCGCGCGTGCTCAAGGGTTCGACGGCGTTTTGGAGGTCAGTCGCACCCGGCTCGGCACAGTTCGCTTCGAACACGGCACGTGCCGGGGGGCGTTTACGCGCGGTTCTGCCTTGCAACTTGCGAGGGTCAGCGCGGGGCCTGTTTCGAGTTCTGAATTTGTCGGATCCATGATTCACGTGCCCTCCGTGGAACTGGAGGTTTTATCGCCGGAACGCCTGCAAAGGATCAAGAATACATATGGTTACATATGGGGTTAGGGTGTGCTGACCGTCGGTAGGGTGGGTGGTTGCTGATGTGATTTGCTTTGGTTCGGGAAGGGCGAAGGGGCGCCTACGCAGTTGCCCGAAGGTTCGCGAACGCGCTTGATGTAGATCATCTTTCGCTTGCTATGCCCGGTTTCCAGAGATGATCGGCGAAAGACAGGCTCATCCAAGAATTGATCAACAACTCATCTGGAGATAGCGATCAGACGTTGATAGAGGCTATCGCGGACCTGGTTCGGAGGACTTTACTCGCTGCAGCAATACATCCCTGAAATAACCTGCGTGCAGCGTCAGAAAGCGAGATCGTGTGCCAATCAGACATGCTTGTGTTTTTCTGAGATTTATTAATGCAGCGGATTGCAAAAACTCTCGCTGTGCGCTCTGAGGCTACAGCCTTTCCAAGCTTCGCCCTTGTAAGCCAGTTCATTCGGAATATCCGCTAAATGCAAGTGTTTGGGACGGAACTCATACCAAGCCGTAGAACTCCACAGGGTGTTGTCACGTTAACTCGCCGAATTTGCAAGT